>CAYRUT010000026.1:0-22945 GCA_964427545.1 uncultured Bifidobacterium sp. | reverse complement strand
TCACGGTTCTCGAGGAAGAAGTGGTGGCGCGGCCGGTTGAGCCTGGCCAGCCTCGCCTCTAGGAAAAGAAGCTGGCGGATGGTTGCAATCCCCGTTCTCCTGCGGTACTCTTGTTTGTGAACACAAGGCCTTTTGTGAACGATATTTAAGTCAATAATTCACTTTCATTCAATCTTGAAAGGACTCGCAACATGGAAGCAGTCAGAACCATCAACCACGAATCAACCCGAAGCCTCGGCGTCATCGACCTCGAAAATCTTGCGGGTGGATCCAACTCAATCAACTCGGTCGTCTGCCGGGAGATCAAGAAGTATCTGGACAGACGATTCGGCCACCTTCCAGTGATGTGGGTGGCGGCGACGGGAGTCAACGCGCGACGGGTGCACAAGAACATGGCCTTCGACCTTCCCGGAGTGCGACTTCTCGTCCGCAAGGGCATCAATGGGGCCGACGACTGCTTGGCCGAGGTTCTCACACTCGAACCAACTTCTCGTCGTTGCCACCAGATCATCATTGTCGGAGGGGACCGCAGGATGACAAAACCGGCTTTGGAATTGAAGGCTCGGGGGTGCCGAATCGTCGTCGTTGGAATAGAGGGTTCGATATCAACGGGACTCAAGAACGTGGCCGACGAAATTCACTACTTCCGTCCGTACAAGCAGGTTCGCGGCCGTCACATGGAAGGGCAGTGACATGTCGGACTCAACCATCTCCTGCACACAATTCGAAGACCGACTGACACAATGGTCGGAACAGACGGCAACCGACCTTGCTGCAGATGCGTGGCCGATTGAGGCCATCAATCACGCACAGGAAATACAGGCCATGGTCGCACACGCGAGAAGCTGTGATTTCTGTTGGGAGATTCCGTTCTTTGACCAACGAAAGCAAGCACTCCTCGACGGAGTCAATCCAAATCTGGCGAGCGGGGACACTCTCTATCGACTGGCGAAGAGGATGGACCTCAGCCCGACGACCTTGATCAACTGGCGCAACCGGTACGACGACTTTCCCGCAGGGTACGCAGATCGGATGGAAGGAGACATGATCTACCTTCAGTCGCAGATTCAGGAATTCATGCAATCCCGTGGCCTGACCGGGCGCCGGGCACGCAAACAACGAACCGGACTGAACATCAACGAAGTTTTCGATTCGTTGTGTCCGCTCTATGCGCTCGAGACCCGGATCGCGCTCCTCCTTGCAGTCTCGAGTCTGATGCACGAAAGGACAGGGCCGGTTACTGCCGATTCAGTGTTGAACCTTCTCGCCAAGACCGCTGCCCGACTGAACGGACAGGTTTCGCTGCCTCATCCCGACAGCCTGCAGCAGGAACTTCAAAGTTGGCTGCAGTCATCTGGATACGAGAATCTCAGGGATCAATCTGACCACGAGAGCATCATCTCGTGGGTTCGAATCAGACTGCGAAACGAAACTCGCCCCGGCATTGTCAATGGTTCTTCATCCATCGGAACACTGATGTCAGGACTCATTCCGGAAGACTGCGCAATTTTCGACATGACGCCATCCTCTGGCTTTCTGCTTGACGCCTTCAGGAAGAAAGACAACCCGATCACAATTGTTTCGCCGACCGCAGAGATGGCAATGATTGCAGCTCTCAGCGACGAACCAGACAAGAGACAGGTCTGGGTCCAGGACTGGATGACAGGCGATCGTTATCTGGAAACAATTCCGAACGGAAGTGTTGTCATCGGTGTTGCTCCGACCACAACCAATCAGTTCCAGAGGAGACGGCCACCGAGCGGAAGCGACTGGAGGCGACTTCCGGGCTGTGAGAAGGTCTCGGACGTCACCGACATGTTTGTCATGCACGTGGTTGCTCACCTCCCATCGGACGGAACAGCGATGATTGTCGTGCCTGCCAAGTGGCGTTCATCGCCGCGCCACAAAGCAGTGCGGAAGGCTCTTGTGCGCGCCAATCTTCTGGACAGCATTCTTGAACTCCCCGCGAGTCTCGTGGCGGGAAACTCGCACTACGCATTCTTGATCCTGAGTCGTTCGAGACGACCCGGCGATTCAGTGAAAATGATCCCGAAGGGACAGGCCGAGGGAACCGTGATCGTTCAAAGAATGCGTGATCTCTCGGCAGACGATTGTGATTATCTTCTCGATCTCTTTCGTCAGGAGGCACACCAGTACGTAGATCAGTTCGAGTACGAGGAGCCAATGCTCGTCTCCGTGTCACAGATCGACAAGAACGATTACCAGCTTGATTTCGACTCATATGTTTTTCGGAACAACACGTCTTTTGTTCATGACGAGACAGTGACACACGCCGACAGACAAAAAGATGTTTCGACCCGCATCGCCAGACTTGTTGAACAAACCGATCACGTGCGTAGTGCATGTGCAGTCTTGTCATCGGTGGCGGCTTCGATATCCGATTCGGGGGAGGTCAGTTACCACTTGCTCGACGGGTCGTCGGCGCTGTGCGAAGTGATTTTCGAGAGCAAGAAGAATGATGATTCCTGGCCGGACGGAGTGTTTCGGGACGATGATGTGCTGGTGAATCTCGGGGCTTCCACCAGAAGCGATGATTCTCGCCTTCGGTACCTCGACGGCGCCAGCGATTCAGTGGCTCGGGCGGTTGATGGGTCCCATTTCGGCTGGACCCGGATTGCTTGTATTCGCACTCTCGATAGCTCGGCTCTTGTCCCTGACTATCTCGAGGTCTGGGCTGCTGATGTGGTGAACAGACTCAACAACTCGCTCCGTGGCTCGTACAAGGCGAGAACTCATCTCTCGAGAAAGGTTCTCTTGGCCCAGCAACTTCCGGTTCCGTCTCTTGCCCAACAGAAGGCGATTGCCTCCTCTTATTCGGCCATCAAGGGCCTCCGGGAGTCAATTGACGAGGTGGTTTCAAGAGCAAACAGCACCGAATCGGACGTATTCGAACTTCTCTTCCCGTACTGGGAAACCAATTGAGCGTCGTGGGGAGGAGTTCTCCGTGACGGTATGCTCAGAACCTCGTGCGGGGCTATAGCTCAGTCGGTTAGAGCGCATCCCTGATAAGGATGAGGTCACAAGTTCGATTCTTGTTAGCCCCACCAGTACCGCCACCGCCCCGCATTCGCGAGCGACGAGGAATCAATCTCCCTCTGAGGGCTCATCCACGGAGACGGTGTTCTTTTCTTCCAGGTCGAGCAACTCGAGCAGGTAGCGCGCCGCAAGGGCAAGGGCAAGATCCGGGTTGTCGACGAGACTGACCAAGTGGTCGCGGCCGGCATCCCGGCCGTCACTGACCAAGACACTCCATTCCGGCAGGCGCAGTTTCTCGCTCGAGACCAGTACCCAGTCGATGCCGTCGTCGGGGCTGTGCGTGCCGCCCGTGCGTTGCCAGATCTGGGCATGTCCACGGAAGCGTGAGTAGATGACAGCGATTCTCAGTTCCTCGTTGAGCAGCCGAGTGACCGCACGCATCGTTGTTCCCCAGATCTCGTTGGCCCCGTTGACGTTCGCGCGCGAATAGTTCTCGTCCATGTAGACGCCACCCCATCCGTGTTGCTGTGCCACGAACAGCGGACCGATGCGTGCGACCACACCGAATCCGTAACTGTTGATTCCGTGCCCGCGGTGACCGGTGAGGAAGAAATCGGGCCTCTGCGGCTCGAGGAGTCTCTCCAGTTGCGGTTCGCTTGCCTCGCCGAACAGCGAGTACACCGCCCAAGGGTCGATCTCAGGGTCGGTGCTCCATGCCCAACCTTCCGAGTGCTCCCGCAGATCTTGCGCCATCCAGCGGGGCACAATCGGTGGCACGAGCTGCGATTGCTCGAGAGTCTCGTTCATTTTCGACAACGTGTCGGACTCTGGCTGTTTCCATTCTGATTCCATGGCTTCTCCCGGTCTGACCCTAATGGCTCTGTGCTTCGACCCGTCTTACCGATAACTTGACTGTCGCCGCACAACAGTGCGTTCGTGTCAGGAGGCATCCGTGAAGTTCATCCGTCAGGTGCTCCTCGCTGTTTCCATCGCCGGCATGGTTGCCGGGGTGCTCCGTCGTCGCTCGAAAGGGGTCGTCGCACCCCAGCAGGGTGGTTGGCGCGAGGTGACACCCCAACGGTGACCCCATGACCGGCTCACCGCTCATCGGCGTCATCGGACACGGCATCACCGGCTCGCGTGCCGCACTCACCCTGCAGACACTCGGCCATTCGGTGCGCGTCGCCTCGTTGAGATCGGCAACGGAACTCTTCGACTGCAAGGTGGTGATCCTTGCCCACGGTGCACCCCATTCGGCACTCTCATCGACTTTGGTCGCCCAGGGAATCTCTGTGGTGTCGACCAGCGACAACCTCGCAGATGTGCTGTCGTTGATCGATGCGCAGGAACGCGCCGAGTCGCGCAAGGCCGTCGTTGTTGCCGGGGTCGCGTGTTCACCGGGAATGTCCGGACTCTTGGTGAACCACATGAGGCGAGCGTTCGAGTCGATCGACGAGGTGCACACCGCAGTGCACGGCACCGGCGGGCCGATGTGCGCGAGACAGCACCACGAGTCGCTGGCGGGCTTGTCGGTGGGTTGGCACGACGGTGAGTGGCTGCAGAGACCTGCCGGAAGCGGCCGTGAACTGTGTTGGTTCCCCGACCCGGTCGGTGCGCGCGACTGCTATCGCTTCGCCTCGCCCGAGCCGGTCTTGCTGCAGAGAATCGAGCCCGCACTGCAACGCATCACCTCGCGCGTGTCAGCAACGCGTCGCGACCGCCTCACCGCGCGCCTGCCGATGCTTCGCCGCCCGCACGCAGAGGGCCTCGAGGGCGCACTGCGCGTCGAGGTGCGGGGCGTGCGCAACGGCCGACGCCACGTGGAGATCGTCGGAATCGCAGACCGCGTCGGAACCATCTCCGGTGTCGTTGCCGCACACACTGCGATTGCGGTGACCACGGCAGCCATCGCACCGGGAGTGCACAATCTCGGCCAGGCGTCGTTGCCGAACGCAGACATTCTCGACGGCGCAGTGAAGTCGGGTGTCACTCTTCATCAGTTCGTCGGTCTGGAACAGTGACGGCCGACAGGATTCTCGGCGTCATCGAGGGTTTCTACGGAACCCCGTGGTCTCACGAGAACCGTCTGTCGTGCATCGATTTCCTCGCAGAGCACGGCTGGAACACCTATGTGTGGGCCGCAAAACTCGAGCCCCGTCACCGCGAGAAGTGGAACGACGCGTTCACCGAAGAGGAGATCGCGCAGTTTGCCGAACTCTCGCGGCGCTCCGACCGGGTCCGTGTGGCGGTGGGTCTCACCCCGGGAGACGGCGCCACCGCAGACGATGTCACCGCAAAACTCGCACCGGCGGTGGCGGCCGGGTGCCGGGTCGTGGTTCTGTGCTTCGACGACCTGCCCGTGCTGCACGCCGCACAGCAGCACCGGGCGCTGTCACATGCAGTGCATGAGTCGCTCGGTTGTCCGGTGTGGATCGTGCCCACCCATTACGCCGGTGTCGAGGGCTCGGCGTATCTCTCGGCACTCTGCGAGGGCCTTCACCCCGACATAGAGGTGATGTGGACCGGCACAACCGTGGTCACCGACACCATCACGGTCGGCGAGGCGACCGCGCGCAGTCTCGTCGCCGGCAACCGTGCACCGTTGCTGTGGGACAACACCCCGGTGAACGACGCACGCATGCGAGGTCACATGCACCTCGGCCCGTACTCGGGCAGGGACTCGCAGCTTCTCGACGTGTGCTCGGGTCTTCTGCTGAACCCGATGGAAGAGTTCGCTGCGTCACTGCCCACGATCGTCTCTGCTGTTGCGTGGAGCCGCGGTGACGACCCGGTTACCGCGTGGGGCAACCACGTCGACGTGCACGGTCTGCGCCGGCTGGCCGAGGCCACCTCGTACCGCGGTGACCCGCACTGGCCTGGCGACGAGCCCCCGCGCGAATGGTGGGAGAGCGTTGCGACCATGAATGTGACCGACCCGCAACTAGAACCGTGGGTGACTGCGGCACAGGAAGGTGCGCGTCTCGCACTCGCGGCACTGTCGGTGCTCGGGTCGAGCGGCGACATGACCCACCGCGACCGCAATGCTGCGTTGTTCCAGATGATGGGTTGGGGTCAGCACCGCGGAAGGGCGGCACGAACGTTCGGTGCGGGCCCGCGCACCCGACCGGTCGCCACACAGGACACCGACGGTCGCTTCGTTCTGCTCCCGGCATCGGTTGAAGAGTCCGAGTCGTTGGTCGATCGACTTGTATCCGCAGCGATTCGACGACTCCAGGGCTGATTCTCATTCATTCTCGATAGCGTGAGAGTCATGCCCCAGTCGAAGACCGCACACGAACACGTCGCCGCGGCCGACATTGCGCATCACGTCGCGACAAAACTGACCGAGATCGGTCAGCGTTTCACCTCGGGCCGTCGCGCCATCGTGGAGTCGCTGATGCATGCACAGCGCCCGTTGTCGATTCCGGAGATTCTCGAGAACACGTCGGGCCTTGCCCAGTCGTCTGCCTACCGCAATCTGACCGTGCTCGAGAACGCCGGTGTGGTGGTGCGTGTGATCACCACCGACGAGTGGGCCAGATTCGAGCTCAGCGAAGACCTCACGGGCCACCACCACCACATGGTGTGCAGCGTGTGCGGGGCGGTCGACGACGTGCGCATTCCCGACAGCATCGAAGAGGAACTCGATGCCGCCCTCGAACGGGTCGCATCGAAGGCCGGCTTCATGATGGCGCACCATCGCCTCGATGTGGTGGGGGTGTGTCGGTCGTGTCGTTGAGAGCCGCATCCACCGTGGAGATGCCGAACCTTCTGCCCGGCCGCATTGTGCACCTGCCCGGCCGTGGTGAGATCTTCGTGCGCCATCACATGCATCACGACCCGACCGCACCGACGGTTCTGCTGTTGCACGGGTGGACAGCATCGTCGGACCTGCAGTTCTTCACCGCCTACGAGGATCTCTCACGTGACTTCTCGGTGGTCGGCGTCGATCACCGGGGCCACGGCCGCGGGCTGCGCCCCCACACGCCGTTCTCGCTCGAAGACTGCGCCGACGACGCCGCCGACGTGGTGCGTGCACTCGGAATCTCCTCTGTGACGACCGTCGGTTACTCGATGGGCGGCCCGATCAGTCTGTTGGTGTGGAAACGGCACCCCGAACTCGTCGATGCGATGGTGCTGCAGGCAACCGCACTCGAGTGGAGCGGCACCCGCGGTGAACGCAACCGCTGGCGGGTGGGGCGTGTCGTCGGGCCGGTGATCCGCCAGATCAGCACGCCACGCATCATGCGTTTCGGTCTGCGCAGGGCGATACCCCGTGGGCACGAACTCAGCCGGTTCGTGCCGTGGATTGTCGGTGAGATCCGGCGCAACGACCAGTGGATGGTCAGCGAGGCGGGCCGGGCGATCTCACGTTTCGACGCGCGTCCGTTCGCTGGCGATGTCGACGTGCCCACCGCATTCGTGCTGACGACGAGAGACAGGTTGGTGCCGCCGCGCAAGCAACAGGCGCTTGCCGAGGCCGTGAAGGCAACCGTCGTGCCGCTCGAGGGCGACCACCTCGCACCCATGCAGATGCCGCGGGAGTTCTCCGCTGCTACGCGTCGGGCTGTGGGTCTTGTGACCGGTCGCCCGTGAGCAGTTTGTCGAGTGCCTCGTTGATGCGCTCGAGCTGATCACGGAGATCCTCGGTGGTCACCACGTCGGCCAGGGCCAGACGCACACCCGCCAGTTCGCGCGCCAGGTACTCGGTGTCGGCCTGGGTGCGGGCCGCCATCTCGCGGTCGCGCTCGAGCTGTTCCCGGTCGCGGTCTTCCTGGCGGTTCTGTGCGAGAAGGATCAGCGGTGCCGCGTACGACGCCTGCAGCGACAGGATCAGCGTGAGGAAGATGAACGGGTACTCGTCGAACGGCGCGATGTTGAACACGTTGACCGTGACCCACACGAACACGATGACCGTCTGGATGACGAGATAGCGACCGGTGCCGAGGAACCGTGCGATTGCCTCGCTGAACTGACCGAATGCATCGGGGTCGTAATGAATTCCGACGCGCCGGCGCTGGCGCGGGGTGGTGAGGTCCTGGCGGCGCTTCATGACTGGGCCGCCTGACGTCGACGCTGGCGCCAGTCGGCGGGCAGCATGCGGTCGAGAACGTCGTCGACCGTGATTGCGCCGAGCAGACGACCCATCTGGTCGCACACACCCACGGCGAGCAGGTTGTACGACGCGAGGAACTCGGCGACCTCGCGGTCGGACAACGACGGCGAGACGGTCGGCTCCTTCGCGATGCAACGACCGAGTTCGGTGCTCGGTGGTTCGCGCAGCAGGCGCTGCAGGTGCACCACCCCGAGGTACGTGCCCGTGGGCGCCTTGTACGGCGGCTGGGTGACGAACACCTGGGCAGCGATCGAGACGAGCCATTCGGGGTCGCGCACCTGCGCAAGGGCCTCGGCGACAGTCGAGTTCGCGCCCATGATGATGATCTCGGGCGTCATCAGCGCACCTGCGGTGCCCGGTGCATACGACAGCAGCGAACGCACGACGTCGGCGTCTTCGTCGTCCATCGCCTCGAGAACCTCGGCGCGTCGTTGCGCGGGCATCTCGGCGAGAAGGTCGGCGAGGTCGTCGAACTCCATTTCCTCGAGAACGTCGATGACACGGTCGAGGTCAAGGTTCGAGATCAGCGCGAGCTGTTCGTTCTCCGGCAGCTCTTCCAGAAGGTCGGCAAGACGGTCGTCGTCCATTTCCTTGGCCAGCAACTGCCGCTGGGCGAGGGGAAGTGCGCGCACCACGGCGGCCACGTCTGACGGGTGCATGTCGCGCAGACGCGCGGCCTCGGCGGCCATCTCGGTGGCGGCAGCGAAGAGCCCGCCGACCTCGTTCCATTCGACCAGGCGGTACGTGTTCTTCTTTCCGAAGATCCCGCCCCTGCTGAGGCGCACCTTTGCGACCTCCCAGCCCGATTCACGGGCCGTGGTGGTGGGGCGCAGGGCGACGTCGCTGACGCTCTCGCCGTTCACACGCTTGTCGATGATGTCGGCGGCCAGCAGCCGCTCGCCGTCACGCGGCTTGAAGGGGTTCAGGTCGACGTCCCAGCTGCGGAGGCGGGCTCCCTCGGTGTCGAGTGACCCGACACGGTTCGCATTCACGAAGATGCGACGGCGCTGGCTGGTGGCCACGAAGCCCGTGACACGCGGGGCAACCCCGCTGCGCCCGGGCACGACGACGATGTCGTCGATACGACCGATCGCCGCACCGCCGGCATCGAGCAACGGCAGGCGCATGATTCTGAATGCATAGATGAGCTCGCCTGCCATAGGGCAAGGGTACCCCTGCGGCACGCACAGAACGGGCTGTTTATTGCGTCTCTGGGCGTCTCATGAGCCGACAGCAGGGCCGCGACGGTAGTCTTTCCTCTGCCCTTCGGGGACGTAGCTCAATTGGTAGAGCGCCTGCTTTGCAAGCAGGAGGTCGTGGGTTCGATTCCCATCGTCTCCACCATTTGGTCCTTCCGCTCTTGGCGCAGTCAGTTCAGCACCAGGCGCGACGTGGTGGATCGTGACGTCGAGCCGGTGCGGTATGCAGTCACCGTCACTGTGTGACGCCCCTTCGTCAGCCCCTTGATCACGCACGACGTCTTCGTGGTGGTGCACCGGCGCGAACCCACCTTCACGACGAATTTCGTGGGCTTGGCACCCATGTCGAGGGTTGTCCACCTCACCGACGTACCTGACTTGATGCGTTTGATCGACACATTCCGGGGAGAACACAGAGTCCGCGACCCGGGAGCGTCGACAGTCACCGTGGCGGTCTCGATGCGGGCTGCACCGAGAGAGTCGGCGACACGGAACGTGAACGTGTACGACGCACGACCCGGGTCGAGTGACCTTTTCGGCTCCAGGTAGAAGTACTGCCGGGACGCACCACCCGATTTCAGCGAGAACAGCGCGGCATCACCCGATTGATCGGCGTACTCGACGGTGACGGAATCGTTCTCGGCATCACGGAGATTCAGGTACAGGTACACGTCCCTGCCGGCACAACGGTGTCCCGACGAGTCGACAGACCGCAGAACCGGCGCTGCGTTGACCGGTACCACCGTGACGTTGTAGGTGATTGTCGAACTCGGTGCGCCGGTGACACCCGTGATGGTGACGGTGTAGGTGGTGTCGGTCGACCGTGACGGCGCGATGTCCGGCACGAACACGATCCCGGGGCCCATGAAATCGGCTCGACTGTCGATTGTCGTGGTGATGGCGCCGTTCGGCCCGGTGACGGCGACCTGGGCATTGGCAAAGTTGGCACCGAGGCGCACGTACGACCAACGGTCGTACACCACCTTGTCGGGCACGTATCCCGGTGGCGGCCACGCCATGGCGCCGTCCCGCGTCGAGACCGCCGTGCCGGTGTCGAAGACGAACAGGGCGTTTGCGTTCCATGTGGCCGGGCCGGACGAGGCAGGAATGTCGCCCGTGGCGACTCCCCGCAGTTCGGGCGAGAGGATCCAACGACGATGACCGACGAAAGTGTTGTTGGCGCCGTAGTCGTCGATGTACATGTCGATTGCCCTCACGCCCACCCCGCCGAGCGCGAGGTTGGAACTGCTGGTGCCCGTGTACCCGAGCGCCGAGTAGCACTTGGCGGAGGCGGCAGGCGTGTGGCTGAGCGAACCCTGGGCCGCACTGATGAGCGCACCGGCCTGCGCGGCGGCGTGATTGGCAGCGTTGTACGCGACGTCGGGAAGCCCCGCCATCTGTCGGTACCAGTTCACGCGCTGCAGCACACTCGACTGGTACGCCGTCGATGTCGTGCCGGGCGTGCACATCGCCACGTTCCCCGTGAACCCCATCGAAGGTTCGGTGCGCTCGAACTCTGCGCGGTATGAATCGATGACAGCCTGTCGATCGGAGATGTCAATCGACGAAGGGGCAATCGCTTCTGCGTTCTGCGGTGGTGACACCGGGACGACGATGGTCCATGCCACCAATGTGGCACCCAGAGCCATCCGCAACCTCATGAGTCTCACCGTATCGGTCGGTGGGTCGTGGTCGTAGCCTGTGCCCATGCAGAACATCGTGATCGTGGGCGCATCTCTGGCCGGAACCAGGGCCGCCGAGACGCTGCGTGCAGGCGGTTTCACCGGCACCATCACGGTGATCGGCAATGAAGCACACATGCCGTACGACCGACCGCCGTTGTCGAAGAATTTTCTCGCCGGCGAATGGGATGCAGAACGTGTCGCACTGCGCAAACCCGAGGCGCTCGAGACTCTCGACATCACCTGGAGACTCGGCTCGGCCGCCACGGCACTCGACACAGGCGCCGGCACCGTCACGCTCGCATCGGGTGAGCAGGTTCACTACGACGGTCTCATCATTGCCACGGGCGGCACGGTGCGCAGGCTTCCGGGCCAGCCGGAAATCAAGGGCGTGCACGTGTTGCGCACTCTCGACGATGCCGAGTTGCTGCGTGGCGAACTCACTGACGGCGCGCGGGTCGTGGTGATCGGTGCAGGGTTCATCGGACTCGAGGCGGCGGCAACCGCGACGAAGCGTGGCGCAAAGGTGACAGTGCTGGAGGGGCTCGAGGCGCCGTTGATACGTGCTCTGGGCGCAGAGATGGGATCAGCAATCGGAGATGTCCACGCCCGCAACGGAGTCGAGATCAGGTGCGGCGTGGGAGTTGCAGAGATCCAGGGCAACGGGCGCGTCACGGGTGTCGCGTTGACGAACGGCGAGGTGATCGAGGCCGATGTGGTGATCGTGGGAATCGGCGTCGCACCGGCAACCCAGTGGCTCGAGGGTTCAGGGCTGACGGTGCGCGACGGGGTTGTCTGCGATGCCAACCTGTGCGCCGGCCCGCCGAACGTGTTCGCAGCGGGCGACGTTCTGCGGTGGCCGAACGCATTGTTCGCCGATGTCGAGGCTGACATGCGTGTCGAGCACTGGACCAACGCGGCAGAGCAGGGGGCCCATGCAGCAAACAATCTTCTGGCGGCGTTGAACAACGGCGAACAGACCGCGTACGAGGCGGTGCCGTTCTTCTGGAGCGACCAGTTCGACGCCCGCATCCAGTGTCTCGGTCGACCGAGTGCGAATGCGGTTGTTGATGTCGTCGCGGGAAGCACGGCCGAGGGAAAATGGTGTGCGATGTACAGCGTGAACAACCGCCTGACTGCCGTGCTCGGCGTGTCGCAGCCGAAACTCGTGATGCCGAGCCGTGCACTGCTGTCGGCGCACACCACACGTGACGAGGCACTTGCGCACTTTGCCCGCGTCACCACACCGCCGCCGCCCGCATGACACTGCCCGACCCCGAACGTCTCGAAGTGTGGCGTGCGTTCCGCACCGCACATGCCGCACTCGACAAGATGCTGACGCACGCACTCGACGAGCAGGACGGTCTGCAGTTGCCGTGGTTCGAGGTTCTCGATGCGCTTGCCACCAACGAAGAGGGGGCGTTCCGTTTCACCGACCTGGCCGAGCGCGTGATGACCAACCCGTCGAGCCTGTCGCGTCAGCTCGACCGGCTCGAGGAACGAAAGTTGATCGCCAGGGAGAAGTCGGTGCTCGACGACGGCCGCGCGATCCTGGTGGTGCTGACCCCGAAGGGTCACGAGGTCTGGCGGGAGGCGAGTTTCACCTACTACCGCATCGTGCGCCGGGCCTTCACCAACACGCTCACCGAGACCGACGTGGTGGCACTGCACCGTGTCTTTGCCAAGGTTCTCGAGGCCGATTAGGTCACAGTCGCCCGACTTTGGACACGGGCAGCCGACAGGGCAGACTCATAGTCCGTCTCGACCCGAGGGAACCAAAGGGGAACCACAATGCAGAACGCAGTCATCGTCGACGCACTCCGTACACCGCTCGGCAAGCGCAACGGACGCCTGAAGGAATGGCACCCCGTTGACCTCGCCGGCCACACACTGAAGGCCCTGGTCGAGCGCACCGGCATCGACCCCAACCTGATCGACGACGTCATCATGGGATGCGTCATGCAGGTGGGCGAGCAGAGCCTCAACGTCGGCCGCAACGCAGTGTTGGCGGCTGGTCTGCCCGAGACGATCCCCGGCACGACGATCGACCGTCAGTGCGGCTCGAGCCAGCAGGCCGCGCACTTCGCCGCACAGGGCGTGATGGCGGGCGCATACGACGTGGTGATCGCTGCAGGTGTAGAGGTGATGACCCGGGTGCCGATGGGTTCGGCGATTGCCGACGGCAAGTACGGTTTCCCGTTCGGCCCGCAGGTGTCGGCTCGCTACGCACCCGACGGCGGACTCGTGCCGCAGGGCATCAGTGCCGAGATGATCGCCGACAAGTGGGGCATCTCCCGCGAGGACATGGACCGTTTCGGGGCGCGTTCGCAGGCACTCGCAGCCCAGGCAACGGCAGAGGGCCGCTTCGAGCGCGAGATTCTCCCTGTTCTCGATGCCGAGGGAAAGTTGATGTCGACCGATGAGGGCATCCGTGAGTCTCCCTTCGAGAAACTGCAGACGCTGAAGCCCGCGTTCCGCAGCGAGGAAGAGGGCGGTCGCGTGACCGCCGGCAACTCGAGCCAGATCACAGACGGCGCATCGGCTGTTCTGATCATGAGCGAGGAGAAGTGCCGTGCACTCGGTCTCACGCCGCGAGCACGCTTCGTGAACTTCGGGCTTGCGGGCGACAACCCGCAGTTGATGCTGACAGCGCCGATCCCCGCCACGCAGAAAGCACTGGCGAAGGCCGGTCTCTCGATGGCAGACATGGACATCACCGAGATCAACGAGGCGTTCGCATCGGTCGTTCTCGCGTGGGAGAAGGAACTGCACCCCGACATGTCGAAGGTGAACCCGAACGGCGGCGCAATCGCGCTCGGCCACCCGCTCGGCGCGAGCGGCACACGCCTGCTGACCACACTTCTGCACGAACTCGAGCGCACCAACGGTCGCTACGGTCTGCAGACCATGTGCGAAGGTGGCGGCATGGCCAACGCCACCATCATCGAACGTCTCGGTTAGGGCACCGCGTTGACCGACGCGCTCGCACTCTCGTGGCCGGCATGGGGAACCATCGTGTGGGTCACGGTGGGCCTGCTCATCTTCCGCATCACGTGGAAGTTCGGGTTCGGAATGCTCAAGTCGATGACATCGAGCATGCCCCCGCCGCCGCCATCAGGTGAGTTGCGCAAGATCAACGTGCGGTACCGGTGCAGCGTGTGCGGCGTCGAACTGCGCATGGTGATGGCACCCGACGAGGACCCGCCACCACCGAAGCACTGCCTCGAGGACATGGATCTGGTTGCACCGCTCTACGAGTGAGCGTTCATCCACAGAGTGTGGATAACACTGTTGGAAACGACAGCCGTGTGATTTGACGGGGCCTTACTCCCGCAAGGTTCACCATGTGAATTAGTGATACTTGGTGGCTGTGTACAACCCGCCCAGAAGCGAGAACAAACCCACCCCGAGGTACCAGTTGCTGCGGCCTCCGGGCACGAAGCCGAGGTAATAGAAGAAGATCACGACAGTGCCGAACCCGAGCAGGCCGAACAACACGTACAGCATCCACTGCGGGCTCTGCTTCTTGAACTCGGGAACCGGCGGGGTGTAACGGCTGCTGCCCTCGACCGAGCCGCTGTTCGCCCCGTGCATGCTGGTGGGGCTGGTGTGCCCACCTTTCGGGGTCACGCGTCCGCCCTTTTTCTTCTTCGTTGCCACGGCACCGAGTGTAGACGGGCGGGTCAATTCGTTTCACAAACAGGCACTTCCCACGGCAGGCTAGGGGTATGGCCCGGGTGCTCGTGATCGACAGCTACGACAGCTTCGTGTACAACATCGTGCAGTACCTGGGCGAACTCGGTGCCGACCCGGTGGTGGTGCGCAACGACCAGGTCACCGTCGACGAAGCCGTTGCCATGAAGCCCGACGGGGTGCTGCTGTCTCCCGGGCCGGGCCGCCCGGAAGACGCGGGAATCATCTGTGACGCCATCAGGGCATTCGCGGGAAAGACACCGGTGTTCGGCGTGTGTCTCGGTCACCAGGCCATCGGCCACGTGTACGGAGGCAACGTGGTGCGCGCGCCGCAGTTGATGCACGGCAAGACGTCGTTCGTCACGCACACGAACTCCGGCGTGTTCGCGGGCATTCCCTCACCGGTCGAGGCGACCCGCTACCACTCTCTCGTCATCGATCGTGCGACGATGCCCGGTGTTCTCGAGATCACGGCCGAGACGAGCGACGGCACCGTGATGGGTGTGCGCCACCGCGATGTCGACGTCGAGGGCGTGCAGTTCCACCCGGAGAGCATTCTCACGGGTTCGGGCCACGACATGCTGCGCAACTTCCTTGCGCGCTGCGGCCGCTAACCGGCAGGGGCAGCAGCCGAGTCGCGACCGACGGTGAGCACGATCTTGGTTCCCGGGGCAACCATGGTGCCCGTCGGGGTTCCCTGCGAGATCACCTTGCCGATGTTCACGTTGCCGGTGACAAGATCTGCATAGTCGATGGAGGCACCGAGGCCGAGCGACGTGAGTTTCGCGAGTGCGTCTGCCTCGGAGAGGCCCTTCACGTTCGGCATCGCAACCGGCTGCGGCCCCGACGACACGTACAGCGTGATCGCGGCACCCTTGTCGACGAGTTGACCGACCACCGGGTCTGTGCGCACCACGAGACCCTTCGCCACGGTCGCGCTTGCCTCCTCTGCGATGGTGACGACGAACTTGTACGGGTCGGCCTGCAGGAATGCCTGGGCAGTCTCCGTGGTCTGGCCGACGATCACCGTCGGAACCGCCAGCTGACCCGAACCACCCGACAGGTTCACCGTGATGGTGCTTCCCTTCGGCTGCTGCGTTCCCCCCTCGGGGGTCTGCACCGCCACCTGGCCGAGCGCATAGGTCTTGTCGATGACGTCGGGGCCCTTCATGAACACGAACCCGGCACCCTCGATGGCTGCACGTGCTGCGTCTTCGGTGAGGCCCTTCACGGCGGGAACCTGCACGCCTGCAACGGGGAAGACCAGGGTGACGGTCTCACCGCTCTTCGCCGAGTCGAGCGCGGCGGGCGACTGGTTCTGCACCACGATGGCGGCATCGCAGACAGTCTCGGCGGGGTTCAGCGCGACGACGAACTGTGCGGCCTCGAGTTCGGCCTTTGCGACGTCGCACGTCTTGCCCTTCACATCGGGAACAGTGACACCCGACGAGCCTCGCATGCCGAAGACGAGAAAGATCAGACCGCCGAGAATGACGGCACCGGCTGCGATTCCTCCGATGAGGTACGCGCGCTTCGTCTGCGGCTCGTCGTCGTACTCGGGCAGCGTCTCCTGCGGTGTCATCGACGCCGGCATCACCTCGGTCTGGGGAGTCGGCGGCATGGCAACCGTGTCGTTGGGGTCGACACCGACGGGGTTCATCACCGCGGTGACCTCCTCGCCGGAGTCGGCCACGAGAGGTTTCTGGTTGCGGCGCATTCGAACCACGTCGCCGGCACGGGTTGGTTTGCCGTCGACGAAGCGCTTCAGGTCGTCACGAAGTTCTGCCGCCGAGTCGTAGCGCTGTGAGGCGATCTTGGTCATGCACTTGGCGACAACCGCGTTGAGGTCGGTCTCGAGGTCGGGCACGAACCGTGTGAGCGGCGCCGGGTTCTCGTTGACCTGTTTGTAGGCGGTGGCGAGTGCGGTCTCGCCGGAGAACGGGGGCTGACCCGCCAGAAGTTCGTAGAGAACCACACCCAGCGAGTAGATGTCAGAGCGCAGGTCGGGGCTCTCCCCGCGGGCCTGCTCGGGCGAGAAATAGGTGGCGGTGCCGACCACGGCGCCGTCTTGGGTGAGACCGGCGTCGTGCGCGGCGTCGAGTGCGCGGGCAATGCCGAAGTCGACGACCTTGATCGAGCCGTCGTCTCCCACGAGGATGTTCGCGGGCTTGATGTCGCGGTGCACCACGTTGTTGCGGTGGGCATAGGCGAGCGCATCGGCGATCGCGGCCCCGACGGTCGCGGCACCACGCTGGTTGATCTTGCCCTGGCGGCGCAGCACCTCGGCCAGGGTGCGGCCCTGCACGTATTCCATCGCCATGAAGTAGGTGTTGCCCGACTGGCCCCAGTCGTAGACGTTGACGATGTTGGGGTGGTTCAGGCCGGCGACAGCCTGTGCCTCGCGGCGGAACCGTTCGACGAAGTTCGGGTCGACGGCATGCTCGGGGAAGAGAATCTTGATGGCGACGTCGCGGTCGAGAAGAAGGTCGTGAGCCAGCCAGACCTCGGCCATTCCGCCCCGCCCGAGACGACGCTCGAGCCGGTAACGGTTGTTGATGACCATGGTGTTCTCGTTCGACATAACGCTCTGTAGAGGCTACCCGTCAGCCCTCAGGGCGAAGGGGCAGGTCTCTCGGGCAGAGCGAGCGCAACATCGAGAACCTTTTTCGCAACCGGGCCGGCGAGTCGACCGCCGGTGCTCGCGCTGACCTCGTCGTTCACGCCCTTGATGAACACCGCAATTGCGTAACGGGGGGCCTGTGCGGGTGCGAATGCAGTGATCCATGCATGCGAGCGTTGTGTCTCGCCCTCGGGGTTCAACTGTGCGGTTCCGGTCTTGGCGGCGGCAGAGACACCGTTGTTGAGTTGCATGCAGCACGCTGCCGTGCCGCTCTGCACCACACCGGTCATCAACTGGGTGAGTGTCGCGGCCGTGGCGGGCGACATCGTCGTTTTCCATGTCTCGTTGCGCGCCGCCGAGATGACACTGCCGGCATGCGTGAGTGTGCGGTCGACCACGTGCGGCTGCATCATGCGGCCGCCGTTCGCGACGCTCGCCGAGATCATCGCCATGTGCAACGGCGAGATCTGCACCTGACCCTGTCCGAAACCGTGGATCGCCAGCAACGCGAGAGAGTCGGTGAAGTCTTTCGCGAGACCACCGAACGTGCTCGCCGCCGCGGCAGGGAGGTCGATCGGCACGCGTTCCTCGAAGCCGAAGCGTGCCGCACCGTTCACCATCTGGTCGGGGCCGATCTCGACGGCGAGTCGTGCGAACGGAATGTTGCAGCTGCGACGGAACACCTCGGCAACGTCGCCACCGCACAGCTTCTGGCCGTAGTTGCGGATCGGCTTCTTCGTGTTCGGCGGCACCCATGCGCGTTCGTTCTTGAACTTGCGGTCGAGGGCGAGCAGGCCGGTGTCGAACCCCACTGCGGTGGTCACCACCTTCATGGTCGAACCCGGCATGTAGCGCTCTTGGTAGGCGTTCGCGAGCAGCGGCTTGCGCGGGTCGGCCTGCAGTTGGTTGAGGTAGTCGTTGACGGTGTTGCCGTTGTGTGACGCGGCCAGGTTGGGGTCGAACGACGGGTTCGAGTACATGGCCACGACTGCGCCGGTCGCGGGGTTCAGCACCACCACCGACCCCTCGCGGTCGCCGAGTGCGGCCTTGGCGGCCTCCTGGATGCGACTGTCGATGGTGGTGACGACACGCCCCGAGGTGTCGGGCTTCGACAGCAGGCTGCCCGTCGCCTCGAGAAGCTGCTGCGGTGTCTTGCCCACGAGCACGTCGTTCATGGTGCGCTCGAGCTGTGTCGAACCGAACCCGAGCGAGTAGTAGCCCGTGACGTGGGCGTAGGTGTCGCCGTACGGGTAGGTGCGCTGCAGGTTGAACTTGTCGTTCGGGCTCTCGGAGGGGTCGACGGGTTCGGTGAGAGCGATGATCTTGCCGTCGATGGTGACGATCTCGCCGCGGGGCCTGTCGAACTCGCGGAGTTTCACCCGGTTGTTGCGGCCGTCATCGACGAGGCGGTCGCGCCGCACCACCTGCCAGGTGGTGAGCTGCACGAACAGAACCGCGAACAGCGCGATCAGCGCGACGGTGAGATGACGTATGCGCTGGTTCACCGGGCGGCCCTCTTCAGTCGCCATGTGGTGAGGCGCTCGAGCGGGGTCGCGTCACGCGGAACCTCGTGGAGTGCGCGCGAGGTGTGGTCACTGACCCGGATGAGAATCGCGAGCAGCACGTAGTTCGCGACGAGAGACGAGCCGCCGTAGCTCATGAACGGCAGGGTCACACCCGTGAGCGGCACAACGCGCAGCACCCCGCCCACGATGATGAACGTCTGCACCGCGGCGATGGTGGTGAGTCCGACAGCGAGCAGTTTCTCGAACTCGCCCTGGGCGCGCAGTGCCGTGCGCATTCCCGCACCCACCAACAGCACGAAGGCACTCAGTATTGCGGCAGCACCGAGCAGCCCGAGTTCCTCGCCGATGGCAGCGAAGATGAAGTCGTTGTGCGCGGCGGGGATCGCGCCGGGTGACCCGAGCCCGAGCCCCGTGCCGGTGAGCCCGCCGTTTGCCATCGCGAACAGCGCCTGGATTGGTTGGTAGCCACGGCCGGTGTATTGGTCCCACGGGTCGAGCCAGATGTCGACACGTGTCTGCACGTGCGAGAACAGTTGGTGCGCAATGACGGCCCCGCTCGCGAACAACCCGAGCCCGAGAACCAGGAACGCGGTTCGTTCGGTGGCCACCCACAGCATCACCACGAACAGCGTGAAGAACAGCAACGACGAACCCAGGTCGCGTTCGCCCACCATGACCACCACCGACACCACCCACGCGAGCCCGATGGGTGCAAGATGCCTGATGTCGGGCAGTTCGACACCGAGGACACGTTTCTCGGAATGCACGATGAGGTCGCGTCTCTCTGCGAGGTAGGCGGCAAAGAAGACCGTGAGCAGGATCTTGGCGAACTCGCCCGGCTGGAAATTGACGGGCCCGATGCTGACCCAGATACGCGCGCCGCCACTGGTGAAGCCGACGCCCGGGATCATCGGCATCAACAACAAGAAGAGACCGAGCCCGAGTGATGTCCACTGCCAGCGGCGCAGGTCGCCGGGGCGTTCGAGCACGAACAGCGTGGCGGTGAACGCCACGACACCCACGAGGCTCCAGGTGGCCTGCAGACCTGCCCAGCGGTCGGAGAGGCGGGCAATCATCACGAATCCGATGCCGTGCAGAAAGGTGGCCATGGGAAGCAACAACGGGTCGGCGCCCCTGGCGACCACCCGCACCACCACGTGTGCGCCGGCGACCAGCAGCAGCACGAAGGCAAGGAAGGGAATGATGCGCGCCGGCATCGATGCCTTCTCACCGAGCGAGGCGAGTACGTAGGCGGCGGCAGTGATACCGGCCGAGAGAAGAACGAGACCGAGTTCGGTGCGGCGGCGGGCGCGGGCGACGGGGGCTTCCACGCAACGACCTATTCGGGCACTGTTGTCGTGGTGGTGGTGGCGTCGATGATCGCGATCTTCACGAAGCTGAGGTATTTCTGCGCTTGTGCCGACGACGAGAACGTGCGGTTCAGGGCGACGTCGCGCAGGATGTCTTCGGGCAGGTCCTCGCCGGCGATGCGGGTCTGTGTGTCGACGGTGGGGTTGAACCACAGCACGCCACCGGGTCGCCCGCGGTAGACGGCCACGTTCTCGTTGCTGTCGAACCCGATGAAGTAGCCGCTGCGGGCATAGACACCGATGATCGTCACCGTGCTGATGACGAGCGCGAACAGCACGCTCCAGAACAGTGCGACCCCGACCTTGAAACGCTTCGGCCTGTCGGGCGCAGCAGGGGAGACCACCGGTGTGCTCTCGGTGGCGTCAGGTTCCGGCAGGTCGACAGGCTCGCTGATGTCGTCGAGAATGTCGACCACGATGACCGTGGTGTTGTCGCGGCCACCGTTCGCGTTTGCCACCATCACCAGTGCCTCGGCAGTGTCTTGCGGGTCGCTGTGCTGGGTGAGCACGGTGGTGATGTCGGCATCTGACACCTCGTCGACGAGACCGTCGCTGCACAGCACGAGGCGGTCGCCGGTGCGCACCGTCTGGCTGAACACGTCGACCATCACGAACCGTTCGATGCCCATCGCCCGTGTGACGATGTTGCGGCGCGGATGCACGCGCGCCTCTTCGGGGGTGATGATGCCTTCGTTCACCAGTTCCTGCACGTAACTGTGGTCGACAGAGATGCGCGACAATGCGCCGTTGCGGAACAGGTAGGTGCGCGAGTCGCCGACGTTTGCCACGAGCACCAACGGCTGTTCGCCGGGCACGACCGCGAGGGCGGTGAGCGTGGTGCCCATGCCGCTCTGCGTGCTGTCGTCGAGGCTCGCGGTGTAGATGGCGGTGTTGGCCTGCTGCACGACCTCGCGGAACTGGTCCATGGTGCGGATGCCGTTCTTTGCGCCGGCTCTCACCGTGGTGACGGCGAGTTCGCTGGCAACCTCGCCCGCGTTGTGACCGCCCATGCCGTCGGCGACGATGTACAGGTTCTCTTCCGCGAAGAAGGCGTCTTCGTTCTGCTGCCGCACCATTCCCACGTCGGTGGTGGCGCCCCAACTCAGTTTCATGACCGCATCTCCAGCACTGTTCCGCCCACCTGGATTCTGTCGCCTTTTCGAACCGATCGCGCCTCGGTGACGCGCTGGCCGTTCACGAACGTGCCGTTGGTCGACGCCATGTCGACGACCCACACGCTGTCGGGGCGGATCTCGATTCGAGCGTGGTGAGACGAGACGAACGAGTCGTCGGTGATGATGATGTCGTTGTCGTCGACACGGCCGATGGCCAGTGCATTCGACAGCGTGAAGGTCTGCCCGCGCCGCTGTTTCGGTTCGATGACCACGAACGTGGGGGTTCCCTTCACGCCCGGCCGTCTCTTCGTCTTCTCGCTGCCCCGGGTCGCGACGGGGGTGCGCACCTCGCTCCACACCGCCCACAACACGCGCCCGAAGAAGAGATACACGAGAGCAAGAAGGATCAGCTTCAGCGCGTTGAGGACGGCGTCTGTCATGTTCGGGCTACGAGGCCTCGAACCTCACCTGGACGGTGCCGAAGTTGATGACATCGCCGTGCTGCAGCAACTGCTCGTTGGTGATCAGCACTCCGTTCACCTTCGTGCCGTTGGTTGAGCCGAGGTCTTTCACGGTGACCTCGCCGGCAGCCGACACGAACTCGGCATGGGTGCGGCTGACGTTCGTGTCGTTCAGCACGATGTCGTTCTGCAGGTGCCGGCCCAGCACGTAGTGGCCCTCGTGAAGTTCTATGCGCTGGCCGCCGGGCAGAGTGAGAACTGCGGGCGGGTAGTCGAAGGCCGACGGTGGGTCGGGAACAACCTTGAGGTCGGGAGCCGCGGCAGGCTCCGGGGCAGGGTCGGCGACGATGTTGCGGCATTCGATGTCGAACTTGCCCTTGCGCAGGTCGGGGTTTGTGTGCAGGGCCACCCGGGCTTTTCCGTCGACGTGGTAGCCCTCTTGGCCGATGTACTCGCGCAGGGCTGCGGTGAGTTCCTGCAGCAGGGTTGGCTCGAGGTCTGCAAAACCCTCTCGGTCGGCGGGGCTGAGGTGTATGAGGTAAGAGTTGGGCACCACGCGGCGGCCCTGGGCGTCGACATCGCGCTCGTGGTCGACGACTTCCAGAAGCTTGCGCCCCAGTTGAAGGGGCTTGACCCCCGACTTGAAGGCACGGGAGAACAGGCCGTCGAAGAGGTTCTCGAATGATCTCTCGACCGAGCCTTTTGCCATGAAGACAGGCTAGTTGTGCAGTGTCTGGGCTGGGTGGCACAGGCGAGTCGATTGCCCGGTCTGGTCGCGTCGTTACGCTGAGCCGAGTGGGTGATGTCGCCGTGGAGATGTGGATGGACTTCGGGTGCCCCTACAGCCGGATGTCGTTGGTCGAGCTGCAGCGGGTGATCAACGAGGGTGCTGTTGACCTCGAAGTTGCCCTTCGGGCTCTCAGACTCGACCCAGATGCACCGGTGGAGTACGGCAGGACAACCGTTGAGAATCTGTGCGAGCACCTGTCGATCAGTGAGGCCGAGGCCCTCGAAATGCTGCAGAGCGTCATCGATGCCGGCAAGTCGGTGAACGTGGAGTTCGATTTTCTGCGGGCCAGGGGTGCAAGCACCCGTGATGCCCATCGCGTTCTGAAACTTGCCGCTCGACATGGTGCACATCTGACGTTTGCCGAGGCCGTGTTCAC
>CAYRUT010000025.1:0-22974 GCA_964427545.1 uncultured Bifidobacterium sp. | reverse complement strand
AGGCCCTGCAGGGCCTCGTCCCCGACATCAACGCCCTTGGCCCCGCCATGGCGGCTCTGTCCGACGACGAACTGAAGGCCAAGACCCCCGAGTTCCGTCAACGGCTCGAGAGCGGCGAGACACTCGACGACCTGCTCGTCGAGGCGTTTGCGGTGGTGCGCGAGGCGGCCCGGCGTGTCATCGGTCAGTACCACTTCGATGTGCAGTTGATGGGCGGTGCGGCCCTTCATTTCGGGTGGGTCGCCGAAATGAAGACCGGTGAGGGCAAGACCCTGGTCTCGACACTGCCGGCATACCTGAACGGGCTCTCGGGCAAGGGCGTGCACGTCATCACGGTCAACGATTACCTCGCACGGTTCCATGCCGAGTGGATGGGTCGCATCCACCAGTGGCTCGGCCTCAGCGTCGGTCTGGTCATCCCCGGGTTCCGTGACACCCCGTCGCAGAAGCGCGAGGACTATGCCTGCGACATCACCTACGGAACCAACAACGAATTCGGGTTCGACTACCTGCGCGACAACATGGCAGGGTCGCTGGGCGAGAAGGTGCAGCGCGGGCACAACTTCGCCATCGTCGACGAGGTCGACAGCATCCTCATCGACGAGGCACGTACACCGCTCATCATCTCCGGTCGGCTCGCCGATGCCGCGTCGATGTACTACAAGTTCGCGTCGATTGCCCGCACACTGACCCGCGACGTCGACTACGAGGTCGACGAAGCCAAGCGCATCGTGTTCCCCACCGAGTCCGGTGTCGAGAAAGTCGAGGCCGAACTGGGCCTCGACAACCTCTACGACGCAGTCCAGCAGAACCTGGTGCACCAACTCTCGGTCGCGCTGAAGGCCAAGGAGCTCTACCGTCGCGACAAGGACTACATCGTCGACGGCGGCGAAGTGAAGATCGTCGACGAGTTCACCGGACGCATCCTCGAGGGGCGTCGGTGGAGCGAGGGAATCCACCAGGCAGTCGAGGCAAAAGAGGGTGTCCGCATCAACGAGGAGAACCAGACCCTCGCCACCATCACCCTGCAGAACTATTTCCGCATGTACGACAAGCTCGCGGGCATGACCGGAACCGCCCAGACAGAGGCGGCCGAACTGGTGAACACCTACGACCTGCAGGTCGTGCCGATCCCCACGAACCGCCCGAACATCCGCATCGACCATGCAGACCTCATCTTCAAGTCCGAGGTCGCGAAGTTCGGCGCCGTCATCGAGGACATTGTCGCGCGACATGCAGAGGGACAGCCGATTCTCGTCGGAACCATCAGCGTCGAGAAGAGCGAGTACCTCGCACGGGAACTGACGAAGCGGGGCATCCGGCACGAGGTGCTGAACGCCAAGCAGCACACACGCGAGGCCCAGATCGTCGCCCAGGCCGGTCGCCTGGGCGCAGTCACGGTCGCCACCAACATGGCCGGACGAGGCGTCGACATTCTGCTCGGCGGCAACCCGGAGCTTCTTGCACGCCAGCAGGTGCTCGCCGAGGGCGTCGATGCCTCGGTGATGGTCGACGAGTTCGCGTTGCCCGCCCCGCTCGAGCAGCTGCACCCCGATTTCCGGGCCGCCCGTGCCGCTGCTCTTGCCCGCTACGCAGAACTTCTGCCGGTCTTCAAGAAGCAGTGCGACGACGAGGGAGACAAGGTGCGCGCTCTGGGGGGCCTCTACGTGCTCGGTACCGAGCGTCACGACAGCCGCCGCATCGACAACCAGTTGCGGGGCCGTTCGGGCCGACAGGGAGACCCGGGCGAGAGCCGTTTCTATCTTTCGCTCGACGACGAACTCATGCGTCTGTTCGCCACGGGCGCACTCAGCTGGGTGATGGGCCGCGCACTGCCGGAAGACGAGGCAATCGAGGCCAAGATGGTCACCAAGGCCATCGAGCGTGCACAGACGACGGTCGAGCAGCGCAACGGCGAGATCCGCAAGAACGTGCTCAAGTACGACGAGGTCATGAACGAGCAGCGCAAGGTCATCTACATGCGTCGCGACCAGATTCTCTCGGGTGCCGATCTCAAGTCGGCGGCGATGGAGTACCTGGCCGAGGCAGTCGATGCGCTGATCTCCACGCACTGCGTGTCCGAGGCCAACGACGAGTGGGACATCGACGGTCTCGCCGCGGAACTGCGCACCTACTGGCCCGCACAGGTCACCGAGGCCCAGATCGAGCAGTGCCTCGACACAGATGCGGTGTACGACCTGGTGATGGCAGACGCAAGTTCCCATTACCTGCGCCGCGAGGCCGAACTCGGCGACGAAGTGATGCGCCAGATCGAGCGGCAGGTGATGCTCAGCATCATCGACCAGCGCTGGCGCGAGCATCTCGAGGAGATGGACTACCTGCAAGAGGGCATCAACCTCCGTGCGATGGGCCAGAAGGACCCCCTCACCGAGTGGCAGCGCGAGGGGTACGAGATGTTCGGCCAGATGATGGTCGGCATCGCACAGGATTTCGTGCGGTACGTGATGCACGTGCAGGTCGTCAACGAGGAACAACCCGCAGTGCGTGTGCAGAACCTGGTCGAGACGAGCAGTGACGATGTCGACACAGACGGGTTCACGTCTGCTGCGCTCGCCGGTGGCGACATCGACCCCGAGATGATCCGCCCCGCAGAGGAAGCACCCAAGAAGCCGGTGGTGAAAGACGCGAACGACTGGTCGAACACGCCGCGCAACGCCCCGTGCCCGTGCGGGTCGGGCCGCAAGTACAAGGTGTGCCACGGCGCCGCGTCGTGAGACACAGCCCGGGACACGACTGCCATGCGTGACTTCACATCCGACCTGCGCGAACTGGCGAGGCGTCTCGACGAGGCGAAGGGGTACCTCAAGATCGACCAGGCGCGGGCCCGTCTGTCGGAACTCGAGATCGAGATCTCACGGCCCGACCTCTGGGACGACCAGGACCTGGCCAAGCGCATCAACAGTGAGTACTCGAACGTGAAGGGCGACGTCGACGAGTACTCCTCGTTGCTCTCGCAGGTCGACGACCTCGAGGTGCTGCACGAACTCGCACGTGAGGTCGACGACACATCGCAGGAGGCCGAGATCGAGTCGGGCATCGCCCAGGTGTCGGCCGCACTGAACGTGCTCGAGATGCGCAGTCTCTTCACCGGCAAGCACGACGAGGAAGACGCCATCGTGCAGATCAACGCCAAGGACGGCGGTGTCGACGCGCAGGACTGGGCCGAGATCCTGTTGCGCATGTTCTCCCGTTGGGCAGAGCAACGCGGTTTCACGGTCGAGGTCGACGACATCAGCCAGGGCACCGAGGCGGGCATCCTGTCGGCCGAGTTCACCATCAAGGGTCGCTACGCGTACGGGCTGATGACATCAGAGCGTGGCACCCACCGTTTGGTTCGCATCAGCCCGTTCGACAACCAGGGCCGCCGGCAGACGAGTTTTGCGACCGTGCAGGTGTGGCCGGTGATGGAGGCCCCGGACATCGAGGTCAACGAGTCGGAGATCCGCATGGAGGTGTTCCGCGCATCGGGCGCGGGCGGACAGCACGTGAACAAGACGTCATCTGCGGTGCGGTTGATCCACGAGCCGACCGGTGCAGTCGCGAGCAGCCAGGAAGAGCGCAGCCAGTTGCAGAACCGCGAGAAGGCAATGACGCGGCTGAAGGCGATGATCGCGGCAAAGATCGAGGAAGAGCACCAGGCAGAGAAAGACCGCATCGCCGGGAAGACCGCCATGGTCGGCTGGGGCAGCCAGATCCGTTCGTATGTCCTGCAGCCGTACCAGATGGTGAAGGACCACCGCACCGAGGTCGAGTCCGGAAACGTCGCGAGCGTTCTCGACGGTGACCTCAACCAGTTCATGGAAGGTTTCCTTCGCTGGCGTCGGGAGTCCGAGCAGACCCAGTAAGGGTTTCGGGGCCGCACGCATGTCCGTGTGAGCCATTGCTAGGTTGGGGGACTTCATGATTCGTCTCGAGAACGTCTCCAAGATGTACGGCTCTGAGATTGCGGCCGTGCGCGACGCATCCTTCGACATTGCGAAGGGTGATTTCGTCTTCCTCGTGGGTCCGTCCGGGTCGGGGAAAAGCACCCTGCTGCGGCTCATGAACCGCCAGGAACGCCCCGAGAGGGGCAATGTGTGGGTCGCCGGCCGCAACATCAACGAGATGGCGAGCAGCCAGGTGCCCCACCTGCGCCGGACGATGGGGAACGTCTTCCAGGACTACAAACTGCTGCCGAACAAGACCGTGTTCGAGAACGTGGCGTTTGCCCTCGAGGTCATCGGCAAACCCAAGCATGTCATCGCCCACCAGGTGCCCCAGGTGCTCGACCTCGTCGGACTCTCGGGCAAGGAAGACCGCTTTCCGCACCAGTTGTCGGGCGGCGAACAGCAGCGTGTGTCGATCGCGCGGGCGTTCGTGAACCGGCCGCTCATCCTGCTGGCCGACGAACCGACGGGAAATCTCGACCCGGCGACGGGCGAGGGGATCATGCAGTTGCTCGACGCCATCAACCGCACCGGCACCACCGTCGTCATGGCCACCCACGACCACCGGGTGGTGAACGCCATGCGGCGTCGGGTGATACAGCTCGACCGCGGTGTCATCGTGCGTGACCAGGAACGCGGAGTGTACGAATGATCCAACGACTGTCGTACGCGGTCCGCGAGACCATCGCGAGCTTCCGTCGCAACGTCACCCTGTCGGTTGCGGCTGTGATCACGTCGGCCGTGTCGCTGCTGCTGGTCGGTGCCACTTTCCTCATCCAGCGTTCCTTCGACAATCTGCTGGTGCAGTGGCGGGGCGATGTCGGCATGATCGTGTTCGTGCGGCCCGATGTGGCCCCCGATGCGCTTGCGTTCATCGAGGAGAACCTGAAGTCGCAGCCCAACGTGATCGACGTGGAGAAACTCGAGTACCTCGACAAGTCCGCGAGCTTCGAAGAGGCCAAGCGTGTGTTCGCAGGTGACCCCACCACTCTCAGCCTGCTGTCGATCGAGACGATCCCGTCGCAGTTCAAGGTGGTGCCGAGAACCACCGACCCCGAACTGGTGCGCAGCCTTGCCAACCAGTACCGCACCCTGCCCGGCGTGGCCGGCGTGTCTCTCGCCGAGGACGAGTTCGACGTGATCTCCACGCTGTCGGGTTTCGTGCGCACCGTCACGATCGCGATGTCGTTGATCCTGCTCGCTGTGGCCGTGATCCTCATCTGGAACACGATCCGCACCGCGATCTTCGCGCGGCGACGCGAGATCGAGGTGATGAAACTCGTCGGGGCAACCGACTGGTTCATCAGGGTTCCGTTCATTCTCGAGGGGCTGATACAGGGTCTGCTCGGTGCGGTCGTGTCGTGCGGCGGGCTGTGGACCCTCAACAAGGCATGGACATCCGGTGTCGCCGGTTTCAAGCCGGGAACCGGTGTGAGTTCGCTCGTCGTGCCGGGCTCGTACGTGAACGGCGTGATGATCGTGTTGCTGGTGATCGGTGCCGTGGCCGGAGGTGTCGGGTCAGGGGTCGCGTCGAGCAAGTTCCTCGACGTCTAGTTCCGTCACGGGTGCCGGAGCGGCCCGTCGCTAGGGTCTCATCATGGATTTCCAGGACATCACCTACGACGTGAGCGACGGCATCGCCACCGTCACGTTGAACCGCCCCGACAAGATGAACGCCTTCACGGGGCGCATGATGCACGAGATCATCGCGGCGCTCGACATGACCGATGCGGATGACGCGGTGAAGGTCGTGATCTTCACCGGCGCGGGGCGCGCGTACTGTGCAGGTGCAGACCTCTCGTCGGGCGGCGACACGTTCGCCAAGGGCGGCAGCGACGTGCAGACGAAGCAGGGAGTGCCCCGCGACGGCGGCGGTCTCGTGGCGTTGCGCATCTTCGAGAGCCTGAAGCCTGTCATCGGTGCCATCAACGGCGCTGCCGTGGGGGTGGGTGTCACGATGACGCTGCCCATGGACATCCGCATCGCGAGCGACGCAGCCAAGTTCGGTTTCGTCTTCGCAAAGCGGGGCATCGTCCCCGAGGCATGTTCGTCGTATTTCCTGCCGCGCCTCGTCGGCATCCAGCGCGCGACCGAGTGGGTGTTCACGGGCCGTGTGTTCACCGCCGCAGAGGCCCTCGACGGTGGTCTGGTGCGCAGCGTGCACGCCGGCGACGACCTGCTGGGGGTGGCGCGGGGGCTGGCACGCGAGATCGCAGACAACACTGCACCCGTCTCGGTGGCGCTCTCACGGCGGATGCTGTGGCGCATGCTGGGTGCCTCGCACCCGATGGAGGCACACCGCGTCGATTCGCGCGGGATCATGGAGCGCGGACGCAGTGCCGACTCGCGCGAGGGGGTCACAAGTTTTCTCGAGAAGCGGGCGGCGGTGTACCCCGACCTCGTGAGCAGCGGTCTGCCCGATGTGTTCCCCGGTTGGGAAGACCCGCAGTTCCACTGACGCATGGGCAACGACTCAGCCGAGAGGTCCGTGTACGAGATCTGCGGGCGCGACTATTTCGCCGCTCTCGTCGACGCGTTCTACGACGGTGTCGAGACCGACATCGTGCTGATGTCGATGTACCCCGACGGCACCGACACCGCCGGGGCCCGCTTGCGCCTCACGATGTTCCTCGTGCAGTACTGGGGTGGTCCCCACGACTACATGGAACAGCGTGGTCATCCGATGCTGCGCATGAGGCACAACCCGTTCGCCATCGACGCCTCTGCCCGTGACCGCTGGCTCGGGCACATGGCGACGGCAATCGAGGCGACGATGCACATGATTCCCGATGCCCACCGCGACGACGTGGTGCAGCAGCTCGCCGATTACGTGGTGAACGCCGCGGAGCACCTGCGCAATCAGTGACCGGTCGGTCCGAGTGCGTGCAGCGCGATCGCCGCGGCCACCCCCACGTTCAACGAGTCGATGTCGTTGTGCATGGGGATGCGGACTCTCTCTGATGCACCGACCAAGGTGTCGTGGCGCAGACCGTCGCGTTCACTGCCGAGCAGCACCGCTGTCCGCTCGCCGGCACCCGTGGTGAACCCGCGCAGGTCGGCCGCCGACGCGTCGGGGGTGAGTGCCACGGTTCGGAAACCCGACCGGTGAAGCAGCGCAAGGGCAGAGTCGTCACCGTCAACCCGTGCGAACGGCAGCGAGAGCCCTGTTCCCATCGACACGCGGAGTGCCCGTCGTGCGAGCGGGTCGGTGCTGCCGCGTGACAGAACCAGGCCGTCCCACCCGAGGGCCACGGCACTGCGGATGACTGCACCGAGATTGGTGGGGTTGTCGACGGCCTCCGCGACGACGATGCGCGTGCTCGAGGCGAGGAGGGTCTCGGGTGCGACGAGTGCGGGCCGCACGAAAAGACCCATCGCGCGCAGCGGCACACCCAGGCCGGTGACCTCCCTCCGCAGGTCTTCGGGCCCGCAGAAGATGTCGGTGTCGGGGAGTCGCTCGGTGAATGCCTCTGCCATTGCGTCGTCGCACAACAACGCGCGCGGCGTGCAACCGGCGGCGAGTGCGCGTTCGACCACGAGGTCACCCTCGGCGACGAACAGACCCGCGCCGACCGCCTCGAGGCGGTCGGTTCGGCTCGCAAGCTGCCGGTCACGCCACCGGAACGGGTGCAACCGCTCGTCGGCCGGGTCGTTGACCGTGATGATCATCCGGCGTCAGTAGTACCAGGGGAAGGGCGACCAGTCGGGGTCGCGCTTCTCGAGGAACGATTCACGGCCTTCGGCTGCTTCGTCGGTGCCGTAGGCGAGGCGGGTCGCCTCGCCGGCGAACACCTGCTGTCCGACCAGGCCGTCGTCGACAAGATTGAAGGAGAACTTCAGCATGCGCTGGGCGGTCGGGCTCTTGCCGTTGATCTCCCTGGCCCACTGCAGTGCGACCTTCTCGAGGTCGGCGTGGGGAACCGACTCGTTCACTGCGCCCATTGCCTTCATCTCGTCGGCGGTGTACTCGCGACCGAGGAAGAAGATCTCGCGGGCGAACTTCTGGCCGACCATGCGCGCGAGATAGGCAGACCCGTACCCGCCGTCGAACGACGCCACGTCGGCATCTGTCTGCTTGAAACGTGCGTGTTCCCTGCTCGCCAGGGTGAGGTCTGACACCACGTGCAGGCTGTGCCCACCGCCTGCGGCCCAGCCCGGCACCACACAGATGACGATCTTCGGCATGAAACGAATGAGTCGCTGCACCTCGAGAATGTGCAGACGACCGGCGCGACCACGGTCGACGGTGTCTTCCGTGTCGCCCTCGGCGTACTTGTAGCCGTCTTTCCCGCGGATCCGTTGGTCGCCGCCGCTGCAGAACGCCCAGCCGCCGTCCTTCGGTGAGGGGCCGTTGCCCGTGAGCAGCACGCATCCGACGTCGGTCGTCATACGGGCGTGGTCGAGCGCGGCATACAACTCATCGACGGTGTGGGGGCGGAACGCATTCCGCACCTCGGGCCGGTTGAAGGCGATGCGCACGGTGCCCTGGTCGACCGCGCGGTGGTACGTGATGTCGGTGAACGAGAATCCGGGGACCTCGCGCCATGCGCCGGGATCGAAGAGGGGAGAGATGGTCACGGCACCATTGTTCCATGACCCGGAGCAAAAGTTCCGTGTCGTCTGCCATAACCTTCACGGTCATGACCTCGTGGGCCGGCTTCTGCAGGGAAGAACCCGAACTTGCAGGGAGGATCCGGGAATGTTTCGTGCGGCACCCGCATCATGTGATGGGCTCTCTCGACCGCCACGGCGCCCCCCGCCTGAGCGGCATCAACGTGTTCGTGAACGACGGAGTGCTCTGGTTCGGCAGCATGGCGGGCGCACTCAAGGTGCGGGACATCGAGCGTGACCCCCGCGTGTCGGTGCACTCGGCCCCGTTGTCCGAGACTCTCGAGGGCGGCGACGCGCGCGTCAGCGGCACGGCGGTGACGCTCGAGCCATCGCGGGTGATGGCATGGCGCCCCGGTTCTCCGGCCGATGGAGTCTTCTTCGAGATGAAGGTGGAAAGAGCGCACCTGGTCGAGGTGGTCGACGGGGAACTTGTCGTCACCATGTGGGATACCACGCACGGAGTGCGTATCGTCAGACGGCAATGACTACCTTGCTTGCATTCTCCGGTTCGTTGCGAAGCGATTCATTCAACACGCGCATCCTGAAGGCCCTGCCCGCTCTCGCGCCGGGCGGAACCACCGTGGTTCTGTTCGACATCTCGGGGCTGCCGCTCTACAACCAGGATCTCGACGCCGAGACGGTCCCCGACGTGGTGGCGGCGTTGCGCGCGGCTGTTGCCGAGGCCGACGGTGTCATCATCGCGACGCCCGAGTACAACCACTCGTACTCTGCGGTGACGAAGAACCTCATCGACTGGGCATCGCGACCGTTCATGAAGGGCCCGATCATCGGCAAGAAGTCGATGGTCATTGCAGTCACCCCGGGGCCCGGAGGCGGCGTGCATGCGGCACAGGCAACCACAGAGGTGCTCACCCTTCTCGGCGGAACGGTGGTTGCACAGGTGACGGCCGGGACAGTGCACGAAAAGATCGACGCGTCGAACACCGTGACCGACGCAGAGATGGCGGAACAGTTGCGCGCAGGTCTCGCCGGGTTCTAGTCGCTACCAGGTGTCGACCATCGGGCGCTTCTTGCCCGTGCGGTGTCGCCACGGTCGTGGCTCACCGATCACCGAGAGAATTCGGTGCCGCGTGTCGGCCGGGTCGATGACATCATCGATCTCGACGTGGCTCGCCATGTTCAGCGCACTTCCGTTCTCGTAGGCCTTCGCGATGAGGGCCGCCTCCAGTTCGGCTCGCTCGTCTTCGTCGGCCACCGCCTCGAGTTCCTTGCGGTAGCCGAGACGAACGGCCCCCTCGAGACCCATGCCGCCGAATTCTCCCGTCGGCCACGCAACCGTCATGTCGTTCGTGTGGAAACTGCCGCGCGCCATGGCCTGGGCGCCGAGTCCGTATCCCTTGCGCAGCACCACGGTCACCCATGGCACGGTGACGCTCGCCGAAGTGACGAACATGCGGCCGAAGTGACGCACCTGGGCCGAGTGCTCGGCATCCGGGCCCACCATGAACCCCGGCGTGTCGCACAGGCTGACCATCGGCAGGTCGTATGCATCGCAGAGCTGGACAAAACGCGCGGCCTTGTCGGCTGCGTCTGAGTCGATTGCACCGCCGAGGTGAGCCGGATTGTTGGCGATGACCCCGACGGGCCTTCCCTCGATGCGCATCAGCACCGTGAGAATGCCGATGCCGAACGTGGGCCGCAGTTCGAGCACCGAGTCGATGTCGGCAAGCGCGTCGATCACCGCGCGCACGTCGTAGACGCGTGTCCGCTGCTCGGGCACGAGGGCGCGCATCACGGAGTCGTCGTGCCGGCTCCACGATGCGACGGGGCCCTGGAAGTACGACAGGTACTTCTTGGCCGCGACAACTGCTGCTTGTTCGTCCGCGACACGGATGTCGACCACACCGTTCGCCGTCTGCACGTCGATGGGCCCGATGTCTGTCGGTTTCACGACGCCGAGGCCGCCTCCCTCGATCATGGCGGGTCCTGCCATCCCGATGTTCGAGTTCTCGGTTGCGATCACCACGTCGCAGCAACCGAGCAATGCGGCGTTGCCCGCAAAGCAGTAGCCCGAGGTGATCCCGACGAGGGGCACCAGGCCCGACAGTCGAGCGAAATACGCGAATGCCAGGCAGTCGAGCCCGGCGACTCCGGGAGAATCTGTGTCGCCGGGTCGCCCGCCACCGCCTTCGGCGAAGAGAATGACCGGCAACCTCTGCCGTTCGGCCACGTCGAACAGCCTGTCTTTCTTGCGGTGGTTGAGGAAGCCCTGTGTTCCGGCGAGCACGGTGTAGTCGTACGACGCCACCGCGACACGCGAGGCATCGCCGGGGAAGACAGTCGCGTTGACCGTGCCGAGTCCCCCCACGAGTCCGTCGGCCGGGGTGTTGGCGATCAGGTCGTCGACGGAACGGCGTCTGCGCTGTGCGGCTATCGCGAACGACCCGTACTCGACGAACGATCCCTCGTCGAGCAGGTCGGCAATGTTCTCGCGTGCGGTGCGCTGCCCCCGCGCGTGTCGTCGCGCAACTGCATCGGGGCGGGCGCTGTCGGTGGTGAGACGGCGGCGTTCGCGGTACCTGGCGAGGTCGGCACGCTCTTCCGGGGTCGACGTGTCGGCCGGGTTCACGGACGATGCCACACCCAGAACCGCGGGAGCGATGTCGAACAGGGTCTGTCCGGCGGCGATGGTGTCACCCTCGGCGACGTGGACCGCGGCGATGACGCCGTCGATGCCTGCCTCGACCGGGTGTTCCATCTTCATCGACTCGATGATCACTATCTCCTGCGACGCACGCACCTCGTCGCCGACGTTCACGGAGACCCTGAACACGGTTCCGAGAAGAGGCGAGGTGACGGAGTGCTGCTTCTGGGCCATGACGAGATTGTCGCACAGAACCCCGCGTGCGGTTCCCCCCGGGCGCATCTGCTGCTCCACTAGTTTCGGCTCGTGCTCGTGTTTGTGGTCGCAACATTTCTCGTGTGTTGGTTCGTGGGGTCACGCGTCGCGGTGCCACCGGGTCTGCTGGCGGCTGTCGACAGGTACGTGATCGCGATCGCGCTGCCCGCGGTCATCATCGCCACCATGTCGCAGGTCGACTTCGGCTCTTCTACCGTCGTGCCGGTGGCCGTCGCATGGGCATCGATGGCCGCGTGTGCCGGTGCGGTCGTCGTGCTCGGCCGTTCGTCGGGGTGGGATCGCTCGACGACGGGGGCGTTGTTGTTGGTCGCGGTGCTCGGCAACACCAGTTTTCTCGGGATCGGTGTCGTGCGTGCCCTGCTCGGGGAGGACCACGTCGCCGCGGCAATCTCCTACGACCAACTCGGCACCTTCCTCGCGCTCGCCACGTACGGTTCGTGGGTGGCGGGGAGGTACGGCAGTGGTGACAGCAGCGCCACCGGGGTTGCGCGACGTCTTGTGACGTTCCCGCCGTTTCTTGCCCTCTGTGCATCGTTCGCGTTGCGCGCCGTCGACATCCCGGCCACTGTTCTCGACCTGCTGACGGCAGCCGGCAAGACTGTCGCACCTGTTGCGATGGGGGCGCTGGGGCTGCGCTTCAGGTTGAGGGTCGCCCGCACGGCGGCGGTGCCGGCGGTCTCGGGGCTCGTCGTGAAGATGCTGGCGGTTCCCCTGCTCGTCGCAGTCGTCGCAGTCGCGTTCGGCGGGCGTACCGATGTCGCGTGGGCAGCATCGGTGATGCAGAGTACGGCGCCCCCGATGGTGACCGCCGGCGTCGTTGCCGTGAATGCAGGTCTCGACGACGAGGTCGTGTCGTTCATGGTGGGTGTGGGCACTCTTTTCGGATTCGTGCTGTTTCCCCTCGTGGGTGCGGCGTTCTGACTACGGTGTGACCATGACGTCTCCGCAGCCCCAGGCACCTCTCGGCAGGTTGCTCAACTCGTCCCGGTACCTCGTGCTGATCGCCGTCATCGGTCTGGCAATCACCACGGTGGCGTCGTTCGGGTGGTCGGTGGCGAAATCGGTGCAGCTCATCATCGACCTGATGCAGGGCGAATGGCGCACCGACATGAGCGTCGTCCGTCTTCTCAGTGTGATCGACATGTACCTCATCTCCATCGTGCAGTTGATCGTGGTGATCGGTCTGTACGAGTTGTTCATCGCCGAACTGCAGGTGCCCGAGTGGCTGCGTGTCGACTCGCTGAACGACCTGAAGAAATCCATCATCGACGTTCTCGTGGTGTTCATGGCAGTGAAGGGGATCGAGGGGTTGCTGAAGAAGTCAGAGCCGCTCGATGCACTCGTCTTTGCGGGCGCAGTGGGCATCCTGATCCTCGTTCTCACCCTGTTCAGATGGCAGGCCTCCTTGTCGAAGGGAACCCACGGGTGATCCCTGCCGGCGGGGGCGCGGTTCGTACCGACTGGACCACGAAGAGATGATCTCGTTCATCCAGCGCCTCGAGGATCTCGCCGCCGAGAGCCCCGATGCCGTGGCCATCACGTGCGACGACGACTCCATCACACGTGGTGAACTGATGAAGCAGGGCTACAGCCTCGCGGTGCACCTCCATGAGTCGGGAACCCGCGAGGGCGACATGGTCACTGTGGCGGTTCCCAACAGCATCGATTTCTTCATCGCCTACGTGGCCGCGTGGCGTCTCGGCGCGACGCCGCAACCGATCTCGTCGCGTCTTCCACAGCGCGAGCAGGACGCAATCATCGACCTTGCCGACCCGTCGGCGGTCATCGGTGTCGAGCCCGGGACATACGCGGGACGCACGTGCATCCCGCTCGGATTCCGGGCCCCCGATCGCGACGCGTCACATCTGCCGTACGTGGTCTCGGCCGCGTGGAAGGCGCCGACATCGGGCGGAAGCACCGGCCGCCCGAAACTCATCGTGTCGGGCGACCCGGCGGCACTGAACCCGGATGCCCCCGTGCCGTTGTTGATGGACCCGGGCGGCTGTCTCGTGATGCCCGGTCCGCTGTACCACAACGGACCCGCAGTGTGGAGCTGCCAGGCACTGCTGCACGGTCTCCAGGTCGCTCTTCTGCCGCGGTTCGATGCCGCCCGCACCCTCGAGGTGATCGAGACACAGCGTGGATCCGTGCTGTACATGGTGCCGACGATGATGAAGCGCATCCTGCGTCTTCCCGACGCCGAGCGCCTGGGTCGCGACCTGTCGTCGCTGCGCGTGGTGTGGCATCTCGCCGAGCCGTGCCCCGAATGGCTGAAGCAGGCATGGATCGACTGGCTCGGGGCCGAGCGGATCTTCGAGTTGTACGCAGGGACCGAGGCCCAGACCGCAACGATCATCAGCGGACCCGAATGGTTGGCCCACCGCGGCTCTGTCGGCAAGGTGGTGCCGGGAACCGTGATGATCACCGACGAGAACGGCAACGAGCTTCCGGTGGGCGAGATGGGGGAGGTGTGGATGCGGAGTCTGCGCGACACGCCCACCTACAGGTACGTCGGCGCAGAGGCACGCACGCGAGAGGGCGGGTGGGAGTCGCTCGGCGACATGGGCCGGCTCGACGACGACGGCTATCTCTACCTGGGCGACCGTGCCGCAGACATGATTCTGTCGGGCGGCGCGAACATCTACCCGGCCGAGATCGAGTCAGCCATCCAGGAACACCCTGCGGTGAAGTCGTGTGCGGTCATCGGCCTGCCCGACGACGACAAGGGCAACACCGTGCACGCCATCATCGAGGCCTCGACCGACGAGGTGTCCGTCGACGAACTGAAGACCTTCCTCGGCGAACGCCTCGTGTCGTACAAGGTGCCCCGCACCTTCGAGTTCGTCGGTTTCGCCCTGCGCGACGACGCAGGGAAAGTGCGCCGGTCGGCCCTGCGCGCAGAACGGTTGCGCGACAACTGACGGCGTCAGCGGGTGGCCCCGGCCACGTACGACGTCATCGACAGCGAACCGAGCGTCCGCGAGTAGTTGAACCTGGTGATCACTGCGTTGCGTTCGGCTGCGATGCCGGCGACGTAGGCAAGCGGGAGGAAATGCTCGGGTGTGGGAACCGCTGCCGGCCAGTCGGGATGACTCTCGAGTGCAACGATCGACTCCGGGTCCGTCGACATTGCCTCTGCCGTCGCGGCATCGAATCTGTCGGCCCAGTCGAAGCCGGTGTCGCCTGCGCCCCAGTTCATCCGCGAGAGGTTGTGCACCACGTTCCCCGAGCCGAGCACCAGCACGCCCTCGTCGGCCAGCGGCGCGAGGGCCCGCCCGAGACGCACGTGGTCGCTGACGGACAGTCGGGCGTCGATCGACAACTGCACCACCGGGACATCGGCGTCGGGGTACATGTGGGCAAGCACCGACCATGTGCCGTGGTCGAGGCCCCACTGGTCGGTGTCGAGAACCACCGGCACCGGCCGGAGCAAATCGGCGACGCGGTGGGCAAGATCGGGGCTGCCCGGTGCGCCGTACTGCACGCGTGAGAGTTCCTCGGGGAAGCCCGAGAAATCGTGGATGGTCCGCGGCGAGACCATTGCGGTCACTGCAGTGACGTTCGTGTACCAGTGCGCCGAGACACAGAGAATCGCCGTGGGTCGCGGGATCCGCCCGGCGAGCGACCGCCATGCCTCGGTGAAGGTGTTGACCTCGAGGGTGTTCATCGGGCTTCCATGACCGACGAACACGCTCGGCACTGTTTCTGCTGCCATGAAAGGTGACTGTACCCAGACGCCGACGTCGTCGTCACTACGGTGGAGTGGATGTTGTCAACCCGCATCTCGGTCATCGACTCGGTCGACAGGGCGGTGTGGGAGTTCTTCGTCGACAATCCTTTTCTCACCGGACCTGCGGGGTTCGTGACACGGCTCGGCGTGTCTCCGGTGCTGTTGCCACTGGCGGCAGTCTTCGGTGCGGTCGTCTGGCGTTCGACCCGGGCGGCCCACGAATCGGTTCTGCCGTTCGTCAGCGTGTACGTGACCGCGGTCGTGGTGTCATCGCTGAAAGACTGGACCGACGTGCCGCGCCCCCCGCGCGACGAATGGTTGGCCGCCGCCGGTTCGGCGAGTTTTCCGTCGGGTCACGTGGGAAGCACGACCGCGTTTCTGACGGCGACCTACCTGGTGGTGGCGCGCGTGTTCCCGGAACACCGCCGGACCGCACTGAACCTGGCTGTCGGCGGTTCGCTGCTGATGGGTTGGACGCGTCTCGCGCTCAACGTGCACTGGCTCTCCGATGTGGTCGGCGGTGTCGTTGTCGGAGTGGCGGTCACGTTCGCCGTGACGAGGGTTCTCGACGGCGTCAGATCTCGACGTGGGAGCCGACCTCGAACACCCGGTGCACCGGCAGATTGAAGAACCGGCTGGCGCTGTCGGCTCCGCGGTTCAGGAACACGAAGAGATGTTCCTGCAACGGGTTCATCCCGGGGGCCTTCCCGGCGATGATCGATTCGTGGCCGATGAAGTAGGTCATGTCGTCGAAGTCGAGTTCGAGCCCCGGGTGTTTCATCGCGGCGAGCGTCGCGGGCACGTCGGGTTCGTCCATGAAGCCGAACTCGAGTTCGACCTGGTAGACGCCGGGGCCGATCTTGGTGACCGTGGCGCGGTCGGCGATGTCGACACGGGGAAGAGGGGAGACCTCGACCGCGACGATCAGGGTGTTCTTGTGCAGCACCTTGTTGTGGCGCAGGTTGTTCACAAGTGCCGGCGGTGCCATGCCGAGGTCCTTGAACATGAAGATGGCGGTGCCGTTCACCCGCTTCACGTCTTCCGTCGCGTCGAGCACGTCACCGATCTTTCTCTCGCCTCGGCGGATTCGCGCAGCGACGAGGGCACGGCCGCGTCGCCATGTCTGCATCTGAACCATCAGGATGATGCCGACGGCGAGAGCGAACCAGCCGCCATGGGGGATCTTCACCACGTTGGCGCCGAGGAAACCGGCCTCGACGATGAGCAGCGGCACGCACAGCAGGAGTGCCTGCCACTGCTTCCACTCCCATCGGTCGGTGAGCACGCGGTAGAAGATCAACGTGGTGATGGCCATGGTCATCGTGACCGCGATTCCGTAGGCGGCGGCGAGGTTCGACGACGTCTGGAAACCGAGCACCAGGCCGATGCAGGCCACCATCAACACCCAGTTCACGAGCGGCACGTAGATCTGGCCCGAATGGGTGTGTGAGGTGTGCCGGATCTTGAGGCGCGGCAGGTAGTCGAGCTGCACTGCCTGCGCGGTGAGCGAGAACACCCCGGAGATCAGCGCCTGCGACGCGATGATGGTTGCCATCGTTGCGAGAATGACGACGGGCAGCAGGAACGAGTCGGGCACCATCGAGAAGAAGATGCTGTGCACGTCCTCGCCGTGTTCCGGGTCGAGAAGGTACGCGCCCTGGCCCCAGTAGTTCAGGACGAGTGCGGGCAGCACCATGGCGTACCAGCCGACCATGATCGGTCGCCGCCCGAAGTGGCCCATGTCGGCATAGAGAGCCTCGCCGCCGGTGACCACGAGGAACACCGACCCGAGCGAGAGGAATGCCTTGCCGGTCTCGTGGGTGAAGTACTGGTACGCATAGAACGGGTTGACCGACTTGATGATCTCGGGCGCGTCGAAGATGTGCATCAAACCGAGGATGGCCATCGTGGTGAACCACACCATCATGATGGGGCCGAACACCTTGCCCACTGCGCCGGTGCCGCGACGCTGCACGAGGAAGAGTCCGAGCAGGATGACGATGGCGATCGGGATGACCCAGTCGGCGAACCCCGTCGAGACCTCCTCGAGGCCCTCGACCGCGGAGAGCACCGAGATGGCCGGGGTGATGACGCCGTCTCCGTAGAGAAGTGCGGTGCCGAACACACCGAGGGTCACGAGAATCGCCCCGTTCTTGAGGGTCTCGCCGCGGGCAGGCATGACCTTTGCCGTGAGGGCGAGGATGCCGCCCTCACCGTTGTTGTCGGCGCGCATCACGAACATGAGGTACTTGACCGAGATGATGATGATGAGCGACCAGAATGCGAGCGAGCAGATGCCGAAGACGTTGATCTGGTCGACGGTCATCACGTGCGACTTCTCGGTGAACGCCTCCTTGAACGAATAGAGCGGGCTTGTTCCGATGTCTCCGTAGACGATGCCCAGTGCACCGAGAGCCAGAGCGGCGGTTCCCACCTGGGACACGTGACCGTGGCCGTGTTCGTGACCGTGCGCACCGTCGTCGACGTGCGATTCCTCGGCCAGTTGTCGTGCGTGCTCAACCGATTCGCGGTCCACGGTGTTGTCTGATCCCACAGACAGCAAAGGCTAGTTGCCGTCGGTGCCGACCACGGGGTGCCGGGCACGATTTCGGGAGAGAAAGCAGACCTACAGACCGTCTATCGCGAGTCTGAACCGGGCACTTCGGGTCTCGTAATCCCCGAGGTGCGACGGTGTGGGTGCACCGGGGCTGAACACGATGCGGTCGCCGGGTGCACTCGCCGCGAACGCGGGGCGCACGGCGTCGTGAACGTCGTCACTCGCAACGGCCGTGACCGGGCACTTCGTCGTGAGAAGCGACGAATGGAGGCGGGTCGATGTGCCACCGAGAACGAACACTGCCCGGAGGTTCCGCGAGCGGTTGATTGCCCCGCAGAGTTCGCCGTAGTCGACGTTCCGGTCGTTGCCTCCCATGATCAGCACGAAGGGGCCGGAGTCGAACCGGTCGATGGCCGCGATGACTCCGAGCGGGTTGCTCGCGAGCGCGTCGTCGACGAAGTGGCGACCGTGCACGGTGGCGACATGCTGTTGCCGCGACGGCAGGGGCTCGGTCTGCGCGAGAGCCGACAGCACGTGTGCGAGGGTGAGCGAGCCGTCGGCGGCAAGTGCAGCGTTCATCGCGAGTTCGAGGTTGCGCGGAAACGTGGTGTTTCCCATTCTCCCGACCGCGGCCTCACCCTCGGGGGTGGCGAGGGCGACGTGCACAGAATGACGGGAGTTGTCGAAATGCCGGTCGGCAACCGCGAGACGGTCGATCTCGGCCGTGACGACGGGGTCAGACGAGTGGTAGATCATGTGGCGCAGTTCGGGATGCGCGAAGAGGTTGGTCTTGTCGGAGTGATACCGCTGCAGCGACCCGTGCCAGGGGATGTGGTCGTCTCCGAGTGTCGTGAGCACACCGATCGCCGGCGATGTCGTGCAGTCAGCGGCCTGGTAACTCGACACCTCGAGCACCACGAAGTCCGCCGAGGTGTCGACATCGGTGACGACGCGGCCGATGTTGCCCGCAAGCTCGACCGAGTGCCCGGCGCACCGCAGTATCGACGCGACGAGACTCGACGTGGTGCTCTTGCCTTTCGTGCCCGTGACACCGATGATGCGCGAGGGGTTCTGGTCTGCGAGCCAGAGTGCGAGAAGACCCGACGAGGGGACGTCCGTGAGTTCGTCCCTGTACTTCGACACGCCGGGGGAGCGAACGACGTAGTCTGCCCGCCAGTTGTTCATCTCCGGCACGGGCACCACCGCAATGCCCATGTCGCGGGACGCCGAGAGTGTCGCGGCGTCGTCGTGCGGCGAGTCGGTGGCGAAAGCGACAGTGCACCCCTGGTCACGCAGGATTCCCGCTGCGGCACGGCCCTCACGTGCACCGCCCCACACGAGCACGCGCATGCCGACAAGACCCGAGAGTCTCACGTCGTGCTCCGGAGAAAGGCGTCCATCTCGGCGGCAAACAATGATGCTCCGCCCGTGTCGTCGTCCCGCTGCGGACCGCCTTGACCCGCGAGCCGCGCGAGCAGCCGAACCACGACATGGTCGGTCCATTCGAGCTGGCCCGCGAGCGAGCGCACCGATTCGCGTGCTTCCTCGACGTCGGCGACGCACTCGAAGGGCTTGTCGCCGTCGGTCAGCAACGCGGCGAACCCGTCGAACTGGTCGGGGTCGGCGAGGAGATCGGTGCCGAAGATCGAGATCATCCGTGCAGGCGGGAGAAACGGCGCGAGCGAGAGGAACACACCCCTGCACTTTGCGCACGAGTTGCACCAGCCGTTGCTGCGTTGCGAAGAGTCGCGCACCATCGCGCGGTTGCAGCTCATGAACCCGTGGTGCAGCGGAGTGCAGCGCAGGGCAAAGGCCCGCGAGAGGTCGCGGTCGTGCACGTTCCGCAGCACCGAGAGGTACGCCACCGGGGATCCCGTGTCGCGGACTGCATCAGAGAGCAGTCGTTCGTACGCGTGCGACTTGCTGAACTGGTGGTTGACCTCGACACCGTCGACCACACGTGTCGGTCTCGACGCCGACTTCTCGTTCGCCATCACCACACTTGTGTGCCCCGTGAGCTGGGCATAGACCAGCGAGATGAGCGAGTTGATCGCCGTGACCGGCACGTGACCGTTCGGCGCGCCGGCGTTGTTCAGTGCGAGAAGTCCGGGGTCGATCTCGCGTCCCACCGAGACGTGCTCGAGACCGAGGGTCGCCGCAATCGCCGCCGCGTACGGGTTGTCGCCCACCGAGAACAGCGTCGGCGACAGGTGGAGCAGTGCCGATGCGACGACGCAAGAATCTCGGCCGCCTCCGAACGGAACAAGAGGTCGTTGCCGGCCCCCGGTTGGTTCGTGCGCGCGGGCCACGGCGCGCGCAGTGCCGTCGAGAGTGAAGGGCGACGACAGCGCAAGGCCGTTCTCGAAGGCGAATTCGCGCATGCCTTCGTCGTAGGTGCGGGCAACCAACTCGAGTCCCGACGGCGAGAGGTCGAGCGACGGAAATGCCACACTGGCGGGGGCAAAGGCCTTTGCGTAGCTGACCCCCGCAACAACCGACAGCAGGTCGAGCAGACGGTCGACGACGGGGGAGGAGTCCACCGGGAACGGGAAAGTGAGAATTTCTCTCAGCGAGTGCCCGTCGCATTCGTACGACAGCGAGACCTGGTCACCACTGATCCCCCATCCCTTCACGATGAATCGTGCGGTCATGTGCGCATCCTCACCCCATCAGCCTAAGGCGGGGCCACCGAGGCGGACCTTCGCTTGGCGACATTTGTCACGTTTGGGCAATGATGAGTGGCGTGATCAAGCACTATCTCGCCGCACGTCAGGAACTCGATGCTCCGGGTTCGCCGTTCGCCACCACGGTGGCCGAGGTGCGCGGGGTGCCCACGAAGGTGTTCGCCGCCGCACCGCCGCACATGCGCGCCCTGTGGGAGTTGAGCGCAGGGCACGGCGACAAGGACTACCTGGTGTTCGAGGACGAGCGGTTCACCTACAACGAGATCCATTCGCAGGTGCGCGTGTTCGCCGAGTACCTGAAGAACCACGGCGTCGGTCGCGGGACGCGGGTCGCAGTGTCGATGCGCAACTATCCCGAGTGGGTCGTCAGTTACTGGGCGACCGTGTCTCTGGGGGCGGCGCTGGTCGGCATGAACGCATGGTGGACAGCACCCGAGATGGAGTACGCACTGAACGACAGTTCTCCTGCTGTGCTCGTCATGGACGGCGAGCGACTCGCCCGATACGCCGAGATCGCGAATCCTGCACCGATGCACATCATCGTCACCCGCAACACCGCGCCGTTGCCCGCCGGCGCGGTGACGTGGGACGAGGCTCTCTCGGGCGCCGATCCCGGTTCGCTTCCCGACGCAGAGATCGACACCGACGACGACGCGACCATTTTCTACACGTCGGGTACGACCGGGTTCCCCAAGGGTGCACAGTTGACCAACCGCGGTTCGGTCGCGAACATCCTCAACATCGCCGCCATGTCGGCCGCGACGGCACTTGCCGAGCAGAAGGCGATCGCGGCCGGCGACGTCGAGGCCCCGACCGCACCGTTGCTGTCCGGTTCGGCGGTGATCTTTGCCCCGACCCCGTTGTTCCATGTGACGGCGTGCAACTGCCTTCTCCACCCGGGCACGCTCACCGGTGCCAAGGTCGTGATGATGTACAAGTGGGACGCGGGCCGCGCGCTCGAACTCATCGAACGCGAACGTGTCACCACCTTCTCGGGTGTGCCCACGATGGGTCGTGAGTTGTTGATGCACCCCGACTGGGAGACCCGCGACACGTCGTCGCTTCAGTCGATGGGCGGCGGCGGATCGGCCGTGCAGCCCGACCTGGTGCACAAGATCGCCGGCGCCCTGAAGGGCGGCCAGCCCGGCACCGGGTACGGCATGACGGAGACGTGCGGCATCATCACGGCGAACTCGGCGCGTCTCTACATCGAGCGCCCGGAGAGTTGCGGGCCGCTCGTGCCGACGCTCGAGGGAAAACTCGTCGACGAAGAGGGTCGCGACCTTCCGCGCGACCCGAACACCGTGGGCATCCTGTGCGTGCGCGGTGCCGTCACCATCGCCGGGTACCTCAACCGCGAGGAGGCCACGCGCGAGACGATCAAGGACGGATGGCTGAACACGGGAGACGTCGCCCGCATCGACGAGGACGGTTTCGTCTACATCGTCGACCGGGCCAAGGACATGGTGATCCGCGGCGGCGAGAACGTGTACTGCTCGGAGGTGGAAGCAGCCATCTACAACCATCCGTCGATCGCTGAGGCCGCCGTCTTCGGGGTGCCCGACGAGCGTCTCGGTGAGGAAGTGGGGGCCGTGCTGGTTCTGCGACCCGGTACCACCCTGGCCGAGGACGAACTGCGGACGTTCCTTGCGGCCACCCTCGCGAAGCACAAGATCCCCTCGAAGGTCTGGTTCCGCGACGAACCCATCCCGCGCAACGCAACGGGCAAGTTCCTGAAGCGGGAGCTGCGCAAGGAACTCATCGGCGAGTGACCCCGGTCCGGGGTTCACGCCCCGACCGAAGCGCTATTTTTTCGCCCGTCTTGCGTAGCCTTAAGAGCCTTATGCCGAATCTGCCCACCGCCGCCTTCTCCATCACGCTCGACTGTCAACTCGACAATGTTCCCGGCGCACTCGGACACCTGTGCACCGCCATCGGCGATGCCGGCGGCAACATCGGCGCCCTCGACGGTTTCGACGTCCGCGGCCCGGTGCTGCGACGCAACCTCGTGGTGCACTGCCGCGATGAAGAGCACCAACTGCAGGTTGTCGAGGCCGTGAAGAAGGTCAACGGCATCACCCTGATGGATTGGTGGGACCGCACCTTCCGCATGCACGAGTCCGGCAAGATCCACGTTCTGTCGACGGCCCCGGTGAACGACAAGGAAGACCTGTCGATGGCCTACACGCCTGGCGTCGCGCGCGTCTGCACTGCCATCGAGAAGGACCCTGCGCTCTCGCACAAGTACACCATCCGCAAGAACACCGTCGCCATCGTGAGCAACGGCACGGCCGTGCTGGGGCTCGGCGACATCGGCCCCGAGGGCGCGATGCCCGTGATGGAGGGCAAGGCTCTTCTGTTCAAGGAGTTCGGAGGGGTCGACGGGTTCCCCGTGTGCATCAACGCGCGGACCGCAGACGAGGTGGTCGAGTTCGTCGAGCGCATCGCCCCGACCTTCGGTGGCATCAACCTCGAGGACATTGCGGCGCCCGAGTGTTTCGAGATCGAAGAGCGCCTGCGCGCGAGCCTCGACATTCCCGTCTTCCACGACGACCAGCACGGCA
>CAYRUT010000024.1:0-27571 GCA_964427545.1 uncultured Bifidobacterium sp. | reverse complement strand
CCTATTCGCGGCCGGGGAACTCGTACTTGATGTCGGAGAAACTGTCGGCGGCGAAGAAATACAGGAGCCTCAACGTCTCGTCACCGGTGTTCACGGCCATGTGCTCTGCATTGCCCGGGATGAACACCGCGTCGCCCGCTCTGACCTCGGTCGATTGCCCGTTGACCACGACCTCTCCCCTGCCCGACAGGAACACGTACACCTCAGACTGCGCGTGGGTGTGCCCGCGCGCCGGACGCGGCGCGCCCGCGGGTACATCGGCGATTCCCACGGTGAGATCACTGGTCGGCGTGCGGTCGGAACTGAAGAGTGTCCACCAGTCGACATGACCCGTGACGTCGTCACGCCACGACTCTGTCTCGCAGTCACTGATCCGACGGAAGACTGCGCCCTGATCGCTCATGCGGCGAGCCTAATTCGTGCAGCACCCCCCGGATTCCGGTGCGACCCGCAATACTGAGGAAATGCCCGACCCGATGCTGCCGACCGTGTGGGTCTTCGGCGACCAGCTGAACCGCAGCATCGGTGCACTCGCCACTGCACAGCCCCGCTCGCACCGCATTCTGATCATCGAGTCGCGGGGCAAGTTGTCGTCGCGCCCGTGGCACGTGCAACGTGCCCATTTTCTGGTTGCATCGATGCGGCGGTTCGCGCAGGAACTGCGTGACGAGGGCTTCGAGGTCGACTACAGGTTCGCTGACTCGATGCGCGAGGGGTTCGAGACCCATGTGACCGAGACACGACCGACCGAGGTCGTGGTGACGGAACCGAACAGTTGGGTGGCACGACAGTTGGTCGGGTCACTCGGGTGCACCGTGATGCGGTCGAACCAGTTCCTCTGTCACCCCGACGAGTTCGCCGAGTTCGCCGACGGCAAGAAGTCGTTCAAGATGGAGGACTTCTACCGCTGGCAGCGACGCCGGCTCGGCTACCTGATGGACGGCAACGAACCAGTTGGCGGACGGTGGAACTACGACGACGAGAACCGGTTGCCGCCACCGAAGACCGGCCACGACCGTTGGGCGACGCCGCACGAGCACACCCTCGATGACCTCGATGCACAGGTGCTTGCCGATCTCCCGTCGTCGGTGTGGGGTGCGCGACCGACCGGGGTGTGGGCGACCTCCCGCGCGGGTGCCCTCGCGCGTCTCGACTACTTCGTCGAGCACCTGCTGCCCGTGTTCGGCGAGCACGAGGATGCCATGCTCGACTCGAACTGGCACCTTGCGCACTCGTTGTTGTCGCCGTACCTGAACAACGGGCTGTTGTTGCCCGGCGAGGTTCTCGACGCAGCCGTTCGGGCGTTCGATGCCGGCAAGGTGCCGGTCAACAGCGCAGAGGGGTTCATCCGCCAGATTCTCGGTTGGCGTGAGTACATCTGGAACTACTACTGGCGCTTCATGCCCGAATACGCGTCACGCAATTCGTTGGGTGCCCACCGAGCACTGCCGCCCCTGTTCACCAACCCTTCTGCCACGAAGATGAACTGTCTCGGCAACGTTCTGCGTGGTGTCGAGGCGCGGTCGTACTCGCACCACATCGAACGACTCATGGTTCTCGGCAACTTCGCGCTCATCTCGGGCATCAACCCGCAGCAGTTCACCCGCTGGATGTGGAACAGCTACGTCGATGCGGCCGAGTGGGTGATGGTGCCCAACGTCGTCGGCATGTCTCTGTATGCCGACGGTGGTTCGCTCGCCACCAAGCCCTACGCAAGCGGTGGTGCCTACGTCGACCGCATGAGCAACCACTGCAAGGGCTGCGCGTACGACCGCAAGAAGCGAACGGGCGACGACGCATGCCCGTTCACCAACCTGTACTGGGACTTCATGCTGCGCCACCAGGAGACGTTCGTGAAGAACCCCCGCGTCGCGCGTCAGGTGCGCGCAGCGCAACAGTTGTCAGATGTCTCCGCGGTGCGCACGACCGCACAGCACATGCTCGAACGGCTCGACGCCGGCGACCTCTAGAGCGTTGCCGGCAGGCTGTTGAACCGTCTGTCGGTCACCACACCGAAGTCGAGTGTCATGTCGGTTTTTCCTGCCGCCAGGACAACCGACAGTGCCAGCCGGGTCGACGAGTTCCGCGACCGGTCGGGCCTGTCTGCCACCGTCGGAACCCAGCCGGGCGGGTACTTGATGCGCACCCGGTAGCGGCCGGGCGGCAGTCCGTCGAACTTGTACTTGCCGTCTTTGCCTGTCATCACGGGCTTCACGAGAGCGCCGGTGACATCGACCACGCGGGAGCCGTCCATGTTCTCGAGCGAGATGATGGCCCCTGCGAGTCCCCTGTCGATCGGCCCCCGGAAACCGTCTCCGTTCCTGTCGCGCCACACCATGTCGCCGACAGTCACGTTCGGAATCGCGGCGAGAGCAGCGGTGCGTGACTTGTACACGAACCCGAAGTCGAGCGTGGGGTCACGGTCGCCGTTCGTCGTCATGAGACGTGATGTTGCGCTGGTCGTCGACGAATCGGTCGCGCTCGTTCCTGCACCGGTCTTGGTCGACGTGTACGCAGCCGGTGCCGTGACCGTGACCTTGTACTGACCGAACGGAAGATTGTCGAAGGTGTATCGCCCGGTGGCATCGGTGGTCGTGGTGGTCACCGGTTGACCCTTCGTGTTGGTGACCGCCGAACCATCGGCCTTTGTGATGGTGAGGGTCACGCCTTCGAGGGGCACGTCGGTTTGGTCCTGCAGACCGTCACCGTTCATGTCGAGCCACACGTAGTCGCCCACAGAGACTTCTCCCCAGAACCCGAAGTCGAGAGTCGGGTCTCGCTGGCCGTTCGTGTTCAGCACAACAGACGTCGCCGAGGTTGTCGACGAATCGTTCGACGAGTTGCCGGCACCGGTCACGGTGGGCACATAGCCGGCGGGTGGGGTCACGGTCACCTTGTACTGACCGAACGGAAGATTGTCGAAGGTGTAGTAACCCGCAGAGTTGGTGGTCGTGGTGGTGACGAGGTTCCCGGCAGTGTCGTATGCGGCGGTTCCGTCGGCTTTCGTCAGTGTCAAAGTGACGCCCTGCAGAGGAATGTCGGTGGAGTCCTGCAGACCGTCATGGTTCACGTCGTACCACACGTAGTCGCCGACCGACACCTTCGGCACGACTCCGAAGTCGAGCGTGTTGTCAGCCTGTGATGCCCCGGTGAACAGCACACTCGTCGCCTCGAACGCCGACGAATCGGTGCTGGAGGTTCCCTGGCCGGTCAGTGTCGGTCCGTAGCCGTCGGGATACGTGATCTTGACCTTGTACTGGGCGACCGGAAGGTTGCCGAACGAGTACGCACCGTTCGAGGTCGTCGTCACGGGTGCGACTGTCTGGCCGAGAGAGTTCGTCACCGGGTTGCCGTTCATGTCGGTGAGTGTCAGCACTGCGCCGGCGATTCCCGTCTCGCCGGCATCCTGGACACCGTTGGCATTCGCGTCGAGAAACACGAGGTTGCCCACAGACACCACACCCGTGATGCCCACGTCGTAGGTGTGGTTGTTGAAACCGGGCGGTGGTGCCGTGACGGGGACCCTCCAGTCGGTTGCCGTCGTTGCCGTGGCGTTCGAGTCGATCGACGTGTCGAGAGACGACGCTGCCGACGTGGCGTTCAAGGTGGTGAGTTGGTACCCGTTCAACGGCCCGCTGGCGGCAAAGTCGGCAGCGTTCGCGATGCGCAGGTAGTGGGCCTCGTTGGGGATCAGACCACCGCCGGTCGAGTCGCCGTTGCCCTGCCAACGTTCCGTCAGGTTCGACGAGAAGTAGTAGTTGCCGTTTGCGTCAGTGACGGCGGTGCCCCAGATGTAATCGTCGGCAACGCGCTTCAACTGCACCTGCACCCCTGCCACCCCGGGTTCGCCGGGATCCTGGATGCCGTTGGCGTTGATGTCACTCCACACACGGTTGCCGATCTGCACAGGGGCGTTGTTGCACAGCACCTCGAGGTCGCCGATGCTTCCGCTCTTCGAGAACGAAAGGTCGCTTCCGGTCAAACCTTCTTGCTGTGCGATTGTGTCGCTCGACAGCACGATTCCGTAGGGCCAGCCACCGGTGCTGCCCGTGGTCTGGGACATGAAACGGATGCCGCCCTCGTTGATCCAGTTCACCGGGTCCATCATCGACACGGCAACCTCGTTCGAGCCGTTCTGGATCGCGACTCCGCCCTGGCTCTGCTCGAGGTGGGTGCCGTCGTCGAAGTTGTCGTCGAAGAACTCGCGGTTGGGTGTGGTGGCGTTCTGTGCCGCGTAGTTGCGCGACGGCGCGGTGTGCGTCACGGTGTCGCTCGTGCAGGAGCCATCCGACTCCTGCACGAAACTCTGGCCCTGCTTGCACATCAACAGAACGTCACCGTGCACGAATGCGGTGTACAGGGCAAGGTCTGTCTTGGTGCTGTCGGGTGCAAGGTTGCGCCAACCCATCTGGATCGAGAAACGGTCGAGAACACCGATCACCATCGACCCGTCGTTCATGAAGTCGATGTCAGAGAGGATCGGCTGCGGGTAGACGAGGTTCGTCCTGTTGTTCAGGGTCTTCACCGTCGGCCAGTCGTCGGTCCACGCCTTCCACTTCGACAGCGGAAGCTGACCGGCCTGGCAGTTGTTGGCGTTGCACGCACGGACATAGGAGAGGTCGACAGTGGCGGTGGTCGACCACGTCGCCGTCGACACGCCGGTGATCACCATCTTCTGCACCGTTGCGTTCTCAGGCGCGGCATTTGCCGACGGGGTGACCCCGTCGTTCGCGCACACCGCACCCACATACACGGTGTCGCCGTCGACCGGCTCGAGCCCCCACGGACGCACCACGGAACCCGAGGCCGAACAGGTGCTGTTCACGGCCCACGAACCTGCCGCCGTCAGGGTCGGTGCGGCAGTGGTGCCGCCGATCGCGAATCTGTAGACCTTCTTGTCGTGCAGGTTGGTGACGAAGAGGTACTGGCCGTCGGGAGACACATCGAGATCGCCGAACCCTGCCTTGCCGACGAGTGGGTACGCGGGCAGGTCGTAGGCCTGGTGCGAACTGCTCTGCAGGTCTCGCGCCGTGGTCTGGTTGGCCCCGAAACTCGTGTCATCGCCGCAGTTGAGCCCGAAATCGGCCTTCAGGTCGAAAGCCAGCGCCAGGGTGCCCGTGGCCGGGTTCGTCGCGTACACGCCGCACAACTTCTTCGGCCCCATCGGCGAGTAACGACGCACCACCGCAGAGGTCCAGAGAAGACCACGGATGCCGTCGTACCCGAGCCCCCAGACCGAGCCCGTCTGGTTTGCGCTGGCAACCTTGTCGCGACGAATGCGCGAGTTCCAACTCGTCATGTACACCGTCGAGAGACTCTGGGCATTTGACGGCTGGAAACATGTCGCGCCGAGTTCGTTGCCTTGTTTCCCTGCGGCAAAGAGGTTCGCGCAGTACTGACCCGGGGTCGCGACACCGTACGAGACATTTGTGGCGCCCAGCGCCACGAACTGAACACTTGTCTTGTTGTCGGTACCGACGAACGACGGTTGGTACCCGGTCGGTGTGTCGAACTCGACGCGCACGTCGTTCGTCGATGCACTCGAGACTGTCAATGTGTACGTGCCGTTCGCCGCTGTCTGGGCGGTACCGACCAGTGCCCCTGTGGTGTCGTAGGCACGAACCGTTACGTTCTGGATTCCGGCATCCGATCCGTCGAATGCACCGTCGACCAACTTGTCGTCAAAGACCCGACCGGTGATTGTTCCCGCAGCGGCACTGACGGTGTCGTGTGCTGTTCCCAGCACCACAACCGACGACACCAGCAGAACGAAAAACATCAACAGATGTCGACGTATCTGGAAAAAATTTACGCCTTCCGCACTCACACACAACTTTACCTGTCATGTCACCGCGTGATGACGAGGACATCCACGACCAGAACTCTCAACGTGAACTTGAGGGTCTCGGACACTTTTCCGCAGTGAATTAGTAAAAAACTTCCAACAACAGACATGACAGGTGAAAAAATGTGCTCGCTACTTTTTTGACGTGCTGTCATTCAGGTTCCGCCGAAAGCGTGTGGTCATCGGTCCACGTCGCAACGCACCTGCATTGGCCTGCACGCTTGCGGGGCTTCTTGTTTGCGCCCTGGGCCCCACCGAATCACACGCCTACCAAGCGGGTGGAACCGTCTCGAGTTCGGTGCAAACCGGCTATTCCGGGCTCACCACAACCATCTCGGTCAGCGACTCGAGTGCGGTCACCATCGAGCCGGGAACCTTCATGAACAGCGGGCGAGACTGGTCTGTCGACGGGTCGACCTACACCCCGAATGTCACGGGGGTGCAGGGCCTGCAGTGGGTCACCTACGGATCGGGATGCTCGATGCCTGCCGCCGGCACCACCACCGGCAGTTGTTCAAAAGGGACAGTCACCTTCACCTTCTCGCGGCCGGTCTCCACCCCGACATTCCATATCCACGATTTCGGTGGTCGAATGGAAGCGAACTGCAAGCTCGCCATTCAGGGCACCATGGCACTCGCGAGTTCGACCCCCGGTGGTGTCTCATTCACGAAACTCTCGGGTGGAATCACAGTTTCGGGCACGTCAATCACCGGTCGGGCGGCAACCGCGCCAATGGTCGAGTCCAGCCATTCGAGCGGGTCTGTGCGAATCAACGGCATCGTCAAGTCACTGACCTTCAACTTCTCGGTGATCCTGACCCGCCAGGGCGCGACCTGCTCGTACGACAACTCGACGATGTTGATGTCGGCGGGAGAACGGCTCAACGCCACATTCTCCTACGGCGAGGACATGGGTGACGGCCCGACGTCGTTCGATGCGGCCGGCGTCGCAAGTCATGTCATCGGCGACCTGAAGATGAACTCCAACGAACTCTCGGCCGAAGCCCCGTCGACGCTGAATTCTGCGTCTGCGCCGATTGCTTCTTCACCGAACGCATCGGCAAACGCAACCGGCGACAACGACGATGCAATCACCGGCGCCGTCGCCGATGCGAACATCGGTCAGGACCACTCGATAACAGTCCCGATTGCAGGTGCGAGCGAGGCGGGCCAGGTGTGCGGCTACATCGACATGAACAACAACGGTGCGTACTCCACGAGCAATCCGAACGAGCGGGCGTGCTCGAACTTCGCCGCCAACGCATCGTCGGTCGTGCTCACGTGGACAGCATCACAATGGCCGGGGGGCGCAACACCCGGTACCGTCGGCCTGCGACTGCGTGCGGCCTACGGTTCGGGCGCCACGAGCCCGACAGGCCCGGTCGACTCGGGCGAGGTCGAGGATTACCGCATTGCCCTCGTATCACCGGTGCCCCCTTCAGCGACGCCGCTGCAGTCAACGGGCACCCAGGACGCCAACCAGACACTGACCCCGGCGACGTCGCAGGGGCAGTTCATTGCCGCGCTCACCTGCATCGTGTCGGGAGCATCGTGTGTGAACAGTCTGGTGGTTCCGAACGAGGGCACCTACACCGTCAACGCAAACGGAACCATCACCTTCGACCCGTTGCCGGGCTTCACCGGCGACGCCACACCAATCTCGTACCGAATAGAAGACTCCCAGGGCCGTCAGTCGACCGCAACAGCAGCGGTCACGGTTGTGCCCGCACCGAGTTCATCTGACGACAATTCGAGCACAACGTACAACACGGCCAAGTCCGTCGCGGTGCTGGCAAACGACAGTGCCGCGAACGGCGCGACCCTCGATCCGACCTCGGTCAAACTGTGCGATGTCGGCCAGACCGTGCCCAACTGCACTGCCACGAGCGTCACCGTGGCCAACAAGGGAACATTCACGCGCAATGCCTCCACCGGCGAGATCACGTTCACACCGCTCTCCACGTTCACGGGCTCTGCATCGATCGACTACCAGGTGACTGACTCACTGGGCGGGAAAGACGGCGCCCAGTTGTCGATCTCGGTGGCTCCGCCCGGCATGCCGTCGGCGTCGCCCACACAGTCATCGGGGAAACTCGACACCAACCAGACGATTTCGCTGAATGCATCTGCGGCCGCAGGGACCACACTCGACCCCTTGCAGACCTGCATCGTGTCAGGGTCTTCGTGCGTGCGGACCCTGACCGTGCCCAACGAGGGCACATACACCGTCAATGCAAACGGGACCGTCACGTTCGACCCGTTGCCGACCTTCACCGGCAACGCCACACCGCAGCAGTACCGCATCTTCGACGCAGTGGGTCAACAGGCCCAGTCATCGCTCTCTGTTGCAGTGGCAGGAACACCACAGGCGCAGAACGACACGTCAAGTGGCGCGTTCGACACCAACCAGACCATCTCCCCTCTCGACAATGACACCCCCGGAACAGGCACAACCCTTGTCCCGTCCTCGGTGCGTATCTGTACCGCAGCAACCGCGAACGCCTCGTGCAACCTCACCACACTCACGGTCGCCAACGAAGGCACCTACACCGTCAACACAACCACGGGTGTCATCACATTCGACCCGTTGCCGACCTTCACCGGCAACGCCACAGACGTCAAATACGTGGTCGCTGATGCACTCGGACAGACCGGATCGGCTCTCATCGACGCAGCCGTCAGCGCACCGAATTCTGTTGTGCCGTCTGCCGACACCTCAAGCGGCATCTCAGGCCAGAGCCAGACAACGAACCCACTGCTGAACGACGTACCACCGAACGGTGTCACCATGAACGCCTCGAGCGTTCGACTGTGTGGCAGCGGTCAGACCGTACCCAACTGCACCGCAACCACTGTCACAGTCCCGAATGAAGGCACCTATACCGTCAACACAACCACAGGCATCATCACCTTCACGCCGGCCGTCGGGTTCGCCGGCACAGGAAACGGTGTCACCTACGTCGCAACCGATTCGCTGTCACGAACCTTCTCGTCGACATACAGACCCTCGGTCATTCCCCCACCCACCCTGACTGCCGACGTGTCGAACGGTGCATACGACATCACACAGGTGATCGGAGTCCTCACGAATGACTCTCCGGGAACGGGAACCACGTTGAACCCCTCGTCAGTGCGCATCTGCACCGCAGCAACCGCGGACGCCTCGTGCAACCTCACCACACTCACGGTCGCCAACGAAGGCACCTACACCGTCAATGCCGACGGCACCGTTGCATTCGACCCGTTGCCGTCGTTCGCAGGCAACGCCACCCAGATCAAGTACGTGGCTTCTGACGTTCTCGGTCAGTCCTCGGGCTCGACCATCAACGCGCAGGTCGCAGCACCTCCACTCCCCGTCGCCTCACCCGAGACAAAGATTCTCCTCGCCGGACAGACCGTCGCGTTCAGTTCGGTGACATCGCCCTCGGGTCTCGTGAACAGCAACTTGGTCGTGACCGGGAACGTCGCAAACGGACCGTGCCTCGTTGACCCGTCCGATTCACAGTGCAAGACGACTTTCTCGGTTGCGAACCAGGGAACCTGGAGCATCAACCAGACAACGGGCGTGGTGTCATTCACCGCCCTGGGCAATGTCGCACCGGCATCGCTGACCGGCGTGACCTACCGGGTGACCGACGTTCTGGGGCGCACCGCAACCGCTGTTCTCACCCCTGTGATACCTGCAGCACCGTCTGCAACGCCGGACCAAGTCACGACTGCATGGAACTCCCCGGCAACAGCACAGATCTTGCAGAACGACACGGCCGGTGCAGGAACAAGTCTCTCTGCGTCGTCGGTCGCACTCTGCGGGCGGTCACCACAGCAGAACCCACCCTTGTGCTCCCAGACCTCTGTCACCATCGCGAATGAGGGAACATACCGCGTCGGCGCGGGTGGTGCCATCGTCTTCGAGCCCTTGCCGACCTTCGTCGGGCAGTCAACTTCGGTCACCTACCAAGTCGCCGACACTCTCGGTCAGACAACAAGTTCCACTGTGCAGGTCACGGTGCAGAGTCCTCCGGTGCCGACTGCATCGCCGGAGTCACGCGATGTCGCCCAGGGTGCAGAAGTCCGATTCTCGCCACTCATCGGCTCGTCAGGGCTTGCACGCAATTCAGCAGGGGCACCGGCCCTGCTCTCCGGCTCGATGTGCATGGTCGACCCGGCAACAAACGTGTGTGGAACCTCCGATGTCGTCATCGAGGGGGTCGGCACATACTCAATGAACGCATCCACCGGCGTCATCACGTTCACATCGATGGCATCAGCGCCCGTCGGTGCCGTGACACCCCTCACCTACCGCGTGACCGACGCCCTCGGTCGCACCGTTTCGGCACAGTTGACGCCCACCGTGTACCAAGGCCCGGCAGCTCGCGATGACATCTCGATCGGTGCAGCAGGCTTGGCGCAGTGGATCTCGCTGCTCGGCAACGACTCGACAGCACTTGACAAGAAGCCTCTCGACCGAGCAACCATCCGCCTGTGCGCACCGACTGAAGTCGCACCGAAGTGCACCAAGTCGAGTGTCACCGTGCCGGGCGAGGGAACCTACTCCATCGCGGCGAACGGAATCGTGAAGTTTGTTCCTGCGCGAGGCTTCACCGGCACCGGCACAGGTGTTGCATACGTGGTGAAAGACTCATCACGTCGCACGGCGAGTGCGCGGGTGGTGGCAAAGGTCGAAAGTTCCGGTGGTCCTGTCGCGTCGCCCGATTTCGCAAAGGGCAGACGCGGCGACAAGATCTCGGTGAACCCTCTCGCCAACGACCGAGCGTCGGGTGGCGGCGTTTCCACCCAGGGGAATGCACGTCTGGTACCTGCATCGGTACGCCTCTGTGCACGGGGTGAATCGGCTCCGTCGTGCACTGCAACGAAAGTCGTGACCTCTGAGGGCACGTACACCGTGAACCCCTCGACCGGCAGAATCTCGTTCGTCCATGCACGTGGCTTTTCGGGCACTGCCGCCCACGGAGTCACCTACCAGGTCGGCAGCACTTCAGGCAGCGGTCAGGCCATCGCATCGAGCGTGTTTCTTCCGACTGTCGACGCTGGTGCGGACCTTCCGACGGCGGGATCGGCGCCGCTCTGGATGGTCATCGTTGCGCTGGCCGCACTCGTCGTTGGTCTTGGGTGCCTTCGCCGGTCGCGGCGCGGCCTGGTCTAGCCGCGACCGACCATTCCCCCACCGACGCTGATGGCGGCGATGTTCTGCATGATCATCGGCATCAGGTACTCGCGCAGTCGCTGAAGTGCGGCATCGGCCGATGCGTGGCCCGCCCGCTGCAGCACGTCGAGATCAGAGATGGTCTCCTGCAGGCCGTACCCGAGTCGCGCGTGTGCCTCCCTGACGGGTGTCTGGTCGACCGGCACCGGCACGTCGGCAAGACTGCCGAGCGACGCCGCTCGCTCGCGGATTCTGTCTGCCTCGGGCCCGGCCACGTCGCCGAGCACCGCGGCCACCTCGCGCAGGGTGCGGGTCATCTCGTTGTGCTCGTTCGCGATGCTGGCATCCATCATCGGCAGCACCTGGCGCACCTGCTGCACCAGCGACTGCATCATCATGGCCGTCGCCACTGACTTTGCGTTCGAGAGGTGCGGGATGATCTCGTTCTGCAGGGCAACGATCAGGCCCTCGAGAATGTCATCGATTGTCGGTGTCGTGTTCATGCTGTTGTCCCCGGGTAGCCCATCAACTGCGCCATGGCCGGCAGTGCCGGCAGGCTCGACTGGATCAGATAGAGCGGCAGCAGCAGCATGTGCTCCTTGCGGATGCGCCGTGCCACCGACTGGTGCACCGGCACCGCGATGTTCGCCGTGCCGAACAGGGTGAAATACCCCAGTTCCTCGGGTGTGATGTCGTTGCCGGTCAGCTTGTTGTAATACGCGAGGAAACCGCCCTCTTTCTTCGGGTAGCTCATCACCTGTGTGTTGCTGAGGATGTCCATCAACACCATCCAGCCGAGATCCTCGCGGGGGTCGCCCACGCGGCTGTTCTCCCAGTCGATCAGGGCCGACACTTTTCCGTTCTCGTAGAGGAAGTTGGCCGGGTTGAAGTCGCCGTGCACGACCGCGAGCGGCATCGGTCGTGGCTTGTTGCGACGCAGCGTGAGGAACGAATCGAGAATGGTCATCATCACGGGGTCCCATGCGATGGTGCCGTACTCACCGATGTAGTACTCGAACGTCGTGTCCATGTATTCGTCCCACGACCCCGCACGGATGCCGACCCCCCGTGGGTCGACGAGAGACCCGTTCGGGTCGACCGTGGAGATGTCGGCAGAGTGAAGTTCCACCAGAACCTCGCACAGGTGGCGGATGACGTCTTCGCACTGGTCTTCGTCGGCACCGCCGTTGAAGAGCGCCGAGGTCTGACCGCTGCCCGACGCGCGCTCGAGAACCATCGCCGGTTCACCGAACAGTGCGGGGTCGAGTTCGTACCCGTAACTGCGGCTGACGGGAACCTTGGTCTTGGTGCGCAGGGCCTCGATGAGGTCGTGCTCCACTGCGCGGCTCGTGTTGAGAATCGCCTCGACATCCGGGGGGTTCTTGCGGATGATCAACGGGAGAACCTCCCTGGCGCCCCCTCGTGTGACAGCAATGTCGCACTTGAACGTCTCGCGGCTGAATCCACCCGGGATCGGCTGCAGGTCGACGATCTCTGCATCTGACAGACCCGGTTCGGCGCGTGTCACGACACCGATGATTGCCTGCTCCATAAGACCCCCATCCACGAGCAACGGTCAGAAATTACGACCTATTCGACGGGGAGTCAAAATCCCCCTCAGTACGGCAGGGTGTAGGTGTTCTCGAACTCGTCCTGGACAACGGTGGCGTCGTGGTCGGTGGTGTCCACCACCAGTTCCTCGTCGAGGACCCGCGAGCGGTACGACCACCCCTCGGGCAGGGCCAACTTCGAACCGAGCGTGTCGAGCGTGTCGAGAGAGATGGTGGGGTCGACACCGATGCACAGTGCCTGCATCACGTAAGCCTTGCCGTCGGGGTTCACGAGTTCCCACACCTTCGATCCCGCATCGAAGTAGAAGGTCGAGCCGCGGTTGACGAACCGTTCCTGGTACGGCGCGACGCCCATGCCCGCGCTGAGGTCGACGGTTGCGAGACGACGCATCGTGATTCCGTTGAAGTCCTTGAGTTCCGGGGCGACAGTGGCCGTCTTGGTCCCGAGACCGTCGAGACACCAGTGACGCGGGCCGTTGAGCTTGGCGAACACCGCGCCCTCTCTCTTCGCGATCTCCTCGGCGTCGAGGGTGACCCACAGCTCCTGCGGGCAGTCGTTCAGCATCTGTGTGCCGAACACCTCGGCAACCAGGGTGTTGTCGCGCGCGAACACCAACAACACCTCTCCGTAGCGCACGTTGCGCATGTCTGAAATGAGTCTCTGGGGCTTCGCGTCCGTCATGGCTTCTCCTTCGTCGCTCACGAAATTAGACCACCGCGCGACGGGTCGTTCCAACGAATGCGATGTGTTCCGTTGCCGTGTGACCGGGGCGCCGGTTCGTTGCTACGGTCGAGGTCTGCAGGCAACACCAGGAGGCCGTCAATGTCCGACAGCAAGAGACTGAAGCACAACTACGGAACCATCGACAAGGAATACGGCATGTTCCTTGCCACGCGCCCGCCCGAGGAAGACGGCCCCATCTACATGGTGAACCTGATGAAGTACCACGAGGTCGCCCAGTACGACGACGGCACCGGCGTTGACAAGCCGATCAGCGGCAAGGAAGCAGACGACCGCTACAACCCGTCGTCGATTCTCAACAAGATCGGTGCCACCGTCGTGTTCTACGGCGACGTCGTCAGCAACCACGTCGGCGACGAGGACTGGGACCGCATCGGCATCGTCCGCTACGCCACCCGCAAGTCGTTCATCGAGATGCAGAGCAGGCCCGACTTCGGCGAGAAGCACGTGCACAAGGCCGCCGGAATGGAACGTACCACCCTCGTGTGCTGCCGCCCCGAAGACGTCTCTCTCGACACCCGCGACCGCCCGTCGCCGCTCGAGACACGACTGGTGGCGATGATCGTTCGCCAGGCAACCGACCGTGCGCGCGCGTTTGCTGACCTTCCCGAGGCAGTGCAGTTCTCGGCCGAGGGCACCATCATCGGCGACGGCCGCAAGTGGGACACCGTGCAGTTCGTTCCCGTGAACTCCGTGAACGAGGTCGAAGACATCGCAAAGCGGGTTTCGACCGCAGACGGTGATGCCTATGTGATGGGCGTGCAGGTCACGCTCGACTCGATCACCCTCGGGTGATCACTGTCGGCGCATCTCGTTGGCGGCCTCGGCCGCCTTCACGTCGGCGCGCGGCTTGCCCGCCTCGATGACGACCTCGTGAAGGTCGCCCGTGTAGGCGTAGGGAGCCTCATACCTCTCTGACACCGGAGACCCGTGGTCGTACCCGACACTCGGCCCCACCGACGACATCATCCGCATGTACAGCGGCACGGATGCATGACCGACGGTTGCGCCATCGATCTGCAGGCTGAGTTCGCCCGCCATTCCGTCGCCACGACGCAGCACCACGCGCAGTTCGTGCTGCCCCGCCGGCACCGCACCCGACGACTCGATGATCGTGTGGTCACCGAACGCGTTGTAGTCGAGAACCAGCCTGTCGTTCTGGATGAACACCGACAGACCTGAGTTCTGCGTGCCCGTTGCATAGAGCACTCCCTCGTCGCCCGGGGTGAACGACACCGTCGCGAACAGGTCGACATTGCGGCCGCCGAGCCCGGCTGACGCCTGCCCAGGCATCGGCGACATCGGGGGCCGGTACACGTAGCGACGGTCTTCGGGGTGCGGCGAATGCTTGCGGAAGCGCGCACCGAACAACTGCACGCCGCGGTCGTCGAGCGGCAGCACACCGTGTGTCTCCGCCTGTTCCCACCAGAGCGCGACCATCTCGTCGAGTTTCTGCGGGTTCGATTCTGCGAGGTCGTTGCACTCAGACCTGTCGACCGCAAGGTGGTACAGCTCCCACTTCTCGTCGCCGTAGGGCTGGCCCGAGGTGTGTTTCAGCACCGCCTTCCATTCACCGGCAACGACAGCGAGGCTGCCCGCGTTCTCGAAGTACTGCACCGTGTTCGTCGCCGGGGCCGTTGCGTCGGACAGCACCGATGCAAACGAACGACCGGTCACCGGCAGCTGCTCGAGCCCGCGGCGCACCGTCGGCGGCGTGACGCCCACAAGGTCGTACACCGTGGGAACTATGTCGGACACGAACACGAACTGGTCGCGCTTGGTGCCCTTCTGCGAGTCTTCGATGCCCTTCGGCCAGTGGAAGATCATCGGCACGTGCACACCGCCTTCGTGGGTGTTCTGCTTGTACCAGCGGTACGGAGTGTTGCCGCACTGTGCCCAGCCCCACGGGTAGTTGCAGTGGCTGTTCGGGCCGCCGATGTCGTCGATGTGGTTGATCGCCTCGTCGGGCATCTCGATGATGCCGTTGAAGAACTTCATCTCGTGCATGACACCGAAGGGGCCACCCTCCTGTGATGCGCCGTTGTCGGCGTGCACCACGAGAATCGTGTTGTCGAGCTGGCCGAGCTTGCGAAGACCCTCCACCAAGCGGCCGATCTGGTCGTCGGTGTGGTCGAGGAAGGCGGCGAACGCCTCCTGCATTCGCGCGGCAAGGCGCTTCTCGTTGTCGCTCAGTTCGTCCCACGGCTTCACGCCGGGGTTGCGCGGCGCCAGCTGCGTGTCGGGCGGGATCACACCCGTGGCGATCTGCTTGTTGAACCACCTCTCGCGGATGATGTCCCACCCCTCGTCGTACTTGCCCCGGTACTTCGCCATGTACGACGCGGGTGCCTGGTGCGGTGCGTGCGTCGCACCGAACGCGACGTACCCGAGGAACGGCCGGTCGGGCCGCACTCCCTTGAAGTCGGCAATGATCCTCAGTGCGTTGTCGACGAGGTCCTCCGACAGGTGGTAGCCGTCGTCGGGGGTTCCCGGTGGGTCGACGGGGTGGTTGTCGGCGACGAGTTCGGGAAAGAACTGGTCGGTCTCGCCGTCGAGGAACCCGTAGAACCGGTTGAACCCGCGTGCGAGCGGCCACTGGTCGAAGGGGCCGGCCGCCGAACACTGTTCCATCGGCGCGAGGTGCCACTTGCCGACACAGAAGGTTCCGTACCCGGCGTCACCGAGCACCTCGGCCACGGTCGCGGCGTGGTTGCTGATGTGACCCAACTGGTTCGGGAAACCGGTGGAGAAGTTCGACACCGTGCGCATGCCCACCGCATGGTTCGAGCGACCGCTCAACAACGCCGCTCGGGTGGGCGAACACAACGGTGTCACGTGGAAGTTGGTGAACTGCAGGCCGTTGGCGGCCAGTGCGTCGAGGTTCGGGGTGTCGATGTCGCTGCCGAAACACCCCATCTGGGCAAAGCCCGTGTCGTCGAGAAGTATCAGGATCACGTTCGGCGCCTCGTCACCCGGGTGGGCCGGCTCGGGGAACCACGGTTCGGAGTCAGCCAGGTAGCGACCGACAGTGCCTTTGAATTCGTATTTCTGCGCCATGGTTCCTCGAATCGTTGGGCCGCCGACGACCATATTCTCCACCCGGGGCACGAGTCGCCCAAAGTCGGCAGAAAATACAGAATGTTCCGCACGACCGAGACAGACAGACCCCCGTCGTGAAACGATGAAGGTCGACAGCGCCCATGGAGGAAACCATGCATCTCGAGATCGATCGCACAGACATCCGACGCCACCGGTTCACGCAGGACCCCGACCGCCGTCTGGCCGAGGGCGAGGTGCGTCTCGGTCTCGAGAGTTTCGCCCTCACCTCGAACAACATCAGCTACGCACTCAGCGGTGACTTCCTCGACTACTGGGGGTTCTTCCCGGCAGAGGCCGGCTGGGGCCGGCTTCCGGTCATGGGTTTCGGCACCATCACCGAATCACGCAACGAGGCGCTTCCGGTCGGCGGTCGCTACTTCGGGTTCTTCCCGGCCGGCAGCGACCACATCGTGGCGGCAGAGCGCACGAGTGCCGGGTTCGTCGACGTGGCACCGCACCGCGAGAAGCACGCAATGGCATACCGCAGTTTCGACAGGGTGGGCGACGTGCCGTCGGAAGACGACAACGCCTACCTGTTGTTGCGGGGCCTCTTCGTCACCTCGTTCCTCGCCGAGGACTTCCTGTTCGAGAACGCAATGTTCGGTGCCGGGCAGATAGTGGTGAGCAGTGCCTCGAGCAAGACGTCGATCGCGTTCGCACACCGCGTGCGGGCCCGCGGCAACACGCACTGCATCGCACTCACGTCGCCGTCGAACGTCGACTTCGTGCAGAAGGTGAACCTGTACGACGAGATCGCCACCTACGACACCATCGAGGAACTCGCCGACTGGGCACCCACCGTGTTCGTCGACATGGCCGGCAACGCATCGGTGATATCGCGCGTGCATCACCACTTCGACGACTCGCTCATGCACTCGTGCCGCATCGGCGCAACGCACTGGGACCAGAACGGTTCGCTCGACGAGATTCCCGGGCCGAAGCCGGCGTTCTTCTTCGCACCCACCCAGCTCGCGAAGCGCGGCAAGGAATGGGGCCGCGACGTGCTGAACACCCGCATGAACTCCGCACTCGAGGAATTCATCGCCGACTCGCGCAGATGGATGAAAGTCGCGGAGAGCCACGGACCCGAAGCCGTTGCCGCCGCCTACGACGAGCTCGTGTCGGGAAACATCGCGGCCGAGACCGGACACATTCTTGCTTTCTGAGGAGGACACCATGAACGTCTTGCGCACACCGGATTCGAACTTCGACGAGATCGCCGATTTTCCGTACGAGCCGCATTTTCTCGACATCGACGGTGTGCGCATGCACTACGTCGACGAAGGCGACAGAGGCGCACCCGTGGCTTTGTTGATGCACGGCATGCCGACATGGAGCTACCTGTACCGACGCATGATCCCGGGCCTCGTGGCCGCGGGATACCGGTGCATCGCACCCGACCACATCGGTTTCGGCAGGTCAGACAAGGTGACAGACCCGGCCTGGTACGACATTGCACGCCACACCGCAAACATCACGCGTCTCGTCACGCATCTCGACCTTGGCAACATCACCGTATTCGTGCAGGACTGGGGCGGTCCGACAGGTCTGGCCCAGTACGCAACCATGCCCGAGCGCTTCGATCGTCTCGTGATCATGAACACGTGGCTTCACCACGAGGGCTACGAGTACACCCCCGGCATCCAGAACTGGATCACACAGAACCTCCCCGGCGGCATCTTCCGCGACAACGTGCCGGCAAAGACACAGTGGGGCACTCTGATGGCGATGTCAACCGGCCGGGTCACCCCGCAGGATTCCCTCTTCCGTGAACTGTCCGGCGAAGAGCCTGTCTTGGGCGAAGAGGCACGACGCGTGAAGTCCGCATACGACGCACCGTTCGTCGGTCTCGGCGACGAAGGTGTCACCGGGCCCCGTCGCTTCCCTCTCAGTATCCCGTTCCACGACCCGGGCGCGGGGAACGCCACAGAACAGGAACGGCACTTCGCCGCAGTGAATGCGACATCGCTGCCCGTTCATTTCATCTGGGGAGACTCCGACAACGTGTTCACGCTCGACTGGGGGCGCAAGTGGCATTCGATGATTCCTCACTCGACCTTCGACGTGATGGAGGGTGCCGCGCACTTCCTGCAGGACACGCACGGCGAACACATCGTGCGCGCGTTCCTCGCCCGTGTCTCCGCCCCGGGTGCCCGTTGAGATGAACCCGGCCGACATCTGCGGCGCGCTCGGGGGCAACCCCGACTGGGCCGCGAACTGGACTCTCGGCGGCGTCGAGTTCTACGGCGAGATCATGGACTCGGCCACTTTCGGGGTGTGGCTCACCACCGAACCCATCGCACCCGACGAGTACGCGGCGCTCGATGTTCCCGAGGGGTTCCGCAAGTCGGGGTGCGGCCGCAGCCAGCACGACGGCGCGTTCTTCCGGCGGCCACCCGGGGCCGACCGCGACGGACCCGTGGAGACCATACGGGTCGACGGCCGCACCTTTGCTCTCGTCGCGCGACCCGGTGCACCCGAGCCCGGGTTCGACGGCGTCACGGTGTTGCCGGTGTTCAAGAGCCACCGCGTGTTGTTCCGTGCCGGCCGAACGATCGAGATCATCGACACGAATGACGACTTTCCCGGCGGCACCTCGTTGGTGCCGCAGGTGACGGAGACGCACCTGAAACAGCGTCGCACAGAACAGACTGCTCGTCAGATGCCGAGCGGCTGGACATCACGCTTCGTCACGCTGTCGGAGAACCTGGTGATCGACCTGCCGAGCCCGGCGCGGGTCGCGATCTTCAGGAACGGCGAGATCTTCCACGGCCCGACGACGGTCTGAGCACCGACGTCGTGCCGCGACGGCCCGATGGTCGAGACGGTTACTTGGTGCCGAGCGGGCGGAAGAACCCGTCGGGCGCGACAACGTCGTCGCGGGTGAGTTCGTGCACCGACGAACGGCCGAGGCCGAGCAGGGTCGAGTCGATTCCGCTGCGAAGAAGATCGAGCACGTTCTCGACACCTGCCTGGCCGTTCGCGGCGAGACCCCACAGGTACGCGCGGCCGATCATCACCGCACGTGCGCCGAGCGCAAGAGCCTTGACCACGTCGGAACCGCGGCGCACACCACCGTCGAGCAGAACCTCGATCTGCGAGCCGACGGCATCGGCAACCGCGGGAAGCGCACGGATGGGCGCCGGGGTTCCGTCGAGGTTGTTGCCGCCGTGGTTCGACACCGACAACGCCGTGGCACCGAGGTCGACCACGCGCTTGGCATCGTCGACCCGGCTGACACCTTTCACCATGAACGGCCCGCCCCACTGCTGGCGCAGCCACGCGATGTCGTCCCACGTGGGCAACGGTGTCTGCATCCACTCGTAGTACGCACCGAAGAACGTCGGTGCCTTCTCGCCCGGCTTCGCCATGTTCGGTGCGGTCAGGTCGGGAATGCGACCGGTTTTTGCGAAGGTCCACAACCAGCCCGGCTTCTGCAGAACCTCGGGTGCGAGTTTGAACGCGGCCTTCAGGTCGATCTTCTCGGGTATCCACGGGCTGCCCCAGTCGCGACCGTTAGAGAACGACCAGTCGAGCGTCACGATGAGACCCTTCGCACCGGCGGCACGGGCGCGCTCCATGCGCTGCACCAGCGTGTCCTTGTCGCCGCACCAGTACATCTGGAAGAAGGTCTTGTCGTTCGCAGCAGCGACTTCTTCGACTGACTTCGATGCGAACGAACTGAGACCCATCGGGATTCCGCGGTTCTGCGCTGCGCGGGCGATGGCCACTTCTCCCTGCGGGTGCACTGCCTGCACACCCGTCGGCGAGATGAGCACCGGCATCGAGATCTCTTGACCCATGACGGTGGTCGATGTCTCCCGTGTGTTCGACAGGCCGGCGATGTGCGGGGCAAAACCGAGTTGGTCGAACGATGCCAGGTTGTCAGACGTGGAGAGACCCTTCTCTGACCCGGCGATCAGCGCACCATAGACCGACCTGGGCAGGCGTGCCTTCGCGCGGCGCTGTGCTTCTGCGACTGTCTCGAACCAGGCGTTTGCCATGTTGTTTTCCTCACACGGTCGGGGACGGCAAAGTGTACCGAGGGCGCATCTTTCTCTGCCTAGCCGCCGTCGGAAAGAAGCAGTGACAAAAGCTCGTCTGGCCGCGACAGCACGACGTCTGCGCCCGCGTCGGTCAGTTCCGCGTGGTCACCGAAACCCCACAGAACCCCCGCAGAGCGCGTGCCGACCTGCACCCCTGCCTCGATGTCGTGGTGCCGGTCACCGATCATCCAGCAGTGCGAGAGGTCGGGCATCGATCCGTGTTCACGGGCCACATCGTCGAGTGCGCGCCGCAACAGCACCGACTTGTGAACGGGTGCGTCGTCGTCGGGCCCGACCACTGTCACCATGTGGTGGTCGAGCCCGGTTGCGTTCACCGCGACCACGGCCTGCGACTGTGGCTTCGCCGTCACCACGGAGACGTGCCACCGCGCCGCGAGAGAGTCGACCACCTCCCGCATGCCGTCGATCACCGGCGTGAAGGGCAGGTGGTTCTGCCTGTAGATGCGTCGGTATTCGTGGATGAACTCGGTGGTCCTGGCCACGTCGACACCCCGGGCAGTCAACAGTTCGGGCATCGTGGTCTGGAACGGCGGGCCGATGATGCGCTTCACCTCTGCAGCCGTCAACGGGGCAACCCCGGCAGCAGCGAACATGTCGTTCACAGACTGGGTGATACCCGCACCCGAGTCGGCAATGGTGCCGTCAAGGTCGAAGAACAGGTAGCCCAGCCGAGTCACGGCGCCACCCTAGAACCGGCTTCCCGCCTCGGTTCGGTTTCATTTTGGGAATCGTTCTCATTCTCATTATGCTCAATTGCCATGAAGACCCGCTCGGCACTCATCGCACTGGCCCTCATCTCACCCGCACTCGTCGCGTGCTCGTCATCAGACAATGCATCTGAGCCAGCAGAACGCATCGTGGTGTCCGCCGCACTGTTCCCCATCGCCGAGATCGTGACGCGCGTCGGTGGCGACCTGGTCGAGGTGGTCACGTTGACCCCGCCGGGGTCAGATGCGCACGACGTCGAGCTCACCGCCAGACAGGCGCAGCGACTCGCGGAGTCTGACGTCGTGTTCTACCTCGGTGACGATTTCCAGCCCGGCACGCAGAAGGCCATCGAATCACTGGACAGCGTGCAGACAGTCGACCTGTTCGATGCAGTCGAGCTTCTCGACGTCGCCCTCCCCCACTCCGGCCACGAAGAAGACAAAGAAGACGTCGAACACGCAGAAGAAGAGCACGATGCGCACTCGCACGGCGAGCACGACCCGCACGTGTGGCTCGATCCCGCCAACATGATCGCCATGACCGAACGCGTGGTCGAGACACTCTCGAAGGTCTCGCCCGCTTCGGCAGACACGTTCTCGACGAACGGTGACTCGTACATCGACGAGCTCACCCAGCTCGGGGAGTTCCTCGACACGACGATCGGCACACGACCCGGGGGCACCGCGGCACGGTGTGAATCGACGAGGATTTACACGGCACACCAGGGCTTCACCTATCTCGCCCACCGGGCGGGGCTCACGCTTGTTCCCATCGCGGGCGTGAACCCCGACGAACAGGTGTCTGCGCGGTACCTCGAGGGCCTGGCCGCCGACCTCGAGGGCCAGAACATCACGATCTTCTTCGAGTCACTGATCCCGTCGTCGACGGCGCAGATTCTCGCCGACAAACTCAAGGTCACCACCGACCACCTGAATCCACTCGAGGGTCTCAGCCAGTCCGACATCGATGCCGGGGTCACCTACGTGTCTGCCCAGCGCGAGAACATCGAGAAGATCGCCGTCGCCCTGGGGTGCTCGTGAGCACCGCAGTCCTCGAGGCAGCCAACCTCGCCGTCACCTACGGCGACACTGTCGCACTCGGCTCGTCGTCGTTCAGGGTGGCCGCAGGGGAGATGGTCGCTGTCGTCGGGCCGAACGGAGCCGGCAAGTCGTCGTTGTTCAAGGCACTGGCAGGCTTCATCGACCACGACGGTGACGTCGTCGTGCACGGTGCCCACTGCCACCACCTGGAACGCCAGGCGATCGCGTACATCCCCCAACAGTCCGAACTCGACATCCGCTTCCCCATCACCGTCGGTGACGTCGTTCTCGCGGGGCGACGGCGTTTCCACGGCAGTCGCATGCGCCGCACACACGCAGACACCGCGCACGTCGCCGCCTGTCTCGCCCAGGTCGACCTGGTCGGGTCAGAACGTCGTTCGTTGTCGACACTCTCGGGTGGCCAGATACAACGCGTGATGCTCGCCCGCGCCCTCGCACAGGAAGCCGACGTGCTTCTTCTCGATGAGGCTCTGTCAGGGGTCGACTCGCGACACACAGACGAACTGGTGTCGCTCTTCGCCGACCTGTGCGCCGGAGGGACCTCGGTGCTCGTGTCGACCCACGACCTGTCTCTCGTGCGACAGAGGTTCGAACGGTGCCTCACGGTCAACGGGCGCATACTCGGCGACGGCGCCCCCGCCGCCGAACTCGAGGGGTCGCGGCTCGAGCAACTGTTCGGTGCGGTCCGCACGGGGGAAACGCCGTGAACTGGTTGCTCGACCCCTTCCAGTCCGACTTCTCGCAGCGCGCGGGCATCATCTGCCTGATGGTCGGGGTTCTCTCCCCGGTGGTGGGCACATGGGTGTCGTTGCGTCGTCTCGCCTACCTCGGCGATGCGATGTCGCACAGTGTTCTCGGCGGGGTGGCCCTCGGCTTCGCATGGTTCGGTGCGAACGCAGTTCTGCCCGGTGCGCTCGTCGCCGGCGTCGTGATGGCGCTCGTGATCCACTTTCTCTCGCAGAACCGTCGCCTGCCCAACGATTCGGTGATCGCGGTGGTGGGCAGCGGAATGTTCGCGTTCGGTGTCATCGCACTCAACTCACTGGACACCAACGTCTCGGTCTCGCATTTTCTGTTCGGCCAGTTGCTCACCGTGACCCGCACCGACCTGCTCATCACCCTTGTTCTCACCCTGTCGGCACTCGCGTTCGTCTGGTGGCGGTTTCCCGACCTCACCTACTCCACCTTCGACCGCGACCACGCAACGCAGATCGGCATCCGCGTGCAGCGTCTCGATGCCGCGATGCTGGTTCTGCTCGCGGTCTGTGTGGTGGTGTCGCTGAACACCGTGGGTATCGCGCTCACCGTGTCGTTGTTGATCACCCCGACAGCCACGGCGAGGCTGTTCTTCGACAGTGTCGGGCGCATCACACGTGCGGCCGTCGCGTTCGGGCTCGTCGAGGTTCTCGGAGGGTTCGTCGTTGCGTACCACCTCGACCTGGCGCCCGGCCCCACCATCACCCTCGGCGCAACTGCGGTGTTCATCGTCTCGTATGCCGTGCGGTTCGCCCGCAGCGAACGCACCTACGTTCACCACACGCACGAGCATCATTCGCACTGAAACGCAAGGTGTACCCAATGCGAGGTATGGGGCTACCAGCACCGCGTGTTCTGCTTCCCTGCGCGACAAAGCATCGTTATGGTCATCGCATGACGACAAACATCTCTGGCAAGCGACGGATTCTCGTGGGCGTTGACGGGTCACCGAACAGCGCAAAGGCGGTCGACTGGGCGGTTTCCTTCGCCCACTCGGGCGACACGGTGATCCTGCTCTCGGCGTGGAGCCCGATCGTTGTCCCGGCGGAGATGGCCACCTCGTACACCTTCGATGACACCGGCGCGCGCAACGTTCTCGGCGAGGAGTCGAAGCGGGTCGCACAGGCCGCCGCGAACCGCGGTGTGTCGATCGCGCAGCATTTCGAGAACAACGACCCCCGCAACGCTCTTCTCTCGACATCGTGCGACATGATCGTGGTCGGCTCACGGGGCCACGGCGGGGTCATGGGGCTGTTGCTCGGTTCGGTCGCCGATTACGTGTCACGCCACTCGAAGGTGCCCGTGGTGATAGTTCCCGCGGGGGAATGACCCTCAGTACCGCGGGAAAACTACGGTGAGGTCATGGACCTCGACCCCCTCGACGACACCGGCATCGACCTCACGACACTTCTGTTGTGTGACTACGCGAACATCCGCGAGGGAATGATCAACATCGTGAGCGGCGGAATCACCCGCATCGGCAGCTCGGTGGGGTTCCCCACCCCCATCGATGCACACCTCGCGATGTCGGTCTACGTGCACCCCGACAAGGTGCAGCGCACCCACACGGGTCGGGTGGTGTTGCGTTACCCCGACACCGTCGAGGAGATCGCGCGCATCGAGTTCCAGTTCCACGGCGACGCCGACCTGCACCCGGGGGAGGGTCTCAATTTCCACTTCGCTCTTCCCCTGCAGGGAATCGCCGCACCGCACCCAGGTCAGATCGACGTGGCCGTCACCGTCAACGAGTCACCGGTGGGTCTGCTGAGTTTCTGGATGGTCGACGCATCCGCATAGGCACTGCACATTTCTGCAGTGCGACAGCGTCAGGCCATGCGGCGGCGGCGCGACACGAACACCGCGGCGATTCCCGACGGAATCAGCAACAACGCAAGCGGCACAAGTGTCGACGGCGCCGAAGACCCGGTGGCAGGCAACGACGTTCCCTTCACGGAAGACGAGGTGGCGGTGAGCGTGATGGTCGAATTAACGAACGTTGCACCCGCGGCACCGACGGTGATCTCCTCGCTGATCGATTCCGCGCGGACCCGGTACCTGCCGGTGGGCATGTTCTTCACGGTGAAGGTCTTCTCGCTGTCGACCTTCGTGGTGAACGTGACGTCGTCGGTGGTGTCGAGCCGCTTGTCGACGCCGCTCCAGTCGAGGTTCACGTCTGTTCCGGGCGTGAGTTCGGACGACCGACCGACCGTCGTGATGTCGCCCCGGGCGGCGAAGTCCGCCGTTGCGGTCTGGCCGGCCGCCACAGTGACGTTCACCTTCCAGTCCGAGGTTCCCTGCGAGTCCCACGAGACCGTGAGGCCCACCCCGCCCGGCAGCACTGCGGTCACCAGATAGGCACCCGGCGCGAGATTCGTGAACGAGAAGGTGCCGCCGGTCGACGTGGTCGTGCTGGCGGTCGCGATGCCGGAGAGGTTCACCACGACGCCCGGGATCCACACCTCGGCGGGGTCCTTCGAGTCGTCTCCGTCGGTGTCGATCCAGACCGTGCCCGACACTGCTCCCAGCGAACTGCCGTTGACCGGCGCGACTGTCGTGGTCGGTGCCACCGTGGTTGTGGGTGCTGCCGTCGTCGTCGGTGTGGCGGGGGTGGTGAACTGACGGATGATGCCTTGTGGCGACCCGTTGTTGTTCGACACACGCACGCGGAAGTAGTACGTGGTGCTCGGAGTGAGCGACGTGACGTCACACGACACCGGGGCGTTCGATGCCGACGCAGAGAGCGGCGACTGTGCCGCGGTGACAGTGGTGGTGCCCGACGACAGGTCGGCAACAGTGCCGTAGATGCACGACACGGTCGACGAGAGCCCGTTCGATGTTCCGGTTCCGTTCAGGGTCGCCGTGGTGTCGGTGATGTTCGTGGCAGGTTCGGTCGTGACCGCGGGCGGCACAACATTCGCCGGCGTGGTGAACGACAGGATTCCGCCACTGACGGTCTGGGCGCCGCCTGAGTATGTGCCCGTCACCTCGAAGTAATAGGTAGTGCCCCCGGTCAGGCCCGTGAGATTGGCGAGCACCGGGTAGGCGTTGGCGGTTCCGGGAAGTGACGTGGTGTTGGCCTGGGTGACGGTGGTGCCCGACGACAGGTTCGCGACGGTTCCCCACGTGAAAGAGATCGAGGCAAGCGCGTTGCCGTTGCCCGTGAGGTGTCCGTTGATCGTCGCCGTTGTGGGCTGCACTCCGGTCGCTGCGGTGGTGGTCGCAACCGGGGTTCCGCACGGAGTCCCCGTGGCAACCGCGCTGGCGAGCCCGGTCTTCGACGCCGTGACGGCGCGGATGACGACCTCGTACTCGGTTCCGTTCGTGAGACTGCTGATCGAGATCGGGCTTGTCGTGGCTGCCGGATTGCGTGCCGTGAAGGTCTCCCCACCGTCGACCGAGTACTCGTAGTTCGTGATGGTGCCGCCGTTCGCGCTTCCCGCAGTGAATGCGACCGAGAGCGACGCGTTGCCACAGTTGGCACTCACGTTTGTCGGCGCAGACGGCGCCCCGAACGAGAACTGCCGCGTCACGCCGTAGAGATACGTCTCGACGAGGGTGTCTGCCGCACCTGATGTCGCGACGCCGACGGTTCGGTAGTAGTAGGTCTTCGTCGCATTCAGGCCGGTGGCGTTGTGGCTGACGTTCTGTGTCGTGGCGCTCGAGCTCGAACCCGGGGTTCCGGGCACTTCCTGCACGTCGGTCGGATCATTGGCGTCGGGCGCGAAATTCGTGTCGTCGTCGAACTCGAAGTACCAGACCATCGGCACGCTCTGTGGCGAGATGGTGCCGTTGAGGGTCGCCGATTCGGCGTTCTGCGAACTTCCGACGCTGATGCCGGTCGGGGGCTCGGTGGTGACACGTGGCGACTCCGCAGCGAGTGACTGCGTCATCACGGTGGTGTCTTCACAGTCGGTGGTCGCCTGGTTGCACGCCTGGTACCAGGTGGAGAACGTGCCGCCCGGCAGAGACTGCTTCAACGCGACGTCGTCTGCAGCGCCCATCTCGTCGAGTTCGGTCAAGATGTCTGACATCGGCTTGTTCGGGTTCTCCTCACGTTCGGCCTTGATGTAGTCGACTGCAGACATGCGGCGGCATGCAGCCTTCGTTGTTCCGTTGAGGGTGAACGTTGCGCCGTTGAAGATGGCTTGTCCGGCGGTGGTCCAGTTGTTCGAGTTCGAGTTTCCGTTGCCGGGCCCCTTGTAGGCGTAGAAAATGTCGCCCCATCGATCGTTGCCACCGCCGGCCTCGTTCCCGAGACCCGAGTCACGCGGAGTGTTGCCGTGCGACGCGGTCGGATTCGCCACGTTGAAGACCGGGCCGTCGTGCACCGGGTTGTCGTGACCGTTGTTGTCGGGGTTCACCGAACTCCACGCCACGCTGATAAGTCGGTACGGGTTCTTGATGGCGTTGGTGCGGTGGCACACCTCGAATTTGGTGGCCTTGGTGCGCGCCGCACGGGCCGGTGAGTCGAAAGACGGCGTGGCGACAGTAGTGAGAACGGCTGCAAGGAAGACCACCACGCCAACGATGCCGCGCGCAGGAAAACTCTTCCGTAAAT
>CAYRUT010000023.1:23848-28035 GCA_964427545.1 uncultured Bifidobacterium sp. | reverse complement strand
GGCTGTTGAAGGTGTGGAAAAACTCCTCCTGGAGACCCTCTTTTCCTTCCATGAACTGGATGTCGTCGATGAGCAGAACATCGACGTCGCGGTAGCGGCGTTTGAAGGCCGCGGTGGTGTTCGTACGGATCGCATCGACGTACTCGTTCAGGAAGGTCTCTGTCGACACGTACCGAACCTCGTAGTGCGCGTAGTGAGCATGCACGTACCAACCGATGGCCTGCAGAAGGTGTGTCTTGCCGAGACCGGCCGAGCCGTAGATGAACAACGGGTTGTATGAACGCGCCGGTGTCTCGGCGACACGCAGGGCGGCCGCGAGCGCGAACTGGTTCGAAGCCCCCTTGACGAAGTTCTCGAACGTGTAGCGGGGGTTCAGACCCACCGCATTTCCCTTGCCGTTGTTGGCGTTTGTGACCTCAGCGACAGGGGCAGGGGCGTCGGTCACGGTCGCGGCGTCGTCGACGAGCGCGATGTCAGAAATCTCGATGATGAGCTCGCGGTCGCTCTCGCCGATCTCGTCGAGTGCGTCGATGACGAGAGGCCGGTAACGCGTCACGATGCGGTCACGCACGTACGCATTCGGAACCTGCAGCCGGAGAGAGGCTTCGTCACTCGTGAGTGCGATGACGTCGTTGAAGGTGGAGTACCACACGCCTTCTGAGACCTGTGCCTTGAGTAGTTGCGCAGTTGCATTCCACACAGCTTCGTGATTGCTCATTGAGTGCCCCCCAATTTGGTCTTCCACAACGAAATCCACAGGGTGTGGACGACGTTCCCAGCCAACTCAACTGGGAATTTGACCGTAGTCAGCCCCTGTGGATACTCCAAATTGGGGTCGGTCGGGGCGGGTTCTTTGCGGGGCTTGATGAATCCTGTGGGTATCGGGCGTCTCACCGACCGATGTGGGCGTTAGCCTGTGGTCTGCTTTCGTCTCGCGCCGCTGGCGCAGGAAAGCCCCATAGACCGCACTCTCCCACCCGGAGCTTGTCCCACAGGAGGCGCCATGAAGCGCACCTTTCAACCCAACAATCGACGCAAGGCCCGCAAGCACGGCTTCCGCGCACGCATGGCCACCCGCGCCGGTCGCGCCGTTCTGAAGTCACGCCGCGCCAAGGGCCGCCACCGCCTCAGCGCTTGATCGGCCGTATTCAGAGCCGTTCAGACTTCCTCCGGGTTCGTACCGAGGGGGTCCATCTGCGCTCTGGCGTTTTGTCGTGCACCATGTTTGTTGACGTGTCCTACCCCCAACCCCAGGTGGGCTATGCCCTGGGTCGTGGCTACGGGTCTGCCGTGAGCCGAAATCGGCTGCGCCGCCGGTTGCGTGCCCTGATGGCCGACCACGAGCAGTCGATGAGCCCGGGCGTGTATGTGTTCGGGGCGTCGCCGAGGGCAAAAGAAGCCTCGTTTGCCCAGTTGTCGGCCGATCTTCAGCGTCTTCTGGCAAAGTGCGCGGAGCGGAGCCGCTCGTGACCCTCGCCCACGACCACACCGACGAGTGTTTCACAAAGACACAAAGCCTGTTGTTGCGGGGGATCCGCTTCTATCAGCGGGCTCGGGAGGGTCGACCCTCACCCTGCCGTTTCTGGCCCTCGTGCTCGCACTACGCGGTCGAGGCCATCGAGACCCACGGTTCTGTGCGGGGTTCGTGGCTGACCGCGCGCCGTCTCCTTCGTTGTCGCCCCTTCGGTCCGTCCGGGGTCGACCCAGTTCCTGCGCCCAGAGGGCGCGCGTAAGAAAGGCTGAAACATGTTCAGAGCCGCCGCATGGCTGATTGACACGTTCTACGCGTGGGTGAACAACTACGCCATCGCCATTGCGATGGTCGCACTCGCGATCATGCTCTTGATCACCCCCCTCACGCTGAAGAGCACCAAGGGAATGCTCGAGATGCAGCGCCTCCAGCCGGAGATGAAGCGCCTGCAGAACCAGTACAAGGGTGACCGCCAGAAACTCAACGAAGAGATGATGAAGCTCTACCAAGAGCACAAGGTGAACCCGCTGGCGTCGTGCCTGCCCCTGATGGCGCAGATGCCGGTCTTCATCATCATGTTCCAGGTGCTGAACGGTCTCGGCCGCATCGGCGCCGACGGCACGTTCGACCCGAAGCACATCGCCACTGATTCTGCGCTGTACCAGTCGCTCGACACGGCAAAAGAGATGCTCTCGTTCGGCCTTGACCTGGCCATCACGCCGGCCAACGCAATGGGCGACGATTTCGTGCGGGGCATCCCCTATGCCCTGCTGATCCTCGGCCTCGGCGGCCTGTTCTTCATTCAGCAGCGCATGGTGGCCAGCCGCACCACAAGCGCCACGATGTCGCCCACCCAGGCCAAGGTCATGCAGTACCTGCCGGTCGCATTTGCGCTGTTCCAGGTGTTCCTGCCGACGGGCCTCGTTGTCTACTACGGAACCCAGGCGATCGTTCGAATCGTTCAGCAGCACTACATCACGAAGCGCTTCTACGGCGAGGGTGGACTCGGCCAGCAGGCCCAAGATGCCAGCGCGCAGGCCCGTGAGATCGGCAAAGACGAAAAGCCGAGCAAGCAGAAGAGCGAACAAGAGCAAGCACAGACTCCGATCCAGAGCAAGCGTGTGACGCCCAGCAAGAACCGCCCCACCCCGAGTGGCAGGCCCAACCGCCCGGTGCCACCGAGCAAGCGCAAGAAGTAACCGCGCAGTGATGCGCAACGAAGAAAAGAGGATCCCATGGAATGGGTAGAAACCACCGGAGAAACACTCGAAGAGGCCAAGGAGGCAGCGCTCGACCAGTTGGGTGTCGCCGAAGATGACGCCGAATTCGAGGTCATCGAAGAGCCGAAGCAGGGCCTGTTCGGTCGCACACGCGGCGAAGCACGGGTTCGCGCACGCGTGAAGCCAACGTCACCCCGCGGCAAGACCGAGCGTCGCCCGCGGCGCGAGAAAGAAAAGAGCAGCAACGGCGAGCGCCGCGAACAGCGCCCCCGCAACGACCGCCCGCGCCAGGAGCGTGCTCCCCGCGAGGAACGCCCCCCGCGCGAGAAGGTCGATGTCGACCCCGCAGTGGTCGGCGAGGCAGCCTCAGAGTTCTTGTCCGGCCTGGTGAAGGCATTCGGCACCACGGGCGCCGTCACCGTCAATCGCGAAGACGGCGAGATCGAGGTACGTGTCGACGGCACCGAACTCGGACTTCTGGTGGGCCCCGGCGGCACCACCCTGCTCGCGATCCAGGATCTCACCCGTGTGGCCAGCCAGCGCCGTCTGGGCGATCAAGACACCCGGTTGCGCATTGACATTGCGGGCTACCGCGAGCGTCGTCGCGAGGCCCTGAGCCGCTTTGCCACCAAGGTGGCCGACGAGGTCAAAGAGACAGGGTCTGCACGCATGCTCGAGCCGATGACCTCGGCCGACCGCAAGATCGTGCACGACACGCTCGTCGAATACGACGGGGTCACGACCCGCAGTGAGGGCGAAGAGCCCCGCCGTCGCGTGGTGGTCGAACCCGCCTAGTCGCCCCCGTAGACATAACCCGTGTTGTGAAGAGCCCGCCGACAGGCGGGCTCTTTGCATGTGGCACTACATTGCGATGCGTGACACCGAGACGAACACTGACCGACGTCTTGGAAACCGCCCAGCGGGTCGGAACCCTGGGCGAGAGGCCGATTCCCGAGGTGATCGAGCACGCCAGGCAGTTCGTGGCGGCACTCGAAGGGGTCACCGGGCGCGTGATCGACATCGGAACCGGGGCGGGAGTACCGGGGCTGGTGATCGCCGTCGACCGCCCTGACCTCGAGCTCACCCTGGTCGACCGCCGTGCAACCCGAATGGATGCCCTGCGCCTGGCGGTCGCCGCCCTCGACCTGACGCAACGGGTCGACGTGCTCACCGCCGACGTAGATGACCTGGTAAGGGACCCCGCACACGCCGCCGCCTACGACGCGGTGGTCTGCCGAGGCTTCGGTCCTCCGGAGTCGACGGCCCCCGCGGCGAGGGGTCTCCTAAAAAACGGAGGAAGGTTGATCGTGTCAGAACCCCCCTCTCCCGACCCCTCTCGGTGGCCAGAAACCCTGCTGTCGGAGGCCCGTTTTGGCCCACCTTCGTACCAGTCCGGCGTGGTGGTTCTGACCGCAAACCCATGATTTACGGGCTTTGGGGATGTTTCACGTGAAACAGCCGAGGTTCTGAAATCTTCCACATGTTTCACGTGAAAC
>CAYRUT010000023.1:1604-23748 GCA_964427545.1 uncultured Bifidobacterium sp. | reverse complement strand
TGTTTCACGTGAAACAGCCGAGGTTCTGAAATCTTCCACATGTTTCACGTGAAACATTGCCGCGGACAGCGCACGGGGCCCCACATGTTTCACGTGAAACCCTGGCGACATCCACCCGTTGTCCACAGGCCGGCTCTATGCTTGCCACCACCTACCCACCTTGAATGCCCGCAGGAGCGACCATCTCATGAGCGATTCCGACACAGTTGTTCTGGCCATCTCGCTTCAGAAGGGCGGGGTCGGCAAGACCACCACTGCCATCAACCTTGGTGCTGCGCTGGCTGAGTTGGGATATCGCACTCTGATCATCGACCTCGACCCGCAAGGCAACGCCTCGTCGGGGCTGGGGGTCAACATCCCCGAAGACGCGCCGACCATTGCCGAAGTGTTGCGCCGCGAGGAGACCCTCGACGCCATTGTGGAACCAACGGCGGAGAAGAACCTGTTTGTGGCCCCGGCACCAAAAGGCCAGCAACTGGCCGAAGTCGAGGCGCAGCTCGTCGCCGAGATGTTTCCGCAGCCGCGACTGAAAGATGCCATCGATGCCTGCCGTGACGACTGGGACTACATCTTGATGGACTGCCCTCCCACGCTCGGACGTCTCACCGTCAATGCGTTCATGGCCGCCGATGCCGTCTTGGCGCCGGTGCAGTGTCAGTACTTTGCACTCGAAGGCCTTCGTGATCTCAGCGAGGTGGTTCGTCAGGTGCGCCAGGCATTGAACCCGTCGCTCGAGATCGGGCACTACCTGCTGACAATGTCGGAGGCCGCGAAGAAGTTGTCGCAAGAAGTCGAGGCAGAACTGCGCGGTGCGTTCGGCAGCAAGGTGTTCAAGAACGTGATTCCGTACAACGTGAAGTTGGCGGAGGCCCCGTCGATGGAGATGTCTGTGCTGAAACACGCGTCGACCTCGAAAGGCGCGAAGGCCTACAGGGCAGTTGCAAAGGAGTTGAGCAATGGCAGAGCGCCGAAAGCTAGGTAAGGGTCTCTCGACCCTCATTCCGACCGAGCGTGCGGGCGGGGAGACCCCTGCGCGACCGACACCGTCTGAACCGGCGACTGCACTGCCCGACAGTGCGCTTCGCGAAGTGCCGACAGCGTCGATCACCCCCAACCCGAACCAGCCACGTGTGCACTTCGACGAAGATGCGTTGAACGACCTGGCGAATTCGATCCGGGAGATCGGCGTACTGCAGCCATTGCTGGTTCGGGAACTGTCACCCGGCAAGTACGAGTTGATCGCGGGCGAACGTCGCTGGCGTGCGGCCCAGCGCGCCAAGTTGGCCGAAGTGCCGGTGGTGGTGCGTGAGATCAATCAGTTGGGTTCGGTCGAACAAGCGTTGGTGGAAAATCTTCACCGAGAGAACCTCACGGCACTCGAAGAAGCCTCTGCGTACCAGCAGTTGGTCGACGACTTCGGACTGACGCACGAGAAGGTGGCCAAACGAGTGGGGAAGAGCCGAGCGGCGGTCTCGAACGCTCTCCGACTGTTGCAGCTTCCGGCGTCGATCCAGGGGTATCTGGCCGACGGACGCCTCGATGCCGGCCACGCCCGTGCCCTGCTCGGATGCAAGGACAACAAGCAGATGGAGAGCCTCGCGGCATCGGCGGTGCGAGAGGAGTGGTCTGTCCGTCAGGTTGAAGATGCAGTGAAGGGCACCGCGCCCGCGACAACCGGAGGCACGGGTGGCGGCGGTGGCACCACGTCGACCTTGAAGCCAGCCGGGCTTCTCGAACTCGAAAGTCTCCTGGCCGAGCACCTCGACACGAAAGTGTCGGTTTCGATGGCGGGGAAACGCGGCCGCATCTCGATCGACTTTGCCGACCTCATCGATCTCGAGCGCATCTACCGCCGCATGACCGAGTCGTAGCAGGCAAATTTCAACGGCGTAACTTTGTCCACACTCCCTCACCCTCAAGTAGGGGGTAAAGGTTGATGGTTACCCACATCTGTGGAACACCTGTGGATTACGCGATGTCGAGGCCGGGGTCTGTTCGCCAGGCGTCGACGGCGTCGCTGACGGCTGCAGAAAGAGCCGATGTCTTCATGCTGACCACCTCTTGGGGCCCCATCGAGCACAACACTGCGGGCATGCGGGTTTCTCTCAGAATCGGGTGGCGAACCCCCTGCAACCGGATCGACAGTTCCGGAACCCGGTCGGTGATCGCCGCCGCGATTCTCTTTGCAAGGTTGCGCCCGCCGACACTCACGAAAGTCGGCACTTCGTAGTACGACAACGTGCACGCCGTGTCGTCGACGGTCTCGAAGCCGACGTACACCTCTGCACGGAAACGGTTGGCCGCCTGTGCCTGCGCGGTTGCGTCCGAATCAACGGTGGTCGTGAGCGGGTGATGCTCGCGTGCACGCCGCACAACTGCATGGGCCAGCGGTGCACCGCCGTGGAAAAAGCCGATGACGATGCGCGCATCGTCGCGCGAACGGTCGGACTCGAGCTCGAGACCCTCGCGCACGACGGCAACCCCGGGCCCGCTGCCGCTCTGTGAACCCATGCGGCGCATCACATCGACGAGTTCGGGTGTGCAGATTCCGTTCGCCTCGAGACCGATGTTCGTCTGGAAGTCGGAGATCGCGTGCACGAGCAGCGGGCCGAAGATGCCGTCGACCCGGCCGCAATCGAACCCCAGCCGGTTCAACAACGACTGCAGTTCAGCGACGTCGTCACCGCGGATGTTGGGGGAGCGAAGGAACAGCAGACGTTCGCCGAGAGACCACGACGTCTCGATCAGGGCAGACCATGTCTGGTCATCGCATTCTCCGGTGGCACGCAATCCGTACGAGTCCTGGAACGAGATGACGGCCGCATGGGTGCGGGCACAGAAATTCGAGTCTTCGGCCGAACCGGGGGCGAGAAAACCTGCCGCCGCGAGTCGACGTTGCAGTTCACGGACAGCCGGCCCTCTGTGGCCGGGACCGATCAGGAAATCGGAAGAAATGGTTCGATCTCCGAGAGCATGCGGCTCTTCGGCATGGCGCCGACGATCTTGGTCTTGATGTCACCGTTGTCGAACAGAAGCATGGTCGGGATGCTCATCACGTTGAAACGACCGGCGATGTCGCCGTGGTCGTCGACGTTCAGTTTGGCGATGGTGATGCGCCCGGCCTGTTCCACCGCGAGCTCCTCGAGAATGGGGGCAATCTGCTTGCAGGGACCGCACCATTCTGCCCAGAAGTCGACGAGGATGGGAGTGCTCGAACTGTTGACTGTTTCATCGAAGGTGGCGCTTGTCAGCGTGATGATTCCGGCGGCCATGAGGGTGTCCTTTCGCTCGTGACCACTTTACTGGCGTGAGACTCAGGTTGAGGGAGGTCGCCAGGCGCGCACCGACTCGATGACATCGATACGAGGTCCGCCGATGAGGTCGACGCAATCGGGGATCGCGGGCAGCACTGCATCGAGGCACTCGGCAATGGCCTTCGGGTTGCCCGGCAGGTTCACGACGAGCGACGAACCCCTGGTGCCCGCGATCTGGCGGCTGAGAATCGCCGTGGGGATGATTGCGTGCGAGATGCGGCGCATCAACTCGCCGAAGCCTGGAATGATGCGTTCGCACACCGCTTCGGTCGCCTCGGGTGTCACGTCGCGCGGGGCCGGGCCGGTGCCGCCGGTCGTGAGAACGAGGCAGCAGTTCTCGTTGTCGACAAGATCGACGATGGTGTCAGAGATGAGCTGTTGTTCGTCAGGCACCAGACGGCACACGCACTCGTGGGGAGTCGTGAGTTTCTCCGCGAGATACGCCACGAGCGCGGGGGTGCCCCGGTCTTCGTACTGGCCCGCAGACGCCCGGTCGGACACCGCGATGACACCGACGCGGATCATGCCGATGTCTCAGTGCTGTGACTCGAGCCAGCGCTCGGCGTCGATGGCCGCCATGCAGCCGGATCCGGCGGCCGTGATGGCCTGGCGGTAGGTGTGGTCCTGCACGTCACCGCAGGCAAAGATGCCGGGAACATTGGTGTACGTCGAGCCTTCGCGCGTCAGCAGGTAGCCGGAATCCTCCATGTCGAGGATGTTGGTGAACAGCCCGGTGTTTGGTTTGTGCCCGATGGCGATGAACAGCCCGGTGACTGCCAGCGGACGGGTCTCGTTGGTGACCGTGTCGGTGATGGTGACACCCTCGAGAGTCGACGCCCCGTGAAGTTCACTGACGCGCGAGTTCCACAGAATCTCGATCTTGGGGTTGTCGATGGCGCGCTGCTGCATGATGCGCGAGGCCCTCAGGGCGTCACGCCGCACCACCAGGTAGACCTTCGAGGCGAACTTGGTGAGGAAGTTGGCCTCTTCGATTGCGCTGTCGCCTCCGCCGACCACCGCAATCTCGTGCCCACGGAAGAAGAAGCCGTCACATGTCGCGCACGTCGACACGCCGTGGCCGATCAGTTCTCCCTCACGGGGAAGATCGAGCATCAGAGACTGCGCGCCTGTGGCGACGATGACCGACTCGGCCGTGTACTCGGTGTCGCGCACCCACACACGGAAGGGTCGCGACGAGAAATCGACCTTCGTGGCCTTCTCGGTGATCAACTCGGCGCCGAACCGCTCGGCCTGGGCCCGGAAGTTGCCCATGAGCTCGGGCCCCATGATTCCCTCGGGGAAACCGGGGAAGTTCTCGATCTCGGTGGTGAGCATCAACTGCCCGCCCGGCTGGTCGCTGGTGCTGCTCGGTTCGCCCTCGATGACGAGCGGCGACAACGAGGCGCGGGCTGCGTAGATGGCGGCAGTGAGACCGGCGGGGCCGCTGCCGATGATGATGACCTTGCGTGCGTTGCTCATTCAGAGATCTTCTTTCGGGGTGTAGCGCTTGCGCATCAGAAGTGTTCCGATGACGAGGAACAGGGCGCTGAGGATGAAATACGACAACCAGACCGACACTTCGTGGCTCACCACGGCGTCGAGAGCCGCCTGCAGGCCGCGCACCAGCCCGACCAGGAACAGCACGAGACCCGTGATGACGCCGAACGAGGCCAACAGACCGAAAACGATGCCCCGGGCCGTGGTGACCAACGGTTGGGTGGTGTACCTGCGGATGGTGCCCACGACGCGGTCGATGAAGTCGACTGTGCGGTCTGCCCAATCTGGGTCGGTCAGCGGGTTGGACACCATGGGGTCAGCCTAACGGCGTGCGACGAGGGGGTTCCTTACGAACGGCTAGGGCAGCGAAATCGAGCCCAGCGAGGTACGACATCTGTCCGCGAATCGCAGATCGATGCCGTTTGTTGTCTTGATTATCACGAGGCGATGAGGCTCGCCATTTGCCCGGTCGTTGTACTCAACCAACGAATCGAGCGATGCCCCGCAGTTCTCGGAGTCCTCCGGAGATTCGTCGGTCGTCTTGTCGAACGCATCCATTGACGACCAGTACTCGATTTCTCCCTTTTTGTCGCACGGCACTTCGTTCATGAACACGGAGACCGCCCCGTTGCGCTGGATCACCCCGTACGACGACCCGTTGAGCGTGAACCCGGCCAGCCAACGTGAGTCGCCCCACAACCCGGCAAATGCCTCGGCGCACTCTGCGCTGCCCTTCGGCACGGTGGTTGTCACGGCAACAGTCAGCGGGCCACGGTTGCGTTCCTGTTGTTGGTTTGCGACCGCGACGCCTGCGACCGCCAGCATCACCGCTGCGGCGACCCCACCGAGAATCCGGGTGCGGTGCACACCCGAGCGCCGTGCGGGGGCCATCTCTGCGAGAGCGGCAGCGATCTGGGCGTCGCGCATCGACGCTGTTGCAGGGGGGACATCCCGCAGAGTCCGTCGCAGAGCGGGGTCTAGATCGTCGTCGCTCATGGGGGCCCTCCGGTTTCCTTTGTCTGACGTTCTGAAGGGGGGTCGGGGTTCCCGAGGATCTCCGACAATTGTGTGCGACCCCGGGACAGCCTCGACCGCACGGTTCCCACGGGGATGTCGAGGATCACCGCGATCTCGTCGTACTCGAGGTCGGCGATGTGCCGCAGCACCAGCACCGTGCGGAACTCCTCGGGCATTCTCGCGAGGGCCCCCGACACATCGAGCTGGGCGTCGACCGCGCCCGATCCGTCGGCGACGGGAAGCGAGGCGAAGGTCTGCTCGTCATGGGGAATCGCCCGGCGGCGTATGCGGCGCACTTCGTCGAGGGCCGCGTTCGTGGCGATGCGGTACACCCATGTCGAGAATTTCGATCGACCGTCGAACGAGGGAAGCGCACGCACGATGGCGATGAGAGCCGACTGCGTCGCGTCGTCTGCGTCGTCGGTGTTGATGACGATGCGATGGCACACGGCGCGCACCGTGTCGTAGTGCTCTCGCAACAGTGCGTCGACCGCTTTCTGGTCGCCACGCTGTGCGCGGCGCACGAGAAGTTCGTCGTGGGTCACTTCGCCGACGTGAACGAAAGGCCGCTCATCATCGTCTGGTAGGGGTTCTTGTTGCTGCAGCCGGGGCTGCGACCCATCTCACGCAGGTACAGCAGCACGTGACGTGCCGGGGTCTTCACGTCGAAGTTCGCGAGACCCGGTTGTTGCGAGTTCAGGGTGCCCACCCTGAGACCCCATTCGTTCAGCGTCGCCGGAACAGTCTCTGCGGTGCTGACGTACACCTCTGCATTCCACGGGCCGTTGACAAAGTTCGCGTTCACGGTTCCGAGCCCGGTTCCCGACAGCTGAAGAACGAGCCCGAGCCCGCCCTTCGACCCGAAGTACTTGTTTCCGTAGCACACCGTGGTCCAGTTGGTCGCCGGGTTGTTGTCGAGAAGAGCAGGCACCATGGACTCGTTCTCCTCGCCGTCGTCTCCCGCCGGGTCGTAACTGCGGACCCCGACGAGCGACACCGGTACAACCTCGACGTTGTCGACGACGGTGCCGGTCGACTTGGTGTCCTGCAGTCCGCGCCACAGCATCACCGACATCGCGAGCGCCGCCACCAACAGCAGTGCGACGGGAACGTAATTGCGGCGCGTCGACGTGCGCCGTGAGCTCGGGAGATCTTTCTTCGGCCGGGCGGTGCCTTTCGGCGTGCTCTCGTGTTTCTGTCGCGGCTGGGCCTCCGGGGTGTTCGAATCGGGCACGACAGTCAATGTTCTCGGGGTTTTCTGCGACATCAGCGGGTCGATTGCCGGCGGGCGCGGGCGGGGCAACGCGGGCGAGGTTCCCGACACCGGGGTCGCCGCATCGTGCAGGTGCTTCATTGCGTCGTCGAGGGCCTGGATGACCTCGGTGCAGTTCGCGTAACGCGCTTCCGGTTTGCGACGCAGCATCTTGTGAATGACGTTGATGACCGAGGTCGGGATGTCGTTGCGCTTCTCGCCCAGAGGGGTCGGATCGCGTTCGAGTCGTGCGACGGCCGTCGCCTGGTTGTTCTCTTCGTGGAAGGGAACCTCGCCCGCAAGACATTCGTACAGCACGATGCCGAGCGAGTAGATGTCGGCACGTTCGTCGAGTTCGCGACCCTGCACCTGTTCGGGCGACAGGTACTTCACGGTTCCCATCATGATGTCGGCCTTGGTGAGGTCGGTTCCGTCGTCTTCGGTGCTGCGCAACGGCTTCGCGATTCCGAAGTCGGTGAGCAGGATCTCACCCGACCGCGTGATCAGGATGTTGCCCGGCTTGATGTCTCGGTGCAGGATGTTCTTCGAGTGCGCCTTTGCCAGCGCCGCCGCGATCGCCTTGCCGATGTGAACCGTGAGGTACGCACCGATCTGACCGGGTTCGCCGTTTGTGCCGGCTTCGTCGAGTGCATCGCGCAGCGAATGACCGCGGATCAACCGCATCACGAGTGCGACCTGTCCGTCGGGTTCCTCGATGCAGTCGTACACCGGCACGATGTTCGGGTGCGTCAACTGTGCGAGTGCACGTGCCTCACGACGGAAGCGTTCTGCAACGGTGTGATCATCGGCAACTGTCGAGCGCAACAACTTCACCGCAACCTCGCGTCGCAGTTGCAGGTCGAGGGCGAGCCAGACGTCGGCCATGCCACCCGAGGCGATGGTGCTCTCGAGTCGGTAGCGATTGCCGATGAGGTCGTCAGAACGTCGTGATGCTGCCATTACTGGCTGTTCACGCTAGTTGTGGCAACCCCCCGACGGGGGCGATACCCCTTACGCCGATTGACGAAACGCGATGCCGATGGTTCCCTCACCGGCGTGCGTGCCGATGACGGCACCGATGTCGCCGACGATGACGTCACCCGAGTAGACGGACTTCACCATCTGGACGAAAGCGTCGATGTCGGGGCACTGAGCATGCAGGATCCCGACGCGTTCGAGCGAGCCGTCGTGCTGCTTGAGCACGTCGACGAGGAACGCAAGGGCCTTCGACCGCGTGCGCTGTTTGCCGGCCTCTTCGACCAGCCCGTCGCGTATCTCGATGAGGGGCTTGATCGACAGGGCGCTCGCGAGCATCGCCTTCGCACCGCCGATCCGGCCTCCTTTCTTGAGGTTCTCGAGGGTGTCGAGGGCGCCGAAGACGTGCGTGCGGGGAATGAGCGACTCGGCGAGAGCCACCACCGCGTCGGCCGAGGCACCGTTGCGCGCCGCCTCGGCGCAGTCGAGAACCGTCAGACCCAGGCCCATCGAGGCATTGCGACTGTCGACGATGCGCACGTCGATGCCGGGAGCCACGGCCTTTGCGGCAATCTCGGCGCTCTGCATCGTGGCAGACAGCGACGATGAGAGGCTGATCACGACGACGGAATCTCCGTTGGCGGCGAGCTGCCGGAATGCCTGCTCGAACTGTCCGGGTGACGGGGCGGCGGTCTCGGGCAGCACGGCCGACTGGGAACATTTGGCCCAGAACTCGTCGGTGGTGATCGTGGTGCGGTCTATGTACTCGGTGTCGCCGAAGCGGACGCTCAGGGGAATGATCGTGATGCCGAGGGCATCGGCCATGGCCTGGGGCAGGTCACACGAGGAGTCGGTAACGATTCGAACTGTCATTGGTCTGCCACCGTAGTCGCCGCGGCCGTGGCGAGTCGCGAGCGACGCCAATTCGACCACCACCAGGCCAAAATCACGAGCAGCAGGGAGATTCCCACCAACTGACCGAGTCCGGCAATGGCGTTCACCCTCGCCGTGATGGTGATGTAGGGCACCACTTCCTGGTTCCCGATCGGCGTCGTGACTCGTACCGCGACGGGGAACCGGCCGTTGGTGCGGGTGCCGGCCGCCACCTCGACCTCGGTGGTGCTTCCCGCCGCCAGGGTGACCAGCCGCACGGGTTGGGTGAGATCGAGTTTGGCGCTCGACATCCGGATCTTCACGATGAGGGGTTGGGCCGAGTCGTTCCGCATCTGGATGCGGATTGCCGCCTGGCGGCCCGAGAGGGTGATCGACTTCGGCGTGGTGACGGTGACGGCGGCGCGGGTCGCGGTGAGTTGGCCGCGCAGCCCTGCGATGTACTCGTTCGGCTCGGTGACCCCGGACGACTCACCCAGGGCGAGCATCGAGGCCCACAGGGCCCGTCGCGGGTCGGCCTCGTCTGTCATCGACTGCGTCGCACGCAGTTCTGCCTGTGCCGCGGCGATTCCGGCCACCCGTTGCTCACCGCCGTGCGGCGTGGTCGTCGGGAAGTCAACGACAGGGGTGTCGACAGTGACGCTCTGGGGTGCCGCCATGTCGGTGAAGGCCACGTCGCTCAGCAGCCGCACCGCTTTCTCGAGTGATCCGTCGTCGTCGAGCACACCGGACGGGGTCGAGAGCACCAGACGGACCGCATCAGCGGGGACTCCCTGTTCGAGAAGGTCGTGTCGTTCCATCAACAGTTCGGCGACCGCGCGGTATGTCGAGACGGGGAACCCGCCGGTGGTGAGCGACCGCGCAAGGTCTGCGTCGATGCTGATGACCGACATCAGTTCGGTCGACGACCCGTCAGGCCGTCGCAGAACGTTCGGCGACGCTGCAGACGACGTGGCCCGTTGGGCAGCCGGAGACAGGATGACCGACACGATGCCCGCTTTTCGCAGCAAGGCGAGACCGTCGACGCTGAGGGCGTGCGTTGCCCACCACGTGCCGCGTTGCAACGGTGCACCCGGCAGCAACCGATTGAGCGTCGTCTCGCCGAAACGCACCTGTTCGATGAACTCTTCCGACTGTCCGATGGCCGCGAACAGCGAGGGGTCGAGAGTGGTGAAGGCCGTCGTTGCGACGGTGCGCGTCTTGAGTGCCTCGTGGAGTCGTGCGAGCAGCGTCGCATCGCGGGGGTCGGCAGAAGACGCGAGCGCGGCAACGATTTCCGGCTGCACCGACAGCGTCATCGGCACGGCTGAACCGAGGAACCCGAGGAACCGTTCGACGTCACGACGTGTCTTGTCGTCAACCACCACAGAGCCGTCGGGCCTCAGCGACGGTTGCGACTCGAGCCTGACGGCTGCAGACACCTGTACTTTCGGAACCGACCCCGAGGTTCTGTGGATGAACGTGAGGGCCTCGGCTAGAACCGGCCCGTCGACGGTCGACCGGAGCGTGATGGTCAACGGGTACACGCCCTCGAACGGAACCCGGATGACTGATGCGCCGTCGTAGGTGGTGGAGACCGACACGGTTGCCGCGTACGAACCGTTCGTGCGGCGGACGGTCTGGGACACGCGCAGGTTGACCGAGTCGATGACGGCGGCCGATGCCTCGTACGACGCGATGGCGCGGAATGACGAACGGTTGGCGAGACGACGGTGCACCCGGATGCCGATGATGCTGTTTCTCGAGACCGGCACTGATTCGGGCAGCCGGAAGACGAACTGTGCACGTGAGGTGCGCGAGATGTTGAACGGCTGGTCGTCGATCATGATCTCGGGCACCGTCGGCGGTGCGGCAACAACCCCCTGGGTCGGGACACCACAGAGGGCGACGACACAGAGCGCCACGGCGCATCGGACGAGCCGCCTCATCTGAGCGGGCACTCCATCACGACCAGGCGGTCGTCGAGAGCGCTGAAACCGAGCGACCGGTACAGGCCGAGCGCGGCATGGTTGTGGGTCTCGGTGTTCACCACAGTGGTGGTGCAGCCGTTCTTCTGGAGCCACTCGAGTGCCCGCGCGACGAGTCGTGAGGCTGTGCCGCTGCGTCGTGAGTCAGGGTGCACCGCGAGCCGTTGCAGAAAGCCGGTGGCATCGGTGATGCCTGCCAGCACGAAACCGTCGATGCGGCGGCCCCGGCGCGACACAAAGATCCTGGAGACACCGGTCGCGCGACGTGCATCGTTCAGCGCTGCCGCATCGAGCTGCCACGGCGCGTCGAATGCAGACGAGTCGACCTCGAGAATCGCCCTCGACATCGACGACGCCGGTCCGAGTGACCACGGCCGAACGGGCCGGGGGGTGGCGTCGCGGGGCAGGTCAAAGCGTGTCGGCTGGCGGTGGGTCACCGACAACAACGTCAAGTGCTGGACCGCCCTGAACCCAATGTCTGTCAGGGGGTCGGCAACGGCCGCAGGCAGGGCACTCGTGCGCATCAAGTCATACCCCCACGAGGCGGCGACATGTTTCCAGTGGTTCAGCACCTCGCGGTCGGGCAGGTCGACCGCGTCGTACGACCCCGAGAGAATCAGATGGGCGCACCGGGGGTCGTGGGGCCAGGGCCGCAGCCGGGCGCTCGTGTCCCCAGACCAGATCAGTCCCTCGCGGGGTGATTGCTCGACCGCACTCATTCCGTAGACGGTAGTACCCCCTTCTGAAGCCGGGCAGTGGGGCCCGAATTGGGCACCTGAGCCGGGGCCGGGGTGCCTAGCCTTGCATTGCCTCTCCACTGGACCACGCAGGGCGAGGCAGTTCCTGATGATTCCACCTCGCTTTGCCCCGGTTCTCGAAGAGATGACCCCCCTCGCCGCTCGGTTTCGTGAGGCGGGGCATCGGCTGTACCTGGTCGGGGGCACGGTGCGGGACCTCTTGATGGCAGATGCCGTCGCACCCGAGACCATGGACTTCGACGCAACGACCACGGCACGCCCCGACGAGATCAAGCGGATCGTCTCCGGTCTCGCCGATGCCGTGTGGACCCAGGGTGAACGCTTCGGCACCATCGGTCTGAAGATCGGCGACCGTGTGTACGAGATCACGACACACCGCGCCGAGGCCTACTCACCCGATTCGCGCAAGCCCGATGTGGTGTTTGCCGACGACATCGAGGTCGACCTGTCGCGTCGTGATTTCACCATCAACGCCCTCGCGCTCGAGGTCACGAGCGACTCACCGACGCTGGTCGACCCGTTCGGTGGCGCGGCAGACCTCATGACGCGCACCCTGCGGACACCTCTGTCGCCCGAGGAGTCGTTCACAGAGGACCCCCTGCGCATGCTGCGCGCGGCGCGCTTCATCTCGCAGTTGAAGGTCACGCCCGACCCGGGAATCGTGCACGCAGTCACACAGATGGCCGAGCGGCTGTCGATCGTCTCGGCCGAGCGAATCCGCAACGAGTTCGACAAGTTGATGACCACTGATTCGCCGACGGCCGGTCTGTGGTTCCTTGTCGACACGCAGCTGGTCGACCAGTTTCTGCCCGAGTTGAGGTTGATGCGGCTCGAGCAAGACCCCATCCACAGGCACAAGGACGTTCTCACGCACACGCTCGCCGTGGTCGAGAACGTGCGCCCCGACGCGCGACCCGATTTCGACTTCCGCATCACCCGGCTTGCCGCGCTGTACCACGACATCGGCAAGCCACGCACGCGTGGCTTCAAGGACGGCAAGGGGGTCACCTTCCATCACCACGAGGTGGTCGGTGCACGCATGACGCGCGACCGCATGAAGGCGATGAAGTACCCGAACGACGACATCGCCGCGGTGTCAGAGCTCGTCGCGATCAGCGGTCGTTTCCACACGTACCAGATGGGGTGGACAGATTCCGCGGTGCGACGCTACGTGCGTGACGCCGGACCGTACCTCGCGGAACTGAACGTGCTGACGCGGTGCGACTGCACCACCCGCAACGAGAAGAAGGCGCGCATCCTTGCCCGCCGCATGGACGAGATGGAAGAACGAATTGCCGAGGTGATGGAACGCGAGGAACTCGCGAGTCTGCGCCCCGAGATCGACGGTCAGCGCGTGATGGAACTGCTGAACGTCCCGGCCGGGCCGATTGTCGGCGCCGCACTCGAGTTCCTCATGGACATCCGCCTCGAGGAAGGCATCATCGGTGAGGACGCCGCGGTCGAACGCCTTCGTGCATGGTGGGCCGAGAACGAGTCGCGGGCCTCTTCGTTGCGCCCGACCCGTCGCATCAACAGGGTGTGATCACGACCCGAGCTTGCGGGCGCGCACCACGAGCGTCGAAGGCACCACGGCGTTCGGTTGGTGCAGCGGTGTGAGTTCGTGCATGACGTCGATGGTGAAGTTCGCACGCTGCAGGGCCATGGTGAGGTCACCGATCGTGGGCGACGTGTCGCCGTAGCGGCGGCGCGCAACGGGGTCGCCCCCGTCGAAGATCATCGACGTGGGGTGAGGCAGCGCGAAGACGAATCCTGCTTCGGGTCGCAGCACGCGGTGCACCTGGCGGAACAACCGGGCGATGTCGGTGTCGAGAGTGATGTGGTGCACGCACACCGCGAGGTCGACGACGGCATTCATCAGGAAACCGAGATCTGCGAGTTGCCCCTCGTGGAACTCGACGACGACATCGGCGTTGCGCGCGGCCTGTCGCGCACGTTGCACCTGTTCCTTCGACTGGTCGACCGCGATGCTGCGTGCCCCGCGTTGGGCCATCGCCACGCAGTTCGGCACCGTGCCGAAGAGCCCCAGCTCGAGCACTCGCTTGCCGCGCACGTCGCCGCACACACGGAGTTCGTCGTCGTTGTAGACCGATGCGCCGTAGGAAACGGCACGACCGTCGGTGACTACTGAGGCTGGGTCTGACATAGGCGAATCTTATGGCTATCTTGTGGCGTCATGGGATTCTCCGTCGACATGTTGAGAGGCGACGTGGGTGTCGTCGATCATCAACTTGCCCGGCGTGCATTGATCAACGAGTTCAAACGCGGACGCATCAACCGTGAGACCGTCTGCGATGCTCACCCCGAGTTGATCAGGGCGGCGAAGAACCTCGGCGAACCCTCGAAGACCGTGTGTCCCATCTGTGAACAGGTCAATGTGGTCTTGGTGACCTACGTGTTCGGTCACGGGTTGCCGAAGCACGGGAAGTGCGTGATCGACCGCAAGGACATCGAGAAACTGCAGCGCACCGGCCACGAGTATGCGGCCTATGTCGTCGAGGCCTGCCCCGAGTGCCGGTGGCATCATCTGTTGCGCGTGCTCCCGATTGTCGGGCGTGGCCGCACCAAGACCGCGCGCCGGGGCTGACCAACGGCGATTTCCCCCGACTGCGGGAAACAGTGCACATTGCCCCGTGGCACAGGGTTTCGGGCCGTTGACCCACCCCTGTGGGATGGTCATCGGCAGCAGATACGCTCTCGGGGTCATATTCACCCTGCTCCACACATGGGGCCCCGAGGTCGTAACTCGGGTCCGAAGGGAGGTCACACGCAATGCGTGCTTACGAACTCATGGTCATCATCAGCGGCAAGCTCGAAGAGAGCAACGCCCATGGTTGGTTGAAAACCATCACGGCATCCATCAACGCAGTTGGTGGTTCGGTCCACGGAAATCCCGACTGGTGGGGCAAGCGTCGTCTTGCGTATCCCATCCAGAAACAGGATGACGGCTACTACGCGGTGTTCAACATCGTTGCCCCCGGTGGCGCACTCGACGAAGTGGAGCGCGGTTTCCGCCTCTCCGACGACGTCCTTCGCCACAAGCTTCTTCGTCTCCCCGACGACGAAGCAGCCCGTCGTGGAATGGTCTCGGCGGCCTAGTCCGCCCCTTTCGAGCCCTCTGCTCTCCATCAACTACACACCAAGGAACCATCACTCATGGCCGATAACTCAATCACCCTCGTCGGAAACCTCACGAAGGACCCCGAACTGCGCTTCACCACCGGTGGGCGCGGCGTGGCGTCGTTCGGTCTCGCGGTGAACCGCCGCTACCAGGTCAACGGCGAATGGCAGGACCAGACCTCGTACTTCAACATCGTCGCCTGGGGTCAACTCGGCGAGAACGTCGCGTCGTCGCTCACCAAGGGCATGCGCGTCGTGGTCTCGGGTCGTCTCGAGCAGCGCGAGTACCAGAACCGCGAGGGCGAGAAGCGCTCCACCATCGAGATCAACGCCGACGAAGTCGGCCCCAGCCTTCGGTGGGCAACGGCATCGGTCGAGCGCAACCCGCGCGGCGACGGCCAGGGCGGAGGTGCCCCCCGTGGCCCGAAGACCGGTGGCCCCGAAGAGCCCCCGTACTTCCCGTCAGACGAAGAACCCTTCTGATCCCATCCGAATTCTCCACTTCCCTCATACAAGGACCACATCATGACCAGCAAGAAGAACAAGGCGCGTGCAGCGCGCGAACTCAACCGCAAGTTCAAGAAGAAGGCCAACCAGCTCGCCGCAGAGAAGGTTGTGTTCATCGACTACAAAGACGTCAGTCTGTTGCAGCGCTTCATGACCGACCGTTCGAAGATCCGCGGCCAGCGCATGAGCGGAACCAACGTGCAGCAGCAGCGTGAGCTTGCCACCGCCATCAAGAACGCACGCGAGATGGCATTGCTGCCGTACACCAAGCGCACCGTGTCGACCCGCGCGCCGCGCCCGGGCCGCGAGGGCCGTGAAGACGAGAGCACGCTCGAGATGCCCGAGCAGCCGATCACGTCGGAATTCGCGAACCTCGATATTGCCGACGAGACATCCACCGATGACGCAGCCGTCGAGGCCGTCGAGACAGCAGAAGAGGCCTGATCATGAACGTGATTCTTCGTGAAGACATCGCCGGCGTCGGTCGCCGAGGCGACATCGTGTCTGTTGCCGACGGACATGCCCGCAACTATCTCCTTCCCCGCGGTCTGGCACTGGTTGCCACCGACGGTGCGGTGAACCAGGCAAACGCAATGCGCCGTGCACGTGACCTGCGTGAGGCAGCCGACCGCGACTCTGCCCGCACGGTCGCCGAGGCCCTCACGTCGAAGACGTTCACCGTCAAGGCAAAGAGCGGCAACGAGGGCCGGTTGTTCGGGTCGGTCACCACTGCCGACATTGCTGCAGCTCTTGCTGCACAGGCCGGCGTCTCGCTCGACCGCAAGAAGATCGTGGCCCAGCCGATCCGCACCACGGGATCGCACAACGTCACCGTGCGTCTGCACGCCGACGTGGAGTGCGCGGTGAAGATCTCAGTCGTTCCCGGCTGAGTCATCCCACGCTTCTTTGTCCACAGAGTGCTCCCGGTATCCCCAGCCCAATCCACAAGGATTTCGCAGGGTTGTCCACTAGCAATCCACAGCCAAACGCAGGCAAGGTAGGGGTCTTGTTATGACAGACCTCAGTGATCGTTCGGAGCGGGCATCGTCGCGGCCCAAGGTGCAGAACGACTCACGCACGCCGCCGCACAACCTTGACGCCGAGGCATCCCTTCTGGGCGCGATGTTGCTCGACGTCAACCCGGTCGGCCTCGGCATCGAGATGGGGCTCGACCCCAGCGACTTCTACAAGCCCTCACACGGCCACATCTATGCAGCCATCCGTTCGTTGTCGGCACAGGGTGAGGCAATCGACGCAGTCACCGTGTCGGAGGAACTGCGCCGCAGCAACCTGCTCGACGACATGGGCGGTCTCAATTTCCTCAACGAACTGCAGAACGCCACCCCGTCGGTGAGCAGCGCCGGTCGGTACATCCGCATCGTGCGCGACACGGCAATACTGCGGCGGCTCATCAAGGGCGCCAGCGACATCGCAGACATCGGGTACTCGTCGCCGGCAGACGTGCAGTCAGCCATCGACAAGGCCGAGCAGATCGTCTTCGACATCGGCGAAGACCAGATCACCGACTCGATGAAGAAACTCAACGAGTTGACCGGCACCGTCACCTCGATTCTCGAGGCGCGTTACGACTCGGGTTCTGACATCACCGGGGTGCGCACCGGGTACACGAAACTCGACAAGCTGCTCTCGGGAATGCAGCCGGGCACGCTCAACATCGTCGGTGCACGCCCGGCGATGGGCAAGTCTGCGTTCGCGCTGGGCATGGCTGTCAGCGCCGCGCGCACAACCAACCGCCCCGTGTTGTTCTTCTCGCTGGAAATGTCGGGCCCCGAACTGACGCAACGAATCCTGTCTGCAGAAGCGCAGGTCGATTCCGACCGCATGCGCAGCGGGCGCCTGCTCGATGCCGACTGGACCAAGATCACCCACGCGATGAACCGTCTGAACGTGCCGCTCTACATCGACGACACCTCGCAGATCACCGTGATGCAGATCCGCCAGAAACTGCGTCGAGTGAAGGTCTCCGACGCACCGCCGGCGATGGTGGTCATCGACTATCTGCAGCTGATGGGTGGCGGCAACAACGAGACGCGCCAGCTCGAGGTTGCGGAGATCTCGCGAGGTCTCAAGCTGCTCGCACGCGACTTCCAGATTCCTGTCGTCGCGCTGAGCCAGTTGAGCCGTGGTGTCGAACAGCGACAGGACCGCCGACCGGGTCTCGCCGACCTGCGTGAATCGGGCGCACTCGAACAAGACGCCGACGTCGTGATGTTCCTCTACCGAGAGGAAGCAGCGAACACTGATGTGCGCATGAACGACCGCGGATTCGCCGACGTCATCGTGGCCAAGCACCGCTCGGGTCCGACCGACACCGTCCGGCTCATCTTCAACAAGGCCTACACACAGTTCGTCGACGAACCGGAGTGACCCGGCCGCTCACACGTTCGTGGGCGGGTGAATCGTGATCTTTGGGTCCTTGTCTGCGGCGGGCCTGTCCTCGTGCATCAACTCGAGAGCGCGTTTCTTCTCTTCGGCGGTGAAGGGCCGGATGTCGTGACAGAACTCGACGGTGTTGCCGTCGGGGTCGCTGGTGTAGATGCTGACGCAGAACTCGTGATCAACCTCGGCAACCGTGTGGCCGTGCGCGCACCAGTTGCGGCGTCGGTCGTCGAGGAACTCGCGGGTCGGTGCGTTGTAGGCGAAGTGGTTGACCCACCCTGGCAGGCCGGCATTCTTGTTGATGTTGGTGGGGTAGCCGTCGGCCCACTGCGCATCGTGAAGGTCCCAGAACGCGATCATTCCGTCTGAACCCGTGTCGTAGAACACGTGGCGTGACCAGCCGTCGTTCGATGATCCGGGCACCGGGGCGATGACCGTCTTGACAAGCGAGAAGCCCATGACCTCGGTGTAGAACGCGTGCGTCGCGGCAAGGTCTTTTGTGGCGAGAGCAACGTGATGGAAACCCATGGCCGAGAGTCTGCCACGCCTAGTCTTCTTCTCATGTTCCTCGGCGAGAATCTCATCGTGTACCTCGTGCTGGCACTGGGTGGCGCGCTTGCGGTGGGCAACATCGCTGCTCTGGTGCGGCCCCCCGAGAAGAGGTCGGGCACGGGTGACACAACCGACGGCTCGACAGACCTGCCCAAAGCACCGGTCGCGCGCAGCCTGGTGATGGCGATCATCGGTGCGACGGCAGCCATCTGGTCGGTCGCCAGTCTGATCTCGTAGAGAACGACCCCTTCGTTACGGTCACCCCATGGCATTCGGACAACCCTCGGGACCACCAGCATCGGCAAAACAACTGCAGGAACTTCTCCAGTTGTTGAACGCAGCCGGGCACACCGATTTTCGTGATGCCCGCGGGCCGATGGGCTTCACCCAGCGTCAGGCGAACGGCAAGTTCACCCGCAGCGAGGCCGACGACTTCATCGCGCAACTGCACGAGTGGGCAGAGATCGCAGAGGCCGCCGACGCGGTTCCCGCGCCCGCATCACCGCCCGTGACCAAACCGAAAGTCACTGCCGCAGAGAAATCGTTGAAGAACGTTCCCACAGAAGTGCTGGCCGCCGAACTCCAACGCCGTGGTTGGGTGGTTCTCGAGCCCTAGAAACCCCGGCACACCTCGGTAATTGCCCATCGGGTACGCCTTGATGGTTGAGTAGGGTTTCCTCTGTGATTCTTTCCGATCGAGACCTTCGCGCAGACCTGGCAGCCGGCCGCATCATCATCGAGCCGTTCGACGAGAGCTGTGTGCAGCCGAGCAGCATCGACGTGAAGGTGTCGAACCTGTTCCGGGTCTTCCGCAACCACACCGCGGCGGTGCTCGACGTGAAGCAGGACCTCACCGGTCTCACCGAGCTGGTCGAGGTGCCCGAGGGCGAGGCGTTCATGCTTCACCCCGGTGAGTTCGTGCTCGGGTCGACCCTCGAGCGCGTCGCGGTGCCCACCGATCTGGTGGCCCGCGTCGAGGGAAAGAGTTCGTTGGGCCGTCTCGGTCTCGTCATTCACTCGACGGCAGGGTTCATCGACGCCGGTTTTGACGGTCACGTCACGCTCGAACTGGCGAACCTCGCCAACCTTCCGATCACCCTCTACCCGGGAATGAAGATCGGCCAGATCAGTTTCATCAAGATGACGTCGCCCGCCGAGAAACCGTACGGTTCCGGTGCGCAGGGGTCGAAGTACCAGGGCCAGCGCGGCCCCACGCCCAGCCGCTATTTCGAGAATTTCAAGTAGTCATGTCGGGTGAGATTCGTCAGTCGCACAAGCTCGAGGATGTCCTGTACGACATCCGCGGGCCGGTGTTGGTCGAGGCCAAGCGCCTCGAGGAGCAGGGCCACCGCATCACCAAGCTGAACATCGGCAACCCGGCACCTTTCGGGTTCGAGGCCCCGCCCGAGATTTTGGTCGACGTGGTTCGGCATCTGTCCGAGTCGCAGGGGTATTCCGATTCGCAGGGGATCCGCTCGGCACGCACTGCCATCGTGCAGCACTACCAACTGCGCGGCATCGACATCACCGACCCCGACGACATCTGGCTGGGCAACGGCGCGAGCGAACTCATCCAGCTCGCACTGAATGCTCTTCTCGACGAGGGCGACGAGGTGCTGATTCCTGCACCCGACTACCCGTTGTGGACCGCGTCGACCAGTCTCGCCGGAGGCACGCCGGTGCACTACCTGTGCAACGAAGACGACTCGTGGAACCCCGACCTCGACGACATCCGCTCGAAGATCACCCCCCGTACGCGTGCCATCGTGGTGATCAACCCCAACAACCCCACCGGGGCGGTGTACAGCCAGAAGATCCTGCGCGAGATTGCCGACATCGCAGTCGAGCGGAACCTCGTCATCTTCGCCGACGAGATCTACGACAAGATCCTCTACGACGATGCGGTGCACCACACGTTCGCGGCCGTCGCACCCGACGTGCTCACGTTCACCTTCAACGGGTTGTCGAAGGCGTACCGCCTTGCCGGTTTCCGTGCGGGGTGGATGATGGTGACCGGCCCCCGCAAGCATGCCGAGAGCTACATCGAGGGCGTCAACATGCTCACCAACATGCGCCTGTGTCCGAATGTGCCGGCACAACATGCGATCCAGACTGCACTCGGTGGTCGCCAGAGCATCAACGACCTGGTTCTGCCGGGAGGTCGCCTCTTGGCTCAACGCGACGCGGCGGTGAAGGCCCTCGAGGAGATCCCGGGTGTCACGTGCGTCAAGCCGAGGGGTGCCCTGTACGTGTTCCCGAAACTCGACCCCGAGATGTACCCCATTAAAGACGACCGACGTTTCGTGCTCGATTTCCTGCGGGCAGAACACGTGTTGCTGGTGCAGGGAACCGGCTTCAACTGGCCCCGGCCCGATCACCTGCGCATCGTGACTCTTCCGTGGGCGAAAGACCTCACCGAGGCGATCAACCGCCTCGGTCGTTTCCTCTCCACCTGGGTGCCCCCGAAGGACTGATTCACCGCCGGTGCGGTAATGCGCTCGGCTGGCTGCATCGTTACTGTTGCTGTCCATGACACAGACGCACGTGGTTCTCACCGGTACGGGCGTACCGCATGCAGCACCAGGTCGCGCGGGAGCAGGGGTACTCGTGCAGCACGGCGACACCGTCCTTCAGTTCGATGCCGGACGCGCGACGGTTCTGCGAATCATCGAGGCGGGCATCAGCCCCACCGACATCACCGCAGTGTTCGTGACGCACTACCACAGCGACCATGTCATCGACCTGCCCGATGTGGTGATCACCCACTGGGTGCAGCAACAGATGAAGAAGACAGCACCGCTGCAGGTCATCGCACCCGAAGGGTCGGCCTCGCGGTTCGTGCAGCGCATGATGGAACCCTTCGATGACGACATCCACATCCGGCGCGAACACACAGGCGCGCCCGACCCACGTTTCGATGCGCGGTCGTTCGCCCCGTCGTACTCGCCTGTCGAGGTGTGGCGCAGTGCCGACAACGCAGTCACCGTCGACGCTGTCGCGGTTCACCACGAACCGGTGGAAGGTGCGGTGGCCTACCGGGTCACGACACCAGCCGGCGTGGTGGTGGTCTCGGGTGACACTCGTGCGTGCGACGAGGTGTTTGCCATGGGCGAGGGGTGCGACGTGTTGGTGCACGAGGCATGCCGCAAGAGGGCAATGGAGAATGCCATCAAAGGAACGGTGTTCGAGACGATTTTCGACTACCACGCCGATTCGGTGGCGATCGGTGAGTTCGCCGAGAAGCGCGGTGTGAAGCATCTTGTGCTCACGCATCTGATTCCACAGCCCAAGGACGATGAGGATGCAATGAAGTTCGAGAACGACGTACGTGAGGGCGGTTACACGGGTCGCATCACCGTCGGGCACGATCTTCTGCGCGTGACACTGGGCGACTAGGTCACGGCACCATCGTGAGCCCGACGTCAGCGAGCGACGGGTACTGCCCGGCGTGACGACGCGAGATGTACTCGCGGGCTGCAGTCATCCATGTGCCGATGCTGACACCGAAGATCTGCTGGAACTCGGTTGCCTGGCGGTTCACCAGTGCAACAGTGCTGGGGCACGGGTCCGCATAGCAGGTGTTGGCCGAGTCGTACCAGTAGCGGAAATTGATTGCTTTCTGAAAGGCGAGGGTCTTGGTGACCCCGAACTGGGCAACCATCAGTTCCGTGCCGAGGCCAGTCACGTAGTACCGGGGGTCGAAGTAGCCTGCATCTCCGCCACGCCAAAAGTCGGTCGGGTAGTTGACCCACAAGTAGTGGGCCATGTCGGGGTTCATCGTGGGCGACATCGCGCCTCTGTACTGGTCGAACGGGTCGCGGTAGCGGTCCTGGCCGATGATGTCGGCAATGACAGCCCCGAAGAACGTTGACTGAC
>CAYRUT010000023.1:0-1504 GCA_964427545.1 uncultured Bifidobacterium sp. | reverse complement strand
GCGAGAGCACAGCCCGACATGTTGTCGTGGGTGTCGGGTGCAGTGCAGAATTGCGCCCAAATGCGCGCCTGTTGGATATTGGTGCTGCGAGAGCCGTACAGGTACAACGCGATTTCCTCAGCGGTCCATTCGTCGTTGGTGCCGATGATGATGTCGACGCTCGGCAGTCTCACGTCGCCGTAGAAGCGGGCCGTACCGAGAATCGCCGCACGCAACTTGGTCTCGAGCCAGGCGGGCGTTGCGGGGTTGACCACGATGTTGAAGCGATCGGTTGTTGTCGTGGGCATCGAGTCGTAGTGGTTCCGTGATCTCGCGACTGCGAGGGCTGCCGCCGACCCGACCGGTACCGTCGCCGGTGCTGGCGCACCGAAGACCGCAAGGCAGTTGCCGAGCGCGGCGCGATGCGAATTGTTGGCAAAGCCACCGATGACCTTGTCGTACTCGACATCTCCGAGTTGGGAGTGCAGGCATCCACGTTCTGGGAACGTTGCGCTCTGGGTGGCGGTCGCGGCCTGGGCGGGGTCGACCGGAACCGTCGTTGTGGTTGTCGTGGTTGTGGTCGTCGTCGTTGTGGTTGTCGTGGGGGGCACTGTTGTTGTGGTTGAGGTGGTGGTGGGTGGAACTGTGGTCGGGGTGGTGGTTGCGGTGGTGACTGCAGTCTTGAGAGAGAACGATCGTGTCGATGTCACTGCGCGGTGGCGAGCGGTCGATGCCACCGAGACGGTGACACGACATGTGCCCGAGCTTTTTGTCTTCACGAAAGTCGACGTCACACTGCACGACCCCGTGGCTCTCCATGTCTTTCGACCACTCGAATTCGTCGACACCAATGACGACAACCTGTAACTGCGTGACGGCTGCATCGAGGGCACCAGCCACTTCAGAGAGGGTGCTTTCTTGGTCGCAGCATCTGCGGGTGGCGGGGCCGAACCTGTGATAACGACCATCGACGACGTCGCCAGACACACAAGCATCAAGAAAGTTGCGCGGTGACGCCCCCGTGTCATTGGGTCATATTAAGCACGCCGTCGCAGTCCGTGGCGGCGCCATTGCGGCAGTTGCGACTGCTATTCGCCCGGGCTTGCGGCCAGGGGAGACTCGTTGAGGGCGATCGACCGCTCACCGTTCTCGAGTGCCTCGAGAACATGGATCGCGATGTCGGCGACCTTCACCTGGTCTTCTTCAGCCCCGGCAGCCTTCACGCCGTCGTCGAGCATGATGTAGCAGAACGGACACGCGGTTGCGACGCGACCGGCACCGGTGCTGATCGCCTCCTGTGCACGCTCGTCGTTCACCTTCACGCCGATCGACTCTTCCATCCACATGCGTGCACCACCGGCGCCGCAGCACATTCCCTTGGTGCCGTTGCGCGGCATCTCGACGATCTGCAGACCCTTGATCGAACCGACAACCTTGCGGGGTGCCATGTACACGTCGTTGTGGCGACCCAGGTAGCACGAGTCGTGGTACACGATGCGGTCTTCCAACGATGCAGTGCGCATGT
>CAYRUT010000022.1:0-28594 GCA_964427545.1 uncultured Bifidobacterium sp. | reverse complement strand
AGGCGCCCCAGCGGCCCTGACCGAATCGGTAGCCCACCGAGCGAACCGTCTGGATCAGGTTCGCGTGTTCCTCGCCCAGTTTTGCGCGCAGACGTCGCACGTGAACATCGACGGTTCTCGCACCGCCGTAGTACTCGTACCCCCACACCCGTGACAGCAACATCTCACGCGTGAACACCTTGCCCGGGTTCTGTGCGAGGAACTTCAGCAGCTCGTACTCCATGAAGGTGAGATCGAGGGGGCGACCGTTGAACGACGCCTGGTAGGTCTCGAGGTTCAACACGAGTCCGGAGTGTTCGACGAGTTCGGGCCGCGAACCACCGTCGACGGCAGAGAACAGATGCCGCAACCGTGCCTCCAGCTCGCGCGGATGGAACGGTGTGAGGCAGAAGTCGTCGAACAGGTCGTCGCGCAGTTCGAGGTCGCCGAGTTGTGCACCCGAGAGAAGCAGCAGCACCGAGTTCACCGGGTTGTCGCGTTTGCGCAGTGCACGCGCAAACGCCCACGCAGACTCGGGATCATCGTCGCAGGCGATGATGGCGCCCATCCAGCCGTGCTGCGGCTCGATCTTGCCTGCCTCGTCGGCACCCGACACGGCTTTCCATCTGTACCCGCCGAGGTCGAGGGTGCGCGCCAGATCCGGTGTCACGGTTCCGGGGAACACAACGATCATGTCGGGCGCGGTCATGGTTCGGTCACAACGACTTCAGGTATCGGTTGATCTCGTAGGGCGTGACCTGGGTCTTGTAGCCCATCCACTCGTGTCGTTTGTTGCGCAGGAACCAGTCGAAGATGTGCTCACCGAGTGCCTCTGCCACCAGTTCTGACGACTCCATGATCTTCAGGGCGTCAGACAACGACTGTGGCAACTGGTTGATGCCCATCTTGGCGAGATCTGCATCGCTCATCTGGAAGAGGTTCGCGCCGGCCTCTGGCGGCAGTTCGTAGCCCTCGCGGATGCCCTTCATGCCGGCCGCAAGGATCACCGAGAACGCGAGATAGGGGTTGCACGCCGGGTCGGGCGACCGGTACTCGAGGCGTGTTGCGCTCGGGTTGCCTCGCTTCGGGATCGGCACGCGGACGAGACCGCTTCGGTTGTTGCGCGCCCACGAGATGTGGACAGGCGCCTCGAAGCCGGGCACCAGACGTTTGTACGAGTTCACCGTTTGGTTCGTGATGGCGGTGATCTCTGCCGCATGACGCAACAGCCCCGCCATGAACGCTTTCGCGTCGCTCGAGAGGAAGTTCTCGTCGTCAGCCGAGTAGAAGGCGTTGTTGTCGCCCTTGAAGAGCGACAGGTGCAGGTGCATTCCCGACCCCTGCACTCCCTCGAGAGGTTTCGGCATGAAAGTGGCATGCACGTTGTGCATGGCCGCGAGTTCCTTCACGATCATGCGGAATGTCATCACCGAGTCGGCCATCGACAGCGCATCGGTGTGGCGCAGGTCGATCTCCTGCTGGCTCGGTGCGTCTTCGTGGAACGAGTACTCGACAGGGATACCCATGGTCTCGAGCGTGCGGATCGTCTCCTTGCGCAACGACGATGCGACATCGGTCGTCGTGAGATCGAAGAAGCCGCCTTCGTCGAGCGGCTGCAGGGGCTCACCGGCCTTCGGTGGCGCGAAGTAGAAGTACTCGATGTCCGGTGCGAGGAGAAACTCGTAGCCGTCGGCCCGCGCAGCATCGAGATTGCGACGCAGCACCTGGCGGGGGTCACCGCCGAAGGTGGTGCCGTCGAGGTTGTAGATGTCGCAGAACACGCGCGCCTCGGCGGACTTGGAGTCGACCCAGGGCAGCACCTCGAAGGTGTTCGGATCGGGAATCGCAAGCACGTCAGACTCCTCGGTGCGCGAGTACCCGTCGATGGACGACCCGTCGAAGGTCATGCCGTCGTTCAGTGCGTTCTCGAGCTCTGCCGGGCTGATGGCGAAACTCTTGAGCGTGCCGAGAACGTCGGTGAACCACAGGCGCACGAGCCGCACACCCCGTTCTTCGACGGTCCGCAGCACGTAGTCGCGGTGTTGGTCAAGCATGTCGCTCACCTCTTCAGTCTGCCCCGATGAGGGGCAATGGGCTACCTGTAATGCGAAACGGGGGGCCTTTCGGCCCCCCGTCCCTTGAAAGTTGTGGGGTTGTGCGTCAGCCGCAGACCGTCTCGAGAATGAGACGAGTGACGGTGTAGGGATCGCAGTTCGCGTTCGGACGACGGTCCTCTGCGTAGCCGCGCTTGTCGCGCTCGACCTGCCACGGGATTCGCACCGATGCGCCGCGGTTCGAGACGCCGTACGAGTACTTGTTCCACGGGGCGGTCTCGTGCTTGCCGGTGAGGCGGCTCTGGATGTCGTGGCCGTAGTTCTCGACGTGCTCGAGAACGCGGGTGCCGAGCTTCTCGCATGCCGCGATGATCGCGTCGTAGCTCTCGCGCATCGCGCGGGTGGAGAAGTTGGTGTGTGCACCCGCACCGTTCCAGTCACCCTTCTCGGGCTTTGCGTCGAACGAGATGACGACGTCGTGATCCTCGGCGATGCGGTGCAGCAGCCAACGTGCGACGTACATGTGGTCTGACACGGTGAGCGCGTCAGCGGGTCCGATCTGGAACTCCCACTGGCCGGGCATCACTTCTGCGTTGGTTCCCGAGATGCGCAGACCCGCATCGATGCATGCCTGTGTGTGCTCCTCGATGATCTGACGACCGACGACGCGACCTGCGCCGACGCCGCAGTAGTACGGACCCTGCGGCTTGGGGTAGCCGCCCACGGGGAAACCGTACGGGGTGCCGTCGAGACGGAGCATGGTGTACTCCTGCTCGATGCCGTACCACATCTCCTGGTCCTTGAACTTCGCTGCGGCTGCAGCACAGGCTGCGCGCGTGTTCGACGGGTGCGGCTCACCGGTCTTTGCGAGAAGAACGTCGCACATCACGAGCACGTTCTTGCCGCCGCGGATGGGGTCCTGACAGTGGAACACGGGACGAAGGATGCAGTCTGACGACTCGCCGGTTGCCTGCTCGGTCGACGAACCGTCGAAACCCCACTCATCCATCGGCATGTCGCCGATTGCACCGGCGAAATCGGGGATGACCTTTGTCTTCGAGCGAAGCAGCGGAGTGGGCTGCGTACCGTCGATCCAGATGTATTCGGCCTGAATGGGCATTGCGGTTCCTTTGTCTGAGGGGGGAAATCCCGTTGTTTCTGCCCCGTAATGATGTCAGCCCGCGGTTTCTTTCCCTTTTCCCGAATGTGAACGCTGTGTGAAACGGGTCGGGTGGGGCGGGCAACCCTTGTTCGACAAGGGGGAAACGGGTCTGCTCGTTAGCCTCAGAGCGTGCCCGAGAGTTTGCCCCCGCAGTTGTCCACAGGACTCCGTGTGGCGTTGTCGCAGCTGAATCCCACCGTCGGAGACCTTGTCGGCAACGAGGCCCTCGTTCTGGCCGATTACCGACGGGCAGAGCAGGCGGGTTGCCATGTCGTCGTGTACCCGGAGCTGACTGTCACCGGCTACCCACCGGAGGATCTGCTGCTGAAGAGTTCGTTCGTCGCGCAGAACCGCCTGTCGGTCGAACGCATTGCCGCCGCAACCGGCGGGTGCGTGGCTGTTGTCGGTTTCGTCGAGGAGAACAACGGTGTGCTGCACAATTCCGTCGCGCTGTGCAGCAACGGAGCAATCACCGGGGTGTACCGCAAGCAACTGCTCCCGAACTACTCGGTGTTCGACGAGGATCGTTACTTCGAGCCCGGGCCGGCGACGGTCGGCGGAACTTCCGCGGGCATCTTCACGGTCAACGGGGTGTCGGTGGGCGTGTCAGTGTGCGAGGACATCTGGTTCGCGAACGGGCCGGTGAAGGCACAGGCAGACCACGGTGCGCGCGTGCTGCTGAACCTGAATGGTTCGCCGTTCCATCAGGGGAAGCACGAGGAACGCGAACAGATGCTCGGGGAGCGCGCACGCGAGACGGGTTGTCCGATTGTCTATGTCAACCAGGTCGGAGGCCAGGACGAATTGGTGTTCGAGGGATCGAGTGTGGTCGTCGCGGCCGACGGCACGGTTGGCTGCCGGCTGGTGTCGTTCGAGTCCGACTTCGCGGTGGTCGACGTCGGCGTCGACGGAACGATTGCCGGCGGCTCAGTGTGCGGGTTCGAATCGGATCTCGACCGTGTGCACCGGGCACTCGTGCTCGGTACCCGCGACTACGTGAAGAAGAACGGATTCTCCGACGTCGTCATCGGTCTGTCGGGCGGGATCGACTCGTCGATCGTCGCCGCGATCGCCGTCGACGCGCTCGGCAGCGACCATGTGCACGGTGTCGCGATGCCGTCGCGCTATTCGAGCAGGGGTTCTCTCGACGATGCGGCGGCACTGGCAACCGCGCTCGGCATCGACCACCGTGTGGTGTCGATCGAACCGTCGTTCCAGGCGTATCTCGACATGTTGCAGCCGTCGTTCTCCGGTCGCGATGCCGACCTCACCGAGGAGAATCTCCAGAGCCGTTGCAGGGGCACCACATTGATGGCACTCAGCAACAAGTTCGGGTGGATGGTGCTGACCACCGGCAACAAGAGCGAGATGGCTGTCGGCTACTTCACCATCTACGGCGACTCTGCCGGCGGGTACGCCGTGATCAAGGACGTGTTCAAGACGCAGGTGTTTGCGTTGTCGCGCCGCATCAACGAGCGTGCGGGCCGCGAGATCATCCCCGAGAGTGTGCTCACGAAGCCGCCGTCGGCCGAACTGCGACCCGACCAACGTGACGACCAGAGTCTCCCTCCGTACGAGGTGCTCGACCCGATTCTCCGCCACTACATCGACGACGACATGGGTGTGCACGACATCGTTGCCCGAGGGTTCGACGAACATGTCGTGAAGCGCATCGCACGTCTGGTCGACATCAACGAGTACAAGCGCCGCCAATGTGCACCGGGAGTGCGCGTGTCGACAAAGGCATTCGGGAAGGACCGCCGCATGCCGATCACCAACGGTTACCGGGCAGACCTCGCGTAGGCAGTGATCACCACCGCCGTGACTGCGGCGAGTGCCGTCGCGGTGACTGCTGGTCCGACCGGTCCGGTCGAGTCGTAGAGCCGTGTCGCGACCGAACTGAAGATTGCACGCCCGCAGGTGCCGGCCCCCACGGTGAGACCGAGGCCGATGCCCCCGGCTGTGGGCACGAGATTCGCCGCGAGCGGCAGCATGCTCACGAGCGCGAACTCGAAACCGGTGATGAACAACACCAGCATCGGCACCGCCACACCCACCGAGGTGGCGCCGAGACACATCGCCGCCCCGGATGCGACCATCAGCAGAACCCCGCGTCGGACACTGACTTCTTTCCCCCAGACGTCGGTGACCCGGCTGCTGCCGACACTCGACACCAACTCGAAGATGCCCAGCACGACCACGATCGCGATCAACCCTGCACTGCTGAACCCGAACTCGTCCTCGAACCACGGCCCGAACGTGATGCTGACGCACTGACTGGCCCCCATCAGCAGGAACGATGACGAGAAGATCAGCCATGCCCGCGCCGGCACCTTCCCTTTGCCGTGCGGGTGTTCCGGTGCGTGTGCGTCGTCTCTGGGCAGACCAACGGTGATCAATGCGCCGCTGACGACGAGAGCCACGGCCCCCACGAGAAACCCGAGTCGCCACGACACGAGTGCAGTGGCGATGCCCATCAGCGCGACACCGATGAACAAAGAGAGCGCCCACGATGTCTCGATGATGCCCACGATGCGCCCACGGCGTTCGTAGGGGACATGGTCGTTCACCCAGACGATGAGCGACGTGTCGAAGAGCACCTTCGAGGCACTCAGCATGAACATGGCCACCGAGAACATCGCGAGGTTCGTCGATGCGGCGGCCAGCACCACTGCGGTGACGATGAGCCCGAGACCGAGCGTCATCGAGACAAGTCGGTTCGCTCGGTCGACATAACGACCGATGACCGGAGAGAGCAAACCGGCGAACTCACCGATGGTGAAGGCGATGCCGATCTCGGCCACCGACACGTCGAGGCCGCGGGCAATCACGGCGATGAAGGGCGGGGCGAAGCGGTAGCACGCGTTCGACACGAGACGCCCCCACACGAGTCGGTTGACGTTCGCACGCACCACCGGTGCATAGGTGTGGTCGAGCCAGCGGGAGAACACGTCTACAGTTCTTCGCCGAGTTCGCCGTGTTCGAACAGGTCGACGACGTCGCCGATCTCGATGCGGGCTGCGTCGCCCGTGGTGACCGTGAAGTGACAGCCACCCAGATTGGCGATGCGGGTGTCGGGAACGCGGTGGGCCCGTCGCATCACGCGGATGATGCCGGCGTGGGCGATGCACAGCACCTCGCTGCCCCCGAACTGTGATGCCAGGTCGAAGAGTGCGGCCGACACGCGGGTGACAATCGATTCGTCGGTCTCGAAACCGGGCGGCCTCCTGTGGGCATCGAGATACCCGGGCCAGTCGCGTTCGATCTGGGTGTGCGTGAGACCCTGCCACTCACCGACATCGGTCTCGCGCAGCCTCTCGTCGGGGGGCAACATGCCGATGCCGAGACCGTTCGCGATGATCGAGGCCGTGATGTGCGCCCGGCGCAGGTCGCTCGAGACGACCGCGTCGAACATCCCGAGTTTTTCCGCGGCGCGACGGGCCTGCTCGTACCCGAGGTCGGTGAGTTCGATGTCGGCCTGGCCCTGCCACCGACCCATTGCGTTCCACTCGCTCTGTCCGTGACGCAACATGAGGATTCTGGTTGCCGTGGTCACTGTTCCATTCTAGTGACCGGGCCCGATTCGTCGTCCGTGCGGTGCCGTGCCGGGCGTTGTGCGACCCGACTAAGCAGTGATGGCGGCGAGGACCTGCTCGAAGACGGAATCAGCGAGCGCGCGCATCTCGTCGTCGGTGCGGTCCTGTATCGGGTGCGACGTGAACACGCGACGGATGGTGGGGAAACCGAGCGCGTTCGACTGTGCCTCGGCTGCCGTCACGAACTCTTCCGAGGCAACGAACACCCCGGGCACCCCGCGAAGCTCAAGATCTGCGATGTCGTGCACACTGCACGTCGTGCAGCTGCCTCAATCAGCGAGCGCCTCGATCACCAGCGTGCACTGGGTTGCAATCTCGTGACGCAGGTCGACTGGTGCGGGTTTGGTGAACGTGGGCTTCGAGAACCGCAGCACCTTCGCCCCGCGTTCCACGAGTTTGGTCTCGAGACGATCGAGGAACACGTTGCCGCGCGGCTTCGAGATGTCGAGAAGACCGATCGTGTGCCCATCGATGCTCGCAGGACGCGCAAGCAGCTCGCGTGTCGCGGGCTTCGACTCGTTGGTCGGGTCAAGAATGGTGACGGAAGCCATTGGTGTCAGTATGTCACGGGTGCGGCTCAGCGGTTCACAACCCGAGTGACGGGGTTGCTGCCGACCTGACCGTTCGCCCATCCGGCCACCACCGAGGAGAACAACCCGGCACCTCCACCGGCAAAGGTGACCAGCAGCCCACCGGGGCGGAACTTCGGGAGTGTTGCCGACTCGAGATGCAGGGGGATTCCCTCTGCCATCTGCCCTGCACCGCGCACGAGTTCTGAGCCCGGTCGCATCGACCTGGCCGTGATCTCCTCGACGAGTTTCTCCCGTGTCCACCCGGCGTCGGCGAAGAGGCGGCCGTGGTCTGGGCTCACCGTGAGAATCGCGTCGAACCCGAGGACGAGTTTCGGGTGATGAACCGCGTACAGGCACGCAACATAGGTGTTCACGAGTTCGTCGGCGGTGCGGGCCAGTTGGTCGACGATGCACCGGGGTCCCTCGCCTGCGAACACCGTGACCGCATCGACACCCGGATCGATGCCGCGTTCGACGGAGAGAGGCGTGAAGGGCGAGCGTTCCTCGTCCTCGGCGAAACAGAACGAGATCTTCCCGGGGTTGCCGTGTGTCGCGCGGTCGACCTCTCCGGGCCGCCCGCCGCCGACGTTGCGCACGGTCAGCTGCACTGCACGGCCGATCGTGTTGTTCGCGCGGTTCCCCTGGCCGAACACGTTGATGCCCGAGTTCATTCCGATGGCCCTGGTGCCCGGTCCGTTGCACACGATCACCGGGCCCACCGGCATGGTGGTCGCGAGCACGCCGTGCATGTTGAACTCGTCGTTGCACACGGCCTCGAGCGCGGCGATGACCCACGGCAGGTATTCGGGCAGGCATCCCGCCATCACCGCGTTGATGGCGATCTTTTCGACAGTGAGTTCCACGAGGTCGGGAGGGCACAACGCAACGACATCCTGCGGGTCGCGCGAAGTTCCGGTCAGCATCCTGAGCACCCGTTCGCGCGTCGGTGGAACCACGGGGTAGCCGTCGGTCCAGCCGCGTGCGTACATTGCCTCGAACTCGTCCTCGGCTTCGGAGAACTCGACGGTGCGCGCCTTGACGGGAGAGTCGGTGAACCTGGCACGGAGTGCATCGACACGGTCGGGGTCGACGCTCATCGAACCGCAACCGGGACGCATGTCGGGAAGATCGTCACCGAGTGACGTGATCCCGGTGATGGTCCGCCACTCGCTCTTCGACCATCCGAACGTGCGACCGGTCTCTCTTCCGTTCTCGATTCTCAGCACGGTGGGAACCGTGTCGATGTCGTTGTGCCACGACACGGCGAGGTCGTGGTCGTGCACCGGCCGTACCGACGCGGGAAACCCGGGGTCGTCCTGCGTGTACACCGTGAGTGGCTGACCACTTGCGGCAATGGCGGCGAGAACCGGTTCGACCATCTGGCAGGTGGCGCATTCGCGTTTCACGATGACGACAAGACCGTCCGGCAGGCCAGGACCGTGCGGCGGGCGAGGTGCGGTGCGTTCCATGCGAGAACGGTACCCTCATGGCGGGGGCGTACGAGTACCTGGTGGGCTTCACTGTCTTCAACACAGTTGGAACGGGCGAACCCCGTTCGGCGGGTTCGATTCCCGTCCGCCTCCGCCATCACGACCCGTGACGACTCACCACCTGCGTCCGGGAACCCGTACGTCGCCGACCCGGCGGGTGAGGCCGACCTTGTCGAGGCATTCGGCGAGCGGGACCGCGTGCTTGCGCGTGATGCCGAGGGTCTCGCGCAGGTGCGACACCAGAAAGCCGTCGGGGTGGTCTGCCCACAGTCTTGCGAGACTGCCGCGCTGATCGTTCAGGGTGTCGACGTGGAACGCAACCGAATCGTGCTCGAAGACGAGACCCTTCTGCACGAGCTGTCTCATCACGTTCCGGTCGAGTGACGCAGAAGCAGGGCCGGTGATTCCCCACGACCTGATCTCGTCGAGGAGCGGGTGGGAACCCACCGACGGGCCCGCGCCCAGTCGGGCGACGTCTCCGTCGACAACGACCCCCGGCAGACCTGCGACGAGGTCGCGTTCGTGGTCGTGCAGCCCGGCAAGGGCGATCTCCGATGTCGACGAGATGCGCGACATGAGTTCGGCGCGTGCGGCCTCCACCACGTCGTCGTTGGCGTACCACTTCGCAACGACCGGTTCGAGACGCCGGCCCGTGAGCAGTTCTGCTTCGTGCAGAGTGACAAAACCACGCCCCGCCATGATCGAGTGCACCGTGCCGTCGGGGTCGGCGCGTGACAGACGGGTGACAGGGTCGACATCGAGCACGACGCCACCGCCGACGGTGGTGTTCGTGCCCGTGTCGCGCAACAAGAACCGGTCGGCAGGCCGCAGAGGCAGGGGAACGCGGAAGCGCACACGCACACGACCGTTGTCTGCCGCACCGATCGAGTCGGCCCCGATGATGCGCACGGTTGCCGACTGGAAGTGCGAGCCGACGTGCACGGTGAAGCTTCCACGGTGTGTCAGTGGCTGCCGCAGGCGGGCAAGAGTGGTGATGCGCGCGTCGAACACATCGGTGGTGAACCACGAGCCGGGCCTGACCAGTGCATCACCCCGCACGATGTCTGCCGTGCCGTCGCCGACGAGGTTGGCGGCACAGCGCGACCCCGGCGGGCACTCAGTGACACCGGCACCGTGTGTCTGCAGCGAACGGATGCGCACCTCGCGTCGGGTGCGCGCCACCACGAGAGTGTCGTTCACCGCGAGCCCGGCCGAGTCGAGGGTTCCCGTGACGACCGTGCCCGAACCCTTGATGGTGAACACCCGGTCGACAAAGAGACGTGGCGCACCGAGGGCATCCGGGTGTGGGGCCCGTGCGGTGAGATCTGTGAGTGCTGAGACCAGTTCGTCGAGACCCTCACCGGTGGCGGCCGACGTGCGGACGACACCCGACCACCCGATGGGGCTTGCTGCCAGACGCGCGACAGTCTCGTCGTGTCGCTGCACGAGGGTCGCAGCATCGACGCGGTCGCACTTCGTGAGAGCGACGACGCCCGTCTTCACCCCGAGAACCTCGAGAATCCCGAGGTGTTCCTCGGTCTGGGGTTTCCAGCCCTCCCCGGCATCGACGACGAGGAGAGCAACGTCGACACCGCTGACCCCCGAGATCATCGTTCGGATGAAATCGGTGTGCCCGGGAACGTCGATGAAACTGAGCACGGCACCCGACGCGGTGGTCATGTGGGCGAAGCCGAGGTCGATGGTCATCCCTGTGCGCTGTTCCTCGGCCAGGCGATCGGGTTCGATGCCCGTCAGCGCGCGGACCAGGGACGACTTGCCGTGGTCGACATGGCCCGCAGTTGCGATGACCGTCATCGTCGGGGCACGAGCCGCAGTGCCTCGACGACCGTCTGGTCGTCGTCAGGATGCACGGTCCGCATGTCGAGAAACGTGTTGCCGGAGTTGGAGCGGGCAATCACAGGAACCGAATGACTGCGCAGCACCCCACGGACATCGCCGGTCAGTTCTATGCCGAACGATGCGATGGAACTTCCCGGCGCAGACCCTGCACCGGCCAGTGAGGCCACCTCGGTCACAGTGCCGACGCCCGCCGATTCGACAACTCGCGTCGCCCTGTCGCGCAGGGACTCCAACGGTTGCGCGAGCATGTTCCAGAACGGGATGTCGTCGCACGCAGTTCGGTTGCAGTACGAAAGAAGCGTCGTCTGCAGCCACATCAGTGTGTGTGCAGACGGCCGGAGGGCGCGCATGAGCGGGTGGTCGGCACAGCGCTTCACCATGTCTGCGCGGCCGGCGATGATGCCGCACTGTGGCCCACCGAGCAGTTTGTCGCCGCTGAAAGTGACCAGGGCGGCGCCGTCCGCAAGAGACTGTCTGGCGGCCGGTTCGCGAGCGAGCCACGCGGGAACCGTCTCGAGAACCTCGTGCAACCACGGGCACGCACTGTCGAGCAGACCCGAGCCGATGTCGGCCACCACGGGCGCCCCCGCACCTGCGAGCTCCTTCACGGTGACGCTCTCGGTGAACCCTTCGACGGAGAAGTTCGACGGGTGGATCTTCATCAACAGGGCGACATCGTTGCGTTTCGAGTCGACGGCCTTTTCGTAGTCGCGCAGACGTGTCCGGTTGGTGGTGCCGACATCGACGAGCCGCGCACCTGATTGTTCCATCACGTCGGGAATACGGAAGCCGCCACCTATCTCGACGCTTTCGCCCCTCGACACCACGACATCACGATCGTGGGCCAGAGCGGTCAGCACCAGAACGAGCGCAGCAGCGTTGTTGTTGACCACGATCGCCGACTCTGCGCCGGTGAGAAGCGACACCAGGCGTGACACCGCATGCTGACGCGAGCCACGTTCGCCCGTGTCCATGTCGAACTCCACGTTGTTCGCACGACGGGCAGGCAGAACGGGCAGCGGCGCCCGGCCGAGGTTCGAGTGCAACAGCACTCCGGTTGCGTTCACCACATCGGTGTGCAGCAGGCGCGAGAATTCCGTCGCAAGAGACGAAGCGAACTCGGTTGCAGATGCCGGCGACTCGTTGATTGCGCGTCGCGCACAGTCGACCAGGATCATGTGCGGGAGGCTGTGGGTGCGTGCAAGTTCGCGTGCGACCGAATCGACAGACGGTGGGCGAACAGGCTCGGTCGACATCGGTCTCAAACTAGTAGTTTTGGCGACATGTCCTTCAGTGCCGACGACATCAAGCTCACCGAGTGGACGAGTTGCGGCGGGTGTGCGGCCAAGTGGGGTGCATCATTGCTTGCCGACTTCGTGAAGGAGATTCCGGCGGGTCTCGACAACGGACTTCTCGTCGGGCTCGCGCCGTTCGATGATGCTGCGGTGTACCGGCTCACCGACGATGTCGCCCTCGTGAGCACCACCGACTTCTTCCCGCCGTTGGTCGACGACCCGTACGACTTCGGCGCGATCGCTGCGGCCAACGCATGCAGCGACGTGTTCGCGATGGGCGGGCGTGTGGTTCTGGCGGTGAACATCGCGGCGTTCCCCGAGCATCTTCCTCCCTCGGCGATCGCGGCAATCTTTGCTGCTGCTTCTGATGTCGTGTCGGCGGCCGGCGGAACCGTCGCGGGCGGCCACACGATCCGCAATCCCGAGCCGATCTTCGGTCTCGCGGTGCAGGGGGTGGTCCACCCTCAGCAGATCTTCCGCAAGAGCGGTGCCCGCCCCGGTGACGTGCTCGTGCTGTCGAAACCTGTGGGCACTGGACTCGTGACCACGGGTGGTAGCGCCGACGACATCGCCGGAGTCGTCGAGGGTATGAAGAGACTCAACCGCGCCGCCGCCGAAGCGTTGACGACCGGGGCACCACAGGTGCATGCGGTCACCGATGTCACCGGGTACGGCCTTGCGGGCCACGGCTGGGAGATTGCAGACCGTTCCGGCGTGCGACTGCGCATCGACACCTCGCGCGTGCCTCTATATAGAGGTGCGCGGGCTCTTGCCGAGTCGGGTCACCGGACCGGCGGCGACCCGCGCAACCGCGCCTACGTCGACGGTCACCTCGAGGCAACAGCCGACGATGCGTCTGTTGCGCTCTGCATGGATCCCCAGACCTCGGGCGGGTTGCTGGCCTCGGTTGCACCGGGGGTTGTCGCGTTCCTCGAGGACAACGGTTTCACGGTGATCGGTGAGTGCGAAGCGGGTTCGCCATCGGTCGTTCTGTCCTGACCGCACGGACAATTCGATAATTCGTCACCGATACCATCGGGTGCGTGGCAACCCTCCGACTTTTCGCCCAGGCCCGCGAGGCAGCGGGGGTCGGCACGACGACGTGCGAGGGGGGCACCGTGCAGGAGATTCTCGACGCAGCGGTCGAGCGGTTCGGTCCGGCTTTTGCGTCGGTGCTGGCGATGAGCAAGGTGTGGGTCAACGGCGACGAGGTTCCGCGCTCCAGCGTCGTCAGCGACAAAGATGAGGTGGCGGTACTCCCGCCTGTCTCCGGAGGCATGCAATGACAGCAGACTCACCACGTTCGGTTGCCGACATCCGCGCCGAACGCAACGCCCTGCAGGCCGAGGAAGACGCCATCTCGTTCGTGCGACGTCTGGCGCAGGGTCGACTCGACCTGGTGCGCGACGAGCAGCGTCGTCGCGAGAGCGGCAGCGACCAACCCGTTGCGTCACTTGCCGAACGACTCGCCGACGTGTTCGGCCAGCAGCACGGAGGAGGCAGTGCCCGGCCACCCCGCGAGACGACCGTGCCCGCCGACCATCCGTTGGTGAAGGAACTCGACGAACTGAGCGCACATTTCCAGTTCGAGTCGATGGAGACCCTCGACGATTCCGCTCTCGACGAACTGGGGGACGCGCTCTCGTTGTTCGAGAGATCGTCATCGCAGCAACGGCACCAACTCTTCGAACGCATCGATGCGCTCACCGCCGAACTCGTGCAGCGCGTGCGAGAGGGCGGCGCGGGTGCAGTCGTGAAGGACAACTGACGAGATGGCGTTGCGTCCGGGCGAGGCCATCCACGACGTGGGCGAGTTCATTCGCCAGCAGCGCGAGTCGGCGCAGAAGAGCATCCGTGACCTGGCGAGGGCGGCAGGGGTCTCGAATCCGTATCTCTCCCAGATCGAACGCGGCATCAGGCGGCCCTCGGCTGACATCCTGCAGCAGATCGCCCGCGCACTCGAGATCTCTGCCGAGACTCTCTACGTACGCGCCGGGATTCTCGACGGCACTCCGCCGGAGACCAGTTCGGTCCCCGAGGCGATCACCTCCGACACGAAACTCACACCCGAGCAGAAGCAGAGCCTTCTGTCGGTGTACCGCTCGTTCCTGACCAGCAACGAGGCCGCGTCGTCCCCGGCTGAAGGGAATGACGGCGCGGCTGGATAGGTTGAACAACTCATGCGTCGGGTTGCAGTTCTATCTCTCCACACGTCGCCGTTGGCCCAGCCCGGTGTCGGCGACGGTGGCGGAATGAACGTGTACGTGCGCGAACTCGTGTCGGGTCTTGCGCACGCAGGAGTCGACTGCACCACCTACACGCGTGCCTGGCGCGATGACCTGCCCGCCGAGATTCTCGTCGAGCCGAACCACCGCGTCGTGCACATTCCCGCAGGCGATGTCGACATGCCGAAGGACAACCTCATCGACATCGTTCCCGAGTTCACTGACGGTGTGCTGCGTCATGTCCGCGCGAACGGGGGCACCGACCTCATCCACGCGAACTACTGGCTGAGCGGTCTCTCCGGTCATTCTCTCAAGCACGAACTCAATGTGCCGCTCGTCAGCACCTTCCACACCTTCGCTCGGGTCAAGGCCCTCGGCGGAGACCCGGAGTCGGAACTCAGGGAGAAAGCCGAGACCGAGGTCATCGGGTGTTCCGATGCGATCTGCGTGAGTTGCACAGAGGAAGAACGCCAGTTCATCGAGTTGTACGGCAACCCTCCCGGCCGGGTCGAGATCGTGGCGCCCGGTGTCGAGCATGCATTCTTTGCTCCCGGCGACAAGCGGGGCGCACGGAAGGCTCTCGATCTCGGCGACGGCCCCGTTCTGTTGTTCGTCGGCCGTATCCAGCCGTTGAAGGGTGCCGACGTCGCGGTGAAGTCGCTCGCCGCACTCGGGCGCAAGAACGCAACACTTCTCATCGTGGGCGGCGCGAGCGGATCCGAGGGCGAGCGCGAGATCGCGCATGTTCGTTCGTTGATCTCCCAGCACGGCCTCGACGCGCAGGTGCGGTTCGTAGAACCGCAGCCGCACCACATCCTGTCGACCTACTACCGTGCCGCCGACGTGGTGCTTGTGCCCAGTCGAAGCGAGAGTTTCGGTCTTGTGGCGCTCGAGGCCGCGGCGTGCGGGACACCGGTGGTGGCAAACGCCGTCGGCGGTCTGCTCACCATCGTCGAACACGGTCGCACCGGCTTTCTCGTGGCAGACCGCCAGCCCGACGTCTTTGCCCGGCACATCGCCAACATTCTCGATGACCCGGCCCTGTCAGCAGCTCTTTCGGTGCAGGCCGCCGAACGTGCCCGCGGGTACACGTGGAGCTTCGCAGCCGCGCGCCTGCGCCGTGCGTATGCCGACCTCACGTCGCGCGACCGCGTCGTGTGCAAGTGACCCGATGAGCGAACTCTTCGGCGCGCACGAACTCGACTCCCTCGAAGGCCACATCACCCAGTGGCTGCTCTCGATGAGGGAGAGAAACGACACCATCGTGGCTGTCGACCGTGGCGAGATAGGCGAACGCCGTTGGTACGTGCGAATGCGCGGCGAGGAGAAGGAGTACACCACCGTGTGGCTGACTCTCGGTCAGCGGACCCTGCGGTACGAGACCTACGTGATGCCGGCACCGGAGGAGAACGCCGAGATGCTCTACGAACACGTTCTCCGGCGCAACGAGTCACTTGTCGGCGCGCACTTCTCGATCGGTGTGGAAGACGCCATCTTCCTGCGCGGTGAGTTGCCGTTGCGTCTCGTCGACGAGCCCGAGCTCGACCGTGTGATCGGCACGCTGTACGCAACTGTCGAGCGTGTCTTCCCGGTCATCATCCGGATCGGGTTCGCAAGCCGCTTCAACGACTGACGGTTTCCCCCGGTCAGACTCGCGGTGCACATTCACACGCCAGGCGGGCCGGTCGGGGAAGTCGGTTCCGTCCTGGCACCCCCGACACCCACCGGCGACAATCGACAATTCAATTGCGGTCTCTGCGCGCGGCGCCCAGGGTTAGTGTGATTCACATGTCTCGTGCGCGTCTCGTCGTCATCGGCGGTGGAAACATGGGCTCTGCCCTCATCGGTGGCCTCATCGACGCCGGCTGGGATCCATCGACGATCTGTGTCGTTGAGATCGACGCAACGAAGAGGGATCAACTGGCCGCGTCGTTCGGCGTGGCCACGAGCGACGTTGTGGTCGCGGCTGACGGCGCACTCGTCGCGGTGAAACCCGGCGATGTGGCCGGGGTGTGCACGAAAGTTGCCGCACTCGGTGTGCCGCGGCTGCTCTCGATCGCCGCGGGCATCTCGGTGCAGACCCTCGAGCGCGCGGCCGGGCCCTCGTGTGCCGTCGTTCGGGCGATGCCCAACACCCCCGCACTCGTCGGAGAAGGCGTGACCGCGATCTGTGCAGGCGGGTCAGCCGGGGAGGGCGACCTCGACTGGGCCGAGAGCCTGTTGACGTCGGTGGGGGTCGTCGTGCGCGTGCCCGAGTCCCAGATGGACGCCGTGACGGCGGTGGCCGGGTCGGGACCCGCCTACGTTTTTCTTCTGGCTGAGTCGCTTCTGGCGGCCGCTCGACGTGAGGGTCTGCCCGCCGAGGTTGCCGATGTACTGGTGCGTCAGTTGTTCCGCGGTGCCGGAATCCTGCTGTCGGAATCCGACGACAGCCCGGCCCGGTTGCGCGAGAAAGTCACCTCACCGAACGGCACGACGGCGGCCGGACTCGCACAGTTCGAAGAGGCGGGACTTCGTGAAATCGTGAACAAAGTGGTGCGTGCCGCTGCTGCCCGGAGCGAGGAGATGGGCCGCGCCCCCTCGTGACAATTCCCCCTGACGAGTTGTGATTTTGCGCAACGGTCGGTGTATGGTTTGTGACACAGGTCACCGGAGACGGGCAACCGACTCCGGGAGTCGCGCTCAGAAATGAGCAGCGCCGAAAGGGCTGGTGCCGTCGGGGGGTTGGCACCGGCCCTTTTCGTTTTCTCCTTTCGTTTTCCGTGTTTCGTTCAGTGCAACGTGTGCCGCACCAATATCGTGACCGCATGCGTCCGCACATCTCGTTGCTCACCGACTACGGCTTGAACGACGAGTTCGTCGGCGTGGTGAAGAGCGTGATCGCCGACATCGCGCCGCATGCGAACGTTGTCGATCTGACCCACGGCATTGCACCGTTCGACGTGCGTGCGGGTTCGCTCGCACTCGCACGTGCCGTGCAGTACGTCCCGGCAGGGATCATCGTGGCGATTGTCGACCCTGGTGTCGGGTCGACACGTCGGGCAATTGCCGTCGAGGTTGCGGGCGGTCAGGGAGTGTTTCTCGGCCCTGACAACGGTTTGTTGGCCTCGGCAATCGCGATGGCCGGCGGGGCAGACCGGGCATTCGAACTGACGAACACCGAACTTCATCTCGGTGCACCCGGCACCACCTTCGCCGGCCGTGACGTGTTCGCCCCGGTCGCTGCGTTTCTCGCGAACGGCGGCGCACTCGAACAGGTGGGCATCGAGATCGACACCGCAAGTGTGATGCCCGGTCTTGTCCCGATCGCAACCGACGAGTCGCACCCGGTGCACGGAGACGGTGTCCGCTGCGAGGTCACGTGGGTCGACACGTACGGGAACTGCCAGTTGAACGTCGGCCCCGACGAACTCGCCCGGCTCGGGTCGGTTCTGCGTCTTGTCATCGGAGACGACGTGCGCAGCGCCCGGGTGGTGACGCATTTTGCCGAGATCGACGGGGGAGCAATCGGCGCCGTGATCGATTCGTACGGCATGATCGCGCTCGCTGTCGACAGAGGATCGGCCGCCGACGCCCTGCGCCTGGCCGCGGGGGACGCTGTTCTGGTCTTTGCCGGTGACGGCGGCACCACCTCGCCCGTGACCCTGAGGCAACAGCACTAGGGTCTTACGCGTGCGCCCTGCCACCACCCTCACCATCGCCCTGCTGATCGGCATCATCATGGCCGCGGGCATCGTGAACCTTCTGATGCTCGACTAGGGGACTCATGAATCTGTCTCACATCATCGATGACCACCAGGGAGACTCGGTGGCACTCATCAGCCGTGGCCGACCGACCACGTACGGGGCCCTGCGTTCGCAGGTTGCATCGATGCGCGGCGAACTGCAGCGACTCGGGGTCACCAAGGGTGACGTCGTCGTGTTGTTGTGCGGCAACAGCCGCTACTTCGTGGTGTCGTACCTCGCATCACTCGGAATCGGTGCGGTCGTCGCGCCGTTGAACCCCACGAGCCCCGCCCCCGAGATCGAATCGGAGATGCTGGCGGTGAAGCCCACCGTCGTCGTGATCGAACCCGCGGCATTCGCGATGTGGAAGCAGATCCCGACCCAGACGACGTCGGCAGTGCGTGTGGTGATCGCGACCGAGGGCCACGAACTCGACGGAGCGCACACCATCGACGAGTTCCTCGAAGCCGAACCCGCACCGATCGTCGAGGTGGAACCGGCACACCCGGCCGCCTACATGTTCACGAGCGGCACTGCCGGTTCGCCCAAGGCGGCGGTGCTGACGCACAAGAACCTGCTGACGAACATCCAGCAGGCCAACGTCGCCGAGCACATCGACTCACACGACGTTGTCTACGGTGTGCTGCCCTTGTTCCACATCTTCGGTCTGAACGTCGTGCTCGGGTTGTCGCTGTCGGGCGGAGCGACGGTCGTGCTGGTGCAACGTTTCGACCCGGTGTCGACAATGGAGACCATCATCGACCGCAAGGTCACGGTCGTGCCGGGTGCACCCAGCATGTGGATGGCACTCGCACAGCTCGACCACCCGACGGCCGACGGGTTCTCGTCGGTGCGGCTTGCGCTGTCCGGTGCGTCGAAACTTCCCGAACAGGTGGCCCACTCCATTGCCGCGCGGTTCGGACTGCAGATTCTCGAGGGATACGGACTCACCGAGGCCTCGCCGGTGGTCACCACCGCCATCGGCATGGAATGGACCCCCGGGTCGATCGGTCGACCCGTGCCCGGTGTCGAACTGCGCATTGTCGACGAGAACGGAGACGATGTTCTGGTGGGCGACAGCGGCGAGATCTGGATCCGTGGCGAGAACATCTTTGCCGGGTACCTCGACGACACCGAGGCGACCTCGCGCGTGATGACTGCCGACGGGTGGCTGCGCACCGGCGACATCGCGGTCGTCGACGATGCCGGCCACATCTACATGGTCGACCGTGCAAAGGACCTCATCATCGTGTCGGGCTTCAACGTGTTCCCGGCCGAGGTCGAGGGTGTGCTGACATCACACCCGGACATCACCGAGGCGACCGTGATCGGCACTGCGCACCCCCACACAGGCGAGGCCGTGCGCGCATACGTCGTGTCGCGAAACGGTGTGCATCTCGACGAGGACGCGATCATCGACTTCTGCCGCACGAAACTCGCACGCTACAAGTGCCCGTCGAAGGTTCTCCTGGTCGATGCCCTGCCGAAGAACGTCAGCGGGAAGGTGCAGCGGTACGCACTGCGTTAGGCGAAGTCGTGGCATTGCTCGCCACGAGGAACCCTGCAAACAGCACCACGATCCCGGCGAGGAGTGTGACCCCGAACGACGTGTCGGCACCGAGACGCCCGGCGAGTGAACCGCTGCCGGAGAGCACCGCGGCACCGAGGGCAATGAACACGTTGCCGAGCGCCAGTCTGCGCGACGACCTGACCTGACGCACGGCTGCGCTCGTGAATGCGGGGTTGTTGCCCCTGACCACCCTCCACGCCGACCACACGGCACCGCCGAAGATGACGAGAGCAGGGACCGACGATCCGACCGCGGCGAGTACCCGCGGGAGCGGGTCGAAGTGTTCGCTTCCCTTCGGCAGGGTGCCGGGGTCGAGCGATCCGTTCAACGGCGCCGTGAACACGACACCGACGGCGAACCCGCTGAACACGAGCAGTGCGCGAAGTGTCGAATTGCCTGCGCGTTGACCCGCGAGCAGGTACACGGTGCCGAGCGCGAGCCATGGCACGTTCACGATCGCCCCGAAGGCGAAAAAGACCCTGAAGGACCCGTTGCTCCAGCCGCGCCCTTCTGCCCACCACAGTGCGAGAGCCGCCACCGCGAACAGGGCCATGGCGATGGTCCAGGCCAGTTCGTGCGGTCTGCGGCGCCTGAGCCAGCGGTCGAGGGTGCTGAGGCCGAAGGCGATGGCCACGATTGAGGAAGACGCGGCGAGTGCCGTGTTGAAGGTCACGCCAGTGAAGGCTAGGGCTGCGCCCACGGAGTTCGTGAATGCGTGCACGAAGCAATAGCGTTGGGGGCGATGTCGGACTCCCCCCGCCGCAAGATTCCCGAGGCAGCACTCGGACGCCTGCCCGTGTACCTGCGCATCCTCGGTGATGTGGCGGCCGAGGGAACCAGCCAGATCTCGAGCGAACAGCTCGCCGATCTCGCGGCAGTCAACGCCGCGAAGGTCAGGAAGGACCTCTCGTATCTCGGCACCTACGGAACTCGCGGGGTCGGGTACGACGTTCCGTTCCTCACGTACCAGATCCAGCGGGAACTCGGTCTCAACCAGTCGTGGCCGGTGGTCATCGTCGGTGCCGGCAATCTCGGCCAGGCACTTGCCAACTTCACCGGAATCTCGGAACGTGGGTTCCATGTCGTCGGTGTCGTCGACAAGGACGAGTCGAAGATCGGGTCACTCGTCGGCGGTGTGCGCGTGAAGCACGCCGACGAACTTGCACAGATCGTGATGTCGCGCTCGGTCAGCATCGGCATCATCGCCACGCCCGCGCCGCAGGCTCAGGAGGCCGCCGACGCTCTGGTGCGGGCGGGCGTCGGGTCGATCATGAACTTTGCACCCACGGTGCTGTCGGTGCCGCGCGGTGTGCACGTGCGCAAGGTCGATCTTGCACTCGAACTGCAGATACTCAGCTACCACGAGCAGCGGCGCAAGAACGGGCTGCGTGCAGTCTCGTCGGGCGAACAATCCGGGTCAGTGAGCGCGTAGGCCGTCATGTCGATCGTCGTCATCGGAGTGAACCACCGGACAAGTCCGGTCACGCTTCTCGAGAAACTCACGATCTCCGACTCGTCGATGCCGAAGGCCCTGCACAGCCTGACCGTGCGCAACGACATACGCGAGGCCGTGGTGTTGTCGACGTGCAACCGCACCGAGGTGTACGCGGTGGTCGAGCGGTTCCACGGCGCGTACGCCGACATCCGTGATTTCCTGTGCGAGACCAGCGGCATCAGTGCCGACCAGATAACCCCGCACCTCTACAGCCAGCACGACGACGAAGCCATCGTGCATCTGTTCGAGGTCACCGCGGGGCTCGACTCTGCCGTGCTCGGCGAGACCGAGATTGTCGGGCAGGTGCGTTCGGCATGGGAACAGGCGATGGAAGAAGGTGCCTCACGGAACACGTTGAACCTTCTCTTCCGTTATGCACTCGAGGTGGGCAAGCGCGCCCGCACCGAGACAGCCATCAGTCGCTCGACGGCATCGGTGTCGCACGCCGCGGTCGAGATGGCAGAGGAGATCCTCGGCTCGCTCGACGGCAAGAGCGTTCTCGTTGTCGGCGCGGGCGAGATGGGCGAGGGAGTTGCTGCCTCGCTCTCGCGCGCGGGTGTCGCGAACGTGACCGTCGTCAATCGCACCGCGTCACGCGGTGAGGCGCTCGCAGAGAAGGTCGGTGCAAGGGTGTCGCCGTTCGACGACCTCGAGTCCGAACTCGCACGTGCCGACGTTGTCGTCGCGTGCACCGGTTCGGGAAGCGTGATCATCGACCTGCCAATGGTGACGCGCACACGCAACGAATCGTCGGGTCCGCTGTTGTTCGTCGACATCGCCCTGCCCCGCGACGTCGACGCCGCGGTGGCCGGGGTTCCGGGCGTCACCCTGCGCGATCTCGATGACCTCAGCCAGTGGGCCGAGCGTGGCATCAACAAGCGCGCCGGTGAGGTCGACCAGGTGAAGACCATCATCTCCCACGAGGTCGAGAGGTTCACGCTCGACCACGCACAGCGACAGGCTGCGCCCCTGGTGGCCCAGTTGCGCGAGGTTGTCGAACAGATCCGTTCTGCCGAACTCGAGCGCTTCGGAACCCGACTGGCCGACCTCACCGAGGAGCAACGCGAGGTCGTCGAGTCGATCACCCGCGGAATCGTGGCCAAACTGCTGCACTCCCCGTCGGTGCGTCTCCGCGAGGCCGCAGGAACCCCGCAGGGCGAGCGGCTGTCCGCGGCCGTCCGCGACCTGTTCGATCTCGACTAGAACCGTTCCATGGCCGTACTCAGGATCGCGACGCGCTCGAGCGCACAGGCGCGAGCGCAGTCGGGGCACATCGGAGACCTTCTGGCCGCCGCACACCCGGGTCTCGTGGTCGAGTACGTGTTCGTCGACACGCAGGGCGATCTCAATGCGTCGACCCCTCTGCACCAGATGGGGGGCCAGGGCGTCTTCGTGAAGGAAGTACAGCGCGCGGTGCTCGACGGGGCCGCCGACGTTGCGGTGCACTCGGCGAAAGACGTTCCGTCGCAACAGGCAGACGGTCTCGTGATCGCCGCCGTCGGCGAACGCCGCACGCCGAACGATGCCCTGGTCGGGTCGACGCTCGAGGGTCTGGCGCACGGGGCGACGGTGGCCACCGGATCTGTCAGGCGCAGGGCACAGCTTGCCCAGGTGCGGCCGGACCTGCGTTTTGTCGACCTGCGCGGCAACATACAGACCCGCTTGTCGAAGATTCCCGAGGGCGGTGCAATCGTGATGGCAGTCGCTGCACTCGAGATTCTCGACATGACACACCGTGTCGCCGATGTGCTTGCCCTCGACGTTGCGGTGCCGATGGTGGGTCAGGGTTCGGTGGCAGTCGAGTGCAGAGCCGATGACGATGTGACACGGACGCTGTTGTCTGCGGTCGACCATGGCCCGAGCCGTCGAGCGGTCGAGGCAGAACGTGCTTTTCTCGGAGTTCTCGGTGCGGGGTGTTCCGTTCCCGTGGCCGCGCACCTGTCGACAGACGGGGTGTTCCGGGCTTTCATGGCCAACGATGACGCGACATCGTGCGTGCAGCTCGAGACCGACATCTCCGGCACCGACGACCACAGGGTGATCGGTGCGGCGATGGCCGTCGAGTGCACCCAGTTGCTCGAGTCGCGGAACAACTGAGATGGCCTCACCGTTGAGCGGCAGAGCCGTGGTCATCACCCGGGCCCGCACCCAGAACGAATCGTTCCGGCGTCTGCTGGAGGCGCGGGGTGCCGAGGTTGTCGAGGTGCCGCTCATTGCGATTGCCGAACCCGACGACGAGGGTCGTGAACGCGACGAGGTTCTGCAGCGGTTCCACGAGTTCGACTGGATCGTCATCACGTCACCCAACGGCGCCGAGCGTGTTGCACCGTTCTTGTCTGCCGCACGGGCCGCAGGTGACACGGCGAGTTTCCCGTCGGTGGCCGTGGTGGGCGAGGCGACTGCCCGTTCGTTGGGCATGACGCCGTCACTCGTTGCGCTTCCGGCACGTTCTGACGTGCTTGCTGAACAGTTCCCGACAGGGTCGGGCACGGTTCTTCTCGTGCAGGGCAACCTTGCCGATGATTCTCTCCACGAGTCGCTCGTGCTCAAGGGTTGGACCGTGACCCGCGTCGTTGCGTACCAGACGGTTCACCTCAGACCGAGCCCCGACGTCGAGCAGCCGGCCCTCACTGCAGACGTGTTGATGCTTGCATCGGGCAGCGCCGCGACCGGTTGGTTCGAGGCGTTCTCGACGACGACACCCTCGGTTGTCGTGGCGATGGGTCCGTCGACAGCCAAGGTCGCCGCCGCTCTCGGCATCGACGTGATGGGTGTCGCCCCCGACCAGACACTGGAATCGATGATCGAGACTGCAGAACGACTGCTCGAGAACCACGTTCAGTGACAGAACCGGGAATTCTCCCCGACTGGCGGGGCTGACTGCCCAATAACATCAAGGCGTGAGTTTTCCCGTGTCGCGCCCGCGTCGTCTGCGAACCACCCACGCAATGCGCGAACTGGTTGCAGAGACACGCCTCCACGTCTCCGACCTGGTCGCACCATTGTTCGTGAGAGAGGGCACAACCGAGCCCCAACCGATCGCGTCGCTTCCCGGCGTGGTGCAGCACACTCTCGACTCACTCGTTGCAGAGGTGACCGAACTGCGTGACCTCGGAATCAAGGCGGTGATCCTGTTCGGTGTTCCCCAGAACAAGGACCCCGAGGGTTCCGGTGCGTGGGACCCGAACGGCATCGCACAGGTGGCGTTGCGCAGGCTCCGTGACACGGTGGGCGACGACGTCGTGCTGATGGCCGACCTGTGTGTCGACGAGTACACGTCGCACGGACACTGCGGAATCGTCGGTGACGACGGTGATGTCGACAACGATGCGACACTCGCCGTGTACTGCAGGGCAGCAGTTGCGCAGGCACGTGCCGGTGCACACGTCGTCGCACCGAGCGGGATGATGGACGGCCAGGTCGCGGCGATCCGCGGTGCACTCGACGACGCCGGGTTCCAGAACGTCGCGATCATGGCGTACTCGGCAAAGTATGCGTCGGCACTGTACGGGCCGTTCCGCGATGCGGTCGACGTGCAGATCGCTGGCGGTGGTCACCGCAAGGGTTACCAACAAGACTGGCGGAACGCACGCGAATCGATGCGCGAGGTGTTCGAGGACATCGAACAGGGTGCCGACATCGTCATGGTGAAGCCGGCACTTTCCTATCTCGATGTCATCGGTGCGGTCCGTGCGTCGGTCGATGTTCCCGTTGCCGCGTACCACGTGAGCGGGGAGTACTCGATGATCAAGGCGGCTGCCGCGAACGGCTGGATCGACCACGACGCAGTGGCACTCGAACACCTCACGTCGATCAAGCGGGCCGGTGCCGACATCATCCTCACGTATCTCGCGCGTTGGTTCGCCGAGCGACCGGCCGACTGAGTCGCCATGTCGACGATTCCGTACTGTGACGAGAAGTCCTGCCGTGCCGCGGGCTGCACCCCCACCGTGTGCCGTGGTCTCGGTGTGCCCTCGAATCTCGAGGTCTTCACCCGTTCTGCGGGCGTCATCCCCGGCGGCGTCAACTCATCGATCCGTGCGTTCAAGTCGGTGGGCGGCACCCCGTACATCGTGTCGCGCGCAGAAGGAGCACGCGTGTGGGATGTCGAGGGCAACGAGTTGCTCGACCTCGTGCAGAGTTACGGTGCGATCATCCTCGGTCATGCCCACCCCGGAGTCACTGCCGCGATACGGGCCGCAGCGGGCGACGGAACTTCTTACGGCGCACCGACGCCACGCGAGATGAAACTCGCAGAGGCGATCAGCGAACGGGTTCCCTCGTGCGAACGTGTCCGTTTCATGAACAGCGGTACCGAGGCGACGAGCACCGCCGTGCGTCTTGCCCGCGGTGCGACGGGCCGAAAGCGGATAGTCACCTTCAACGGCAATTTCCACGGTGCAACCGACGCATTGCTGGCTGCAGGCGGAAGCGGCCTGGCGACACTCGGGCTGCCGGGAACCGCGGGAGTCCCCGAGGAGGCTGTCGCAAACACGTGGGTGCTGCCGTACAACGTGGTTCCGGTTCTCGGCGACGACGTCGCGGCCGTGTTCGTCGAGCCTGTTGCCGCGAACATGGGTGTCGTCGCCCCGGCGCCCGGTTTTCTCGAGGGCTTGCGTGCCGAATGCGACCGTGTGGGTGCGCTGCTGGTGTTCGACGAAGTGATCACCGGGTTCCGTCTCGGCACGGGCGGTGCGCAGGCAAAGTTCGACGTGCGACCGGACCTCACCTGTTTCGGGAAAGTCATCGGCGGTGGTCTTCCCATCGGGGCTGTCGGGGGCCGACGCGACGTGATGGAGAACCTCACACCTCTCGGCACGGTGTTCCACGCAGGAACACTGGCGGGCAATCCGCTCGCAACGGCCGCAGGTCTTGCCGCCCTCGACGAGTTGACCGCAGACGTGTACATGGAACTCTCTGCACGGGCACGTGCACTGTCGGCGATGCTGCGTGACGCATGCTCGGCGCACGGGATCCGCGCGCAGTTCCCCGTGGTGGGGACACTCGTGGGCATGCATTTCGGTGATGCCCTCTCGGCGCCTCCCACGAACTTCGACGAAGCAAAGACGACCGACGAGAAGATGTACGCCAGGGTGTTCCACGCGATGTTGTCGGCAGGTGTGGCCATGGCACCGGGTGCATACGAGGCTCTCTTTGTCGGGCTTGCCCACACCGACGAGGTGATGTCAGAGATTGCGCGCCGCACCGAGAAAGCGTTGTCGGCGGTCTCTTTGTGAACCGTCGGTCGGTTGCGGTGGCAGTCGGTGTTGCGGTTGCGGCTGTCTTCCTCGGGAGTGGCGTCTACTCGACACTGAACAGGGACGCGGTGTTGACGCCGACCGATGTGCTGCACAAGATCGACCTCACGGCGAGTGTGGTGTCGGTCAACACCGACATCGGTTGGTCACAGGACGGGGGCACCACAAAATCGGGAGCACTCCGGCTGTTGCTCGATGATCAACGCGTGCTCACGATTCCCGAGGGCACGATGGTCGACGACTACGACGCGGTTGCGGCCTGCACCGACTTCGTCACCCCGAACGCATGCGTGTTGCTGGCCGACATGCTCGGCGAGGCAGTGGTGTGGTTCGCACTGGTGCCGTCCGACAAGACCGACGGACTCCAGTACCTGACCCTGCCCGGCCTGATCGACATGCAGGCAAACGGTGACGAGGGAATCCTGCGCAACGGCTGGGTCGTGAAGCTTGCGACCCCCACGAAACGTCAGTGCGGTGACATCGACACGAGCTCACTGCGTGATTTCATCACTCGTTTTCCCGACGTTGCGAGCACGTCTCTCGTGAACCTCACGACCGACACGGTCATCTCCGTGTCGTGCGTGACCGGGTGACGCGTTACTTCTTGGTTCCGAGGCGGGGCTCGGTGCCGACCGCGATGGGCTTCTCCATCAACGACGCGAAGTCCTTGTCGATCGTGTCGAACGATGTTGCGCCGGTCTCGAGGGCCTTGAAGATCTCAGACTCGGGTGAACACCAGGTCTCGTACTCAGCCGCCCATTCCTCGCTCTTCGGGTCGGCACCGGAGAGGTCGTAACGGATGTGGCACGACACCGCGAGAATCTGGTACTCGGAAAGTCCGCCACCGGCCTTTTCTCCCTGCTGCGGCATCGGGTTGCCGTTGTACCCGAGAGGCTTGTGCGCACCACCGTCACGGTCGGGGTTGCCGTACGTCGCAAGACCCGCAGCGACGTAGCGCTGGCTTCCGTTGTAGACGAAGTTCAACATGTCCTCGATGTGCGGGAAGGTCTTCATGACCTCGCCCTGGTAGAGAACCTGACCGGCGCCACCGGCTCCGTCGGCGCCATGGCAACCGGCACAGCCCGAGTACACGGCGGTACCCATGGCAAGCGGACCCTCGACGACCTTGTCCTCGGGGGTGAGGGCGAGCAGGTAGACGAGCGCCCACAGCGGAAGGAGCGACAGGGCCGTCATCGCCCAGAACGGGATCTTGGGTCGGGCCTTGGCGGCGGCGACGTAGTGCGGGTCGGGCTCGGCGGGCTTCGGCTTCGGAGCCTCGGCGGGGGTCGCAGGTGTCGTCGTGGCAGGGGTGCTCGATGCAGGAACCGCCGGTGTCGAGTCACCGGACGACTCACCCGACGCGGCCTCACGACGCGCTTTGGAACGATTCAGAAGGTGCTCGGGGATCTCGGTCACTTCTCTTACCTCTCGGACGACCATCGCAGACCCCGTGACACCGACCGAATTGCCTGCGTCGAATGGAGTCTGACCCCTCCACGATAGACAAAAACGCCTCTGTCGCCGTAATCATCTGCTCGTCGAGAGGGGGTCGCTGGTCACGCCGACCGGGCCGGTTGCGTGGTGTCGTGGATTCACGAGAGCACAAGAATTCGGCTCTCAGGGGACATGTGTCGCCCTGATTGTGCGATGGTGCCGTGACCAAATTGCCCAAGGGGAAATAGGTCCAACGGGCAGGTCGGTGGCTAGTGTTCTTAGTGCTTAGGCACCTGCCCCAACGACCGTCAGGTCACCAGGACCGGAGAAGAAACACAGTCCATGCTCGCGATTGACATCCTCAAATGGCCCGGAATGAACCAGGCCTTCCTGTTCTCCCTCGTTCTGACCACTGCGATGGGTCTCGCCGTGATTCCCTACGGAAAGCGTCGCCCGGTGGGTCAAGCAACCACCTGGGGCGAGGCGATGGTTGCCAGCGTGTACGTGTTCTTCGCCCTGTTTCTCGCCTTCGGAGTGGTGCCGCACCAGTTCATCGTCCATGCCGACAACGACCTCGGTTGGCGCAAGGACAAGTTGATCTACGGACCGTTCGACATCCTCAAGCACAAGGCGGGCGGCGGAAACTTCCCGTTCACGGTCAGCTACGAGGCCCTTCGCGACATCATTGTCGTCGTCATCCACGTCTATTTCATCGGTCTGATGATCTATCTCTTCGTGTGGTGGCAGAAGCGCGGCGAGAAGACCGGCAAGGAACTCGAGACCTCGTCGTACGGCCGTCCTCTGGTGCGGAAGAGCTGATTTCCCATGGCACGTACCGACGCAAACCCGCCGATGCCGGAGTGGTCGACCGAGTACCA
>CAYRUT010000021.1:0-28779 GCA_964427545.1 uncultured Bifidobacterium sp. | reverse complement strand
TCAGCTGTAGTCGATTGCGGAGAACGCGCCCAGCTTGTCGAGTCGGTGCTGGGCGTCGATGAGGCGCACGGTTCCGCTTCGTGAACGCATCACGAGGCTCTGTGTGCGCACGATCCCCGGTGCGTAACGGACACCCGTCAGCAGTTCTCCGTCGGTGACGCCGGTGGCGGCAAAGAAGCAGTTGTCACCCTTCACCAGGTCGTTCGTCGTGAGCACCTGGTCGAGGTTGTATCCCTGAGCGATCGCCTCTGCTCGCTCTGCGTCTGTGCGCGGCCAGAGGCGGCCCTGTATCTCGCCACCCATGCACTTCAGAGCGGCGGCGGCCACGACACCCTCGGGGGTGCCGCCGATGCCGAACATCACGTCGACACCTGCGTTCGGCCACGCCGTGGCGATTGCCGAGAAGATGTCGCCGTCGGAGATCAGTTTGATTCGCGCACCAGACTTGCGCACTTCATCGATGAGATCGTCGTGGCGGGGGCGGTCGAGAATCATCGCGGTGAGGTCACGCACCGACTCGCCCTTGGCCTTGGCGATCCACTTGAGGTTCTGGGTGGGCGAGGCGGTGATGTCGATCGACCCCACGGCATCGGGGCCCACGGCGATCTTTTCCATGTAGAAGCACGGGCCCGGGTCGTACATCGTGCCGCGCTCGGACACTGCAATCACCGAGATCGCGTTGCCCCTGCCCGACGCAGTCAGCGAGGTTCCGTCGATGGGGTCGACCGCGACGTCGGTGAACGGTGCCGACCCGTCGCCGACCTCCTCGCCGTTGAAGAGCATCGGTGCATCGTCTTTCTCGCCCTCGCCGATGACGACCACCCCTGCCATCGGCACCGTGGAGAGAACCGTGCGCATCGCATCGACCGCGGCGCCGTCGGCACCGATCTTGTCTCCGCGACCCACCCACCGTGATGCCGCCATCGCGGCTGCCTCGGTGGTGCGTACGAGTTCGAGGGCGAGATTTCGGTGCGGGCGCTCAGTTGGCATGAGACCACCGTAGTTCGCTCACTAGCCTTCGGTCGTGCCTCCGATACCGCGCGAACTGTGCCTCCCGTCGCGCGAGTACACCGATACGAGGGTGCGACCGGGAGGCGACTGGGTCTCGGCGGTGGTGGCCGAACCGTCGGGGGCAGGTGTCGAGACGCGCCTCGTGATGTGGAGAACCGCGAGTCCGGAGCACACGGTGGTGCTCCTGCGCGACTGTGCGGCCGGCCGGGGATTGTCGGGCGGAGTCCACGTGTGGTCGCCCGACGGCGATCACGTCTATGTCGTGACGAGAGAACAGGCGATCGTCGACGTGACGGTGAGGCACGACCAACTCGTGTCGGTGCGACCGTTGGGGTTCGATGCCGCGCGCTCGTGGACCACACCCGCAGTCAGCCCCGACGGCAGTTCGTTGTGTGCGGTTGCCGACTGGAGAGAGGTGTGGGTGTGCGACCTTGCGACCGGCTCGCTGCAGTGCGAACATGCGGCGGAGGCGTTCGCAACCGACTGCACGATCGGCGACAGGGTTCGTTCTCGCACCGTTCGTTTCCACACATGGGACCGCCCGCACATGCCGTGGACCCAGAGCCGCATACACCCCGACGCAGATGTCGCGGGGCGCGCGGTGCAACAACCGCGGTTCTCGCCCGACGGCCGTGGTTTCGGGTTCATCGACGACTCACGGGGCGTCAACAACGTCTGGTTGGTTGCCGACCAGATCGTGGACCACGACACGGCAATCGACGACGACTGTGAGCACGGCGGCCCCACATGGGGGCCCGGGCAGCGAACATGGTGTTTCAACTCTGATGCCACGAAGGTGGCCTACACGCGCAACGAGAACGGGTTCGGTTCGTTGTGGGTGTACGACAGGGTCACGCGCGACCGACGGCAGGTCGGCAGGGCGGTGCACGGGTGTCTCTCATGGGAGGGGAACACGTTGGCTGCCGTGCGCAGCGGGGCGCGAACGCCGCAACAGGTTGTCGTGTACGACATGGCCGACACTGCGTCACCCGTGCGCACCGTTGTCGCCACCGGTGGGCACGACGACTGGTCATCACCCGTTGTCGATGCCGAGATGGTCGAACCCACCGTTCATGTCTGCACGAACTCACCCCGCCCCGTCACCTACAGGCTGTACCGGCCGGTGGCTCACACCGACAGGCTGATCCTGTGGTTGCACGGCGGCCCCACCGACCAATGGCAGGTCACCTTCCGCCCGCGCATCACCTTCTGGAACTCGCGCGGTTGGGCCGTCGCCGTTGTCGACTACGCGGGGTCGACGGGGCACGGCCGTGACTTCGTCACGTTCCTGCACGGCGCATGGGGTCTGTGGGACACCACCACCGCGTGGTCTGTACTGCAGGATCTTCACGTCGACCACCGCTTCGCACCCGAGAAGACCGTGCTGATGGGCGGCAGCGCGGGCGGGTTCACCGCGGCGAACGTCGCAGGAGGGAACGACGACATGGTGGCACGGCTCGTGCTGCAGTACCCGGTCGTCGATCTGGGCGACTTGCTCGCCGGCGACGACCCGTTCGAATCGCACTACATGCCGACGTTGGTCGGCACTGACGACCCGACCGAACTCGCGAAGAGATCACCTGTGAGGTGGGCACGACAACTCGCGACGGTCCCGACGCTGATCTTCCACGGCAACCTCGACACGAGTGTGCCGCTGACCCACTCGCAGAAACTTCGCGATGCAGTGGTCGCGGCGGGTGGCGACGTGCATCTCGAGGTGATGGCGGGCGAGGGCCACGGTTTCCGCGACCCTGCCAACATCGTGCGCGAGCTCGAGGTCACCGAATCATTCCTCGCCGGTCTCTGACCGTGGCGTGCTGTCCCACTGCACGTAGAAACTGTCGACCGAATTGAAGTAGATGGTGTGCAGCCGGTCTTTGCACCGGCCGCCCGGGGCGCCTGCACCCTCCTTGGTCAGGATGCCCGCCGCCTGGAAGATCGGCATGAAGATGCCGAGGGAGTACCCCGGGTAGTTGTTCGCAAAGAACCTCTGCGTGTATCCGTGGAGGTTCGGGTACACGTGTGTGTACCGCAGGATGTTGGCCACCTTGTCGCGGGTGAGCGCGAATCGGTAGCGACCGGGGTCGTCGGGTGGCGTGGTGCCGAAGAGTTGCTGTGTCATGTCGGTTCTCCTTGTTGTGAAGTGACCGACCAGTGCTTGTGCGCCGCCGGGCGTGCCGGTGGCGCCGCATCCGCCTCGCGGGTGGGTAGAAAGGAAAACACCCCACCCCCGAGGCGCAAGCACCGTGGCCGGTCCGGCTCGGTTGCTGGTCGCGCGAACGCGACACTCGTGATGCAGTCGGCAGTCTGTCAGGGGGGTGTGGCACAGAGAACACCCCCGCCTCGCACTGGGCAAAACCCTTGTGGGTAGCGTCAGAGACATGTTGCTGGCCGAGCTCGAGATCTTCCACTCTCGGCCCATTGCCCCCACCCGCCGACTGTCGCTCGGTCATCTGTACCTGCCCGTCGATCCCGCGCCGGGCTTCGGGGGAATCCTGCTCGGGGCGGTTCTCGCCGTGCACGTGAAAGACGTCGACGAAGACCTGCACGTCGACCTGCAGCGGCTGCTGTCAGAGATCGAACGCGGCACGCGCGTCGTGCAGCCACGCCTGCGGCACCGGTTCCAGGTCGACCGGCACGGTCTCACCTACAGCACGCACCGCATGATGGGTGCGGGAGACTCGATCGAGTTCGAGATGAACAGCAGCGGCACCCCGTTGCAGCAGGTGCTCGGTTCGCTGTACGCGCTCGAGCGACTCGACCCGGCGGTTCGCCAGTCGCTCATCCCGGTGATGCGCCGTGCGTTCACGTGGCGCGGACCGATCGGCCCGTCGTTCATCTCGTATCTCGCCGGTTCCAAGTCGTCGTCGGTGTCTGCACTCGCTGATCCCCGTGCGTGGGCGCTCGACATACTCGGCTTCCCGGGCGGCACGGTGAAACCCTCGAAGAGAGAGATCACCTCGCGGTACCGCGAACGTCTGCGCTCGGTGCACCCGGACCACGGGGGCAACGAGTCGACTGCCGGCCGGTCGATCATGGATGTCACAGAGGCGAGACGCATTCTTCTCGAGGCCCTGTGAGCCGGGTAGAGGGGGTGGTGCTGTTCCCCGGTGCGGGGTCGTCGTCGTCACACTCGTCGCTCGTCGCACTCGAAGAGGCGTTGTCACCCCTGCCGGTCGCGCGCGTCGATTTTCCGTACCGCAGGGCGGGGCGCTCGTTCCCCGACAGGGCCCCGGTGCTCGTGCAGTGCGTGCGTGACGAGGTCAACGCATTCGCAGACCGGCTCGGGGTCGCGACCGGGTCGCTGGTGATCGGCGGAAGGTCGATGGGGGGTCGCATGTGTTCGATGGCGGTTGCCGACACCGACGACCCGTTGCACGTGGCGGGGCTCGTTCTGGTCTCGTATCCGCTGCATCCCCCGAAGAAGCCGGAGTCGTTGCGCACCGGTCACCTGCCGGGCATCAGCGTGCCCACTCTGTGCGTGAGCGGAACACTCGACAACTTCGGTTCGCCCGAGGAACTGCAGGAGGCGTTCGCCGTGGTGCAGAGCCGTGTCACGTGGGCATGGATCGACAAGGGGCGCCACGAACTCGCGCGCAAAGACGCCGTTGTCGCCGGGCACGTGAGCGACTGGGTCGCATCACTCACGTAGCGGCGGGGTCGACGATCTCCTCGAGTTCCTTGTGCGCGGTCTCGGGGTAGCGGAACCACACGATCAACGACGCGAGTGCAGGGCCCAGCACCAGCCACAGCATCACCGTGCCGTAGTCGACCCCCGAGTCGAGAACCCGGCCGCCACCGATCAGGCCGAAACTGCCGCCGACGAGTGCCGAGGTCATGATGATGCCGCCCGCCATGCTGCGCACCTGCGTGGGGAACAGCTCGCCCCGGTAGACCGCCATGGCGGGATACGACACACCGAATGCGAGTCCTCCCGCAATCGCGACGGTCCACATCGTGGCGCCTGACGTGTTGAACGACAGGGCAAGAAGAAGCGCGCCGACCGGCACCATCGTGGCCCCGAGAAGACGACGACCGCGTTCGTCGGCGATACGACCGCCGACCACAAGACCGATCGAAGCGGGTGCGCTCGTCGCCACCGTGAAGAGGGCAACGAGGGCCGCGGAGTAGCCGCGGTCGTCTTTCAGGTACCGGTTCTGGAAGATCGATGCGGTGGCGATGTAGAGGTTGGTGAGGAACACCACGCTGCAGATGCGCGCGATGTTGCGGCGCAGAACGACCCGCGCCCGCGCGACCACATCGGCGTTGTCGTCGGAGTGCTGCTCGAAGCGCCCGGACTCGGGCAGCCATCTCATGAGCACCACGGCGACAACGAGCCACACGAGTGTCACGAGGTACACGTACCTCCACGCAGAGTCGCCGAGGTCGGCGAGCGGCAACGAGGCCACCGCGACACCCGCACCGAACCCGCTCAGCACCGCGAGCAGGCCGGTCGCGTATGCGCGCGAGTTGCGCGGCATCTCTTCCACCGCCACGACGGCAATCAGGATGTCGAGCGTCAGCCCCAACGGCCGCCCGACCGTCTGCGTCGCGACCAGGAACGGGAACGAGGGTGCGAACGCACCGAGTGCGGTGACGATCGGTGCCGCCCAGGCGGTGGCGATCATCATCGGCCGACGTCCGCGCCGGTCGGCGAGGGCGACGATCGGGAGACAGATGATGATGCCCCAGCGCACGACGGCCGCACCGATTCCCTGGCCGGAGTTGCCGATGTCGAACTCATCGGCTGCGTACGCAACCGTCTGTGTGAAGATCGTGTTGACGAATGCAGACGACATCGACGCGAGAGCCATCAACAGCAACACCCGTCGTTGGCGAGGAGTGAACGAATCACTCGACGAGGCCCACGTGGGCAAGTGAAAACGGGAAGAACTCCCACGAGAGGGCACGGCGGGAGCATACTGATAGTCATGTCTGATGAGTCGAGCCATGTGAACGACGTCATCGTGGCAGCCCAGAGCGGGCCGCTCTCTGGCGAGGTCGTCGTTCCGGGTGCGAAAAATTCGGTACTGAAGTTGATGGCGGCCGCCCTGCTGGCCGACGGTCAGTACGTGCTGACCAATGCCCCGGTCATCGACGACGTGGTGATCATGGCCGATCTTCTCTCGGCGCTCGGCCTGCACATCGAACGTGTCGCCGCGCCGTCGGGAGAGGTGGGGCAACACGTGGTGATCCGCAACCAGGGTTCGATAGTTCCCGTTGCGCCGTTCGAGTTGGCCGACCGCATCCGGGCATCTGTCAACGTTGTCGGGCCGCTGCTCGGCCGTTTCGGTGAGATCGACATCGCACTGCCCGGCGGTGACGACTTCGGCGGTCGCCCCATCGACATGCACCTGCGTGGCCTCGAGGCGATGGGTGCGGTGTTCGACGTGACCGCCGACGGCATCAAGGGTCGTTGCTCGCGTCTGCAGGGGGCCGACATCGAGTTCGAGTTCCCCAGCGTCGGGGCCACCGAGAACATTGTGATGGCCGCAGTGCTGGCCGAGGGAACCACCACCATCCGCAATGCCGCACGTGAGCCCGAGATTGTCGACCTGTGCTCGATGCTGCGCAAGATGGGGGCACGCATCGACGGCGCCGGGACATCGACGATCGTGGTGTCGGGTGTCGAGGCCGCTTCTCTGCAGGCGGTGACCCACGAGGTGGTGACCGACCGGGTGCAGTCGGCCACCTACATCGCCGCGGTGGCGATGTGCGGGGGAAGGGTGCGCGTGTCGAGGGCGAACGCCGAGCACATGGGCATGATGCTGTCGCGGTTCACCGACATGGGTCTCATGTTCGAGATCGACACCGAGGGCATCACCGCGACCGCCCCGGTGAAACTTCATTCAATCGACGTGGCGACACTTCCGTACCCCGGGGTCGCAACCGACTACAAGCCGTTGATCGTGGCGATGCTGTCGGTGGCCGACGGCGTGGGCATCGTCACCGAGAACCTGTATCCCGGGCGTTTCCGTTACGTGGAAGAGCTGCGCAAGCTCGGGGCCGACATCACCATCGACGGCCACCACGCAATCGTCCGCGGCGTCGGGCACCTGCACGGTGCGAACGTGGTTGCCCCCGACATCCGCGCCGGTGCCGCACTCGTCGTGGCGGGTCTCGCGGCACAGGGCATCACCGAGATCGGTGACGTGTTCCACATCGACCGCGGGTACGACGACATAGTCGGTCGCCTCGCCTCGTTGGGGGCGTCGATCAGCCGGATTCGTCAGTAGGCGGTTCGTTCGTCGCGGTGTCGGCCTGCTTTCGTGCCCGGGTGGTGGCGAGGCGCAGCAGTCCCACGATGAGAGCAATGGGAACCGCGGCGTAGAGGAACTCGTCCCAACCACCTTGGTGAGCGAACATGTTCACGAGCGTAGGCGAGCAGGGTGTCCCGGTGGGTATCGTTCTAGGGGAATTGGAGGACTGAATGTCGATGCGTCAGCAGGTCGAAGAGACAATCGAGGTCATCAGGCCGGCACTGCAGGCCGACGGTGGTGACATCATCCTGCGTGAGGTCGACGAGGCCACCGGCGTCGTCACCGTGACCCTCACCGGCGCCTGCACCACGTGCCCCGCATCCGACCAGACCCTGAAGGCCGGCATCGAGCGCATCATGCGCGACCGTATCGACGGCGTCACCGAGGTCGTGCAGGTCGCGTAAGTGAGTCGCCGCAGCCAGAGCCCACTCGAGTTGTTCGACGCTGCGTGCGCCGGCGACAGGGCAGCCCTGGCGCGGGTTCTGTCGCTGCTCGAGAGAGGTGACTCGGTGGCGCGCGAGGTGGGACGTCTCGCGTACCAGCGGGGAGGCCACGGCTACACGGTCGGAATCACCGGTGCGCCCGGCGCAGGCAAGAGCACCCTGACCAGTGCGGTCATCAAGCACCTTCGCTCGATGCAGATGGAGATCGCGGTGCTCGCGATCGACCCGTCGTCTCCGTTCACGGGCGGTGCGATCCTCGGCGACCGGGTGCGCATGCAGGACCACGCGACCGACCCCGGCGTCTTCATCCGTTCGATGGCCACCCGTGGGCACCTCGGCGGGCTGTCGCTGTCGACTCCCGAGGCGATCCGCATGCTCGATGCGGTCGGTCGCGAGTGGATCCTCGTCGAGACGGTCGGCGTGGGCCAGGTCGAGGTCGAGATCGCCGGCAAGGCCGACACCACCGTTGTCGTGCTGAACCCGGGCTGGGGCGACTCTGTGCAGGCGAACAAGGCGGGCCTCATGGAGATCGCCGACATCTTCGTCATCAACAAGGCCGACCGCAAGGGCGTCGAGGAGACACGACGCGACATCGAACAGATGCTCGAGTTGAGTGACCTTCCCCACGAGGCGTGGCGGCCCCCGATCATCGCCACCGTGGGCAACACCGGCGAGGGCGTGCCCGCACTGTGGGACGCAATCTGCGAGCACCGCTCCGCCATCGAGACCTCGGGTGAGTTGACGAAGCGACGCGAGTTCCGCCTGCGCGAGGAACTGCGCGAGATCGTCGCGCGCCGGCTCGAGCAGCGGGCACGCGACATCTGCACGGGTGAACGTTGGGACGAACTGCAGAACGGTGTGCTCGGTCGCACCATCGACCCGTGGTCGGCGGCAGACGAGATGTTGAAAGGTGTCGGAGCATGAACACGAATCACGACCTGGTGCTGGTCGAGAGAACAGACCTCAGCGTCTTCGTTCTCACGCTCAACTCTCCGAAGGTCAATGCCCTCTCGACGGCAATGCTCGACCGCCTGCACGACATCATCACCGATCTCACGCTCGTGTGCAGCGAAAAGCCGGTCATCATCACCGGCGGAGACCGGTTGTTCGCTGCCGGTGCCGAGATCTCCGAGTTCGGCGGCCCGGAAGAGGCGGCACGCATCGGCGCCGCCTTCCACCGCACCCTCAATGCGATCGCGGCGTACCCGGGGTTCGTCATCGCCGCCGTCAGCGGGTATGCACTGGGTGGCGGGTGTGAACTCGCCATGGCCTGTGACTACCGAATCGCATCGACAAAGGCGGTGTTCGGCCAGCCGGAGATTCTTCTCGGCATCATCCCCGGCGGTGGGGGAACACAACGCCTTCCGCGCATCGTGGGGGCAAGCCGCGCCAAGGAGATGATGATCACCGGACGCCAGGTGAAGGCCGACGAGGCACTGCGCATCGGACTCGCCGACGAGGTGGTCGAGCCCGACCAGTTGATGACCCGGGCGCGCGAACTCGCCGACAGCATCGCCGTCGGCGCCACGAGGGCATCTCGCATCATCAAGCGCGTCGTCGACGCCGGCATGAGCACCACCCTCGAGAACGGACTCGCGTTGGAACTCGAGGGTTTTGTCGAGGTGTTCGGCACCGACGACAGCCAGACCGGCGTGAAGAGTTTCCTCGAGAACGGCCCCGGCAAGGCCACGTTCACCGGGCACTAGCGTGAACCATTTCCGGGCGGCGGATGCACGCCGCTTCGTGAACGCCGCACTCGTGATAGGCGTCGCCTTCGTGATCTTCGGCATGTCGTTCGGCGTGCTCGCCGTGTCGGCGGGCGCATCCGTTCTGCAGGCATGCGTGCTGTCGCTGCTCGTGTTCACGGGTGCATCTCAGATGTCTGCCGTGAGTGTTCTCGCATCGGGCGGCACCGCAGCCAGCGCGTTCGGCGGGGCGGTGCTGCTGGCGGGCCGAAACGCGGTGTACGGCCTGGCGCTGTCGCCCGTGCTGAAGAGAAGCTCGCTGCCCGCACGGCTCGTCGGTGCACAGTGGGTCATCGACGAGACGACGGCTCTCGTCGCCGCCGAACACGACGACGACGTGCGCCGCACCGCGTTCTGGGTGTCGGCGCCGATCCTGTACGCGAGCTGGAATCTCGGCACGCTCATCGGCGCAGTGATCGGGTCGAACATCGATCCCAGCGACTTCGGTCTCGATGCGGCCTTCCCGGTGATGTTCACCGCGATGCTGGCACCGCACCTGCAGACCGCTGCGGGGAGACGGGCTGCCGTTTTCGGTGCGGTGGTCGCCGTCTCTCTCGCGCCGTTCATGCCGATCGGCCTGCCGATTCTCGTGTCGGCCGCGGGAATCTTCTTCGGCCTTGCCCCGGCTGCGCCAACGGCCACCGCAGAAACCGACGGTGCGCCGTGACCTGGACACTCGTGTTCGCCCTGTCGGGTGCCGCCTACGGCCTGAAGCTTCTCGGTGCGGTGATCATCGGCCAGAGAACCATGCCGCCGGTCGTCGAGAGATGCCTGCTGCTGATCCCGGCCGCTCTTCTCGCCGGTCTCATCGCCAAGGACACGTTCACGACCGGGCAGTCGATCGGCGTCGACGCACGCGCGGTAGGTCTCGTGGTTGCGGCCCTGGCCACGTGGAGGAAACTGCCGTTCGCGGTGATCATCGTGCTGGGCGTGGGGGCCACCGCCCTGATCAGGCTGTTTGCCTAGGCGGCCTCGACCAGCTTCTTCAGCTCGCGAAGGTTGCGTCGCCAGATCGCCTTCATCACGATCTGTCCGCCCACGAACGCACCGAGCGGGCCGCCGAGCCACCAGGGGAACACGAGCGACTCGGTCCATGTGAAGCGCGTGCCTGACTCACCGACGGGTTCGAGTGTGAACTCGCCGGTGCCCGTGACGACGCCCGTGTGGGTGACACCCATGACCTTCTCGGGTTCCCATGCGGTGATCGTCATGACGTCGACAAGCTTGATGGGCCCGACCTTGGTGTCGCAGAAGAACTTCGTGCCGGTACCGCGGGTCTGGTCGGTCTGGAACCGGATCGCGACCGCATCGGCCATCCAGTCGACGTGGCGTTCGATGGGTTCGACAACCGACCACACCTTCTGTGGCGTTGCATCGATGTCGATCGAGACCCTGATGCGACCCACGGTCAGGCCTGCACCGACACGTTGCGCAGTTCGGCGGCGGCGGTCTCCGGCGACACGATGTTGATCATGACCCCCGTGCCCCGTTCGAAGCCGGCAGCAGTGGTGAGTTTCGGCCACAGGTGCGCGTGCCAGTGGTACATGCCCTCGTGGTGCGAGGGCGCGGTGTGGAACACCAGGTTGAACGCGATGTCGCCGAGGGCGCGCACGAGATGGGCGAGTGAGTCACGGATGGCGATGCCGACCGCGGTGAGTTCGTCGTCGGAGGCGTCGGTGAGGTGCTGGTGGTGCGCCTTGGGCATGATCAACAACTCGAACGGGCTCGAACTCCAGAACGGGCAGACCACCACGGCGTGCTCGTTGTCGAGAACGAAGCGTTCGCTGTGCGCCTCGGCCTCGGCGGTGGTGCACACGATGCAGCCGCCCTTGAAGCGTTCGAAGGCGCGTTCCTCCTCGAGAATCTCGCCCGGCACGAACGGCAGGCCCAGCAACTGACCGTGCGGGTGTGCGAGCGATGCGCCAGCCTCGCGACCGTGGTTCACGATGGCCTGGGTGTAGCGGATGTTCGGTGTGTTCGCATGTGCGACGAAACGGCTCTTGAGGGCCGACATGAGTTCGGCGATCTTTTCGTCGGAGAACATGTCGAGACGGATCGTGTGCTCGGGCGAGAACACGAACACCTCGTGCGTGCCGCTGGCCTCGGCCATCACGTGCACGGGTCCGAGGTTGCGCACCGCGAGTGAGTCGTCACCCTCGAACGCGGGGTAGCGGTTCGGCACCACGCGCATCTTCCACTGGCCGTTCGATCCCATCTGTTCGAAGAGGGGGACATCGGGCCGGTTCGAGCCCGGGCAGAACGGGCACTCGGCCCCGGTGTCTGTTTCGACCTGTTGCGCGCGCGGGGCAAAGTCGGTGCTGCGCTTGGCCCTGTCGGGAACCACCGTTACCCATCGGCCGGTGAGGAGGTTGAGACGTAGTTGACTCACGGTGACTTCAGGATAGGTCGGAAAAGCACCGATTTCGTGGAGTTCACCCGGGTTCGCCCCGGCGGTTCGTTGTTGTTCGGCGTATGTTCACCGTTTCACGTAGGTCGACACATGCCGTGACGACTCGGGCAGGAACGGCGCGGCCTCGCCGTCTGCCCACCGGCTCTCGAGCCCGAGCCCCGCGGCATCGGCGAGGCGGTCGAGTTCGTCGGGGTGCAGATAGTGCACACTCCAGCGTCGCACCGTCGACCCTTGTATGCCGGCATCTTGTCCGTCGGCAATGTGAGAGAAGTACCCGGTCACCGTCTGTGTCTGCGGGTCGTGCCGGCTCACGCTCGTCACCACGTCGCCGTTCGCCATGGTGCGAGTCTCCACGTGTTCGTCGCGCGACGAACCCCGCGGGATCACCGCATCGATCATGAACACACCGCCGGGCCCGAGCACCTGCGACACGAGTGACAGGCACTGGGCAACGGCATCGGTCGACGGCAGGTTGAACAGGGTGTTGTACCCGACGAACACCATGTCGAAAGGCCCGTCGGGCAGGTCGCAGGAGAAGTCTCCCTGCACGAGTTTCACGAACGCAGAGACACCCGCACCGTGTGCTCTCGCGAGCATGGCCTGCGATGCATCGATGCCCGTCATCGTGTCGACGACGGGACCCCGTGCACCGCGCAGGAGACGCGCGAGTCGACCGGTGCCGACACCGAGTTCGAGGACCGCCTGCGGCCGCCCGGGCAGACGTCGTGCCACCGCCGTCACGAAATCGGTGTCGCCCAGGGTTCCGTACCACTCGTCGTACACGTCGGCGAACGAGTCGCCGTACATCGCAGGGTCCGTCAGGGCCGCATTGCGGATCTCGCTGATGATCTCGTCGTGCGGCACCTTCACAGTCCACCACGCCCGCCCCGGAGAGTCGGTATCGGTAGCCTGACCCACATGACGACGGTGAAGGACAGCAGTGCGGGGTACGTGTATCTCGACCACGCCGCCACGTCACCGCTGCGCCCCGAGGCGCGGGCGGCGATGGAACCGTTCGGCGACGTGATGTATGCGAACCCGTCGGGTTCGCACCGGTTCGCACGGGAGGCCCGCCGTGCCATCGACGAGGCACGTGACGTCGTCGCCGCGTCGATCGGCTGCCGGCCCGGTGAGGTCGTGTTCACGAGCGGAGGCACAGAGGGCGCCAACACCGCGGTGCTCGGCGCGGTGCGCAGAAGTGGCGGCACGGCAGTGTGCCCGGCGGCAGAGCACCACGCGGTGCTGCACTGTGTCGAGCATGTCGGTGGTGTGGTGGTTCCGGTCGCACCGCACGGCTCGGTCGACCCCGACGAACTGCGTGCGGTGCTCGCCGCGACAGACAATGTCTCCGTCGTGTCGGTGATGGCGGTGAACAACGAGACAGGCGCAATCACCGACATCGAGAACGTGTCGCACGCCGTGCGCGGTCGTGCAGAGAGGGCCGTCTTGCACACAGACGCGGTGCAGGCCGCGTGCTGGCTCGACCTGCGCGACCTGTGGCCGCACGTCGACGTACTGACTCTCTCGGCGCACAAGTTCGGCGGCCCGAAGGGCGTCGGTGTGATGGTGGTGCGCGAGGGCGTCACGCTCGAGCCGCTGATGCTCGGCGGTGGTCAGGAACGTGACCGGCGCAGCGGAACGCACAACGTGGCGGGCATCGTCGGCGCCGCAGAGGCACTGCGCATCACCGACGAGACACGGACCGGTGAGGTTGCCCGCGTGCGCGCCCTGCGTGATTCGTTGGTCGAGAGACTGGTCGCTTCTGTCGAGTGCGCGGTTCCCACGTTGCCGGCCGGCGAGGGAAGCGCCGGCACCGCCCACGTGTGTCTCGAGGGGCTCGAGAGCGAATCGTTGCTGTACCTGCTCGACACCGCAGGAGTCTGCGTGTCGGCGGCATCGGCGTGCGCGAGCGGTGCGATGGAGCCGTCGCATGTCCTCGCCGCGATGGGTGTGCCGAGGTCCCGCATCAACGGCTCGTTGCGGTTCAGTCTCGGCCACACCACGACGGCCCGCGACATCGACGTGGCCGTCGAGGCCACCGTCTCTGCAGCCTCACGGTTGACGGCGGCACGGTCATGAAGATTCTCGTTGCGATGTCGGGGGGAGTCGACTCGTCGGCCGCCGCTCTTTTGCTGCGCGAACAGGGGCACGAGGTTGTCGGTGTCACGATGCGCCTGTGGGGCGGCGAGAGTGACACGGGTTGCTGCTCGGTGTCCGACGTCGACGATGCACGCCGTGTTGCACAGCAGGTCGGCGTCGACCATCTGGTGTTCAACTTCTCCGACGACTTCGACCGGCACGTGGTCGAGCCGTACGTCGCATCGCACGTGCGGGGAACCACGCCGAACCCCTGCATCGAGTGCAACAGGCACCTGAAGTTCGACAGGCTGATCGAACGCGGCCGCGAACTGGGTTTCGACGCGGTCGCCACCGGGCACCACGCGCGCATCATCGACCACGGCGGTCGCCCGCGCCTCGCCCGCGGCGAGGACTCTCAGAAAGACCAGAGCTACGTGGTGCACATGCTGTCGGGCGCAGACCTCGGCTACGTCATGTTTCCCGTCGGCGACATGAACAAGGCAGAGGTCCGCGCGCAGGCCAGCCGCGCAGGGCTGCGCACGGCCACCAAACCCGACAGCCAGGATGTGTGCTTCATCGGTTCGACGATCGGTCGTGCGGGCTTCCTCGAGCCACGGCTCACGTTCAACCCTGCCGACGTCGTCGATTCCACGGGCGCAAAGGTCGGCGAGGTGGCCGCGGTCGAGCTCGTGACACTCGGGCAGCGTCGCGGGCTGGGGCTCGGTGGCGGCGACAAGAGATACGTGGTTGCTGTCGACGTTCCGTCGCGGCGCGTCACAGTCGGCGACGAGGCACAACTCTTCGTGAACGACACCCGCATCACAGATGTCGCGTGGCCGCACCCCGACGACGAAGCCTCGGTGCTGTCATCTGAGGTTCTCGTGCAGGGAAGCGCACACGGAGAGAGATCGGCGGCCCGTGTCGAACGTGACGGCGACGCGTACCGTCTGGTGTGGTCACGGCCCACGCGACGGATCGCGCCGGGGCAGACGGTGGTGTTCTACGACGGCACCGACACGTTCGTGCTGGGCGGCGGCATCGTCACAGGGTGATCGCCGAGCGCGCCGCGTGGATGCGGCGCGGCGCAATGCTGAACGCCGTCACGTGCAGAGCCTGTGTTGTCTTCAGTGTCTTGGCGGTGATGGGAGACAGCACGACCTTGTCTGACTCGCGCAGGTACACGGCGAGCCGGGGGCCCGCGACGCCGCCGGTGAAGTCGGCAGTTTCCCCGGCCTCGTCGACCGGCTCGATCCGTTGGATCTTCGACCGCAGTGACATGACGGTCTCTGCGAGCACCAGATGGTCGTGCACCACGATGCCCGAGGGAACGATCACCAGCCACCGCCGCGCGTGGCGGTGCAACAGTCGCGGCACACGCGTGGCCAGCACGATGCCGACGAGCGCGGCCGGCGCCCCCCATGCGTAGCGGCCGGCACTGACGAGAAGCGTTCCACCGACGAGACAGAACACGAGCACACCCCACGCGATGACCGTCGGCACCATCGACGGCACCGGTGTCTTCAGCGAGAAACGTTGTTCCTCCCCGTAGGCGCCGCCCTGCACCATCACGTCGGCGAACAGCGGGGAGAAGCCGAGCATCAACGCAACGATCGAGGCAAAGACGGCGAGCGGCGACGCGGCGAGAAAGCCGGTGATGACGGCGACAGGTGCACAGCACCGCACCGCCGTCAGTGAGGCCGGCGACGGCACCAGCAACGCGATCATCACGGTTGTCCACAGCAACCACCCCCACACGGTGGTCGTGATTCCCGTCGGCCCCGACATGTCGTCGGCCAAGGCCGCCCACGGGGACGCGAGTGCGAGCGCCACCCATGCAACTGCTGCGACGGCAACGATGACACGAGAGGGTGTCACGAGATTGCTGCGGGCCATGGTCATAGCCTGCCCGAAATCAGGGACAATTCTCCGTTTCTTCGGTTCGTGTCGTGTGCGCACCTGCTGCTACCAATGTGGGAACAATCCGGGGGAGGAGGTGCGATGCCCGACAATGCAATCAGTCTGTTGCGGCCGGGCGCGACCTTCGGGGTCGGCAGTCTTCCGCACCGTGACGTGGGCGACGCACTCGATTTCGTGTGGACGTCGACGGACATCCCCACGATTCCCTCGCTGCCGCGACGCAGCCCCGCAGAGGGAATGATCGCACAGGCCCTCGTGGGCATCGAAGGGGTGTCGGTGGGCCAGTACGGAGGCATCAGCGTCGACGTGTCGCAGCTCGACGTCGACCAGTTCATCACCACCGATCTCATGTCCGACGCCTACGGTGCGTTCGAGCAGTTCCTCGCCACGTTCGGCGAACGAGACCGTGGTGTCGACGTGGTGAAGTGGCAGTTCGTCGGCCCGGTCACGCTCGGGGCACAGTTGCTGCGCGTCGGTCTCGAGGCATCGGTGGCGTTTCCCCTGGCGCTCCAGGCGGTTCGTGCACACGTTCTCGCCCTCGAGGAAGCAGTCGCACAGGCCTGCGGTGACATCACCCAGATCATCGTTCTCGACGAGCCGTCACTCGCAGAGGCACTCGAACCCGGGTACGTGATCGGTGTCGAGCAGTCGATCGATCTCATCTCCGGTGCACTCGCGGCCGTCGAGAAACGGCACATCAGCGGGGTGCACTGCTGCGCCCGCACCGACTGGGGTGCACTGCTCGCCACCGGCGCGCGCGTGCTGTCGGTTCCGGTTCCCTCGGTGAACGATGAGTCGGCGATGGCAGAGATGCTGGTCGCAGCAAGCCGGATCTCCGACCTGTTGGAGCACGGTGGACGCATTGCATGGGGCGCGGTGCGCACCGACGGGCCGATCTCGGTGAGTGCCGAGCGTTCGTGGAAGTCGATCGTCGAGGTCATGTGCGCCCTGGTGCGTGCCGGCGTCGACCCGGTGCTGTTGCGGCGCCAGAGTTTCGTGACCCCCGCGTGCGGTCTCGGAACGCACTCCGACGGTGTCGCCGAACGCGTCTTCGCACACGCAAGAGACGTGTCGGTGAAAGTGGCCGAACAGGCCACTGCGTCGCGTCTGACTCTCGGCTCGTAGCGAACGTCGGGTGCCACCCCTTGGGTAGTTTGTAGGCAATGGCGCGCACTCCTTCACCGAAGAAACGGGTCTCCGAACTGCGCGCCGCCATCCGTCGCCACAACGATCTCTACTACGGCAGCGATGCTCCCGAGATCAGCGACTCCGAGTACGACCAGATGGTGCGCGAACTGCGCGATCTCGAGGCCGCACACCCCGAACTCGTCGACGCCGAGTCACCGACAGAGGCCGTCGGTGCGGCAACGGTCACCACTTTCGACCCCGTGGTGCATGCCGTGCCGATGACCAGTCTCGACAACGCGATGGACGAAGACGAACTCCGTGCGTGGGGCGACCGAGTCGCCAAGGGTCTCGGAGACGACACCGCGCGTTTCGTGTGCGAACTGAAGATCGACGGTCTGGCGATCAGTATCCGTTATGAGAACGGCGAGTTGGTGCAGGCGGCGACACGCGGCGACGGCAAGATCGGCGAGGACGTCACGGCCAACGTGAAGACCATCTCGACGCTGCCGAAGAAACTGTCTGCGTCGGCCCCGCCGGTTCTCGAGGTGCGCGGTGAGATCTACATGTCGATCGCGGCGTTCGAGAAACTGAAGGCCGACCGCGAGGCCGAGAATGCCCAGCGCGTCGCCAACGGTCGAGCCCCGCTCGCGGTTCCGGTCAATCCCCGCAACGCCGGGGCCGGAAGCCTGCGCCAGAAAGACCCCGCCATCACCGCACAACGCGACCTCTCGTTGTGGACCTACCAACTGGGTGAGGTGGTCGGCGGCCCCGAGTTCACCAGCCATCACGACACTCTCGAGTACCTGACATCGCTCGGTTTCCCGGTGAACCCGGAGATCACACTTGTCGACTCTCTCGAGCAGGTCATCGCGTTCTGCGGGCAGTGGCAGGAGAGACGTCACGAACTTCCGTACGAAATAGACGGGGCGGTGGTCAAGGTCGACAGCCTCGCCCAGCGCGAGGTGCTCGGGTTCACGTCGCGTGCGCCCCGCTGGGCCATTGCCTTCAAGTTCCCTCCGGAGGAGAAGAACACGGTGCTGAACGACATCAAGATCTCCGTGGGGCGCACGGGTCGGGTGACACCGTTCGCCGTTCTCGAGCCCGTGTTCGTCGGCGGCTCGACCGTCGCGATGGCAACGCTGCACAATCGCGACCAGGTCGCGGCAAAAGACGTGCGCCCCGGCGACACGGTCGTCGTGCGGAAGGCGGGCGACGTGATTCCCGAAGTCGTCGGACCAGTCTTGTCGAAGCGACCGAAGGGTTCGACACCGTGGGAGTTCCCCTCCGAGTGTCCGTGCCCGGTGAAGTCACAACTAGTCAAGAGCGACGACCAGGCCGACACCAGGTGTGTCGAGCCGTCGTGTCCGTTCCAGCGCGACCAACGCATCATTTATTTTGCGTCACGGGGCGGGATGGACATCGAGGGTCTCGGCGAACGAACGGTGTTCGCACTTTCCGATGCAGGACTCGTTGCCGACGTGGGCGACCTGTATTCGCTCACTGTCGAACAACTGCTGACGCTCGACGGTTTCGCCACGATGAGTGCCGAGAATCTGGTTGCGTCCATCCAGGGTTCGCGGACACGTCCGCTTCCGAAGTTGCTGACCGCACTCGGCATCAAGCATCTCGGGCCCGCGGCGTCAGAGTCTCTCTCGGCGGCATTCGGCACGCTCGATGTCATTGCCGGGGCCTCGACAGAACAACTGTCGTCTGTCGACGGTGTGGGCAGTGTCATCGCCGAGTCGATTGCATCGTGGTTCGAGAAAGCAGAGAACCGCACGGTGATAGACAAACTGCGGTCTGCCGGAGTCGATTTCGGTCGCGTCGAGAAGAGCGACGCACCTCAGACTCTCGTCGGCAAGGCGGTCGTCGTCACCGGCACGCTCGCGAACTTCTCACGCGAGGGGGCCGAGGCCGCCATCAAATCACGCGGTGGCAAGAGCCCGGGAAGCGTCAGCGCAAAAACGTTCGCGGTTGTCATAGGCGAGTCGCCCGGGGCGAGCAAGGTCACGAAGGCCGAGCAACTCGGTATCCCGATGCTCGATGAGGCCGGGTTTGCTGTTCTGCTCGAGACGGGGGAACTGCCGACCTAGTCGGCGTCGAAGTTCCACTTGAACGTGCGGGCCTTGTTCGGGCCGTCGACGATTTTCCAGTAGGTCACGATCGCTTCGTGCTCGCCCTGGGTGAAGGCCTCGATCGGTGCGCCGATCTGCGGGGTGAAACTGATGGTGAAGTTGCCCGGGTCGTAGATGGCGGTGGGCGGAATCTCGACCTGCCGGCCCGGTTCCAGCGCATTGCCGTTCGATGTCAGCTCGTCGAGACGGGTCGTCTCGAGTTCGATGCCGTCGATGGTGAGGCGCGCCTCGTAACCCTCGACGAAGTCGACGAACACCTGGCTCTGCTGCAGAACCTGGTCGTTCGGGCCGGGGGTCATCATCTCGATGCTGGCGGGGAGCCTCTGGGCCTCGCGCCCGGTGATGCCGGCTCTGAACCCGAGAACCATGATCGTCAAGCCCAGGGCTACGCCTCCGCTGATCAGGAGATTTTGCTTGTGTATCGGGCGTTTCACGGCCTCATTCTCGCCGAAAAAGGGTCTCGCCACACCTGCCCAAGCGTCACAGGCTAGGTTCGTACGGGTCATGCGAGACCCAGAGAACATGCCGGGCACCGTCCTCGGTGGCCGCTACCAACTCGGTCAACTCCGGGGAGAAGCCACCCAGTCGCTCTCGGGTGCCATGTTGTTCGACGCGACCGACCTGTCCTCCAATGAAGAGGTCTCGGTGCGCATCATCCCGGTCGAGCGCCTCGTCGACCCGACGCTCGGATCCACCACCGCATCAGACGCCGAGGAGGCCTTCGAGCGCCAGGTCGATGTCGCCTCCAGCCTTCGGCACCCCTGCATCGAGAACGTGGTCGACCACGGCGATGCCGTGCTCGACGGCGACAAGTACCTCTATTCGGTCAGCGAACGGCTGGCCGGAGGGTCGCTGCGCGATTTCCTCGACAGGGGCCGCCGGCTCACCCCGTCGCAGGCGCTCATCGTCGGGGTCGACGTCTGCCGGGCGCTCGACGCCGCCGCCAAGCAGGGTGTCACCCACGGGGACCTCAGGCCTTCCCGGCTGGTGTTCGGCCTCGACCGCCGGGTTCGCCTTGTGGGCTTCGGGGCACCGTTGCGCCCACTCGACTCGCTCGGTGTCGACCAGGCCCTCTATGCCGCGCCCGAGCTGGCCGAGGGAGGCGCTCGCGGGGCGTCGAGCGACATCTATTCGCTGGCGTTGATACTCATCGAGGCGATGACGGGCGATGTTCCGTTCGCCGGCGAGACCGTGGCGAGCTGTTTTGCGAACCGTGCGGGCAAGTTGATGCCCGTCAGTGCCGAGTTCGGCGCTCTCGCACAGGTGCTCGAACGCGCCGGTCGCCCCGATGCGACAGAGAGACACTCTCCCCGTGAGATGGGGACTGCACTCGTGCAGGCCGCAGAGAAGATGGCGCGTCCGACGCCGATCGACATCGTCGGCGGCGGGCTGCTCGACGAGGCAGTCGCCGACACTGCACCAGCCGCACCGGCGATTCCGTCACCCGACGTCGTCGAGCCGGTGCCGAACGAGGCATCGACCGAACCGATTCTGATCCGCACCACACCGCGCATCGACAACACCGGCCCCGTCACTGCACCGGCAATCATCGACCCCACCGACCCGACGGGCACCCCGCTCACCATCGGCGGCGACGACACCGGCCCGATCGCTCTCGATGCAGACGCGCTGCGTGAACTCGCCTCACAGGACACCACCGCACAGATCGCACGACCGAAGACGAACTGGAAGAGGCGCATCGTCGCCGTCGTGGTCGTCGTCGCGTTGCTGGCAGGCGGCGGTGCCGCCGCGTACTTCACCGTGCTGAACCCGAAGAACCCGGTTCCGCAGTTGATCGGTCTCAGCGAGGCAGAAGCGCGCAACCAGGTGTCACAGTACGGGTGGAACGTCGTCATCGTGAACGAGAGAAGCGACGAGGTTGCCGCTGGGCAGGTGATCCGCACCAACCCGGTACTCGGTGCGAACCTCGCCAAGCGCAGTTCGCTGACGCTCGTGGTGTCCGAAGGGCCGACGCTGTCGGTGCTCGCCGAACTGAACGGTCTCACTGCCGATGCGGCGAAGGCAAAACTGGCCGAACTGGGTCTGCAGGCCGCGCAAACCGACATCCCTGACGAGAACATCCCCGTCGGGGTTGTCGTGTCGTGGAGCATTCCCGACCAGCCGACACTCAAGGCCGGTGATTCGGTGGTGAAGGGGACATCTGTCGCGCTCAACGTGTCGACCGGCCCGGCGCTGCGCGACGTGCCCGACCTCGTGAACCTCACGCTTGCCGAGGCGACGGCGAAACTCACGGAGATGGGTCTGTTGGTGGTGGAAGGTCCGAAGGCGGGTCACCCGGAGATCGCAGCGGGCAAGATCTCGGTGCAGGTTCCCGCGGCAGGGGAGAAGTTGGCCAAGGGCGGCACGGTCACCGTCACGGTGTCAGAGGGCCAGAAGACCACGTTGATCCCCACCATCTACGGCCGTGACTTCGAGACCGTGAAACAACGCCTCGAGGGGGCGGGAATGGTCATCGGGAAGGTGACCGGGAACAAGAAGCGCGGCCTGAAATCTGCCTCGATCGACGGCAAAGTGGTGAGGAACTACACGCGCGTGGTCGTCGGTAAGACCGTCGACCTCACCTTCCCCTAATCTCGTCACGCCGGCACGTGTGCCGTGCACACGAGACAGGAGAACACCATGGGTGCACTTGACGGACGCGTCGCAATCATCACCGGTGCGGGGCGCGGCATCGGCCGCGAACACGCCATTCTCTTCGCCGCCGAGGGCGCCAAGGTCGTGGTCAACGATCTCGGTGGCGCGAACGACGGAACAGGTGAGGACGCCACCCCGGCGCAGCAGGTGGTGAACGAGATCGTCGCGATGGGCGGCGAGGCCATCGCGAACTACGACAACGTCGCCGACTGGGAAGGTTCACAGCGCATGGTGAACGCCGCGGTCGAGGCGTTCGGAGACCTCGACATTCTCGTCAACAACGCGGGGATCCTCCGCGACCGCGTTCTGGTGAACATGACCGAGGCCGAGTGGGATGCAGTGATCGCCGTTCACCTCAAGGGTCACTTCGCACCGTCGCGGTGGGCTGCTGCGTACTGGCGCGAACAGCACAAGGCCGGCAGCACGCGCCCGCGCAACATCGTGCACACATCGTCGACGTCGGGTCTGTTCGCGAACCCCGGCCAGTCGAACTACGGCGCGGCGAAGACCGGTATCGCGACGTTCAGCCAGATCCTCGCGAAGGAACTCGCGCGCTACAACGTGAAGAGCAACTCGATCGCGCCCGCCGCACGCACACGACTCACCGAGGCGACACCGGGCCTCGGTGACCGCATCGCAGCGCCGACGAACGCCGCCCAGTTCGACGAATGGGACCCGGCAAACATCTCGCCGCTCGTTGCGTACCTCGCATCGGCCGACTGTCATTTCACCGGAGAAACTTTCTTCGTGAAGGGCGGTGAGGTCACGCGCATCCGCAGTTGGGAGCGTGCCGAGACCGTCGACCAGGAAGACCGCTGGTCGGTGTCCGAACTCACAGCCGCCATGTCGGGCATGGCCGCAAAGGTGAACAAATAGGGCACTACCCTCGGTAGGCGCCCCATGAACCCCCAGAAACGACAGCAGGAAGAACTCACCCCGCACGGCCGTTCGACTATCACCGTCGAGCAGGCGGGTGTCGACGAAATCTCGGTGGTCCCCTGGACCCAGATGATCCCGCGGCGCATCGCGCGCAAGGTGGGCCTGACGCGCAAGTGGGCAACGTTCATCGTGGTTCTCGCGGGGTTGTTCACCACGAGCTCGACGATCACCGTTCTGGTGGTGTCGTTGGAGACGATCGCACGCGACCTCGACTCGTCGGTCAGCGTTCTGAACTGGTCGATCACGGGCCCGATGCTCGCGTTCGGTGTGGTGGGGCCCGCATACGGAAAGATCGGTGACCTCTACGGGCACAAGAAGGTCTACGTCTTCGGTCTGATGTTCTCCGGTCTGTTCGCGCTGGCGACCGTGTTCGCGTGGAATGCGCCCAGCATGGTGTTCTTCCGTCTCATGTCGGCAGTGTGCGGCTCGGCCACCGGCCCCGCTGCGATGGCCTACATCAACCGCCTGTTCGACCCGCAGGAGCGTGTGCGCCCCATGGGTCTCTGGAGTTTCACCACGGCCGGTGCACCGGTTCTCGGCGTGGTCTTCGGTGGCCCGCTCGTCGAGAGCATCGGCTGGCGCATGATCTTCGTCATCCAGGCACCGTTGTTGCTCGGCGCGTCTGTTCTTGCATGGAACCTGCTGCCGCAGACGAGCCGCATGAAGAACGTGAAGTTCGACGTGTGGGGTTCGGTCACGCTCGGGGTCGGCGCCACGTTCCTCCTGCTCACCATCAACCGCGGTCACTCGTGGGGGTGGACATCGCCGGCCATCATCGGGTTCGCGTTCGTCGCCGTGGCCGGGTTGTGGGCGTTCGTGAGGGTGGAGAAGCGCGTCGAGGCGCCGTTGCTTCCCCTGTCGTGGTTGCGCAACGGCAACATCGTGCTGCCCATCGCCATCCAGTCACTCCTGAACTTCGCGTACATGGGCGGTTTCATCGTCGTGCCGCAGATGCTCGAGAAGGGCCTCGGCATGACCGCCGCGCACATCGGGCTTCTCGTGATCGCACGACCGCTCACGTTCTCGATCATCGCCCCGCTCGCGAGTTTCTTCACCATGCGGGTGGGCGAGCGCGTGTCGGGTGTGCTCGGTGCGACGGGCATCCTCGCGTCGATGATCCTGTTGAGCTCTATCCGCACCGGCGCGTCGGACCTGTTGGTGATCATCGGGCTCGGTCTGTCGGGGCTCGGCTTCGGCATCGCGGGCCCCGCACTCACCGCACTCGTGTCGAACGCGGTCGACGACGACTCGGTCGGCGTGGCCGGGGCGATGCAGCAACTGCTCAGCCAGATGGGTGCAGTGCTCGGCTCGACGGTGATGATCTCGATCCACGAGATCACAGCTGGCAGCGGTGTCGTCGAGAGCTACTCGTACGGGCTGCTCGCGGGTGCGGTGACGGCGGTTCTCGGTGTGGCGATGGCGACGAAACTGACGCCGACAGACCGCAGCGTTCTGCCTGACTAGGCGGTGATGCTCTTGATCTCGTCGGCGACGAGTGCCGCGGCGTCGGTCTGGGGGATGGCCGTCTGCATCATCATCAACCGTGTGATGTCGCCCTCGACCTTGATGCGGCCCTGCATGAAGGCCTGCATGCTCGCTGTGGGGTCCTGCTCGACGAAGAGCTGCCGGGCGGTCTCGTAGTCGGTGGTCACCGTGAGGTCGGCCGGGTCGAGCTCGCCGAGTTCCATGTCGAGAGTGCCCGAGGTGGTGTCGATGTAGGCGCGGATCGTGCCGTCACCGAACGGCACCTTCGTGGTGACCACGTTGATGCGCACCACGACGTCGATGCGGGGAACGTCGTCTGCATACCTGTGACGGATGTCGCGGGCGGCTTCGATCCACTGGTCGGAGAGGAAGGCGTGGCTCATGGTGTCCCTTTGTGAACGGTTCTTTACGGTTTGTCAAACCACGTCGCAATCTAGGCCGTGAACGGCGAGAATTGACCAATGGCACGAATCCTGGTCTCCGAAGAACTGGCCGAGGGCGGACTCAACAAGTTGAGGAACGCCGGGCACGACGTCGACGTACAGACCGGTCTGTCGCCCGAACAACTGCAGAACGCGATCAGGGGCGCACACGCGCTGATCGTTCGCTCGGCAACCCAGGTCGACGACGCCCTGCTCGCTGCCGCCGCCGACCTGCTGGTCGTCGGCCGTGCCGGCGTCGGCCTCGACAATGTCGACGTCGAGTCTGCGACGCGCAGGGGCGTGATGGTGGCGAACGCGCCGGAGTCGAACATCGTGTCGGCGGCAGAACACACCATGGCCATGCTGCTGGCGGTCGCGCGCAACGTTCCACAGGCCCACGCTGCGCTCACGCAGGGGCGCTGGGAGCGCAGCAAGTGGGAGGGCGTCGAGTTGTTCGACAAGGTTCTCGGGGTCGTCGGTCTCGGCCGCATCGGCAAGCTCGTGGCCCAGCGTGCCGCCGCATTCGGCATGCGAGTCGTGGCATTCGACCCGTTCGTGTCGGAGGAACGTGCCCGCGCGATGAACATCGACCTTCTCGATCTCGACACGTTGGTCGAGCGGTCCGACTTCATCACCGTGCACCTGCCGAAGAACAAGGACACCATCAACCTCTTCGGTGCGGCGATGTTCAAGAAGGCGAAGCCGTCGCTGCGCATCATCAACGTGGCGCGCGGCGGCATCATCAACGAGGCAGACCTCGCAGACGCAGTCAAGAACGGCGTCATCGCCGGGGCCGCACTCGACGTGTTCGACAAGGAACCCACCACCGAGTCGCCGTTGTTCGACGTGCCGGGCATCGTGGTGACCCCGCATCTCGGAGCGAGCACCACCGAAGCACAGGACCGCGCGGGGCTCGACATTGCCGACCAGATCATCCTTGCGCTCGCCGGAGACTTCGTGCCGTACGCGGTCAACATCTCGGCGGCAGACGCAAACGAGACCCTCAAGCCGTACCTGCCGCTGGCGGAACGTCTGGGCCGTCTGTTCTCGTCGGCGGCAGACCGCAGCATCGCCGAACTCGAGATCGTGGTCACCGGCGAGATCGCCGGGTACGACACGCGCATCCTCACGCTCTCGGCGCTGAAGGGGTTCTTCTCGGCGCGTCACAGCGAATCGGTCACCTACGTGAACGCACCCCAGATCGCCGAGGCGCAGGGCGTCGCTGTCAAGGAGACGTTGGTGTCGGGTGCCGGTGCGAACAGCAACTACGTGAACCTCATCACGCTGCGTGCGGGTTCGCACAGCATCGCGGCGACGCTCGTCGGGCCGCGACGCCAGGCACGCATCGTGATGGTCGACGACCACGTCACCGACGTGCCGCCGTCAGACCACATGCTGGTGGTGCGCAACGACGACCGCCCGGGCGTGATCGGTCTCGTCGGTACGTTGCTGGGCTCGCACGACGTGAACATCGCCGACATGGATGTCGGCCGCGCTGACACCCCGGGCACCGCGTTGATGGTCATCTCGCCCACGGCAGAGGTCTCCGACTCTGTGCTCGCCGAACTGCGGGCACAGCCGGGAATCATCGAGGTCACCTCGCTGTACGCCTAGGCCGCGTTCAGCGGGCGGCGTTGAGTGCGTCGCGCGTCTCGCGGGCGACGCGCGCGGCACCCTCGACGCCGCCGTCGGCGTAGAGAATCGCCCGCGACGAGTTCACGATGAGCCCCGTGCCGTTCGCACTTGCTCCGTTTGTCACCACCTGTGCGGGGTCTCCGCCCTGGGCGCCGACACCCGGCACGAGTATCGGCATGTCACCGACGATCGCGCGTACCTCGGCGAGTTCCTCGGGGTAGGTGGCACCGACCACGAGTGACACGTCGCCGTGCTGTGACCATTCGTCGGCTGCCCTGCGGGCGACATGCTGGTACAGGGGGGTGCCGTCGATGAGTTGCGACTGGAACTCACCGCTTCCCGCATTCGAGGTGCGACAGAGAACGATCGCCGCACCGTCGGGGTGCTCGAGGTAGGGCATGATCGTGTCGCCGCCCATGTACGGGTTCACGGTGACTGCGTGCGCGCCATAACGCTCGAAGGCCTCGCGCGCGTACATCTTCGCGGTGTCGCCGATGTCGCCGCGCTTCGCGTCGAGAATCAACGGGATTGTCGGGTGGTTCTCGCGCACGTACTCACAGATTGCGAGCAGGTCGCACTCGGCGGTGATCGCGGCAAAGTAGGCGATCTGCGGCTTGAAGGCGCACGCATACTCGGCCGTCGCCTCGATGATGTCGACACAGAAGCGGACTATGCCGTCTTCGTGGTGGTGGTACTCGAGAGGAATCCGAGCCTGGTCGGGGTCGAGCCCCACGCACAACAGCGAGTTCGATGCCTGCCAGCGTTGTTCGAGCAGTCGGCGGAAGGTCAAGGTCACTCTTCGATGGTGATTGCCGCGGTGGGGCACATGTCGGCCGCCTGCCGCGCGAGGTCGGCGTTCGCTCCCTCGGGGTTCTCCTGGAGGATGTAGAGATAGCCGTCCGAGCGCACCTCGAACACCTCGGGGGCGATCTGCGAGCACGCGCCGGTCGAGGCACAGACGTTGAAATCGACGACAACTTTCATGGCAACCTCCTCAGGGTCCGATACTCAAACTAGTTGGTGGTGTGGCGCTCGTATGCGCCGAGAACGGCGCGGAACGAGGCGGTGATGATGTTCGGGTCGGTTCCGACACCCCAGCGCACGTTTCCCGCACCGTCGGTGGTCTCCACGTACGCGACCGCAGTGGCCTCCGAACCCTGTCCCATGGCGTGTTCGGCGTAGTCGACCACGTCGATGCGGGTGCCCAGGCCCTCGCGCACGGCATGAACGAACGCGTCGATCGGGCCGTTGCCCGACCCGGTGATGGTGCGGTGCTCGCCCCTCACCACGAGTTGCGCGGTGATCGTGGTGGTGCCCGACTGCGAATCACTCTTCAGTTCGTGGCTGTGCAGTGTGACGCCCGGTTCCGCCGGCAGGTACTCGTCGTTGAACGCACCCCAGATCGCGGTCGGGCTCACCTCGGTTCCGGTGTCCTCGGTGATCGACTGGATCGTCTTCGAGAACTCGATCTGCAGCCGGCGCGGAAGGTCGAAGCCGTGTTCTTCCTTCATGATGTAGGCGACGCCGCCCTTGCCCGACTGGCTGTTCACGCGGATCACCGCCTCGTAGTTGCGGCCGACGTGCTTGGGGTCGATCGGCAGGTAGGGCACACCCCAGGTGTCGTAGTCCCTCGGCAGGGCCTCGAAGCCCTTCTTGATTGCGTCCTGGTGGCTGCCCGAGAACGAGGTGTACACGAGGTCGCCGACGTAGGGATGACGCTCGGGCACGGGGAGCCTGTTGCAGTACTCGGCCACGCGACGCAGTTTGTCGATGTCGCTGATGTCGAGGCCGGGGTCGACACCGTTCATGAACATGTTCATCGCGACGTTCACGAGGTCGAGGTTGCCGGTGCGTTCTCCGTTGCCGAAGAGGGTGCCCTCGACCCTGTCGGCCCCGGCCATGATGCCGAACTCGGCGGCGGCGGTGCCGGTGCCGCGGTCGTTGTGCGGGTGAAGCGAGATGATCACGGTGTCGCGGTTCTTGACCGTGCGGATGAACCACTCGATCACGTCGCCGTACACGTTCGCGGTGTAGCACTCGACCGTGGCGGGCAGGTTCAGGATCAGCGGGTTGTCGCGTGTCGGTTGGATGATGTCCATCACCGCCTCGCACACCTCGACTGCATAGTCAGGTTCTGTGAGAGTGAAGCTCTCGGGCGAGTACTCGTAGCGCAGGTTGGTGCCGGCGAGCATCGGCTCGAACGACCGGCACAACTTTGCCGCCTCGACCGCGATCTGCTTGACACCGTCCTTGTCGAGGCCGAACACGACGCGGCGCTGCAGGGGGTTCACCGAGTTGTAGAAGTGCACGATGGCGTTCTTCGCGCCCTTCAGGCACTCGTAGGTGCGCTCGATGAGTTCGGGTCGGCACTGCACGAGCACCTGGATCGTCACGTCGTCGGGGATCAGGTCTTCCTCGATGATCTGGCGCACGAAGTCGTAGTCGGGCTGGCTGGCCGAGGGGAAGCCCACCTCGATCTCCTTGAAGCCCATGTTGACGAGTGCCTTGAACATGC
>CAYRUT010000020.1:0-30320 GCA_964427545.1 uncultured Bifidobacterium sp. | reverse complement strand
AGCAGCTTTCTTCTGTCCAGTTGATCTCGGCGGTGACCAGAAAATCGTCGACAAGGTCGACGACACACTGGTTTGCGCCGTATCCGGTGTGCCTGTTGTCGTCGACGACGATGAGTCGTCCGTCTTCGAGTGCCGCCGCCATGTTTCTCGAACTCTGCAACGGCGTGGCTGCGTCGCCTGTGGTGCCGATGACCACGATCGGCCCTGCACCCACTGCGGTGATCTTCACACGCTTGTCGGTCTCCGTCGGCCAGAAGGCGCAGACATAACCGGAGGCGAAAGTCGACCACAGTCGGGGAGCAACCTTCTTGAAGTCAGGCACATAAGAGTCGACGTCTTCGACCGACTTCGGGCCGGGGTCATCGAGGCACATGATGGCATTGAAGGCCTCGAGTTCGTTTCCGTATGTTCCGTCGTACTGGCGCTGGTAGTAGTCGTCGTACAGTTTCAGCAACCCGAAACCGTCTCCGTCCTGGGCGTCGTTGAGCGCGATCTCCAGGTCGAACCACAGACTCGAGGTGTACATGGCCCTCGCAACCCCGGTGAGTGCGACTCCTTCGTTCACGGGTGCGCGTCCGGACTTCACGACAAGCGGGTTCTTGTCGAGGCTGACCATGAGATCGTCGAATGCCTTCTCGGCATTGCCGTTGTTGTGGAACCCGCAATTCGGGTCGGAAGAACATTGCGCGAGGAACTTCGAGAGTTCGGTCTCGAACCCCTTGGCCTGGTCGAGACCGCCCTGCACGTATCCCGAATCGGGGTCGGCTGCCCCGTCGAGCACGGCAGCACGCACCGTGGTGGGGAACATCGTGGCCCAGGCCGCCCCGAGTTCGCTTCCGTAGGAGAAACCGAAGTAGGTGATCTTCTCTTCACCCAGGGCTGCACGGATGCGGTCCATGTCACGCGCCGTGTTGTTCGTGGAGATGTACTGAAGAATCGCTTCGTTGTTCTTCACGCATTCCGCAACGAAGTTCTTCGATGCGTCAACCACCGCCTGCTTCTCGGCGGGGGTGTCGGGCGAGGGATCGTAGGTGAAGTACGGGTCGTAGTCGTCGACGCAATCGACGGCGGGCTCTGAGTCACCGGTGCCACGGGGATCGAACCCGATGATGTCGAAGGCATCGATGATGTCGGCACCGAAGTACGCGTCGACTGATTCGGCAAGGTACGCACCGCCGAAGCCGGGTCCTCCCGGGTTCACGAGCATCGACCCGACTCTCTCTGCCTGCTCCCTTGCCGGGTGCATCGTCAGCTTCAGGGTGAAGGTGCCGGTGTCAGGGTTGTCGTAGTCGAACGGAACCTCGAAATCTGCACATCGTGTCTCCTCGCTGTCGTCGCAGGCGACCCAGTCGATGGTCCCACCGGTTGCGGGCGTCTCGGTCGGGTCGGAGTCGGCGGCGGTCGACCCGCTGCATGCACCGAGAAGAAGCGAGACGGCGACGAGGGAGAGAAAACGGTGGTGCACGAATTGAGACACTAGGGGTAGTTCTGCCCGTAGCCTCAACGGGGTGCGAATGGGTCCACACATGCTTCTCCCCGGTGATGCAGACGCCGTGAAGGGCGCCCGAATGAAGCGCGAGTCCCTGCGACGCGCATGGCAGTTCTCTGCGCCGTACAAGTGGCACATCTTCGGGTTTCTGGCCGCAATCGTGTTCTCTGCCCTGCTGGCCCTGGTGCCACCGTTTCTGTTCCGTGCGATTCTCGACAGAGCCATCGTCGACAACAACCGGGGTCTCATCACGACCCTGGCGGTCTTCCTCGTGCTGGCTGCGGTCGGTGACGCCGCTCTTGCGATCGTGCAGCGCTGGCTGAGTTCCACCATCGGCGAGGGCCTCATCTACGACCTTCGAGTTGCCTTGTTCGACAAGGTGCAACGAATGCCGATTGCCTTCTTCACGCGCACCCAGACCGGGGCCCTCATCAGCCGGCTCAACAGCGACGTTGTCGGGGCCCAGACTGCAGTCACATCGACTCTCGGCAGTGTCGTGTCGAACGTGGTCGTGCTCGTGACCTCGTTGGCCGCAATGGTCGTTCTCGAGTGGAGGCTCACTCTTCTCGCACTGGTCGTCTTGCCTCTCTTCATTGCGCCGGCCAAGCGGGTCGGGTTGAAACTCGGCGCAATCGCCCGTGAGCAGATGGAACTCAACGCCCAGATGAACACACAGATGACAGAGCGATTCAACGTTGCCGGTGCGATCATCGTGAAACTCTTCGGCCGACGCGAACGCGAGGTGAACACCTTTGCGAAACGGGCAGGTGGTGTGCGTGACAGCGGCATCAAGTCGGCTCTCTACGGCCGTGTGTTCTTCGTGGCTCTCGGCCTCGTCGGCGCGATGGGTGCCGCGGCCATCTACGGTGTCGGCGCCCACATGGTCGTCTCCGGCACCATCAGCACCGGAACTTTGGTGGCGATGGCTGCTCTGGTCACCCGTATCTATCAACCGCTCACCGGGCTCACCAACGCTCGTGTCGAGGTCATGACCGCGTTCGTGTCGTTCGACCGGGTGTTCGAGGTGCTCGATGCGCCCGTGGCCATTGTCGACCGGCCGGGTGCGGTCGATCTCGTCGACCCGCGTGGCGAGATCGAGTTCGACAACGTGGTCTTCAGGTATCCGTCGGCGGCAATGACTTCTGTTGCATCGCTGGAGACCCCGGGCGGTCATCTTGCCGACCCCGATGTCGATGTGTTGAAGGGTGTGACACTGCACATTGCGCCCGGCGAGACGGTCGCGGTGGTCGGCGCAAGCGGGTCGGGCAAGAGCACGCTCGCGTCTCTGGTGTCGCGCCTGTACGACGTCACCTCGGGTGCGGTGAGGATCGACGGTGTCGACGTGCGTGATCTGACGGGTGACTCGCTGCACGACGCGATCGGTGTCGTCTCGCAGGACCCGCACCTGTTCCATGAATCGATCGAGTCGAACCTTCTCTATGCGCGGCCCGACGCGACCCGTCAGGAAGTGGTGGCCGCATGTGAGGCGGCGCGCATCCATGACACCATCGCCGCGCTTCCCGACGGTTACCAGACCCTGGTGGGCGAGCGCGGTTACCGACTCTCGGGCGGCGAGAAGCAACGCCTGGCCATCGCCCGGATGCTGCTGAAGAACCCCGCAATCATGATTCTCGACGAGGCGACCAGCCATCTAGACAACGAGAACGAGGCTCTCGTGCAGGAGGCTCTCGACGCGGCACTGCACGGAAGAACCGCGCTCGTCATTGCCCATCGCCTCACGACCATCCAGGACGCCGACCGCATCGTGGTGGTCGACGACGGCATGATCGTCGAGCAGGGAAGCCACGCCGAACTGATGCTGCTCGACGGCGCCTACGCATCGCAGGTGCGAGCGGGCGATTCGTTCGGCAGTGCCACAGCGGCTCCGTAGAGTAGGGCCATGGCAGCGGACATCGAGTACATCGACGGGGTTCCGTCGCTCACGGTTCCGCAGTTCGCCCACATCGTGAACAACCTGATCTCGTCCACGTTCGACACCGGCGTGTGGATCGAGGGCGAGATCGAGAGCCTGAAGCGCCCCAATCCGCACGTGTATCCCGTGTTGATCGACGACTCCACCGGAGAAAAATGCCAGGTCAACCTGTCGATCTTTGCTGGTGTTCTCAACAGCATCCAGAAGAAACTCCGCACCCACGGCATCGAACTGAAGGACGGCATGCGCATCCGGTTCTTCGGGTATCCCGAGTACTACGCGCCGCACGGGAAACTCGGCATCAAGGTGCGCGATGTCGACACCGCGTTCACCGTCGGTGACATCGCAGCAAAGCGCAATGCACTTCTGCAGGCACTGCGCGACCAGGGTGTCGACAAGATCAACAAGCGTCGCATGGTGCCGCTCGTGCCGTTGCGGCTCGGTGTCGTGTCGTCGACCCAGGCGGCAGGGTGGGCCGACGCACGCGAAAAACTCGAGAAGTCCGGCATCGGGTTCACCGTGTCGTTCGTCGACGTGCGGGTGCAGGGTGACGATGCCCCGGCGCAGATCACAGCAGCCCTCAACACCCTCTCGCGAAAGACCGACATCGACGTCGTTCTTCTGATGCGCGGCGGTGGTTCGAAGGGTGATCTCGCGGCATTCGACGACGAGGCAGTGGCACGTGCCGTCGCAAACTGTCGTCACCCGGTCTTCACAGGCATCGGGCACCAAATCGACGAAAGCATCGCAGACGTCATGGCGCACACCGATTTCATCACCCCGACCGCCTGTGCCGAGGGGGTCATCCGCCTCGTCGCAGAGTTTGTCGAGAGTCTGAGGGATGCCCAGCGCGAGCTCAGGCACAACACCGAGAGTTCGCTTGTTCGTGCGCGCAGCAGGCTCATCGTTGCTCTCGAACGACTGAAGACCAGACCACGCAACGCGCTCGTGCGCCAGGGTCAGGTTCTCACGATGCATGCGTCAGCACTGCGTCTGCTCGACCCGGCGGTCACAATGGCCCGAGGGTGGAGCATCACGCGCGATGCGGCGGGCAACGTCATCAGATCGAAAGACCAGGTGTCGCCGGGAGACAGCATCACTGTCTCGCTGGTCGACGGAACAATCTCGGGCACAGTGGAAGGAACCGCATAGCTATGGCCACCAAGAAGAACCTCACAGCCGAACCAAAGGGGTATGCCGAGGCGATGCGTGAGGTCGAGTCGATTCTGTCGGAACTCGATTCGAACACCATCGACATCGACGTTCTCTCCGAGAAGGTAGAGCGCGCATCGTTTCTCATCCAGTGGTGCAACGAGCGCATCTCTGCCACCCAGATGACCGTCGACAACCTTGTTGCTTCCCTTGCCATCGAAGACGCCGACGAAGATCTCGACGACGACCTTGACGACGATGAAGATTTCGACGATGAGGACTTCGACGACGAAGACCTCGACGACGATGAGTGAGCATGTCAACTGACATCCGCGCGCAGGTCGAGCGCGCACTGCACACGGTCATCGACGACCAACGCCACCGTTGGCAGGCAGTGTCGCCGTCGATGTCGCTTGTGTTCGACGAACTGGAGACCATGGTTCTGTCAGGGGGAAAGCGGCTCCGTCCGCAGTTCCTGCACTGGGGGTGGGTGGCAGCCGGGGGAGACCACGCTGATGTCGGGCACCATTCCTACGGTGCGGCCATCGAGATGCTGCACGCGTTCGCCCTCTTCCACGACGACGTCATCGACGACGCTTCCACCCGCAGGGGACACCAGACGACCCATCGGCGTCTGTCGTCGTTGCACGAAGAAGACGGTCTCGCCGGCGAGTCACGTCGGTTCGGCGAGGGGATGGCTGTTCTCATCGGCGACATCGCATATTCGCTGTCCGACATTCTCATGGTGGGTCTTCCGGCCGACGCACGGCCGTACTGGAACGACCTGCGCCTCGAGATGAATGCCGGTCAGTACCTCGACACCGTTGCCGCCGCACACCGCCTGTTCGACTCCGGCAACGCCGAGGTCGTGGCCAGGTTCAAGACCGCCAAGTACACCGTCGAACGGCCGTTGCACATCGGTGCCATGGCTGCCGACGCATCCCGGGGCAGAGGGTTGCTCGATGCCCTCAGTTCCTATGGCCTGGCGCTCGGGGTCGCGTTCCAGTTGCGCGATGATGTGCTCGGTGCGTTCGGTGACGAGGCACTCACGGGCAAACCGGTCGGCGGCGACTTCCGCGAGGGCAAACCGACCATGCTCGTGTCGTTTGCGTTCGAGTCAGAAGACCCACAGCACCTCGACATACTCCGCTGCATCGGTGACAGTTCGTTGACTGCGCTCGACATCGAACGACTGCAGCAGGTCATCTTCGAGTCGGGTGCCCTGTCTCGCACCGAGGATGTGATCGCGACATTGCGCGACCAGGCACTGGGTGCACTCTCTTCGTCTGCCGTCGACCCTTCGGCGCGGGAGAATCTCGTCGAGATGGCCGAAACGGTCACCTCGCGAAGTCTCTAGCTGTCGGAGTACATGTCGAGTGCTTCCTGCATCGACAGACCGGTCACCACGCCGGGCTCTGCACTGATCGCCTCCACCCACGGCGGGTTCACCTTGCAGATGACCGCGATCGGTTCCTCGAGAGTCGACCCGGTGGTCGCGAGACGTACGAACGTGACGGCATAGTTGGGTGGCCGTGCATCGCGTGACAGTTCGATGAGTGCCCAGGGGTCGGGTGCTGTTCCTGTCCGCGCGGCAACTGCGATCTCAGACGAAGACGTCACCTGCACCGCGCCGCCGGCGAGGCCGGGTCCGTCGAGAATCACGACACCGCGAACCAGTTGCGGCCGCGCGCCTGCGATCAAGAACGCAACGTATCCACCCAGACCACGCCCGAGAATCGTTGCCTCGCCGATGTGGCGGAGCACGATGTCGACATCGGCCATCAGAATCTCGGCCGAGTAGCCGCCGCCACGGGGAACCGTCGACTCGCCGTGTCCGGTGAAGTCGAGCGCCCAGACGGGCCCCTTCCAGTCAACGGGCAGACGTGCCATGTTCTGCGCGTCCTCACCGAGACCGTGAAGCAACAGCAACGGCCGGCCGTTTCCTTCCCTGACCTGGTGCAGGGCCAGTGTGACCCGATTGTGCTGCAGACGGGTGATGCTCACGAGATGAACTCCAGCACCATCTTGCTGACCGTGTCCGGCTCTTCGATGTGGATGAAGTGCCCGACTCCGTCGAGCACCTCGAGCCGGCCGCCTTGCGGGATCCACGGCAGCACGTCACGGGCACGCGCACCCCAGCCCATCGGCTCGTCTTCCGTTCCGAGCAGACCCAGAAACGGAACAGGAAGCGAGACCATGCGAAGAGCACTCCACTCCGGTCGCCACGGACCGAAACCTCCGAAACGCATCGTGGGGTCGAGCTTCCAGCGCCAACCGTCTTCGTCATGCCGCGCGCCGACCGTCACGAGGTACTCGAGCCACTCGATGGAGAGACGCGGGTTCATCTTTGCCCGTCGGCGGGCGAGTTCCTCGAGCGTGCCCGGCTTGCGGTACGCGGTCGTCGTCTCGTGGCGGAAGTCGAGCCACGAGCCGATCTCGCCGGCGAGCAGGCGAGATTGATCGTGATCCGGGACATCGGGCATGCGCCTCTTGCTCGGCATTCCGTCGATGTTCACCATGCACGAGATGCGGTACGAACTCGCCTCGGTGAGCTGCATCATCAGTGCACCGCCCTTCGAGTGGGCGATGACGGGTGCAGGCGACGCAGTTGTGCTGCTCATCACCGCGAGGGCGTCCCGTATGTCGGCGTCCCAGCTGTACAGCGCGGAATAGTCACTGTCGCCGTGGCCTCTGTGGTCCCAGGCCACCGCCCGCCAGCCGGCATCGGCGATGATTCCGGCGAACACGTCGAACGTGCGGCCGAAATCGGATCCGCCGTGAACGAGAAAGACCACCGGGTCGCTCTCTTTGCCCCATTCGTGCACGGCGATACCCACGCCGTCGGCATCGACGCGTCGTGTTCTGTCGGGTTGACGGGCCCCGGGGAATGAGCGGCTTTCGACTGTCACGACCTCAGAGGTTAGGACAGCGCACCACCCGACATTGCAGTGGGGCGCCCGCATGACAGAGGGCACAGCGACCTAACATGAGAGCAATGTTCCTGCGCACGAGACTCCACATGTACCTGGTGTGGAGCACGGGTGTGTTCGTGTTGCTCGCCGTCATCTCCGGGTTGCTGACGGGCGGTGGCTCCGATCCGGACGACCAGGTCGACACGACTGCAGACACGACCATCGCAACCACGACCACCACGGTGGCGGGTGAGTTGCGCAAGTACGTGGTGCAACCGGGCGAGTCGCTGTTTGCCATCGCTCAGAAGTTCAATCTCAGCGCGCCGGCCCTCGTCGAACTGAACAAGATCAAGAACCCCGACCGCGTGGCCGCCGGCACAGAGCTGCTTCTCCCGCCCAGCAACGGTTTCGTGCCGATCGGTGCAACCACCACGATGCCGCCGTGACCACAACGTGGTGTTCCTCTTCCATACACTGAAGACATGACTGCAACCTTCTGGCCCACCCGGGAACACTGGTCTGTGGCGATTCCGTTGAACACGCCGCACGTGCGTCTCGACTGTCTTGCCGACACCGGGTTCGTGGGTCTGAAGCCGGCCCCGTTCGACGTGCCGTCGCACGAGTGGGAATCACTCGAGTACTTCGACTGGAAGAGCGGTGGTGACACCAACTTCGCACCGCTTGCGTCTGCCGACGGCGAACTCGACTGTCGCGGGTTCTGGGACAAGGGAAAGACCGACAAGGACGCAATCTGGACATCGAATGCCGGTCTTGCACCGACACTCAAGAACTACGTCTCGTCAGTCGGCGCGAACTTCGGCCGTGTACGCATCATCAAACTCGAGCCGCAGAACCGCGAACAGGCGATCCGTTCGATCCACCGTGACGACAACAACCGCTTCAATCCCGACAACGAGGGCTGGGTCGTGCGTTCGTGGCTGGAACTCACCGACAGCCCCGACAGCTACATGCTGCTCATGGACAACGGCCCCGACGGGCTTCCTGATCCGTCGACGGAACGTCGGGTGCCGTTGCCGCGAGGCGCACGCTTTGTGGTCGACACGCAACGGCTGTGGCACGTGGTTGTCCACAACCACGATTTCCCCCGCTATGCGTTGATCACGAGTTTCGAGAGCGGCCCCGCACTCGACGGGTTCATCTCCCGCGAACGCGCCGACTGAGCCTCAGAGAAGCTTCTCTATCGCCGCGATCACCTCGGGTGCATCGGGCATCGTCTTCGGGTGGAACCGGGCGACCACCTCGCCGTTGCGGTTCACGAGGAACTTCTCGAAGTTCCAACGGATGTCACCGCTCTCGCCTTCGGAATCCGCGACAGGTGTGAGTGCGGCATAAAGAGGGTGGCGGTTGTCGCCGTTCACCTCGATCTTCTCGGTGAGAGGGAACGTCACTCCGTAGTTCGTCGAACAGAAAGTCGCGATCTCTTCCGACGTGCCGGGTTCCTGACCGAGGAACTGGTTGCACGGAACACCGACAACACTGAAACCTTTTTCGTTGTAGCGGGTGTGGACCTGCTCGAGTTGTTTGTACTGCGGCGTGAGGCCGCACTTGCTGGCCACGTTCACCACGAGGGTGACCTTTCCCTCGAGAGACGACAGGGCACGGGCCTTTCCGTCGAGAGAGGCAATGTCGGTGGAGTAGATGCTCATGCCAGTAGAACCGTGAATCGGGGGCGGTCATTCCCCGAACCGGCGGCTAATTGCCGCGGTGGGCGGCAGCCAGTTCGGCCACCTCGCGCATGATGCGGGCGATGTCGAAGTCTTTGGGCGTGTACACCGCGGCAACCCCTTCGCGCGCAAGGCGCGGGCGGTCTTCCTCGGGGATGATGCCGCCGACGATCACCGGTGCATCGACGCCTTCTTCCCGCAGACGGCGGACCACGTCGGGAACCAGTTGCAGGTGCGACCCGGAGAGAATCGAGAGCCCGACGACATCGGGGTCTTCGTCGCGCGCGCTGGCCACGATCTGTTCCGGGGTCAGTCGGATACCGCTGTACACGACTTCCATCCCTGCATCACGGGCAGCGACCGCAATCTGTTCGGCGCCGTTCGAGTGGCCGTCGAGACCGGGCTTCGCAACGAGGAAACGCGGCGGCCCGCCGGGAATCGTGCGCACGTAGTCCGCCACGTCTGACAATGCGCTCGTGCGACGACCGACTGCCGCGCCGACACCCGTCGGTGCACGGAACTCGCCGAAGACCTCGCGCAGGGTCTGTGACCATTCGCCGGTTGTTCCGCCAGCCTCTGCGAGTTCGATGGACGGCTCCATGATGTTCTCACCCGACTCTGCTGCCGCACGCAGTCTCGCGAGGGCGGCAACGACACGCGAGTTGTCACGGTCGGCACGCCATTTCTCGACGTCTGCGATCATCTCCGTCTCGACAGCAGGGTCGACGACGAGGATGTTGCCCGGGGTCGCGAGTGGGCTCTCTTCGTTCTCGGTGTAGGAGTTCACGCCGACGACCACCTGCTCGCCCGATTCGATTCGGCGTGTCCGTTCTGCCATCGAACGCACGAGACGGCCCTTCAGTTCGTCGACCGCGTTGAATGCGCCCCCGAGCGACAGCACTTCCTCGAACTCTGCCCAGGCAGCGTCGCGCAGTTCCGCCGTGCGCGACTCGATCACCGTCGACCCGTCGAAGATGTCGTCGTACTCGAGCAGGTCTGATTCGAACGCGAGCACCTGCTGCATGCGCAACGACCACTGTTGGTCCCACGGCCGGGGGAGACCGAGTGCCTCGTTCCACGCGGGAAGCTGCACGCTGCGTGCACGGGCCTTCTTCGACAGCGTGACCGCCAGCATCTCGAGCACGATGCGCTGCACGTTGTTCTCCGGTTGGGCCTCGGTGAGACCCAACGAGTTCACCTGCACCCCGTAGCGGAAGCGCCGTGCCTTTGCATCGGTGACCCCGTAACGCTCGCGGCCGATGCGGTCCCACAACTCGGTGAACGCGCGCATCTTGCACACTTCCTCGACGAACCTGATACCGGCGTTGACAAAGAACGAGATCGAACCGAACACCTGGTCGAACTGGTCGCTGTCGACCTGGCCACTCTCGCGCACCGCGTCGAGCACATCGACGGCAGTTGCGAGTGAGTAGGCGATCTCCTGCACAGGTGTGGCGCCCGCTTCCTGGAGGTGGTACGAGCACACGTTCATGGGGTTCCACTTGGGTGCGTTCTGTGCACACCACGCGACCATGTCGACGATGAGTCTCTTCGACGGCGCCGGCGGGAAGATGTAGGTTCCGCGCGAGAGGTACTCCTTGACGATGTCGTTCTGGGTGGTGCCCCGCAGTTCGTGCGACGACACACCCTGCTCACGTGCATTGGCCACGTACAGCGCCAGCATCCATGCGGCGGTTGCATTGATCGTCATCGACGTGTTCATCTTCCCCGGGGGGATCGAATCGAGAAGAGTTCGCATGTGCCCGAGATGCGCCACGGGTACCCCCACCTTGCCCACTTCCCCGGAGGCGAGGATGTGGTCCGGGTCGTAGCCGGTCTGGGTGGGCAGGTCGAATGCGATCGACAGTCCCGTCTGGCCCTTGGCGAGGTTCGTGCGGTAGAGCTGGTTCGAGGCGGCGGCAGTGGAGTGGCCCGAGTAAGTGCGCATCAACCATGGGTCGTCGCGGCGCGCGGGCGGGTCGTCGCGGCGAGGGGTGCTGGCGGTAGTCACGGGTCAAGTATGGCGACGGTGGGGCAGAAAATGCACCGCCGGGGCTCAACCGGCCACTGCCGACTGCAACCGACGCAGGTAGTCGGCTCGCGGGATCGCGATGCCGCCGAGACTCGCCAGGTGGTCGGTCAGCCACTGGGTGTCGAGGAGAGCCATGCCGTCGAGACGCATGAGCCCGACGAGACAGTGAAGTGCGAACTTCGATGCATCGGTCTCCCTGTGGAACATCGACTCGCCCGCAAAGAAGTTGTTCACTCTCACCCCGTACACGCCGCCGACAAGGTCGCCGTGCTCGTTCCACACCTCGACGCTGTGTGCGTGACCCTCGACGTGCAACAAGGTGTAGGCAGCGATGAAGTCGTCGTCGATCCAGTCGCCGGTGTCGTGTGACGTCGCGCACGCAGTCATGACCTGCACGAACGCCGTGTTGACCGAACAGGTGAACCGTCGTGCGCTCTTGCGCAGCGAACGCGACACATGGAATCCGTCGAGGGGAATGATGCCTCGCTCGCACGGCGACCACCACCAGAGTTCGCCTTCTGCCTTCATCGGGAACATTCCGTGCGCGTAGGCGTACAGCAACGTGTCAGGTTCCATGTCGGCACCCGCGAACAAGAAGTCACGTTCGGGCCAGGTGTCGGCGGGCGGGAAACTCCACCTGCATTCCGTCGGTGTCTTCACGACACCAACCCTATGTGCCTCAGTAGGAGTAGAAACCCTCGCCGCTCTTGCGGCCGAGCTTGCCGGCGGCAACGAGACGACGAAGGGTCGGTACTGCTGCGTAGTTCGGGTCGGCAAACTCTGCATAGAGGGCGTCGAGAATCGCGAGCGACGTGTCGAGGCCGACGAGGTCGAGAAGCGCGAACGGCCCCATCGGGAAGTTGCATCCACCCTTCATCGCGGTGTCGATGTCTTCCATCGAGGCAGTGCCGGTTTCCCAGATGCGGATGGCGTTGTTCAGGTACGGGAACAGGAGGGCGTTCACGATGAAACCGGCGCGGTCCTTCACCTGGACGCCGTTCTTGCCGCACTTGGCGGTGAAATCGTTTGCTGCCGCAATGGTCTCGTCTGATGCGGTGATCGGCCGTACGACCTCGACCAGCGGCATCGCGGTTGCCGGGTTGAAGAAGTGGATACCGCACACCTTGTCTGGGCGACCGGTTGCCATTGCCATCTCGACCACCGGCAGGGTGCTGGTGTTGGTGGCGAGAATCGCCGATGGCTTGACTGCCTTGTCGAGCTCGGCGAACAGGGCCTTCTTCACGTCGAGGTCCTCGACGACCGACTCGATGACGAGGTCACAGTCGGCAAGATCACTGATCTTGTCCGTGGCGGAGAGACGAGCGAGAATTGCCGCCTTGTCGTCGGCGGAGATCTTCTCTCGCTGCACCTGCTTGTCGAGACCCTTCTCGATCGAGGTGATCATCGCCTGTGCGGTCGATGCACTGCGCGAACGAACGATGACCGTGTAGCCGGCCTTTGCCGCAACTTCGGCCAGACCGGAGCCCATGATTCCAGAGCCGCAGATACCGATGGTTTTCATGTGAACCTCCCGATTGAGTACTCGGCGAGGCTAACAATCAGGGTCGCATTCCGAAGAACGCAACAGGTCACTTTTCGGTGATGGTCACCGAATTCACCGTGACTGTGCGGCTCGGTGCTCCCCCGAGACCGCTGTCATCGGCCTTGTGCAGCGCAATGATCGCCTTCGTGACGTCGAGACCCTTGGTCACTTTCCCGAACGTGACATAGGTGCCCTGCTGGTCGAGCAGAGACGCGTTGGGGCCCGTCACGAAGAAGAACTGGCCACCGCCGGAATTCGGCGCGGATCCCCTGGCCATGACCAGGTCGCCCTCGGCGTACTTGAAGGGGCCGCCCTCGTCGAGAATCGAGTAACCCGGGCTGTCGGTGTTGGTCTTGCCTCCGCCCTGGATGATGTCGATCGACGGATCGGTACGGAAGATCAGCGAGCCGTCGTAGTACCCGTACCGCGACAGAGCGACGAAGTTGTTCACCGTTCCGGGGACTCCGGCCGTGTCGAGTTCGACGACGATCTCACCTTCGGACGTGTCGAACGTGGCGGTGTACGACTTCGTCTCGTCGATGCACTTCTTCATCGGCGAAGAGAACGTGGTGACCTTTTCCTGTGTGCCGTCGGTCTTGGGGCATTCTGTGGAACCCTCGACGATGCCCGTCGAGTTCGACACCGGCGGTGCGGTTGTTGCGGCCGGGCCCGCCGTGTCGTCGCTGCCCGTGAGCCGGGCAATCATGAACAACGCAACCACTGCCGCGGGAATGCCGATTCCGAGAATCAACCCGCGCTTGCGCACCTTGTTCATCTTCTGTCTGCGGATGCGCTCCTGGCGTGCCTTGTCGCGGTTGGCCTTCTGTCGTGCTCGTTTATCTGTTCCCACGAAGTCGGCAGGTTAGTCGCACAGGGGTAGCCTTGGACAGCGGTGGCTCTCATAGTTCAGAAATACGGCGGCACGTCGGTTGCCGACCCCGACCGCATCAAGTCGGTCGCTGATCATGTCGCCTTCACGCGTCGCCACGGCAACGACGTCGTGGTCGTCGTGTCGGCCATGGGCAAGACCACCGACAACCTCCTCGGCCTGGCCAACGCGGTCTCTGACGTGCACCCGGGCCGCGAGATGGACATGCTTCTCACCACCGGTGAACGCATCTCGATGGCCCTGTTGTCGATGGCCCTCGCCGGCGTCGGCGTCGACGCCGTCAGTTTCACCGGGTCCCAGGTGGGAATCATCACCGACACCATCCACACAAAGGCAAAGATTCTCGAGGTCAAGGGCGACCGCGTTCGTGAGGCGCTCGCCGACGGAAAAGTCGTCGTCGTCGCCGGGTTCCAGGGAGTCTCGACGGACTCCGAGATCACAACGCTCGGCCGTGGCGGCAGCGACACGACCGCGGTCGCACTCGCCGCGGCGCTGAATGCCGACGTGTGCGAGATCTACACCGACGTCACCGGTGTGTTCTCGGCCGACCCGCGCATCGCGCCGCAGGCCCGCAAGTTGTCGCATCTGCAGTTCGAGGAGATGCTCGAGATGGCAGGGGTCGGCAGCAAGGTGCTCGCACTCCGGTCGGTCGAGTTCGCACGCAACCACAACGTGCCCATTCACGTCCGCTCGAGTTTCACCTGGGAACACGGAACCTGGGTGAGTGCCGAATCGTCACAAGGAGAGACCTCCATGGAAGAGCCAATCATTTCGGGCGTCGTTCACGATGCAAGCGAGTCGAAGGTCACGGTTCTCGGTGTGCCCGACCGGCCCGGCATCTCGGCGGCACTGTTCGAGAACCTGGCGAACTCGAACATCAACGTCGACATGATCGTGCAGAACACGTCGAAAGACGGCCTCACCGACATCTCGTTCACCGTTCCGAAGGCAGACATGAAGGTCGCCGAGGAGATCGTCTCCCGCGTGTCGAAAGAGATCGGTGCACAGGGTGTGTCGCACGAGTCCGACATAGCGAAGGTGTCCCTGGTGGGCGCGGGCATGAAGACGAGCCCGGGTGTGGCCGCAAAGATGTTCAGGGTCCTGGCCGACAACAAGATCAACATCCACATGATCTCCACCAGCACGATCCGAGTGTCGGTCGTCGTGTCGGCATCAGACATGGAGATGGCCGTTCGCTCACTCCACACTGCGTTCGGGCTCGACTCCGGTTCGGCGTATTCGGCCCCATTGCCCGAACGCAAGTAACCCGCCTGCCATACTCGAAGAATGGCATTACGTCGGCAGCTCATCCCTTGGAGGGCTGCCGGTACGCGCGCCGAGATGCGCCGGAACGCCGACGAGGTCGTCCGTGACACCGGCTGGGTGTTCAACAACCAGACGGGTTCGTCGCTGACTCTCGACGAGTTCGTGAAGACAGGCGATGCCGAGGTCAGCGTGTATCTCGACCGGTTCGGCTGGGTCGACATTGCGTCACGGTCGTCGATTCTCGAGATCGGCTCCGGAATCGGCCGAATGACCGCCGCGCTGTCGCGTGAGTTCGCTTCTGTCGTCGCAACCGATGTCGACGCGGCCTTTCTCGAGCGCTGCCGTGAGACCGTGTCCCGGTTCGGTCGCGTGAGTTCGCTGCGTACCCTTCACATCGCCGACGGCAGTTCCATCAACATGGGAGACGATTCGGTCGATGTCGTGTTCTCGTACATCACGCTGCAGCACTGCAAGGCCAGCGATGCCATGCGACTCACCACCGAGGCATTCCGTGTGGTCAAGCCCGGTGGGCTCGTGGCACTCAACTACCGCACTTGGGTTCCCGCAGACGTTCTGTTGGTGCCTGCCGGGGCTGTGATGAGGTTGTTGTGGAAGATGCCGGTTGTCGGCGACCGTCTGTCGCAGTGGCGCTGGTCGACCCGTCTCGGCTGGCAGGCCAACCGACTCGACCCGCGGCGTGTCCTGTCGTTGTTGGACGCCGCGAACGTCGGCCTCGCCGAGGTTGCCATCCTGCACCACCCCGGACGACCGCAACGTACGGTGTCGTTCGACGGTCAGGCGGTTCCCCAACGTGACCTCGATGTCGCCAACAAAAGTCATTGGTGGCTGATTGCACGCTGCCGTTAGCCTCGGTGGCTATGCGCGTAGGAGTCGTCGGAGCAACAGGTCAGGTCGGGAGCGTCATGCGGACGCTTCTCGAGGAACGCAATTTCCCCGTCACCGAACTGAGGTTCTTTGCGTCTGCGCGGTCGGCCGGAACGACTCTGCCGTGGAAGGGCGGGGAGATCACCGTCGAGGACGCGGCGGTCGCAGACCCGGCCGGACTCGACATCGCGCTGTTCTCTGCGGGTGCCACATCGTCGCGTGAGTTCGCCCCGAGGTTTGCCGCAGCCGGCATCACGGTGATCGACAACTCGAGTGCGTTCCGCATGGATCCGGAAGTGCCACTGATCGTCAGTGAGGTCAACGGCCATCTCGCACACAGTGCCCCCAAGGGGATCATTGCGAACCCGAACTGCACCACGATGGCGGCGATGCCGGTGTTGAAGCCACTGCACGACGAGGCCGGTCTCGTCAAGATGATCGCGAGCACGTACCAGGCGGTCAGTGGCGGTGGCCTCGCAGGCGTCGAGGAACTCGACGTGCAGTCACGTGCGATGGTCGAACGTGCCGCAGAACTCACTTTCGACGGCGATGCAGTCGCGTCACCTGCACCGAAGAAGTTCGTGCGCACGATCGCCTACAACGTGCTGCCTTTTGCCGGTTCGATGGTCGACGACGGTGACGGCGAGACCGACGAGGAGAAGAAACTGCGCAACGAGAGCCGCAAGATCCTGGAGATCCCCGACCTGCGTGTGTCCGGTCTGTGTGTACGGGTTCCCGTCTTCACCGGTCACTCGCTCGCCATCAATGCCGAGTTCTCCCGGTCTCTGTCAGTGGCACGTGCCCGCGAGATTCTCGAGAACGCCCCGGGAGTCTCTTTGGTCGACATACCGACACCGCTGCTCGCGGCCGGCAAGGACCCCAGTTACGTCGGGCGCATCCGCCAGGACGAAACGGTCGACGACAACCGCGGTCTCGCGTTGTTCCTCAGCAACGACAACCTGAGGAAAGGCGCTGCGCTGAACGCAGTGCAGATTGCCGAACTGCTGGTGAAGTGACCCCGCCGCAGTCGCGTGACTGCAACGGTCGGCTGTTTGGTCGGGGTGACAGGATTTGAACCTGCGGCCTCGTCGTCCCGAACGACGCGCGCTACCAAGCTGCGCCACACCCCGTGGTGCTATGCGAGGCTATCTGCCGTTTCGGGGCCTGACTCGGTGACGGTCTCTTCGGTTTCTTCGACAGCCGGAGCAGGGATTCCCTCGGCATAACAACCGCCCGAAGCGATCTCGCGGACTGCCTTGCGAAGACGAAGTGCATCGAGGGGCTTGATGGTCCATCCGTCGGCCCCGCTGCGGCGCGCCATGTGAATGTCTGCCGTGCGGTCGAGAAGCATGAGCACAGGCACCTTCGGCAGTGCGCCACTCGACTGGTCGAGACGCAGGTCCATGGTGATGGCCATGCCACCCATGGTGCCGACCTGCATGTCGAGAATCGCGATGTCGGGTGTCTGGCGTCGCACGGCGCGTGCGACGTCGCGGCCGTTCGTGATGACGGTGAAGGTGGTGGACGGCGAATCGAGCGCGGCAGTGACCTCGTCGAGCACCCACTGGGCGTCTGTGGCAATCAGGATGTGCACGTCGTGAACTCTACTGCCGGGTCTCGGGTTCGGCGAGTTGACGCGAGAGAACACCGATCGTGGGCATCGAATGGATGTCTTCGGCGAGTTCGGTCGCACGCGCAACGGGCACGCCGGGGAACCGATCACGGGTGCGGGTCACGAAATCGGCGATGCCGGTCTCTGCCCGCTCTGCATCGTCGTTCAGATCGGCCGCGAGCGAATGGAGCACCGCCAGGTCGCCCGATGATGACGCGGCGCGTTCACGCTCTTGCGACGGTGACAGCGAACCGAAACGCGGGGGCATGCGGTTGGCCACCACCACCCGCAACGTGATGCCGAGCCGTGCGAGTTCCGACACGAAGTGGTCTGCCTCGCGCAGTGCATCGGGCGACGGGGCAGTGACCACGACGAAGTGAGTGCCCGTGCCGCGCAGTGTCGCGGCAACCGCGAGTGCCCGGCGCGAGAACTCGGTTTCCATGCCGTCGATGGCCCTGAGGAATGCGGCGACACCGGTGAGGGCATCAGAACCGACGACAGAAGAGATTGCCTTCAGCACCGGCGTCATGGCGGCGCCGGCGAAGCGCAGCCCGCCACGGCCGGGCGCCATCAGCAACCGCACGATCGGGTGCTTCAGGAACCGCGCGAGACGCTCGGGGGACTCGAGAAAATCGAGGGCATTGCGTGACGGCGGGGTGTCGACGATCACCAGGTCGAAGCGACCGTCTGCCTGCAGTTCGTGCAGACGCTCTGCGGCCATGTAATCACGCGTGCCCGAGATCGAGCGCGACAGATTTCTGTAGAAGGAGTTCTCCATCACCTCGCGGGCCCGCTCGGGTGTGGGCGAGGTCTCGCGAACGAGATTGTCGAAAGTCTCGCGCACGTCGAGCATCGTCACCCAGAGTTCACCCGGTGCATCGATGTCGACCCGTTGGGGCTCGTTGCCGAGTGAGCCGGAGAGTCCGATGGCATCGGCGAGGCGGCGCGCGGGGTCGATGGTGATCACCACGACGCGCCGACCCGACTCGGCGGCGCTGACACCGAGTGCGGCAGCAACACTCGTCTTGCCGACACCGCCGGTGCCGCAGGTGACGATCACCTGTGCGTCACTGCATGTCGTGCGGACGGGCGAGTCGTTCACGGCAGTGCCTCGATGCCGGCGGTGAGCGAGGTTGCGAGCGATTCAACAAGGGCACTGCCGGTCAGATGTTCACGGGGAAGCACGAGGAGTTCCTCGCTCGTGTTCCGGCGCAGGAGGTCGGTGGCGTGTTGTTGCGCCTGCGCCCTGCGTGTTGCGTACTCGTGCGCCTCTGACAGATACGTCTCTCCGGGTGCAGAGGAGACTGCGGGCACCGGGTCGTCACACTTGTTCACCACGAGAGGTGTGAGCGAGATGTTCACCGTGGACCTGATCTCTTCTGCCACGTCGAGTGTCTCCGACACCGGTGTGATGGCCGGTGTGGTGACCAGCATCAACCTGCAGCGTGCCGGGTCTGCGAGCATGTCGAGAACTTCGTCGGCCTGCTGGCCGATGGGACCGGAACTGATCGCCCGTTTCAGTTGTATCGGTGCCCGGACGAAGTCCGTCGCATGACCCGCGGCCGGCCCGTCGATGATGATGACATCGGCCCTCAGTTCCTTCTCGAAGGCCTTGATGCGCCCGAGCACCAACAGGTCGTCGAGACCCGGTGCGGTGGTGGCGACCAGTTCCACGATTCCCGAGCGGGCCAGCTGGCGTGACAGAAGTCCCATTCCCTTGGAACTGAGGTAGTCGGTGAGGGCACGCCCGGGTGTGACAGTGACCCGCTCGAGGAGGTCATGGTCGGGAATCGCAATAGATTCGGCATCGAGCGACACATGCAGGGTGCGGACACCACCACGTGCCGATGCAAGTGCCAGTGCTGCGGCAACCGCGGATTTTCCGACCCCGCCTTTGCCCGCAACTATGAGCACATGCTGTGCCGTGAAAAAGTGGTGTAGTTCCATAACGCAAGGAGTGACAAGTGAGGGTAGGCGCAAAACGACGCATCATGTGCGGATTGGCCGCACTTTTGGCGGTGCCCGCACTCGGCAGCCTGGCGGCCGGGTCTGCAAACGCTGCGACCGGCGCAGATGATCTCGACCCTGTCGACGTCGTCGAAGTGAGCGGTTTGTTCGACCGCATCGTCGCGGAGAACATCGAGAACGCGATCGAGCGGGCACAGTCGAACGGATCGCAGGCCATCATCCTCCAGTTGAACTCGAAAGGTGCTGTCATCGGCCGTGACCGCATGGCCGCGGTGATGGAGGCCGTGAGGGCATCAAAGGTTCCTGTTGCGGTGTGGGTCGGGCCGAGCGGTGCGCGCGCATACGGACTGCCCGCACAACTGCTGGCCGTTGCAGACGTCTCCGCCATGGCGCCAGGCGCACGGGTCGGGCGCACCGGGACCTTGTTGAAGGTGAACGACGAAGTGCTCACTTTCGGGTCACAGCAGGCCGACGATGCGGTCTACGGCGACACGCTCGGGTTCCTCGACGCGCGCGAACGGAAGATCCTGAAGTTCTCCACCGACGACCGCGGAGTGCCGGTGCTGCGCAACATGCTGTTCGCCCTCGACGGCATCTCGGCCCGCGGGACGACACTCGACACAGTCGTCGATGCACTCGATTCGGAGGGTCAGGTGACCCGCGAGGCGACGACGGTTCGGTTCTACAAGCTCGGTCTCATGCCGCGGCTTCTGCACACGGTGGCCAGCCCACCGTCGGCGTACCTGTTGTTGACGATCGGCGTGGCGCTGCTGATCTTCGAGTTCTTCACGGCGGGCATCGGCATCGCGGGTCTTGTGGGTGCGGTGACACTGGTACTCGGCGGCCTCGGCATCGGTGCTCTCCCGATGAGCGGTCTCGGTGTCGCTCTGTTCCTGCTCGCGATGGTCGCATTCGCAGTCGACGTGCAGGTCGGGGTGCCTCGTTTCTGGACCGGGGTCGGGTTGTTCCTGTACGTCATTGCGTCGTTCACCATGTTCCGGTCTGTCGACGGTCTGTCGCTGCGACCCTCGTGGTTGACACTGAGCGTGTGCATCGTCGGCATTGCGCTGACGTTCATCGTCGGCATGCCGTCGATGACCCGCACGCGCTTCGCGACTCCCACCATCGGCCGCACGAATCTCGTCGGCACGACCGGGGTCACGGTGGGCGAGGTTGCACCGGAGGGAATCGTGCTGGTCGACGGTGCGCAGTGGCGCGCACGAACCAACCGTGCGACCCCGTTGGCGGCAAGCCAGGAGATGCGGGTCACTGACATCGACGGCATCACCCTGATCGTCGAGCCGCTCGAGGGTGGCGCACGCGACTACCGCGAAGCGCGCAAACCCGGCTGACCATGTTCCTTCTGATCGCTGCCTGCGTGGTGCTTCTGCCCCTCGTCGAGTTGTGGTTCATCGTGCAGGTCGGTCAGGAACTGGGCATTCTCCCGACGGTGGCGTTGCTGCTGGTGGTGTCCCTCGTCGGCACGTCGCTGGTGAAGCGTGAGGGTCTCCGTGTCTACGGTCAGTTCATGAGTGCGGTGCGCGCCGGGCAGGAACCGACACGGGAGATCGTGCACGGGGTGTGCATTCTTGCTGCGGGTGTGTTCCTGTTGGCGCCCGGTTTCTTCTCCGATGCGGTGGGCATTTTCCTCTTGTTGCCGCCCGTCCGTGCACTTGTCGCCCGTCTTGCAGTGCGCCGTGCGCACCGGGTCACCTCGGTCATCAACATCCGGCACTCCGGGAATAGGGTGGAACGCCGGGGGTACCTGTCGGGTGCGGGCGAAGTCATCGACGCAGACCCCCACGACGGTGAGGCGGGGGCATGACAACACAGACAGACGAACCATTCGACCCGGCGAAAGTCCCCGTGAAGCCCGCGGCCACCGTGCTGCTGGTGCGTGATGCCGATGCAGGGGGTGTCGAGGTGTTCATGCTGCGCCGCACGTTCAATGCCGCGTTCGCGAGCGGAATGTTCGTGTTCCCCGGCGGGAAGGTCGACGATGTCGACGGAGTCGACGAGATCGCCGAACTGTGCGACGGCCTCACCGACGAGCACGCGAGTGCACTGCTCGGCATCTCTTCGGGCGGTCTTGCCTACTGGGTCGCGTGCATCCGTGAGTGTTTCGAGGAAGCAGGGGTGCTGCTGGCGCGCCACGAGGCCACCGGTGAGGTCGTGCGTTTCGACGACCCCGCCGTCGAAGAGAAATTCTCTGCCGAACGAGAGAACATCCACGACGGTTCTGTCGCACTGCTCGAACTGTGCAAGCGAGAAGACCTGCGTCTCGCCACAGACGAGATCTTCTACGTGAGCCACTGGATCACCCCGATGGGTGAGCGACGCCGCTTCGACACGAGGTTCTTCATCGCGCGTGCGCCGGCTGCACAGGAGCCGCTTCACGACGACGGAGAGACCATCGAGAGTTTCTGGATCAGCCCGCAGGAGGCGATAGACCGCGCCCACGAGCGTGACCTCATGTTGATGCCGCCGACGAAGGCGAACATCGAGTTCCTGTTGCCGTACTCCTCGACCGACGAGGTGCTCGCCGCCGCGGCGAAGATCGGTGTTCCGCAGACGATCCTGCCGAAACTGAAGATCGATTCAGACGGTCGGGTCGTTGGTATCGCTATGCCCGGTGATCCCGGTTACGACGCACTGTGACGCCGACGACGGATTCGTCGTCGCGTGCAGAACAACCTGCCATGTCGGCGTTCGACGGGGTCTCGTCGATGATGCGTTGTGCAATCGTCGAGAAGACCGCGGCCGCTGAACCGGTACCCGTGAGGACCACCGGCTCGCCCGCATCTCCACCTGCTGCAACGGTGGGTTCGATCGGAACCTGACCCAGCAACTCGACCCCGATCTCGTCGGCAAGGGCCTGGCCGCCGCCGGTTCCGAACAATGCGTAGTGCTCGCCGTGGTCACACTCGAAGCTGCTCATGTTCTCGATGACACCGGCGACCCGCAGGAAACTCCGGCGCGCCATGTCGGCGGCCCTGATCGCGACCTTCTGGGCCGAGACCGCCGGTGTCGTGACGATCAAGAGGTCGGTACGAGGAAGCATGCGCGCCAGACCCATCTGCACGTCGCCGGTTCCCGGGGGCATGTCGATGACCAGATAATCGAGGTGTCCCCAGTGGACATCGTTCAGGAACTGCTCGACTGCCTTGGTGAGCATGAGACCCCGCCACATCAACGCGGTGCCCTCGTCTTCCACGAGCATTCCCGTGGAGACGACCTTCAACAGACCGTCTCCGACGCGTCGCTCGTTGGGGATGATCTTCGGCTTGTCGCTGCCGTCGACTCTCTCGGCCTCGAGTCTGTCGGGCATCCCGAGCATCCGGGGAATGGAGAATCCCCAGATGTCGGCATCGAGAACCCCGACTGTCTTTCCGGCGGCGGCGAGCGCGGCGGCAAGGTTCACGGTGACCGACGACTTGCCGACACCGCCTTTTCCGCTCGCGATCGCGAGCACCCGGGCCGAGGTCGGCACCGCCGTGTCGCTCGCGTTCTCCCGTGCCTTCCATCGCGCGCGGCTCATCACGTTCGATCGTTCCTCTGAAGTCATTTCACCCCAGTCGATCTTCACCTTCTGCACCCACGGGTGAACCTCGAGCCGGGAGCGGATGTCCTTCTGGATCTGGGCCCGGAGGGGGCACCCGCGGATTGTCAGTTTCACCCCGATGGTGATGACACCCTCGTGGATGGTGATGGTGCCGGCCATGCCGAGGTCGACGATGTTGTCGCCCAGTTCGGGGTCGATGACGGCGCGGAGAAGGTTGCGAACCTCGTCTTCAGTGGGCGGCTGGGGCACTCGCTGACTCACCTTGTGAAGTGTAGGGGCGCTCGCCGAAAGGCGTTCCCCACGCGTAGTATTGGGGACAACAGGTTCCACGTCCAGGAGGTTCCCATGATCACTCTCACCGACACCGCAGCACAGAAGGTTGCACAGTTGATCGAGGCAGAGGGCGCAGGCGATGTTGCCCTCCGCGTCTCCGTGAAGAGCGGAGGATGCTCGGGTTTCTCCTACGACATGTACTTCGATTCTGACATCGCCCCCGACGACGTGACACTCACGTTCGGTGCGGTCAAGGTCGTTGTCGACCCCGCTTCGGCTCCGATGCTCGAGGGCGCAAGCCTCGACTTCAAGGACTCTCTCACCGAGCAGGGATTCGCGATCACGAACCCCAACGCAACCCGTTCGTGCGGTTGCGGCAAGTCGTTCAGCTGATTCCGTTCGCGGCGAGAACGTCGCGGATTTCCCTCACGTCGAACACCGCGTCGAGTCTGTCGACCAGGGTTCCGCTCTCGTCAGTCACGTAGAGAACCGGCTCGTAGCTCAGTCTGTAGGCCTGTACTGCGGGTGCGGTCTTGTTGGCCGTCTTGTCGGCGTACACGTCTGCGTGAACGAACACCGCCTTGTCGCCGAGCGACGCGGCCACGTCGATCAGGGCGTCGAGACCCGGTGCACATGTTCCCGTGGTGCAGTAGGCCGGTGTTCCGATGAGATACACGACGGGGAGTTCTTTCTTCAACGCATCGGTGAGCGTGATCGAGTGGAACGGGCAGAACTCGCCGGCGCGGGTGCAGATCGGGTTCACACCTCTCGCGTCGTCGACGGTCGGTGTGTCGAACGGGGGCAGTGCGTCACCGATGAGTGGCATCGTGACCGCATCGCGCGACAGCAACTGGAACGACACGTCTGACTCCGGCGCCTCGGCAACCTTCAAGAGGTAGATGCCTTCGGTGTCGAGCGTGAACGAGAACGGCCAGTACGGAGCCGACAGATTCTCGCCGTGACGCTCTGCTGCGACGTTCTCGATGATGACGTTGCCGTTTTCGGGGTCGACCACCTGCGCGGTCAGAATCCCGGGGAGGTTCACTTCTGTGTCCTGCGACAGGATGCCGGTGGTGTCTGCAAGCGACACCGGAAGCCGAACCTTGCCCGCGACGAGAGCGTCCTGCGGGAATCGCTTGACCACCTGGAGTGTTCCGTTGGCATCGATCGACGACCCCCCGGAGGAGCCTCCCCCGCATGCCGTGAGTACTGCACCGGCCCCAGCCGCAGCAGAGAGCGCGATGAACTGTCGACGGCTGAAAATGGGGGAGTTCACGCGGTCAATGGTATGCCGTGGCGGTGCTGGCGTAAGGTTGGGGTCATGGCTGCACCTGCTCAACCTCCCTACACACCCGTTGTCCGCGCCGGCGACTGGGTCATCGTCTCCGGCCAACTCGGCATGAAAGACGGCGCGCTCGTGAAGGGCGGCGTCGCGGCCCAGACCGCACAGGCCATCGTGAACCTGAAGGCGCAACTCGCGACGATGGGCGCCACGGTGAACGACATTGCAAAGACCCTGTGTTTTCTCACCGACATGGACACGTTCGGGTCGTTCAACGAGGTGTACGCACGTGATTTCGGCAAGGCCCGGCCGGCCCGCTCGACAATCGGCGTGAAGGAACTGCCGTTCGGCGGCGCTGTCGAGATCGAGGCGTGGGCGTACCTGCCGGCGGGAGCAAAGAAAGCAGCTCCCGCGAAGAAGGCAGCAAAGAAGACCGCAACGAAGAGAACTGCAGCAAAGAAGACGTCACCCGCCAAGAAGAAGGCAACGCCGAAGAAGTCGTCGGCACGGAAGAAGAAGTAGTCACATGCCCGGTCCCATCATCATCGCAGTCATCCTGCTGGCATTTCCCATCGTCGTGGGTCTCTCCACTGCCGCACTCGCAGCAGTGCTCGGACACCTTCTCTACAAGGATGCAGAAGTTCGCCACGAGGGCAGCGAGCTTCTCGACACGAACATCTAGTTCCGGTTCGTTCCGGACCCCGAGATGACTGCTGACCTCGTCGTTCACAACGCGCTGCTGGTCGCCACCGTCGATGCCGACCGACGTGAGATTCCCGGCGGATGGGTTGCCGTCACGAACGGTCTCATCAGTGGCATCGGCTCGTCTGTCGACCCGTTGCCCGAGACGAGAGAGAAGATCGATGCCTCCGGGTGTCTTGTGACCCCGGGTCTCATCAACACCCACCATCACCTCTACCAGAACCTCACTCGTGCGTACCCGCCGATGACGTCATCGCCGTTGTTCGGGTGGTTGCAGACCCTGTACCCGTTGTGGCGCGCCCTCAACGAGGAGTCGGCACACGTGTCTGCGTGGATCGGCCTGGCGGAACTTGCACTGTCGGGCTGCACCACATCGACCGACCATCTGTATCTGCATCCCCGCAACGGAGGAGACCTGTTGTCTGCAGAGATTGCGGCAGCGACGGATCTCGGCGTTCGGTTCCACCCCACGCGCGGGTCGATGTCGCTGTCGCAGAAAGACGGTGGCCTCCCCCCGGATGACGTGGTGCAGGACGACGACGAGATTCTCGCGTTGTCACAGGTGGCGGTCGAACGTCATCATGACCGCTCGTTCGGGGCGATGACACGTGTTGCGCTCGCACCGTGTTCACCTTTCAGTGTCACGAAGGACCTCATGGTCAGGTCGGCAGAACTGGCAGAGAAACTCGACGTACGGCTGCACACGCACTTTGCGGAGAATGCCGAAGACGACGATTTCTCGATCGCGACATTCGGTTGTCGACCGTTCGAGTACCTGAAGGAGGTCGGTTGGCTCAGCGACCGCACCTGGGTGGCACATTGTGTGATGCCGAACGCAGACGAAATCGTCGAACTCGGCAGGGCAGGAATAGGTGCTGCCCATTGTCCGTCGTCGAACCTGATTCTCTCGTCGGGAGTCGCCCCTGTGGTCGACCTGCGCCGTGCCGGCGTTCACGTTGGGCTCGGCGTCGATGGTTCGTCGAGCGCCGATTCGGCGTCATTGTGGCTCGAGGCGCGCCAGGCGATGCTGCTGGCAAAGCTGCGCAACGGTGCCGATGCGGCAGACGCGCGCATGGCGCTCGAGGTCGCGACCATCGGCGGGGCGGGGTGTCTGGGGCGTCTCGGGGAGATCGGTCAGATTGTGGTCGGTCAGGTGGGTGACCTTGCCGTGTGGGACCTGACCGGTGTGCAGTTCGCAGGGGCACTTGCAGACCCGATCGAGGGGTGGTTGCGGTGCGGGCCGACTTTCGTGCGCGACACGGTTGTTCACGGTCGGGCGGTGGTGCGTGATGGCAGGTTGGTCAGCAACAAGGTCGAAGAGATGATGAAGAGCCATGCCCGCCTTGCGGCGGACATGCAGAGGCTGAACCCGTAGTGCTGGCTGCATTGTTCCTGAGTTTCGGGGTGATCTTCGTCGCCGAACTGGGAGACAAGAGCCAGTTGATGGCGCTTGCCTTCGCCACGCGGTTCAAGACGTGGCCGGTGCTTGTTGCAATCACTCTCGCCACCGGGGTGGTGCACCTGATTTCTGTTGCCATCGGCGGCGCGGTCGGCAGTGCACTGCCGACCGACCTGATCAACATCGTGGGCGCTCTCGCTTTCGTCGGGTTCGGGCTGTGGACCCTTCGCGGTGACGAACTGACGGAAGAAGACGAAAAGAGCACTCACATCACCTCGAGGCACGTCATTGTGTCCGTGGGAACCGTGTTCTTTCTCGCCGAGCTCGGAGACAAGACGATGCTCGCAACCGTCACGTTGGCGACGACCGAGGGCCTCGTCGGGGTGTGGATCGGCTCGACGCTCGGCATGGTGGCGGCTGATGCACTTGCCATAGTGGTGGGCAAGGCACTCGGTGATCGTCTGCCGGAGAAAGCCATCAAGATCGGCTCGGCAGTCGCGTTCTTCGTGTTCGCTGCTCTGATGCTGGTTGACACCCTGCGCTGACACAGCCAACTAACCTCAACACGTGAATCTTTTCGGTGAGGTCGTCGTCACGATGCTGGTGATCCTTGACCCTCCCGGAAACACACCGATTTTTCTCTCGGTCACCCAGAACCTGACCGCGAAGGAACGCCACAAGGCGTCTTATCTCGCGATCGGTACTGCGTTCCTGGTGATCTCGATCTTTGCGATCGGTGGCCAGACGATTCTCGACTATCTCAACGTGTCGGTTCCCGCACTGCAGGGAGCCGGCGGCATGCTGCTTTTGTTGGTCGCTCTGCAACTGCTCTACGGGAAGGGTCACGAGAACAGTTACGAGGCGGCAACACCCGAACAGCGCACCTCAGTTGCCATGGTTCCTCTCGGCACACCCTTGCTGGCGGGCCCCGGCACCATCGTGGCCACCATCGTCTTCTTCGAACGGGCAGACGGTGCAGGGCAGTGGTTCAGTGTGTTGGCAGGCATCGCAGTTGCCCTGTCGGTGTCGCTTCTTGCGTTGAGATTCAGCGGAATCGTCGTGAAGATCTTCAGGCCGGCGGGCGTGATTCTGCTCGCGCGGGTGGCCGGCATGATTCTTGCTGCAGTGGCGGTGCAGATGATCGCTGACTCGGTGACCGCGTTCGTGAGGGCGGGCTGAGGTTCTGACGTGGCGAGATTCCGTGGTCTCTTCGTTGTCGCGTTGGTGGCCACGATTCTGACTCCGTGGTCCGCCGGGCCCGCGAACGGAGAACTCGCCCCGACGTCATCCTCGGTGATGCTGAAGTTGGTCGAGGATGGCCCCCCGACAGGAGTCTTCGGAACAGATTCTCACTGGAAGATTGCCACCAATCCGGCCATGTCCACCCTCGCCGAAGCCTCACAGATCGTGGTCTCGTACACCGACGGTGGGTCTGTGAGCGAATGGAATGCGTCTAGTGGATGCGCAGTCATGCACGGCGACCTGTGGTGCTGGGGCGACAATTTCTTCGGACGCTTGGGTGACGGTACGACGACGGCATCACCCTCGCCGAAGTTGGTTCTCACTGGTGTGAAGGACGTTTTTTCCACAAGTGCCAACACGTGTGCCGTGAGAACCAACGGAAATTTGGTGTGTGCAGGAAGCAAACTTCTGTCCGCACCGATGCGGTCGTTTTCTTCTCCGATTTTGACCAACGTTGTCGCAATTAATGACGGGCCCTGGCCGTGTGTCGTCATGGCTGACGAACGCGTGCTGTGTGCAGGAAACTTCAAGGCTGGGTTCGGCATGGCGGCGGGAACGCCTCTCGACTGGACCTGGCATGACTCCGGATTGAGGAGTTCGGGCCAAGTGTTTGTTGATGCGTGGCCGTCAACGAGTGGTTACGGGACATCATTCAACGTCTGGGACATTCCCAGGACAATCTGTTCTGTGCATCGCGGCGCGGTGACTTGCACCATGATGAGGCCTCAGCTCTCGGTTCCGTATGTTCCCCTCTTTGATTCCCCGACGACAGCCACTGGCGCGACCGGGGTCTCGGATGTCTACACGAGCCTTTTCGGCGGTTCGGTTCTTGCTTATGCGGACGGATTTCTCTATCAATCCCGGCCCATGTCGTTTGGTGCTTCTCTCGCTTTCACCCCCGTCGGCCCGATGCCACGGCCACTGTCGGTGGTGGGAGTAAAGGGCAGCCTTGCCGGAGTCGGTGCAGAAGTCGTCGTGCTGCCGAACGGCTTCTTTCAACTGGGCGGGATGTCGTCGAAGAACTATTACCGGGGCAACGTCGTCATTCCGGTGTCCCGTTTCGACAATTCCTCGGAGGACACAGCGCACTCGTTGACCAGTGTCACCGTGGTCTCGAACCACAGCTCGCTGTTGCCCGCCACACTGCTGACGACCATGCGCACCAAGAGGGCGGCTCGTCTGCAGTTTCTCGCCGGTGGGTCTCCGGTTGTCGGCGCCAGTGTGGTGTGGAAGTCTTCCGATCTCGCCGATAACGCACGTTTGGCAGGAACTGCGGGGTTGACGACTGATGTCGACGGTCGGGTCGAAGTCACTGACCTGCCGACGGGGCCGGTCGAGTTTGCCGTCTCCGACGGTGTCTCCGGAGTTTCCTATCTCAAACTTGCCACGGTGAACGTCAATGTCGGACATTCCGGCGACGTGGTCATCAACGTCCCGCCCCCGCCGGAAGTGGTCCGCCATCAGTTGCGGATAGTCACAGCTCAGGGAGAACCGGTTCCCAATGCAGTCGTGAGTCTCGTCAACTTGTTCCGTACGTACACGACCACGGTCGACTCGCAAGGGTCGGGTTCGTGGTCCACCACAGTCCCGATGGATCGTTTCTTCGGCACCCCGGAGTGCAACATGTGCTTTGCTGATGCGCCGACAGTGATGACAAGCGAGGCGGGAACAGCCGAGTTCCCGGTGTATGTGACATCGCGGAGGTTCGTGTCACCGACAATCAGATGGGGTACTGATTTCACGGTGACCTACGACGACGGTTCGACCACCGTGACCGGGCAGGGCGCCCTGTCTGTGTCTCCCCAGACGTTCGCCCTCGACGTGCTGCTCGGGGTTCGCCTGATGTCGCCAACCACGATGACTGTACGGGCCGGTTCGTCTGCCGTGTTGCGGTTCTCCAAGAGAGCAGGCTCGCAGGGAATTGTCGTCGAACAAGTTTGCAACACGCTTGTTTCCGGAGGGTTGTGGCGCAACACATCGAGGTTCGACACACAGAGGTGTTCGCGCGTTCAGGCTCGGTCTGTGTCGGCCGGGTTGTCATCCCCGGCGGCTGTGGTGTGTGCATCGGGTCGGATCACTGGGAGTTTGGCACACGTATGCCCGGGTCGGTCCATGTTTGCGAGGGTTCGTTCGCCGGGACGTGCGGGGTCACGTTCGGTCTGTCTTGTGGTCGGAGGGAAACCGTGCGTCACGAATTCGCCGGTGCACTTCGGGGTTCCCAGGGTGCTGAAGACCGGACGTTCGATCAAGGTGAGCGAACTAGTTCCTCGTGTTGCCGGGTCCTCAATCACCGCCTCTGTTTCGTCGGCCTCGCGTTCCCGATGCACAGTGTCGGCGGGCCGTTTGGTTGCGCTCACGAGCACCGGAACCTGTTCGATCGGTGTGTCGGTGCTCACCGGACATCGGATGGTGACCCGCACAGTGTTGGTGTGGGTCGTTCGTTAGGCGCCCCAGCGGCCCTGACCGAATCGGTAGCCCACCGAGCGAACCGTCT
>CAYRUT010000019.1:0-31171 GCA_964427545.1 uncultured Bifidobacterium sp. | reverse complement strand
CAGCTCGGCTACGGCATGACCGAGACGAACGCGTACGGCCCCGGCAACACGGGCAAGTTCTACACCGACCGGCCGACGTCGACCGGCCGTGCGACACGCCCGATGCGCGTCGCCGTGTGGGATCCCACCACGAAGAAGGTTCTCGGCCCGAACGAGTACGGCGAGATCATGATGTTCGGCCCGATGCTGATCCGCGGCTACTGGAACCGCCCCGATGCGACCGCCGAGGCGATCGAGAACGGTTGGCTGCACACCGGTGACGGCGGCTACATCGACGACGAGGGCTTCCTCTACATCAAGGACCGCATCAAGGACATGATCCTGCGTGGCGGCGAGAACGTGTTCTGCACCGAGGTCGAGGGCTCGATCTACGAGCACCCCGCCGTGCACGAGGCCGCCGTGTTCGGCGTGCCGCACGAGCGTCTCGGTGAGGAAGTCGCCGTTGCCATCCGCGTGAAGGACGGCGCGTCGCTGACCGCAGAGGATCTCTGGAAGTTCCTCGACGGCAAGATCTCGTCGTTCAAGGTGCCGAACCACGTGGTGATCATGAACGAGGAACTCCCGCGCAACGCCGCAGGCAAGTTCCTGAAGACCTCGTTGCGCGACATGGTCGCCAACGGCCAGCTGAAGCCGACCAGCCGCTAGGTCAGCGGGGTCACAGCCCGGAGGGTTGCGACCAGGGCGTCGGCCTCGCGTGTGCGCAGGGCGACATTGACCTTCTGGCGCTCGAGCACCTGCTCGAGGGTCTGTGCCGCCTGCGGAATCGGGTGTTCGGAGAAGAACGCCGACACCTGCGCCTCACTCGCGGCTGTGTTCAGGGTGGTCACGGTGCTGACCATGCGCACGATGCTGTTGCCGGGGAACGTGTCGTTCGCCAGTTTCCAGTTCTCCTGCACCGCCGCCCACGCGATGTGGCCGTGGTACTTGTTGCCGATGCTGCGTGCGAGAAGGAAGGGGGCGTCCTGGCTCTTCACGTCGCCCGAGAAGGCGAGCCTGCACGTGCGCTTCATGAGGTCTTCGTCGTCGAACTCGGCCAGCGCGTACAGCATGCGCACCTTCTCCTGCGGGGTGGGGGCGTTGTGGAACCTGTCGACGAACCAGTCGTAGTCGGCTGCGCTGCCGGTCGCGGCAACGACCGTTGTCGACGCCGCAACCAGTTCTGCGTCGGTCTCTGCATTGTCGAACAGGATCGAACGGCACCGTGCCTGCGCCGCGGTGTCGTTGCCCAGAACCGCGAGGGTCGACAGCAGCAGTCCGCGCAGTTTCGAGGTGAGATCGTCCTCACCGTCGCGCGGCGAGTCGCCGAGACGCGAGTACGCGGGGGTGACCAGGTCGCGCACGAAAGCATTGAACGGCTGCATCTCGCCGCGTTCGACGAGACGACCGAGGCTCTTCACCGCCGTCGACAGTGCCTGCCACACGGCAAGGTCGTTCTCGTTGACGAAGCCACGGGCAAACTCGACGAATCTCGAGGCCGGCATTGCGTCGGCGACCACTGCGCTCCACGCATCGTCGACCAGGTTGTAGCGCTCGAGGGTGGTGAGCGTCGACAGTGTGTCGCCGGTGATGCGCGACATCAGCTCTGCCGAGTACTCCACCCTGAAGAACCCGGGCCCGCCGGCGTTCACCACCACCGCGGCATCGGCATCACCCAGCGGAATGCGCATCTCGGCGGAGTCGAGCAGCACCTTGGTCATCGTCGCCCCCGTGCGCACGTGCACCGGAACGACCCAGAGCGTGGCGTCGGGGGAGTTGTCGAAGGTGAACTGACGCTGTGACAGCACGAGTTCGTTGCCGTCACGGCGCACCGACACCAGCGGGAAACCGGCCTGCCAGATCCACGAATCCATCAGACGGCGCACGGGGACGTTCTCGCCACCGTCGGTCGACACCACGTGTTCGATGGCGTCCCACAGGTCGCCGGTCTCGGTGTTGCCGTACGAGTGGGTGGTGAGATAGTGGCTGACGCCGGCACGGAAACGGTCTGGCCCGAGGTACTGCTCGAGCATTCGCAGCAACGCGCCGCCCTTCTGGTACGTGAGAACGTCGAACATGCCGTCGGCGTCTGCGGGGGACTCCACGGGGAACTCGACCGTTCGAGTCGAGTGCAACGAGTCGACCTCGAAGGCCGCGGTGCGGTCGAGACCGAACGATGTCCACATCTGCCAGTGCGGTGCGAATGCATTCGTTGCCGCGACCTCCATGAAGGTGGCGAAGGCCTCGTTCAGCCAGATGCCGTTCCACCAGCGCATGGTCACGAGGTCGCCGAACCACATGTGGGCGAGTTCGTGGGCGACCACTGCGGCCACCAGTTCCTGTTCGACCTGTGTCGAGGTCTCGGGGTCGACCAACAGCAGCACCTCGCGGAACGTGATGCACCCGAGGTTCTCCATCGCACCCGCGGCGAAGTCGGGCAGGGCGAGCAGGTCGCACTTGTCGCTCGGGTAGGGGATGCCGTAGTAGGTCTGGAACCAGTCGATGCAGAATGCGCCGACCCGCAGCGCGAAGTCGGTCAGATGGGCCTTGCCCGGCACATGCACGACACGCAGGGGGAGCGAGCCGATCATCACCGGTTCGGTGACCTCGAGAGGGCCCACCACGAACGCAACGAGATATGTCGACATCGCCATGGTCTCTGCGAACCACACGCGCACCCGCCCGTCGGCCAGGGGCTCGCGACGGATCTCGCTGCCGTTCGACACGGCCAGCAGGTCACTGTCGAAGGTGAGGTCGATGGCGAACGTGGCCTTGAAATCGGGTTCGTCGAAACAGGGGAACGCACGGCGGCAGTCGGTCGACTGCATCTGTGTGGTGGCGATCGTGCGGGTGTGCCCGTCGGCATCGACGAAAGTCGAGCGGTAGAACCCCCGCAGCTTGTCGTTCAGGATTCCGGTGAATGCGATGTCGATCGTGACACTGCCCGCCGCCACCTCGGCATCGATGATGAGTCGCTCGTACTCCTCGTTCAACGAGAACGCGGCGGGGTTTCCGTTGACGGTGACCGAGTGAATCTCCAGCTCGATCGCGTTCAGCACGATCTCTGACACATGGTCGGCTGCCGTCGCGGTGATCGACACGGTTCCGGTGAACGACGCATCGTCGAGATCGGGTGACAACGACACCTCGTAGCGCGAAGGTACGACGGTGCGGGGGAGACGGTACGGGCTGTTCAGGTGGCTCACCCGGGAAAGGCTAACGCCCGCGGTCTGCGTACTACCGTGGAGAACCGTGCCACGCAGCCATCCCTTCACCGCCCACATTCCTGCCCTCACCAACAAAGAGGGCATCCTCTACGACGTCGTCGGCGTCGGCAACGCCCTCGTCGACATGATCGCCATGGTCGACGACGATTTTCTCGGCAGCCAGAACATGATCAAGGGTTCCATGGCCCTCATCGAGACCGACCGCGCCATCGAACTCACGGCGGCGATCGGGAACTCGACACGCACCAGCGGTGGTTCGGGCGCGAACACCCTGGCGGGAATCGCCAGCCTCGGCGGAGACGTCGCGTTCATCGGCAAGGTGGCGTCAGACGACCTCGGCGCGGTGTTCGCCTCCGACATGGCCACCGTCGGTGTCGATTTCCGCAGCGGTTCCGCCGCCGGCGACGCCCCGACAGGCCGTTGCATCATCGCGGTGACACCCGATGCACAACGAACGATGAACACGTTTCTCGGCGTCTCGACGCAGTTGTCGGGCGACGATCTCGACGAGCGCATCATCGGGGCGGGCGCGGTTCTCTATCTCGAGGGCTACCTCTTCGACCGCGACGAGGCAAAGGCCGCTTTCCGGCGGGCCGCCTCTGTCGCGCACGCGAACGGCCGCGTGGTGTCGCTGACGCTCTCCGACTCGTTCTGTGTCGACCGCCACCGCGACGACTTCCGCGCCCTGGTGCGCGACGAGATCGACGTGCTGTTCGCGAACGAAGACGAACTCAAGTCGCTGTACGAAGTCGCCGACTTCGACGAGGCCGTCACGTTGTTGCGCCATGACTGCCACATTGCCGCGGTGACGCGCAGCGAGAAGGGTGCGGTCATCGTCACGCGCGACGACGTCCATGCGGTTCCCGCCGCACCCGTTGCCGAGGTGGTCGACACGACCGGTGCGGGCGATCTCTTTGCCGCCGGTTTCCTGCGCGGGCTCACGCAGGGCAAGGACCTCACCAGTTGTGCACGCATCGGGGCGATCGCGGCGGCCGAGGTGATTTCGCACGTGGGGCCGCGACCGCTGGTGCCTCTTGTGTCGCTCCTGCCCGATGATCTCCGCTGATTTGTAGGCTCCATCTTCATGTCAGACATCTCCGGTCTCACCGTTCTCGGCGCCACGGTTCAGCATGCCATCGACCACGTCGAGGTCTTCCCGGCGCCCGCGAACGTGTCGACGGTGACGTTCCGCACCGACGAGGTGCAGTCGATCTGCCCCGTGACGAACCAGCCTGACATCTCGAGTGTGTCGATCGAGTACGAACCGGGCCGGTTCTGCATCGAGTCGAAGAGCCTGAAGCTCTACCTCTGGAGTTTCCGCGACCGCGCGGTGTTCGCCGAGGCTCTCGCCGCCGAGATCGCCGGCGAGGTCATGGCCACCGCCGCACCGCGCCGTGTGCGGGTCGAACTCACCCAGCATCCGCGCGGCGGCATCACCATCACCGCCGTCAGCGAACTGCGCGCCTGATCACTGTTTCCGGCCCCGCTCCATGATCTTGGCGCGGCGCTCGGCAACCTTCTGCGGGTCGAACGTGGCCTTCCGCCACGCGGCACCGACCGCAGACTCGTGCTCCCACTTGTCGGTCTCCTGCGCGTGCGATGCATAGGTCGACCTGATCTCGCGCACGCCGTCCTGTTCGTTGCCGATGATGTCGAGCGCGATCTGCCGGGTGAAGGGGATCAACTGTGCATGGGGAACCACGTGGTTCACCAGACCGAACGCGAGGGCCTCGTCGGCCAGCATGAAATTGCCCGTGAAACTCATCTCCCGTGCACGGCGCACACCGATGGCCTGGGGCAGAAGCACCGTGAGGCCCCAGCCCGGCATGATGCCGACGCGTGAGTGCGTGTCGCCGAACTTGGCGTTCTCCGACGCGATGAGGAAATCGCAGTTCAACGCGAGTTCGAACCCACCGGTGATGGCGACTCCGTTGACTGCGCCGATGAGCGGCTTCGAGAGCCTCGGGAATGGCCCCCGCACCCCGGTGGAGTTCACCGAACCGTCGGCGCCTGTGCCCCCGAGATTGCCCGCGGTGTCACCGAGCTCTTTCAGGTCGAGGCCGGCACAGAATGCGGGGTCGGTGCCCGTGAGCACCAGAACATCGACCTCAGGGTCGGCGTCGGCGCGTTGCATGAGCTGGGGCAGCAGGCGCAGAACCTCGCTCGAGAGGGCGTTGCGGGCCTCGGGGCGGTTGAAGGTGATGGTGGCGATGCGTTCGCTGACTTCGTACAGGATGACGTCTGGCATGGCCGCCACCGTAGGCGACCGGGCAGGGTGCGCCGCAACCGTGTGTGCGAAACTTGGGGCATGAGTCTCGTTCTTGTTTCGGTGAAAGACGGCGTCGCCACGTTGACGCTGAACAATCCTGATGAGCGCAACACGCTCACCCAGCCGATGGTCGACGAGATCACCGCTGCGATGGACCGCATCGAGGGAGACGACTCGATCGGCGCACTCGTTGTCACCGGTGCCGCCCCCGCGTTCTGCGCAGGCGCGAATCTCGGCAACCTCGCCACTGCGTCAGGCAAGAGCCTGGGTGTCATCTACGAAGGTTTCCTGCGCATCGCCCGCAGCCCGTTGCCCACCATTGCGGCCGTCAACGGCGCCGCCGTCGGTGCCGGCATGAACCTTGCGCTCGGATGCGACGTGCGTATCGCTGCGCGTCGTGCGAAGTTCGACACCCGCTTCCTGCAGATCGGTATCCACCCGGGCGGCGGGCACACGTGGATGCTGCGCCGCATCGCCGGCCCGCAGACGACCTTCGCGACGGTGGTGTTCGGCGAGATTCTGTCGGGCGAAGAGGCAGAGCGCGTCGGTCTCGTGTGGAAGTGCGTCGATGACGACCAACTGCTCGCCGAAGCCCAGGCCATGGCTGCCCGGGCGGCAGACATTCCGCGACCGTTGCTCGAGAGCGTGAAGAAGACGATCCAGGACATGCCGAACATCGTCACGCATCCCGAGGCCGTCGAACGCGAACTCGAACCGCAACTGTGGAGCACGAAGCAACCCTGGTTCGCCGAACGTCTTGCCGCGCTCCAGAAGAAGATCTCGAAGAAGTAGTCACGTCACTGCGGCCGGCAGAGTCCCGCGACGTCGCACCGATACCATCTCTCTCGTGAGGTTCCGTCGTGCTCTCGTGGGCGTTCTTTCTGTCGCGGGCACGTGCGCGGTGTCGGTTCCCGGTGCGTCTTCGTTGCCCGTGACGCAGCCGTGGCACCTCGACCGCATCAACCAACGCACTCTTCCGCTCGACGCGAACACGGTGTTGTCATCTCTCACGGGGCAGGGGGTCACCATCTACGTGGTCGACTCCGGGGTCAACATGCAGCACGAACAGTTCGGGGGCCGCGCAGTCGCCGGCGCCGACCCGTTGACCTCGAACGGGGTCGACCCCGTGTCGCCGGCCTCGAGTGACTGCGACGGGCACGGAACCCACGTGGCGGCTCTCGCTGCGGGGTCGACGGTGGGTGTGGCGCCCGGCGCCACGGTCGTGTCGGTGCGCGTGCTTGATTGCGACGGCGAGGGGCGTGTCACAGACGTGGTCGAGGCACTGAAGTGGGTGCGCGGCCACCACGCAGGGGGCACGCCCGCTGTGGTGAACCTGAGTCTGGGGGTCGACATCGGTGACGAAGGCTCGTCGATCGACGCCCAGGTGAGAGCCCTGCTCGCAGAGGGTGTCGTGGTCACCGTCGCTGCAGGCAACGGCGATGCCTACGGTCGCTACAACTCGTGCGACATTGCCCCTGCGCACGTGGCCGGCGCTCTGACCGTCGGTGCCGTCGCGATCAACGACGCCTTCACGTCGTACTCGGGGTTCGGCCCGTGTGTCGATCTTCTTGCACCGGGGGGCACGTCGTCGACGGGCATCGAGTCTGCGTGGATCGGTGGTGTGTCGGCCTACGACCTCGACGCGGGCACCTCGATGGCCTCGCCGCTCGTTGCCGGTTATGCCGCGCTGTTGGCCCAGCAACAGCCGGGTCTCTGTGCCGACGACATCTCCGACGCAATCGTGGCGCGTGCCACCACCGGTGCGGTCACGTCGCTCGATGCGCTCACGGCCAATCGTCTGTTGTTCGTCGACACGGCCCCTGTGCCCGTCGGTGTGCCCGGCGAGCCGTCGCACGTCGTCGTGTCGACCGGGGGCAACGCGCTGCGGGTGTCGTGGCACCCGCCGTGTGACGGTGGTTCACCGGTCACGTCGACACGGGTTGCACTCGTGCAGAGCGGCCGGGTGGTGAAGCGCATCACCGTCGGGGCCGGCGTCACGTCGGCGCAGTTCACGAACCTGCCGACGGGTGCCCGGTACAGCGTGGTCGTGAAGGCAAAGAACTCTCTCGGCGAGGGCATCGCGACATCGCGCACGGCGGCACCCCCTGTGCAGCGACTGCGGCCCGGCCGCACGCTGGCGGTGACATCGGTGGCGAAGTTCGCCGGTGACCTCACGTTGAGATGGAACGTGTCGTCGGGGAGCGCGAGGGTCTGCCGGTTGTCCACAGGCGGTACGCGCATCACTTTCCTGCGGCCGGGAACATGCCGTGTCGCCCTGCGCACGGTCACCGGTGGTGTACCGGTGGTGCGCAATCTGCGTGTGTCATGACGCAGAAATCTGTGGATAAAAATCCTGCCTGAGAGACTTCACAAGAGACGCCACCGGCGTTACCGTGCCGACAAGGGAACCATTTTGGAGCCCAGCGGGCTCCGGAAGGAGGCAGCGATGAGTCAACGACATCGCAACCAGGACCTCGCGCCTGCGCCGCGCGCCGACTTGCGGGCCCACGCCCACAACGAGCGTCACCGCGTGAACAGCGAGTTGCACCTGGTGGTGGAAGCCGTGCAGCACGGCATGGAACCTCTCGACGTGATCGAGCCGGGTCCGGAATGGAAACCGGTGCACCATCACGACGCAGAACGCGGACGTGAAAAGGCGCGGCGTCGACCTTTCAAGCACTGGAAGACGAAAGACTGGAAGCGCCGCACGGCGGTGCGTCGTCAGCGCGCGATCGTGTGGAACTCGCTCGGCTGAGTGCGCCGGGCTGTTTCGTCAGCTGATCCAGTCGGAGAACAGTTGTGCGCGACGCGCGTCCCATTCCTCGCGCGTGAACCCGTAGCGCACGTGGTCCTCCCACACGCCGTTGATCTCGAGGAACCTCTCGGCGGTTCCCTCGTTGCGCAGGTCGAGTTTTTCCACCACGCGCCGTGAGTTGTGGTTGCGGGGGATGATGCAGATCTCGATCCGGTGCAGGTTCAGTTCCTCGAACGCGAACTGGGAGAGAACCACGACCGCCTCCGACATCAACGAGCGCCCGGCTCGTGCTCGGTCGATCCAGTACCCGATGGTGGCCGACTGGAACGCCCCGCGCACCACGTTGTTCAGGTTGATCTCGCCGGCGAACGCGCCGTCGACGAAGATGCCGAATGCGTACTGGCTGCCCGCGAGGCGTTCCCTGTCGCGGGCACCGCACCTGGCGGCGAACACCTCGCGGTTGGTCTCTGCATCCGGGTGATGCGCAAGCCGCTGCGGCTCCCACACGGTGAGCCATTCGCCGTTGCGACGGCGCACCTCGCTCCAGCCGTTGAAGTCCTGCGGCACGAGAGGGCGCAGCACCACACGGCGGCCGTAGAGACGAAGACCGACACTGGTCGGTCGCGCGGGGTGCATCGCGGTCATGGCGTCAGTCTCTCACGCCCGGCGATGCCGTCGAGCAGGCTGCGGGTCGAGATGACGATTTCGTCGATCTGCAACCGGCGCATTGTGGCCACCAGGATGCAGCAGCCCGCCACGATGATGTCGGCCCGGTCTGCGGGCAGGCCCGGGTTGAGCATGCGCTCGTCGAGTGTCTCGGTGGCAAGTGTGCGGAACACGTCTTCTGCCGCATCGCGGGTGAGAACGAAACCGTGCAGTCGCGCTGCGTCGAACCGGGCGATGCCGATCTCGACTGCCGCGACCGTCACGATGGTGCCGGCGACACCGATGACCCTGGCGGGCGAGGCGAGAGCGGGGATCGTGCGGCCGATCTCTTCGAGTTCGTCGGCGACGGCGCCGATGAGATTCGTGAGGTCCTCGGGTCGTGGTCGCCCCGTGCCCGTGTGCGATGCCGTCGATGTCACCGAACCGAAGGGGATGCTCGCCGACATCTCAGCCTCGAGAACGCCGACGGTGTACTCGGTGCTGCCGCCGCCGATGTCGACAACCAGGTTCGGGCCGAGTACCTCGGGCAGACCGCTCAGGGCGCCCGCGAAGGCGAAGCGTGCTTCGTCGCGTTCGCTGAGCACCTCGACCGTGATGCCCGTTCTGTCGCGGACTGCGTCGGTGAAGGCCTGTGTGTTGCTCGCGCGACGGCATGCCGCCGTTCCGGTCACCACGATGCGCGATGCACCGGCCCCGCGCGCGGTCTCGACGTGTGATTCGACCGCGGCCACGGTGCGTTCGATTGCCCCGGGTGACAGCTCGCCCGTGGTGTGCAGGTCTTCGCCCAGCCTCGTGGTCGCGATGGTGCGCACGAGGTCGTTGCCCGCGTCGTCGACAACCAGGAGGTTCGTCGAGTTGGTGCCCACGTCGATGACGGCGAGCGTCATGTGCGCACCGCCCGTTCTGCGCCGCGTGCATCGAGCTGCTGTGCGACCCACTCACCGACGGCGTCGTCGCCTCCCGCGAGCCAGTGCGCGAGGTGTGCATGCAGGCACTTCACACCGCGACGTGTGCCGCCGACGCCCCCGGACGGCCGGTGACCGTCGTGTGCGGGCGGGATCAGAGCGTCGCGTGCCGATGCGTAGGCACTGTGGATGGCATCGATGGTGTCGAGACCCAGCAGGGCCTCGACCCGGTCGACACCGCCGTCTGCCTCGAGTTGGCTGACTGCGTACACCTCGTCGGCGCCGACCAGCCAGTAGAGAGTGGGCATCGGGGTGCCGTCGTCGAGCAGGGGGGCGTTCATCAACACGACAGGCTCGCCGGTCTTCGACCTGACCACCACCCGGAAGTCTCCCTGCGGCCGGCGGCCGATGAGGCGGGTGACGTCGTCGATGTCTTTCGCCGACGGCGCATCACCGGCGAGACGCACGTGCTACCTGGCGATCAACCAGATGACGACGGCAGCGATGACCGCGACGACAGGGAGCGCTCGCTTGAGGATTGCGCCGCTGCTGACCGACAGAAGATCGAGAGCCTCGACCTCGTCGGTCGACGTCGGTGCGGGTGCCGCCGGTGCGTCGGCGTCGGCGGGTGTGTTGCTCGCGGCGATGAGCTGGTTGAGGTTCTCGACGAACTGGTCGAGCAGTTTGTTCGAGATGTCTGCCATTGCGCCACGGCCGAACTGTGCGACCTTGCCGGTGATGTTCAGGTCGGTGTCGACGGTGACCCGTGTCGATGTCGGCGACTCGGCGGTCAACTGCGCAGTGATGAGCGCAGACGCGTTGCCCTTGCCGGTGGTGTCACGGCCCTCGCCCTTCAGAACCGCCTTGTGCGCGGCGTCGTCACGCTCGACGAAACTCGCCTGGCCCTTGAACTGGGCCTGGATGGGTCCGACCTTGACCTTGACGAAACCGCTGTAGGTGTCGCCGTTCGACTCCTCGAGTTTGGCGCCGGGAAGGCACGGTGCGATGCGCTCGACGTCGGTGAGGATGCGCCATGCATCGTCGACGGGAACATTCACTGAGAAGGAGTGGTTCAGGTCCATTGCGCTAGGTCCTCCGGGGTGTCGATGTCTGCGGAAACGCCCTTGCAGGCTACTTCCCGAACCAGTTCTGGGTGCAGGTGCATGAGCGTGCGGGCTCCTGCGTCGGCGTCGCCATCGGTCACACGGAACAGGTCCCAGACCGAGCGCCCGAGCTTCACGGGGTTCCCGCGCACTCCGTCGTACGTGGCGACCACGATGTCTCCGTCGGTGTCTGCCACCGTGCGCCAGGCATCGGGCGAGACGAACGGTTGGTCACCGAGCCCGATCACCACGCTGTCGTATCCGTGCTCGCCGGCGTAACGAAGTGCGGTCTCGACCGACGAGCGCTGCCCGGTTTCCCACTCGGGATTGCAGACCGTCGCAACCTCACCGGTGACAGACGCGAGATCGACCGCGCCCCACACCACGAGACAGTCGCCCACGCCGGACTCCGTCATGGCATGCAGGGAATGGGCGACCACCGGCCGGCCGCGCAGAGGTGCCAGCAGTTTGTGCTCGGGGCCCGAAAATCTCTTTCCCGCACCGGCTGCCAGGAGAACCGCCAGGCGTGTTCGGCGCTGCGAAGTCATAGGTAATAGCCTGCCTCAAATGGGTCACGCCACCACCTTCCGACGGGTTGCCCTCGTGGCGACCCTTCTGGGGGCCATGGTGAGCCCGGTGGCGGCTCGTGCCGCCGAGGGGGCCGGCGCCGACGGCAAGGCACCTGAGTTGTTGAGCGAACGCAGACCGTTCCGCTCGAAGAACCCGATCTCTGTCAAGGCGGTCTCTGCGCTGAACATCATCATGCGCACCGAGAACATCGAGGACCCGCGCTACCTCACTGCCCGTCAGGAGGTGTCAGACCTCGTGGCGACCAAGCTGAAGATCGATGCGGCACAGTTGCACCGTGCATGGTCACGCGCACCGCGCGACCACCAGATTGCCGTGCTCGCCGCGCTCACCCAGTTGGGTGTCCGCTACGTGGTGGGCAAGGAGTCACCGTACGTGCAGCTCGACTGTTCGGGTCTTCTGTGGTTCGCGTGGCGCGCCGCCGGGGTCGACATGCCGCGTCAGGCAGTGTCGCAACTCGACCCGCGCATGCGCGTCAGGCGCGAGAAGGCGATTGCGGGAGACATCGTGGGAGAGGGAACCCACGTGCACATTTATCTCGGTGTGGGCCGTGCGATGGTTCATGCACCGTTCAACGGCAAGAGTGTGCGTCTGAAGATGATGTCCGAGGCCCAGTACGACCGTGTCGCGTGGGCGAACCCCAGCAACATCGCGACCTACCGCCTCTGAGGCTCCTCAGTGGATCGGGCCGTCGGTGGCGCCGAGCGAACGGGCCTGGCGACCGGTGCGCGCCGCGATGATCTCACCGACGATCGAGATCGCGGTTTCCTCGGGCGTGCGGCCACCGAGGTCGAGACCGATCGGCGAGTGCAGGCGACGCAGGTCGGCCTCGTTCGTGATGCCGACCTCGGCGAGCCGGTCGAGGCGCTTTGCATGGGTCTTTCGGCTGCCCATCACGCCGATGTAGCCGACTTTCGTGGCAAGTGCACCCTCGATCGCCGGCACGTCGAACTTCGGGTCGTGGGTGAGAATGCACACCGCATCGCGTGGGCCGAGACGTGACCCGCGCTCGACGAACATGGGGGTGGGCCATGTCACGCGCACCTCGTCGGCCATGGGGAACCGGCGGCGGGTGGCGAAGATCTCCCTCGCGTCGCACACGGTCACGTGGTAGCCGAGCACCTTCGCGACGCGGGCGAGTGCCGCGGTGAAGTCGACGGCGCCGAAGATCCACATGAGGGGCGGGGGAGAGAAACTCTCGATGAACACGCGCACTGTGTCGGTCTCGACGAGGTCCTCGGGTGTCGACTCGCCCCGCGGGCCGTAGTGACGAACGATGGTGCGCCCCGCCTCGAGTTCGCCCGCGGTGTCTCTCGCGACGACGCGGTCGATGTCGTCGTTGCCGAGTGTGCCTGCCACGACGCCCTCGGGTGTCACGACGAGAATGGCTCCCGTGCCCGGGCCGTCGATCACCGTGGCGAGTGCGACCGGTGAGTTGTCGCGCACAAGTGCCGAGAAGATCTCGTAGGCGGTCATGTCACCACTCGAGAGGCTGGATGAACAGGTGGATGATGCCGCCGCACGTGAGACCGACCGCGAAGGCCTCGTCGTCTGAGTAGCCGAAGGTGACGACGCGGCTCGGCTGTTCGCCTGCGAGTATCGCGAGGGCCTCGCTGACCACCGCACCCTCGACGCAACCGCCGCTGACCGAACCGATGACCTCGCCGTCTTCGTTCACCGCCATCGCGGCACCGGCCTCGCGCGGGCCCGAACCCTGTATGTCGACGACGCGCGCGATCGCGATGCGCTTGCCTGCCGTGCGCCAGCGGTCGATGTCGTCGAGTAAATCACGCATGGTTGATGACCCTTGTCAGGTGTTCGAGTGCGTCGAGGGAATGTCCCTCCACGAAATCATCAACATAGGGCAATGCGGCCGCCATTCCACGGGCGAGGGGGGCGTAGCCGGGCGTCACCTTGAGCGGGTTCACCCACACGGTTCGAAACGACACCCGGGCGAGGCGCTGCATCTGTTCGGCCAGTACCGCCGGTTCGCCACGGTCCCACCCGTCGGAGAGGATCACCACGATCGCGCCGCGGGCCATTCCGCGCACGCCCCACTCGTCGTTGAACAGCCTGAGGGTCTCGCCGAGCCGCGTGCCTCCGCTCCAGTCGCGCACGTTCTCCCCGGCGGCGCGCAGCGCACGGTCGGGGTCCTTCGACGACAGTTCGCGGGTGATGCGCGTGAGGCGTGTTCCGAGCGTGAACGCCTCGACACGCTGGCGCCCCGCGACTCCTGCGTGCACGAAACGCACGAGGGCGCGCGCGTAGGGCTCCATCGACCCGCTGATGTCGAGCAGAAACACGATGCGCCTCGGCTTTGTGCCCTGTGTGGTCCAGCGTCGACGCACGGGTTCGCCCGCCGCCGCGAGCGACGCACGCACCGTGCGCCGCATGTCGGGTCGCGTCCCGCGCGACTTCGTGGGCACCACCCGCAGCGACGAGCGCGGTGCCCCCGCCATGCGCAACGACTGCATGAAACGTTGCGCGAGCCGCATCTCGTCGTCTGAGTAACCGGCAAAGTCCTTGTCGCGCAGCGTCTCGACGCCCGAGAACCGCACCGTGATGGTGGGGTCGTCGGAGGCGTTCGCGTCTCCCTCTGCGGCACCTTCTTCTTCGGTGTCGAGTGCAACCGTGATGTGGCGAAGTTCTTCTGCGAGTGATTCGGGTGACTCGCGGTGGTCCCAGAAGACCCGGAAGGCCGAGTCGTAGGCGGCGATGTCCTCGGGGTTTCGCACGAGGGTCGTGCGCCCCGCCCAGTAGACGGAGTCGCGGTCGTCGATGCCCACGAGCGACAACGCGTTCATGAACGTGAGAACAGAGTCGAGGGGTGCCGGGATCTCGAGTGCGCGCAGCACGCGCGCAAATGCGACAGCCATTCGGTCGGCGGAGGACTCGACCGCGAACGTCATGGTCAGCCGTTCAGCAGGCCGCGTTCGAATGCCTGGCGCACGATGGCGGCGACGCCGTGGTCACGCACCCGGCTCTGGTCCTCGCGGTACTTGAGCACGGTGCCGAGCGTGCGTTCGACCACCGTCTCGTCGATCGAGGTGACGCCGAGGCGACCGAGTGCCGTTGCCCAGTCGATGGTCTCGGCGACACCGGGCGGCTTGTACAGGTTGAGCCCGCGCAGGGCCTCGACCGCACCGGCCACCTGCCGCGAGAGCACGTCGCCGGCCTCGGGCACGCGCATCGACACGATGCTGACCTCGCGTTCGAACGACGGGTGCTCGACCCAGTGGTACAGGCAGCGGCGCTTCAGTGCGTCGTGCACGTCGCGCGTGCGGTTCGAGGTGAGAATCACGATGGGCGGCGTCGATGCCGCAAAGGTGCCGATCTCGGGCACCGTGACCTGGAAATCGGAGAGCACCTCGAGCAGGTAGGCCTCGAACTCGTCGTCTGCGCGGTCGATCTCGTCGATGAGCAGCACCGGGGGTTGGCCCGCACCGTGGTCGATGGCACGCAGGATGGCCCGCTTCAGCAGGAACCGCTCGTTGTACAACTGGCTCTCGAGGTCGGAGGTGCTCGACGAACCGGCCTCGCCGCTCGCCTCTGCGGCGCGAAGGTGCAGCAGCTGTCGCGAGTAGTCCCAGTCGTACACCGCCTGCGAGGCATCGATTCCCTCGTAGCACTGCAGCCGGATGAGTTCGGTGTTCTGCCAGCGCGCGATGGTCTTGGCGAGTTCGGTCTTGCCGACACCCGCCTCACCCTCGAGAAAGAGCGGCCGGCCGAGCGACAACGACAGGTACACCGCGGTGGCGAGACCCTCGTCGGGAAGGTAACCGTGTTGTGCGAGCGCCGCGGCGACGTCGTTCGATGATGCGGGGGTTGCGGGCACCCCTAGAGCGTACGGCGCGATGCGTGCCGAGCCCCACACGGGCCACCACTAGGGTTGCGCCATGGATCTTGGACTGCGTGGCCGCACTGCGGCGGTGGCGGCGGGAACCGCCGGCCTCGGTCTCGGCACCGCGCAGGCGCTCGCGAACGAGGGAGTCAAGGTCGTGGTGTGCGGCCGCGACGAGACGCGACTGAACTCTGCTCTCGCAGACATCGGCAACGGTGCGCAGGGATTCGTGTGCGACGTGTCGACCGACGCAGGCGGACGCGAGTTCGTCGCACGGGCCACTGACATTCTCGGCCACGTCGACATCCTCGTGGCGAACGGGGGCGGTCCGCCGCCGGGTGGCTTCGCAGACGTGCCGGAAGATCTCTATCTCGATGCACTGCAGAAGAACCTGTTGTCGGTGGTGGCGATGTGCCACGGGGTGGTGCCCGGCATGCGCGAGCGCCGGTGGGGAAGAGTCCTCGCCATCACCTCGGTCGCCGTGCGCCAGCCGATCGCGAATCTGATCCTGTCGAACACCGCACGTGCCGGAGTCACAGGGTTCCTGAAGACGTTGGCACGCGAGGTCGCCGCCGACGGGGTCACGGTCAACACGATCCAGCCCGGCATCCACGCCACCGACCGCATCACACAGCTGTACGGCGGCAACGTGAACGGTGCGGCGCTCGGCATCCCCGCCGGCGTCGTCGGTGACGCAGGAGACTTCGGTCGGGTCGCGGCGTTCATGTGCAGCGAGTCCGCGCGTTTCATGACCGGGGTGCAGCTGCACATCGACGGCGGCCAGTACGGCGCCCTGCTGTAACTTTTCGCCATGTTCCATCACATAGTTCTCTTCACCTGGAACGACTCGGTTCCGCCGGGTCACGCCGCCGTCGCCCGGCGCGAGTTGCTCGAGTACGCAGCGACCCTCGGCGGGCTCGTGTCGTACCACTGCGGCCCCGACGCCGGTCTCACTGCGGGGGCCGCCGATTTCGCCGTGTCGGCCGTGTTCGAGACCGAAGACGCATGGCACGCCTACGACACCGCCGACGAGCACAACCGCATCCGACGCGAGGTGTTCGGGCCCTACGTCGCAGAGCGCAGGGTCATTCAGTTCACGAGCTGACCGGCGGGCACGATGCCGCGCCGTTTCTCCCACCGGTCAACGGCGACCCACGAGAACCCCACCACGAGGAAACCGGCGAGGCAGTCGATCACGTAGTGCTCGCCGAAGTAGACGAGGGCTGTCGTCATCGCGAGGGGGTAGGCGAGAGACACGATGCGCACCCAGCGTGCAGAGTTGCGGGTGAACCACAGCGACGCGAGAAGCGCGAGCCCTGCGTGCAGTGACGGCATCGCGGCAACGGCGTTCAGCACGGCTGCGCCGCGGTCGAGGGTGCGCGAGACGGTCTTCAGGTTGAGTTCCCACCACCCGCGCCCGGTGATGCGCTCGATCGGCGGGAAGAGCCCCTTCTGCGACGACATCCACGGTGGTGCGGCAGGGAACATGACGAACACCGACACCGAGATGGCGAGCGACAGGGAGAACCGGCGCACGTAGCGCAGCCATTCGGTGCGTTGCCGCACGCGCAGAGCGGCGAGCGGCACCACCGGCATGACGAAGTGCATCATGTACACGATCGCGCCGCCGACGTCGTACCACCGGGGGTCAGAGCGCACGAGTCTCTGCTGCAGCCAGACCCCGGGGTCGTTGCCCAGAAAGAGGAACCTGTCGATGTCGCGCAGTGTCGTGTAGTTGACCCCGATGCCCCATTGGTCGGCCGTGCCCCGGCTGTAGTCGTACGCCATGTAGATCGCGACGAGAACCATCCAGTCGCGCACCATCTGCACCACTTCGTCGCGCGTGCGCCCGATCGATGCCGCGGCGAATGCGGCGAGCATCCACAGCAGCACGGCGATGCGGTCGACCGGGATTCCCCAGGTGACGATGCTCGACAGCAGCACCACGAAATAGGCGACGAGCGCCCCGCGGCGAAGTGTGTGTGTCTGCGCGGCCCCACTCATGGGGTCGTTGTCACGCGTTGGCAGATTCGAGGGCGCGGCGCACGAGAACCTTCGCGAGATGCACGCGGTACTCGGCGCTCGCATTCAGGTCGGATTGTGGTTCGGCCTCTGCCGCGGCGAGTTCGGCAGCCTCGGGGATGCTGGCTCCCGATGCGATCGCCTTCGACACGCTGGTGGCGAGAACGGGCACCGAACCCATGTTCACGAGCGCGACTCCCGATTCGGTTCCGCGCTTCCACGCGGCAACACCGACGATGGCCCAGTCCTGGGCGCGACGGTTGAACTTCTGGAAACCCCATGTTGCGCCGTTCATCTTCGGCACCCGGATCTCGGTGAGCATCTCGTCGGGTGCGAGCGCAGACTCGAGGAATCCCTTGAAGAACTCCGATGCGGGGATCTCGCGCGTTCCGTTCGGGCCCTGGGCCACGTAGGTCGCACCCAGGGCGAGAGTGGTGGCCGGAAGATCGGACGCCGAGTCTGCGTGGGCGATCGAACCGCCGATGGTGCCGCGGTGGCGGACCTGCGGGTCTCCCACGTGGCTTGCTGCGTTGGCGAGCAACGGAAGGTGCTGCAGCACGATGGGCGACTTCTCGACGTCCATGTGGCGTGTCATGGCACCGATGGCGATGTGGTTGCCCTCGTCACGGATGTACGAGAGGTCCTTGATGCGGGCGATGTCGACCAGCACTGACGGCTGGGCGAGACGCAGCTTCATGAGCGGCAACAGGCTGTGTCCGCCGGCCAGGAACTTGGCGTCGTCGCCGTACTCGCCGACGAGTGCAATCGCCTCGGCCGCAGATGATGCGCGCTTGTAGTCGAATGGTGCAGGGATCATTGTCGGCTCCTACTGTGCTTTCGCGGCGGCCAGCACCGACTTGACGATGTTGTGGTACCCGGTGCAGCGGCACAGGTTGCCCTCGAGACCGATGCGCACGTCGTCCTCGGTCGGGTTGGGGTTCTCTTTCAGCAGGCTGATCGAGGCCATGACCATGCCCGGCGTGCAGTAGCCGCACTGGAGGCCGTGGTTCTCCATGAACGCCTTCTGCATGGGGTGCATCTCGCCGTTCTGTGCGAGACCCTCGATGGTGGTCACGTTGCACCCGTCGGCCTGCACCGCGAGCAACGTGCAGCTCTTCACCGACTCACCGTCGACGTGCAGCGAGCACGCACCGCAGCTGGAGGTGTCGCAGCCGATGTTCGTGCCGGTGAGGCCGAGTGTCTCGCGCACGTACTGGACGAGCAGCGTGCGTGGTTCGACGTCGCTCTCGTGCGTCGTTCCGTTGACTGTGATGGAGACTTTCATGGTTCTTCTTCCTTGGCTCTTGTGGTGACTATCGGGCTTCTTGGATTGCCGACCACACGCGTTCGGCGGTGGTGGGCATGTCGATGTGGCGGACCCCGAGGTGTGACACGGCGTCGACCACTGCGGACTGCAGCGCCGGCGTGGAACCGATGGTTCCCGACTCGCCGATGCCCTTGGCGCCGATCAGGTTGATCGGTGTCGGCGTCTCCATGTGCACGACCGTGACGCTCGGCAGTTCGGCCGCCGAGATGAACGCGTAGTCAGCCAGGTTCGACGTGATCGGGTTGCCGTCGGCGTCGTAACAGACCTCTTCGAGGAGTGCCTGTGCGGCACCCTGAGCGACACCGCCGTGGATCTGCCCCTCGAGCAGCATCGGGTTCAGCACCTTGCCGGCGTCGTCACACGCGGTGTGTGCGATGTGACGCACCTTGCCGGTCTCGACGTCGACTTCGACGACGGCAACGTGTGCACCGAAGGGGAACGTCGCACCCGACACACCGATGACATCTGAGTGCACCAGGCCACCCGACTGCTTCTCTGCCTGTGCGAGGTCTGCCCATGTCTTCGACACGGCCGGCGTGCCCGCCACGTGGAAGGCACCGCGGTCCTTGTCGAGAACGATGTCGGCCTCGTTCGCCTCGAGAAGACGGGCGGCGACCGACTTCGCCTTGTCGACGAGCTGGCCCGCGACCGCGAACACCGCGTTGCCGCCCTGCTGCAGCGAGCGCGATCCCATGGTTCCGGTGCCGACCGGCACGCGGTCGGTGTCGCCCCACACGAGTTCGATGCGGTCGATCGGGATTCCGGTCTGCTCACTGGTGAGCATCGACCACGAGGTGTCATGGCCCTGGCCGTGCGGCGAGGTTCCGGTGTAGACGATCGCACGGCCGTCCTCGAGCACCTCGACCTTGGCCGACTCACCGTTGCCGACACCACCGGTGATCTCGACGTACACGCTGACACCGATGCCGATCTGCTTCGGGTCGTTGTTCGCGCGGCGCGCCGCCTGCTTCTCGCGCCAGCCCTTGTAGTCGGCTGCGGCGAGCACCTTGTTCAGTGATTCCTCGTAGTCGCCCACGTCGTAGGTCTGGCCGACGACAGTGGTGTGCGGCTCGAGGAACTTCGGGATCAGGTTGATGCGGCGCACCTCTGCGGGGTCCATGCCGATCTCTGCTGCGAAGAGGTCCATCGCACGCTCGATCGCCGCGGTCGCCTCGGGGCGCCCGGCTCCGCGGTACGCAACCGTGGGCGTCGTGTTGGTGACCACCGAGGTGGTGCGGCACTCGATGTTCGGGATCGCGTACACGCCCGACGACATGGGGCGTGTCATGAACGGCGCGAGGATCGTGCCCATGTCGACCCATGCGCCCGAGTCCTGGATGGCATGCAACTGGTAGTGCGTGACCTTGCCCTGCTTGGTGCCGCCGATCGTGACGTACTGCAGCTGGGCACGACCGTGGCCGAGTGCCACCATCGACTCACTGCGGGTCTCGCGCCAGCGAACCGGCCGGCCGACACGCTTGGCGATGACGCCGAGCAGCAGTTCCTCGGGATAGGCACCGATCTTTGCGCCGAACCCGCCGCCGACATCTGGTGTCATCACGCGCACCTGTGACGGCTCGACGCCGTTGGTGGCCGCGATGGGGGCATGTGCACCCTGTGCGTGCTGGGTCGACAGCCACTGCACGAGACGGCCGTCGTTGCCCCAGGCCGCGGCGGCGCCGCGAACCTCGAGCGGGCACGGGGCGACACGCTGGTTCACGAAGCGGCCCTTCACGACGACCTCGCAACCGGCAAAGTACGCATCGCCGGTGTTCTCGGGGATGCCGAGAACCGTGGTGTCGAACACCACGTTGCTGCCGCACGCCTCGTAGAGAAGTGTCGAGCTGGCCATGGCCTGTTCGAGATCGATGAGCGGCTCGAGGAAGTCGTAGTCGACTACGACCATCTCGGCGGCGTCTTCGCCCTGCTCGCGCGACTCGCTGACGATCGCCGCGAGTGGTTCGCCCACGTAGCGCACCTTGTCCATCGCGAGAAGCGTGCGCGTAGCCATCGGGTTGAAGTTCGAGGGAACCGGCTGCAGGCCGAGGTCGGCTCCGGTGAACACCGCAATGACGCCGGGCATCGATGCGGCGTCACCCGTGTCGATCGAGTTGATCTTCGCGTGGGCCACGGTGCTGCGCACGTAGGTCACGTGAACCGCGCCCTTCAGCAAAGGTTCGTCGAGCATGTCGTCGACGTAGACGCCGCCGGTCGTGAGGAACTTCGGGTCTTCCTTACGGAGAACCCGGTTGCCGAGAATGCTTCCGCCCATGATTTTCCCCCTGGTCGTGAGACCGATGATGTAAGGAGAGACACTACCCACGGACGGGGGTGGTGTCCGAATGGGGGTCAGGGCAGGTGGGACTGCAGCGCCGAGCCGGACTCGACCGCCGCCTGGGTGCGCACCGCCACTATGTCGGTCACGAGGGTGTAGGGCCACCGGGCCGGAAGGGCAGTGGGCAGCTCCGGGGTGCGGGCGAACGAGAGTCGTTGTTCACCGGGCAGCACGTACCCCAACTGGGTACGGGCGGCGTTGCGGATTCCCTCCGGGGTCGACAGGTCGTTCACTTCGTTCTGCAGCTGTTCGTTCGCGTCGGCCAGGGCGTCGAATTCCGCGGTCTTCTTCGCGAGAACCTTCTGCTGGTCGAGATAGTCGGTGATCGGGATCACGACGAGCGAGACGAGGGTGGCGACGGCCACCAGGGTGCCGCCCACCTTGAGGAAGTTCTTCGTGACGGCGGCACGTCCGAGGTGGGCATCGACGGGCGTGGGGCGCGCGATGGCACGTGTGATGTCGCCGACGCGCTGTTTCTTGCGCTGCTTGGGGGAACGTGCAGACCTGGCCACGGGTCAATTGTGGCGTGCGCGTGCCGTGGAATCGTGGCACACGAACGGATGTTCGTTCAGCGCAACGGTGCGAGGGCGTTGCGCCCGCGGAAGCGGGCAGAGTCGCCGAGCATCTCCTCGATGCGCAGAAGCTGGTTGTACTTCGCCACTCTGTCGCTTCGTGCCGGCGCACCGGTCTTGATCTGGCCGCAGTTCGTCGCGACAGCGAGGTCGGCGATGGTGCTGTCCTCGGTCTCGCCGCTGCGGTGGCTCATCACGCTGGTGTACGAATGGCGGGTGGCGAGTTCGACGGTGTCGAGAGTCTCGCTGAGGGTCCCGATCTGGTTGACCTTGACGAGAACGCTGTTGCCGACCTTGCGGTCGATGCCCATCTGCAGGCGACGTGCATTGGTGACGAAGAGATCGTCGCCCACGAGCTGGATGCGGCTGCCGAGTGTCTGCGTGAGTTGGCTCCAGCCGTCCCAGTCGTCTTCGGCCATTCCGTCCTCGATGCTGACGATGGGGTAGCGGTCGACGAGCGACGCCCACCATTCCACCATCTGGCCCGCCGAGAGAACCTTGCCCTCGCCGGCGAGGTGGTACGAACCGTCTCGGTACAGTTCGCTCATCGCGGGGTCGAGTGCGATCGCAATGTCGCTGCCGGGTGCGTAGCCGGCCTTCTCGATTGCCTCGACCAGAACCGCAACAGCGTCTTCGTTGCTCGACAGGTTCGGTGCGAAGCCGCCCTCGTCGCCCACGGCGGTCGAGAGGCCGCGGTCGTGCAGCACCTTCTTCAGGGTGTGGTAGGTCTCGACTCCCCAGCGCAGTGCCTCGCGGAAACTGGGCGCACCTACCGGCATGATCATGAACTCCTGCAGGTCGACGTTGTTGTCTGCATGCGCCCCGCCGTTGATCACGTTCATCATCGGCACGGGAAGCACGTGGGCGTGAGGGCCGCCGACGGCGCGGTACAGGGGCAACTCGAGCTCGGCTGCCGCGGCATGGGCGACGGCAAGGCTGGTGCCGAGCATCGCGTTCGCGCCGAGTTTCGACTTGTTCTCGGTTCCGTCGAGGTCGAGCAGTGCCGAGTCGAGCGCACGCTGGTCGGTGGCGTCCATGCCGGTGACGGCACCCGAGATGTGCGTGTTCACGTTCTCGACGGCACGTGCGACGCCCTTGCCGAGATAACGCTGGCCGCCGTCACGCAGTTCGACCGCCTCGTGCTCACCGGTCGAGGCGCCCGAGGGCACGATTGCGCGTCCGGTTGCGCCGCTGTCGAGCACGACCTCGACCTCGACCGTGGGGTTGCCACGGGAATCAAGAACCTCGCGACCAATGACCTCGACAATTTCGCTCATGTCATGAACGCTAGTGAGTCGGGTCGTTCTTCACCACTTCCCAGAGTTCGTCGAGTTGCCGAGGAGACATGTCTTTCATCACAAGTCCACGCGCGGCGGCCAGGGCCTCGACAGCCTCGACGCGGTTCCTGAACTTGTGCACCGCGGAACGCAGGGCACTCTCGGGGTCGACGTCGAGGTGCCGCGCCACGTTCACCACGGCGAACAACAGGTCACCGATCTCGACCGCCGTCGCCTCGGGGTCGCCCTGACCCAGCGACTGCGTCACCTCCGCGAGTTCCTCCCCGACCTTGTCGAGCGGGCCGTTCACGTCGGGCCAGTCGAAGCCGCCGCGTGCGGCCCGCTGCTGCATCTTCGACGCGAACGACAACGAGGGCGCCCCCTGCACAACGCCGTCGAACAGGCCCGTACGCTCGGGCTTCTCGGCCTGCTTCAGCATCTCCCAGTTGCGCTCGACCTCACCCGCCGTCTCTGCGCTGACGTCGCCGAACACGTGCGGGTGGCGCGCCACCAACTTGTCGTGAACGACACGCGCGACGTCTGCAATCGAGAAGCGCCCCTGTTCCTCGGCGATCGCGGCGTGGAACCCGACCTGGTACAGCAGGTCACCGAGTTCCTCGATGAAGTCGTCGTCGGTCGACGGGTCGTTGGCGTCGAGTTTGTCGATTGCGTCGATTACCTCGTAGGTCTCTTCCACGAGGTATCTCACGAGCGACGCATGGGTCTGTTCCATGTCCCACGGGCATTGTTCACGCAGCGTGCGCGCAAGCGCATGGAACCGCACCATCTCGTGGGCGACAGGCGTACCCAGCATGGGAACGAACACCGACGTGAGATGGTCTGCCTCGATGGTCTTGTCCATCTCCGACCAGGTGGTGTGCACGACACGTTCGTCGTCGAGACCCAGGTGGTGCAGCATCACCACCTCGGTGTCAGGGTCGACGTCGTCGATGGTGAGTTTGATGTTCGACAGCACCCAGTTCGCGTGCGTGTGGGCGATCAGCAGTGGCCCCGTGTATCCCGCGGCCGACTCGGCAAAAGTGTGGCCGTCGACGATCTTCACCGCCGTGTCGACCGGGTCGATCGCGAGGGCCCTCCATGCATCGTCGAGAAAACCGACGGCGGGCAGAACGTCGACTTCGACCCCGGCGCGTGACCGCAACAACGCGACGGTCTTCTCGAGCACGAGGGGAGAACCGGGAACCGCGTAGAGCACCGTGTCGTGGGCGGTTGCAGCCTCGACAAGCTCGTCGGCAATCGTTGCATAGACGGCGTCGAACGTGGCGGCAGATTCGTACACGTGGTCGAACGACGTTGCGTCGCTGACGAGGTGCGCCGACGGGTGCCTGCTGGTGCGCAGGTAGCGATGCGCGATCCGGTCGATCGCAGCCAGTGCCTCAGCGGTGATCCGGTCGGGGTTCCCCGGCCCGAGACCGATGACGACGACGCGTGCCATTACTGCACTGTTGCCATTGCGCCGTTCCACGCCCCGTACGTCGGGTTCACCGAGATGTCGGCCACGGCCATGTACCCCGTGAGGTTCGACGTGCTCGGCTTCTCGGCCGCCACCTTCTCGAGCGAGGCCTTGATGTCGTCGTAGGCAAGGTTCAGGATGATGTGGAAACCGAACTGGGTCTTCACCGGGCCGGTGGGCACACCGGCCTTCGCACCGACTGCGCCCACCATGAAGTCGCTGTCGAACTGCTGCTGGAAGAACGACATGTCGGTGCACGGCTCGTCGTTGGTCGAGAGTGCCCCGCCCGATTCGTCGGCACCCGGCTCGATCGACCTCTTCCTCGCGACATCAGCGAACTTTGCACCGTTTGCCAGTTCCTTCAGCACCGCGTTCGCCTCGTCTTCTGTCTGCAGAAGAATGTGGCTGAGGCACAACACCCCGGTCGATGCGGGCGACTCGTTGTACAGAGTCTTGAGGGTCGTCGAAGAATGGGCCTCGAACCTCGCCATGGTGGCCTGGGCCACGCTGAGATTGATGAGAAGTTCCCGCAGGTACTCGGGGAGTCCACCGAACTGCTCGTCTTGCGCGGCCTGCTGCTCCACCTTGGCGCGGTCGGCGGGGTCTTCGGTGAGGCCGAACTCGGCAAGATACTTCTTGTAGGCCTCGTAGCGGATCAATGTTCGCATCACGTTGATCGCGTCTTCCTTGCTCGGCTTTCCGTTCGCCGAGACCTCGAGCTGTTGGTTGTCGACGAGGTCGGCGAGAAGCGTCTCGAAGTCGTCGAGCGCGAACGAGGTGCCGTTGACCATGAACGCGTCGTTCGCCGATGCAACGGGTGATGCCCCGCCGCACGAGGAGAGCATCAGGGCTGAGAGTGCAAGTGCGGCGACAACGCGTCGTGTCAGGGGGGTTTTCATCACGGATTGACCTTAGTGGTCGTCAGGCTCGAACAACCCGCACAACAGTTGGGTGAGTGCCACGGCGGGGTTCTCGCCGCGTGCGACCGGAACGGTGAGCACCCCGGGAGACTCCTTGAACACGGCGCGAGGTGCGAGGCGCTTCAGGGTCTTCGTCTGGCTGGCCCGCAACGTGACCGGGGAGATGCGGGCATCCTGTCCGTTCATCACGATCTCGGTGATGCCGATGCGCAGGCACTCGATGCGCAGTGCGGCCACCGACACCAGTGCCTCTGCCGTCGCGGGGAGGGGGCCGAATCGGTCGCGCCACTCCTGTTCGATGTCGTTCAGTTCTGCGGTGGTGCGCACCGTCGCCAGTCGTCGGTAGGCCTCGAGACGGAGATCCTCACTCGGTACGTAGTCGTTCGGCAGGTGGGCATCGATCGAGATGTCGACCTTGATCTCGGGTTCCTCCTCGGTCTTCTCGCCCTTCATCTCGGAGACCGCCTCGGTCACCATCTGGCAGTACAGGTCGTACCCGACCGCGGCGATGTGCCCGCTCTGTGCCTCACCCAGCAGGTTCCCCGCGCCACGGATCTCGAGGTCGCGCATCGCGATCTTGAAACCGCTGCCGAGGTCTGTCGTCTCGCCGATCGTGCGCAGGCGCTCGTAGGCCTCTTCGGACAGCGACTTGTCGCGTGGGTGGAAGAGGTACGCGTACGCGCGCTGCCCGCTGCGGCCGACGCGCCCGCGCAGCTGGTGCATCTGCCCGAGACCGAGCAGGTCGGCCCGTTCGACAACGAGTGTGTTCACCGTGGGCATGTCGATTCCGCTCTCGATGATGGTGGTGCACACCAGCACGTCGTACTCGCCCTCCCAGAAGTCGAGCACGACCTGTTCGAGTTGCGTCTCGTCCATCTGGCCGTGCGCGACCGCGATCCGCGCCTCGGGCACCCACTCGCGCAGTTCTGCCGCGCGTTCCTCGATCGACTGCACCCGGTTGTGCACCCAGAACACCTGGCCCTCGCGAAGAAGTTCGCGGCGTATCGCCTCGACTGCGACCTGCTCGCTCTGTTCCCCCACGTAGGTGAGGATCGGCTGGCGGTCGGCCGGGGGAGTCTGCAGCAACGAGAGGTCGCGGATGCCGACGAGACTCATCTCTAGCGTGCGGGGGATGGGCGTGGCCGACATCGACAGCACGTCGACGTTGGTCTTCAGGCGCTTCATCGCCTCCTTGTGCTGCACACCGAAGCGCTGCTCCTCGTCGACAACGAGGAGACCGAGGTTCTTGAACTCGATGGTCTCCTGCAGCAGGCGGTGCGTGCCGATCACACAGTCGATGTCGCCCGATTTCAGACCGGCGATCACCTTCTTTGCCTCGCCCGTGGTGAGGAAACGCGACAGAACCTCGACCTTGATCGGGTAGCCCGCGAACCTCTCGGCGAACGTGTTGCCGTGCTGGGTCGCGAGAAGGGTCGTCGGAACCAGCACCGCCACCTGCATGCCGTCTTGTATCGCCTTGAACGCGGCGCGGACGGCAACCTCGGTCTTGCCGAAACCGACGTCGCCGCACAACAGACGGTCCATCGGCACGTCGCGTTCCATGTCGGCCTTGATGTCGGTGATTGCCTCGAGTTGGTCGGGCGTCTCCACGAACGGGAATGCAGACTCCATCTCCGACTGCCACGGGGTGTCGGGTGCGAACGCGTGACCGCGTGCGTTCACACGCTTCTGGTACAGCACCACAAGTTCCTGTGCGACCTCACGAACCGCCGACCGCACTCGTGACTTGGCCCGCGCGAAGTCAGAGCCGCCCATGCGGTGCAGGGTCGGCGCCTCGCCACCGACGTACTGCCTGATGACACCGATCTGTTCCGTGGGCACGTAGAGCCTGTCGCCGCCCTTGTAGGCGATCAACAGGTAGTCGCGCTCGACTCCGCCGATGCTGCGCTTCACCATTCCCTCGTACTTGCCGACGCCGTGGTGCGCGTGCACCACGTAACCGCCCGGCTGCAGGTCCTCGAACACGGTGCCCGACGACCTGCCGCGTGTCGTGCGGCCACGTCGCGTTCGACGCCGGCCGCTCAGGTCGGTCTCGGTGATGATGGCAACACGACTGTTCGGCAACGACACCCCGAGCGTCTGCGGGGCGCACGTCACCCACGCACCGGGCCGGGCGACCGAGTCGGGGTCGTCGGTGGGGGTGAACTCGATGCCGGCGTCGCGCAACAGGTCGACGAGGCGCGGCACGGACTCCTCGGTGTTCGCCGCGACGACCACACGCCACCCGTCGGCGAGCATCTCGTTGATGCGCCGGGCGATCGAACCGGTGTCGTGCACGATGTTGCCCCAGCCCGATGCGGGTACCGAGGGCCCGTCGAGGGCCTCGGCGGCCGGAACCAGTGACACCGTCGGCACCTTCAGGTCGCCTGCGATCAGGCGGTCTGCGTCGACATGCAGACGGGGGAATGCCACGCCGGCGTCACGAGCCCATGTGGTGGCGAGGGCGCGTGCGAGGTCGTCTTCCTCTGCGAGCAGGTCACGCGCCCGGTCGAACATGCGCCGCGGCTCGACCAGAACAATCAGCGCGTCGTCGCCGATGTGGTCGGTGAGCAGTTCGTCTGTCGTCGTGAGCCACGGAAGCCAGCTCTCCATGCCGTCGAAGATCTGCCCCTCGGCGAGTCGTTCCCATTGTTCGCGCCCCCAGGGTTCGGTGGCAACGAGCGACGCGGCACGTTCGCGGACGCCGTCGACATACATGACCTCGCGCGCCGGGAACACGAGCGTGGTCGCAAGGTCGACGGTGCTGCGTTGGTCGGCAACGGTGAACTCGGTGAGGCGGTCGACGTCGTCGCCCCACAGGTCGATGCGCACCGGCTCGTCGGCGGTACCGGGAAAGATGTCGACGATCGCGCCGCGCCGGGCAAACTCGCCACGGTGCTCGACCACGGTCTCGCGCCGGTAGCCGAAGTGCACGAGTCGTTCGCACAGGGCGTCGATGTCGATACGGTCGCCGACAGAGACGCGTATCGGGTCGACATCGGTCGATCCGGGTGCGAGCTTCTGAAGAAGTGCACGCGTGCCGGCCACGATGACCGTCGGCATCTCGCCCGGCGTGCGCAGTCGCCACATCGTGCGCATCCGGGCACCCATGGTGTGCACGGCCGGGCTCACCCGTTCGAAGGGGAGTGTCTCCCATGCGGGAAAGACGTCGATCGCACCGGGTTCGATGAACGAGGCGAGGTCGTCTGCGATCTCGGTCGCCATGGTGCCCGTCGGGACAGCAACGACCACCGGCCGGCGCGGGTTCGCGTGCGCGATCGCGGCGAGGATCGCCGCGCGGGCGGTTTCCGGCACCGCCAGTACTGCGTTGCGCCGGCCCGCGATGAGGTCGATGCCCGGTTCGTCTGCGACGACGCCGGCAAGCCCGGACAGAGCCGGCACCGACACCTTCCCGCGACTCACCGCGCGTTGAATTCCTGCATCGCCGCCTCGACTCCGTCGGCGATGATGCGCTCGAGGGCATCGACTGCGACCTCGACGGCCACGTCGAGAACCTTGCGTTCGGCTGCGGGGATCGACGTCAGCACGTGGTCGGCGCCGTGGTCCTTCGACTGCGGTTTCCCGACACCGATGCGCACGCGCACGTAGTCGTCGGTGCGCAGGTGCTGCGAGACCGACTTCAGCCCGTTGTGCCCGGCGAGTCCGCCGCCCACCTTGATCTTCACGACACCGGGGGCAAGGTCGAGTTCGTCATGCACGATGATGATGCGTGGTGCGTCAACCTTGAACCTTCGGGCGAGAGCACCGACCGCCTCGCCTGATTCGTTCATGTACGTGGTGGGGATTGCCGCAACGACTGCCTCGTCGGCGAACCGGAACTCGGCAACCTGGGCACGGTCACGACCGACCTTGAACCCGACGTTGCGGCGTTCTGCCAGAAGGTTCAGTGCATCGGTGCCGACGTTGTGGCGCGTGCGTGCGTACTTCTTGCCGGGGTTGCCCAGCCCTACCACGAGTATGCGTTGCAGGTCACCGACTCGGGGAGTGGATCGACGCAACATACGGGGACCAATCTTTCACGACCTCGCGGTCGCGCGGTCAGCTTGCTGCTTCGGGCGATGCGGCAGGTGCCGCACCGTCGGCAGCAGGTGCGGCGTCTTGTGCGGCTTCGGTCGCGGCGCGCGACATGAGAACGGTGACGACGGGCATGTCGGGGTCACCGAGAGCAACGACGCCGTTCGGCATCGCGATGTCGGCGAGACGGATGACGCTGTCGGGGGTCATGTCGGTGACGTCGATGAGAATCTCGTTCGGAACGTTCGCGGGGGTGCTGCGCACCTCGATGCTGTCGACAGCGGGGTCGACAAGGCCGCCGGCCGAGAGAACAGCCTTTGCTGAACCACTGAGGTGCACCGGCACGTTGACGGTGATCTCCTCGGAGAGGTCGATCTGGATGAAGTCGACGTGTGCGACGTTGCGGCGCACGGGATGGCGCTGCATCTCCTTCACGATGGCGGTGTACGAGGTGCCGTCGACGTTGAGGGAGAGAATGGTGTTCTGGCCGGCCGGGCCCGACAGCGCGACGCGCAGGTCACGGCGTGCGACCGAGAGCGACACGGGCTGCATGCCGTGGCCGTAGAGAACTGCGGGGATGCGATCGGCGGCGCGCAGACGGCGTGATGCGGCGCTGCCCGTTTCGCGGCCTACTTCGGCGGTGAGAGTTGCTGTATTCGACACGGCTAGCGAGTCTATGCCCAATGCCCGAGACTGCCACCAGGGGCCCGAAATAGGCCCGAAGGGGCGTTTCGGCCCCGCGGGGCGGGCTCTACGACTGGTTCTCGCCGTTGAAGAGTTCCGAGACGCTGGTCTCGTCGAAGACCGCGGCCAGGGCGTCGGCGATGATCTTGGCCACCGAGAGCACCTCGCACTTCTCGAAGTACTTCATCTCGGGCAGGGGCAGGGTGTTCGTGAGCACCACCCGCGAGATGGGTGAGTTCGAGAGCCGTTCGACCGCCGGGTCGGACAGCACCCCGTGCGTCGCCATGGCCCACACTTCCTTGGCGCCGCGCTCGAGCAGCAGTTCGGCGGCCGACACGATGGTGCCGCCGGTGTCGATCATGTCGTCGGTGAGAATGCACAGCCGGCCGTCGATGTCACCGATGACCTCCTTGGCGATCGCGACGTTCTGTGTTCCCTTCGGGCGCCGCTTGTTGATGAAGGCAACGTCGGCGTTCTTGTCGGACAGGTGCTGGGCGAAACGTTCTGCCACCTTCACGCGCCCCGCGTCGGGAGACACGATGACGAGGTCCTGCTCGGCGTGCTGGCGAACGTACTGCTCGAGCACCGGCATCGCGGTGAGATGGTCGACAGGGCCGGAGAAGAACCCCTGGATCTGGCTGCTGTGAAGATCGATCGACACCATGCGGGTCGCACCCGCGGCCTTGAACATGTCGGCAACGAGGCGGGCGGTGATCGGTTCGCGTCCCTCTGCCTTGCGGTCCTGTCGTGCGTACCCGTAGAACGGGCACACGGCAGTGATGCGCTTGGCCGATGCGCGCTGGGCGGCATCGATCATGATGAGTTGTTCCATGATGGAGTCGTTGATCGACCCGGCGTCGGTTCCGAAGTGCGACTGCATCACGAACACGTCGCCCCCACGGATGCTGTCGGCGAAGCGCGGGCGGATCTCGCCGTTCGCGAACTGCACGATGTTGGCGTCGCCGAGTTCCACGTTGAGGTGACCCGCAACTTCCTGGGCGAGAGTGGGGTGCGTGCGTCCCGTGAAGAGCGACAGGCGCTTCGTGGTGACCTTCTCCATGGAACGAATGCTCATGCGGCAAGTGTAGAACGCGGCCACCGAGCGGGAAGTCTGCGGAACCGGAGCGGTCTCTGTTCGTCGATGGTTCCGGGAAGAGGACTCGAACCCCTATTTTCTGGACCAAAACCAGACGTC
>CAYRUT010000018.1:21267-33215 GCA_964427545.1 uncultured Bifidobacterium sp. | reverse complement strand
ATCTTGTCCATCGGGATGTTGAACGACACGATCTTCGGCGCGGTGGCTCCGACCTCGGGGCGCGGTGCCGAGAGGGCCGAGTTCATCGATTCGAGGATCTGCATGCGCGCATCGCGTGCCTGCTGCAGGGCGGCTGCGAGAACGTCGGCAGGAATGCCGTCGATCTTGGTGTCGAGCTGCAAGGCGGTGACGGCGTCGGAGGTTCCCGCCACCTTGAAGTCCATGTCACCGAATGCGTCTTCTGCACCGAGAATGTCGGTGAGCGTGAGGTACTTGCCCTCTGCATAGATGAGGCCCATCGCGATGCCCGACACGGGTGCCTTGATCGGCACGCCGGCGTCCATCAACGAAAGGCTCGACGAGCACACCGAGGCCATCGATGTGGAACCGTTCGACGACAGCACTTCAGACACGAGACGGATCGCGTAGGCGAACTCTTCCTGGCTGGGCACCACCGGCAGCAACGCGCGCTCTGCGAGCGCACCGTGACCGATCTCGCGACGCTTCGGCGAACCGACGCGGCCGGTCTCGCCGTTTGCCCACGGGGCCATGTTGTAGTGGTGGATGTAGCGCTTCTCGTTGTCCGGTCCGAGCGTGTCGAGCATCTGGTTCATGCGGGGCATGGCCAGGGTGCACACGTTGAGCACCTGGGTCTCACCGCGCTGGAACAGGCCGGTTCCGTGGGCTGCGGGCAGGATTCCGACCTCGCTCGACAGCGGGCGAAGGTCCTTCGGGCCGCGGCCGTCGATGCGGATGCCCTCTTCCACCACGCGCTTGCGCACGAGCTTCTTGGTGAGGCTGCGCACGGCTTCCTTGACGGCCTTGTCCTGACCGGCGAAGGCGCCGCCCTCGCCGCACAGTTCGGCGACGGTCTCGGCAGCGGCTGCATCGGTGGCCGCATTGCGGTCGGCCTTCAGCGCGATGGTGATCGCGGTGGCCAGCTTCGATGTGGCGACTTTCTCGACCGCGGCGAAGACCTCGTCGGTGTAGTCGAGAACCGGCGTGTACTCGAGCGGTGCGATGGGTCCGTGCGTCGCGATGACGCTTGCCACCAACTGACGCTGGAGACCGATCGACTCCTTGATCCACTGCTTCGAGGCCTCGAGACCGTCGGCGATGACCTGCTCGGACACCTTCGGCGCGCCCTCTGCGTAGAACTCGAACGCCTTCTCGGTGCCGCCGGCCTCGACCATCATGATCGCGACGTCTCCGTTGTCGAGTTCGCGGCCTGCGACCACGATCTCGAACGTGCCGTTGTTGCCCTCTGCGTAGGTGGGGTGCGGGACCCAGTCACCGTCCTGCGAGTACGCCATGCGCACCGCACCGATGGGGCCCTCGAACGGGATGCCGCTGACCATCAGCGCGGCCGACGATGCGTTGATCGCGATGACGTCGTGCGGGTTCTCCATGTCGACGCCGACAACGGTGATGACAACCTGTGTCTCGTTGCGGTAGCCGTCGGGGAACGCCGGGCGCAGCGGGCGGTCGATGAGGCGACAGGTGAGAATGGCCTGCTCGCTGGGGCGGCCTTCGCGACGGAAGAACGCTCCGGGGATCTTCCCTGCTGCGTACGCGCGTTCTTCGACGTCGACGGTCAGCGGGAAGAAGTCGATGCCGTCACGCACGCCCCGCGCGGCATTTGCCGTCGCGAGAACGGTGGTGCCACCGATTGTTGCAATGACCGCGCCCTGCGACTGGGTCGCCAGCTTTCCGGTCTCGAATGTGATGGTCTTGTCCGAGCCCGAGACGGGTGCGGATACGCGAATTGCGTCAGCCATGGGAACTCCCTTGTGTGTGTTGTTGTGTGTTCCACCAACAAACGCCGGTTCCCAGTCGCCAACCCCGCCCCATGGTGCGGAACTCTCGACTGACAACCGACAACGAATGTGAAGTGTCGGTGGATCTGTGTGTTAGCGGCGAAGGCCGAGCTTTGCCACGAGTTCGCGATAGCGAGCGATGTCGCGGTCGCGGACGTAATCGAGCATGCGGCGACGACGACCCACGAGCATCAACAAGCCGCGGCGGCTGTGGTGATCCTTCGGGTGGGACTGCAGGTGCTCGGTGAGGTGGTTGATGCGGTCTGTGAGGAGCGCAATCTGCACATCGGGAGAACCGGTGTCGGTGCCGTGCTGACGGTACGTGGCAATGGTGTCGTTCTTCGACATAAGAAGCCTCTGTTCCTTGGTGTAGAGAGGGCGTTCGGCCCGAGACTTTCGGGACAAACATCGTTCGCGCGCCGGAGCCCACGAGGACCCCCTCAGGCTACGAGCCATTTCACGGTGCCTACAACCCCCTCACCGCATTAGTCTCCACATGGTGTTCACGGGAATTGTCGAAGAAAAGGGCTCGGTTGCCGCCCGGGAGGGGTCGCGACTCACCATTTCGGCCACGACGGTGCTCGAGGACTCGGGCATCGGGGCCTCGATCGCGGTCAACGGCTGCTGCCTCACCCTCGTCGAGAAAGGCGCCGACTGGTGGGTCGCCGACGTCTCCGACGAGACCTACTCGCGCACGAATCTCGGACACCTGCGGCCCGGCGACCCGGTGAACCTCGAGCGCCCGATGGTCGCGAACGGCAGGTTCGGTGGCCACATCGTGCTCGGCCACGTCGACGCCGTCGGCGAGATCGTGTCACCGGCCCCCCGGCTCGTCGTGCGCATCCCCCGCGACCTCATGAGATACGTGGTGGAGAAAGGCAGTTGCACCGTCGACGGCATCAGCCTGACCGTGTTCAATCTCACCGACGACACTTTCGAGGTCGCGGTGATCCCCCACACCGCAGAGGTCACCACCCTCGGCCACCGTGCCGTCGGTGACCAGGTCAACATCGAGATCGACGTACTGGCAAAGCACGTCGAACGACTGATGACATCGGGCGACTGACACATGGCCGACCTGTCGCAACTCCGTGCGCGCATCGACGAACTCGACGCCACGCTCGTGCAGCTGCTCGCGCAGCGCCTCGACATCGTGCGCGAGGTCGCAGAGACAAAGGGGCACTCGGGTGACGCGGTGATCCAGCCCGACCGTGTGCGCGACGTGCTGCAGACCCGTCGCCAGTGGGCCATCGATGCCGGCGTCGATGCCGACTTTGCCGAACAACTCTTCCGGACCCTGCTCTCGGAGACCCACCGCATCGAGGCGGCCGAGGGGCGCGACGAACCGACACCCGAGAAAGACGCCGGCACCCGTGCACGCAGCGAACTCGACACGGTCGCGGTCCGCATCGACCATGTCGTCGTTGCGGTTGCCGACCTCGACGCCGCACGTGATTTCTTCGACGGCATCGGCTTCACCACCCACTCGACCGACGACCCTGCCGTGGTGAATGCCATCGCCGGGGGCGTCACGGTGGTGCTGGTCGGCCCGAACCACAACCCCGCGGTTCACCGACGCCTCTCCGAGCACGGTTCGGGAGTGCAGCACATCGCCATCGAGGTGTTCAACGCCGGGGTCACCCGCGACGCCCTCGACGACGCCGGGGTGCCGCGCCTGACCGACATCGTCGTCGACGGCGAGGGCCACGAACAGGTCTTTGCCGCCCTCGACCCCGCCACGGGCGTGCAACTCAGCTTCATCAGCCGCACCGGGCACCGTGTGCCCATGAGCAGCCACAACGTCTCGGCCATGTTCGAGGCGATCTCCGACGCAGACAACGACGCCTGACCCGTCTACGATGGGGGTTGCTCGGTCATCACGGCCGCGTGGAGGCACTCTCTAACTCGCCTTCAGGCAGTCGACCGGCACTGGCAAAACCGAACCGTCCGTTTCTTCCACCGGAAAGGTGCTCACCTTGTTGCGCCAGTTCTCCCGCGATGGCCTCATCGAGGCATCAGGCATCTCCCCGTCGTTCGTCGACGACCTCATGGCATCGTCACTCGACGACCTGCTCGCACGCGCGCGCAGCGTTCGCGATGACGCACACGGCACGCGTGTCACCTTCTCACCGAAGGTCTTCATTCCTCTCACCATGCTGTGCCGAGACAAGTGCGGGTACTGCACCTTCGCCCAGCCGCCTGCGCGTCTCGAGAAGCCGTACCTGCTCGCCGAAGACGTTCTCGCCATCGCACGACAGGGTGCCCGCCACGGCTGCCACGAGGCGCTGTTCACCCTGGGAGAGCGACCGGAACTGCGCTACGACGTTGCGGCCGCATGGCTGCGCGACAACGGGTACGACTCCACCGTTCACTACCTGCACGACATGGCAGAACTCGTGCTGCGCGAGACGGGCCTTCTGCCGCACGCCAACGCGGGTGCGCTGTACGCCGACGAACTCGCGATGCTGCGCAGGGTGTCACCGTCGCAGGGAATGATGCTCGAGTCGTTGCGCGACGACCTTGAGTGCCACCGGGGTGCACCCGACAAGGAACCCCAACGACGGATCGACACGTTGTGCACGGCCGGCGAACTCGCCATCCCGTTCACGTCGGGCATCCTCGTGGGAATCGGCGAGGACCGTCGCGACCGCATCGATGCACTCGCACTGATCGCCGGTGCACACCGCACGTACGGACACGTGCAGGAGGTCATCGTGCAGAACTTCCTGCCGAAGGCCGGCACGGCGATGCACAGAGCACGCCCCTGCCCCGAGGACGAGTACCTCTGGTCGATCGCGGTCGCCCGCCTGATTCTTCCGCCGTCGGTCCATCTTCAGGCGCCGCCGAATCTCTCCGACGATTTCGGGGTGCTGCTCGACGCAGGCATCGACGACTGGGGCGGCGTGTCGCCCGTGACGGCAGACCATGTGAACCCAGAGCGGCCCTGGCCCGCGCTCGACCGTCTGCGGGAGGTCACCGAAGACAGAGGTTTCGCACTCGCGCCACGGCTCACCATCTACCCCGAGTTCGCGACGCGACCCGACACGTGGCTCGACGAGTCTCTTCACTTCCCCGTTCTCGACCGCACCGACGCCGAGGGCCTCGGTCGCGACGACCCGGGCGCGGTGTGGCCCGAGAAGGTCACTGCTGCCGACGTCGTTCACGACGGGGCCGAGGTCGTGCTGGTCGGTCACAAGTCGACCCAGTGGTACTCGGGCTCGAACGTGAAACCGATGACGCTCGTGCCGCACCCGCGTGCGCACGCCCGCGGAAGAATCGCAGAGATCATCGAGGCGCACCGCAACGGCGAGGAGCCCGGCGAACAGGAAGTGATCGACCTGTTCCGTGCGCGCGGCCCCGAGGTTGCGTTCATCGCCGACTACGCCGACGAGCTGCGCTACCGCGCCGTCGGCAACACGGTCACGTGGGTGCACAACCGGAACATCAACTACACGAACGTGTGCACATACAAGTGCAGGTTCTGCGGCTTCTCGAAGGGACCCCTCTCGTTGAACCTGCGCGGAACGCCGTACCTGCTGACGCTCGACGACATTGCCGAACGCGCGCGCGAGGCATGGGAACTCGGCGCCACCGAGGTCACCCTGCAGGGCGGAATCCACCCCGACTTCGACGGCGACTACTACATCGACGTGACGAAGGCAGTGAAGGCCGCGGTGCCCGACATGCACGTGCACGGCTTCACCGCACTCGAGGTCACCGAGGGTGCACACCGCAACGGTGAGTCGCTGCGCGACTACCTGACCCGTCTCAAGGAGGCCGGCCTCGCGTCGCTGCCCGGAACCGCTGCCGAGATTCTCGACGACGAGGTGCGCGCCGTCATCTGTTCAGACAAGGTGAACACAGAGGAATGGCTCGAGTGCCACCGTCAGGCGCACGCCGTCGGTCTGCACTCGAACATCACGATCATGTACGGAAGCGTCGAGCACCCCGCGTCGTGGGCGCGCCACATGAAGGTGACCCGCGACCTGCAGAAAGAGACCGGTGGGTTCACCGAGTTCATCCCGCTGCCGTTCGTGCACATGGCCTCGCCCATCTACCTGCAGAAGAAGTCACGACGCGGCCCCACGTTCCGCGAGACCGTGCTGATGCACGCCATCGGGCGCATCTTCTACGACGGCCTCATCGACAACGTTCAGGTCAGCTGGGTGAAGATCGGCACGCACGGTGCGGCACAGTTGCTGCAGGCCGGGTGCAACGACCTCGGCGGCACCCTGATGGACGAGAACATCTCCCGCGCGGCGGGCGCGAACCACGGCCAGGCGATGACCGAGGGGCGCTTCGGTGAGATCGTGGCGCCGTTGCGGCGCACTCTTGCCCAGCGAAACACCGCGTACGGCATTTTGCAGCAGAGCGTCTAGCGACTGTGGCGCGCGAGCACCGCGGTGCGAGCGTGCTCGATGTCCTTCACCAGCTGTTCCTTGAGTTCGTCGATCCCACCGAACTGCTTCTCGCTGCGCAGGAACGCCTCGAACTGAACGGAGGCGACCTCTCCGTACAGATCTCCGGCGAAGTCGAGAAGGTACGCCTCGAGCAACGAGAACTGTTGGTTGTCGTAGAAGGTCGGGCGGCGGCCCAGGTTGATCGCACACGTGTGCTCGGTGCCGTCGGGACGCACGTACACACCGGCGTACACACCGTCGGCCGGCATGCACATGCCGGAGGGAACCTGCACGTTCGCCGTGGGAAACCCGATGGTGCGGCCGCGCTGGTCGCCGCTGACCACCGTGCCCCGCACCTCGTACGGCCGCCCGAGCATCCGCGTTGCGCTGTCGATCTCGCCGCCGGCGAGTGCGCGTCTGACCGCAGTGGAGCTGACCGGCTCGTTCACCCCGTCTGCACGGGGGATCAACACGACCGGCTCGCAGGTGAAGTCGTGACGCTCGCCCATCTCGCGCAGCAGGGTCACGTTGCCCTGGCGCATGTGGCCGAAATGAAAATCCGACCCCACGATGACTGCGCGGGTGCGCAGCGCCGAGACGAGCACCCGGGTCACGAAATCGACCGGCGTCTCCTTCGCCTGCTCGGGGTTGAACGGAACGACGACGACCGCGTCGATGCCGGTGCCCCGCAGCAACTCGATCTTCTGCTCGGGATTCGTCAGCATGCGCGGCGCCGACCCGGGGCGCACGATGCTGGCGGGATGACGGTCGAACGTGACCACGACGCTCAATGCGTCGAGTTCGGCGGCGCGTGCCCGCACCTGGCGGATGACGGCGCGGTGACCGAGATGGACACCGTCGTATGCACCGATGGTGACGACCGCTCGCCTGTCGGGCCACGGGCTCGCAGAGAGGTCGGTGATCACGTGCACGGGGCGAAACGCTATCTGCCCCCGAACACCACCGTCGGCTTGGCGATACGGTCCTTCCACAACTCGAACACCGCGATCAGTTCGCCGTCGGGTGTGAGGGCCGCCCAGGGTCCGTCACCGTCCCATGCGTCGCGCACGCGACCGTAGAGAACATCGTCGACCTCTTCTTCGGTGAGAACATGCGCAGGCAGTGCACGCACCGCCTCGCGAACGGGCAGCAGAACCGGGTCGTCGATGCTGCATGATTCGTCGAGCGAATACGGCCCGGTGGTGTGCCGTCGCAACGCGCGAATGTGCGCACCACCGCCGAGCGCCAGACCGAGGTCGGCCCCCAGCGAGCGGATGTAGGTGCCCCCACCGCACCGCACACGCGCCGACACCACGAGCGGGTCGGGGGTCGTGTCGATCGCGAAGTCGAACACAGTGACGGGCCGCGGTTCACGTTCGATCTCGATTCCCTCGCGGGCCAACCGGTGCAGACGCACACCGTCCACCTTCAGTGCCGACACCATCGGGGGAACCTGGAGAATGTCGCCGACGAAACGCTCGGCGACGACCCTGCGGATCTCGTCGACGTGCGGAAGCACCATGTCGTGCGTCGCCGTGACCTCTCCCGAATCGTCGAGGGTGTTGGTCTCGCTGCCGAACACGATCTCGCACGAGTAGGTCTTGTCCATGCCGGACATGAACCTGATGACGCGTGTTGCGTTGCCCACACCGACGACCAGCAGGCCGGTGGCGTCGGGGTCGAGGGTTCCGGCGTGACCGATCCGCTTCTCGCCGAAGTGCCTGCGCAGTCTGTACACCACGTCGTGGCTGGTGATGCCCGCGGGCTTGTCGACCAAGACGAGCCCGTGCACCGTGGGCGGCCGGCGCTTCGCCATGGGTCAGTCGTTGTCGGGCTCGATGGGCGATGTGTCGGGCTGGCGGCGCAACAGTTCCTCGATGCGGGCCGCGCTGCGGATGACCTCGTCGGGCCTGAAAGACAGGATCGGCGTCTTGCGAGCGTGCATCTGACGGTTGATCGAGGCCTGCATGCGCGCGCGGTGCTCGAGCAGTGCCTCGACAACCCCGGCGTCGCCCTCCTCGCCGAACATCGAGTCGAAGTACACGATGGCACGGTTCATCTCGGGGTCGACATCGATCGCGGTGATGGTGACGAGCTCGAGTCGTTCGTCGTCGATGCGGGTGAGTTCGTCTGCGATCACCTCGCGCAGCACTTCGGAGAGACGGGCCGTGCGGGGATAACCGTGCGACGAACCGCCCTTTGGTTGACGGCGACCGGACCGTGGGCGTTGCTTCGACACGCCATCTAGAATGGCACACTCATGACCGACAAGGCGACGCCCTCCTCGACAGCTGCGACAAATGTCCCGCCGTTTCGCTACTCGGCACGTCTCGCCGCCGGCATCGAGTCGCGTTGGCAGGATGCGTGGGAGACCAACGGAACCTTCCACGCACCGAACCCGGCGGGCCCGCTGAAAGACGCCGACCGTCTCGCCGGAAAGCCCAAGTCGTTCATCCTCGACATGTTCCCGTATCCCTCGGGCGCGGGTCTGCACGTGGGACACCCTCTCGGCTACATCGGCACCGATGTGTACGCGCGCTTCAAGCGCATGAAGGGCCACAACGTGCTGCACGCACTCGGGTACGACAGTTTCGGGTTGCCCGCAGAACAGCACGCGATCACCACCGGGATTCACCCCCGCATCAACACCGAGTCGAACATCGCGAACATGCGGCGTCAGTTGCGTCGCCTCGGTCTCGGGCACGACCCACGTCGCAGCGTCAGCACCACCGACGAGGAGTTCTACAGGTGGACCCAGTGGATCTTCCTGCAGGTGCACGGCGCGTGGTACGACACCGAACGGCGCCGTGCGCGCCGGATCGACGAACTCGTCGCCGAGTGCGAATCGGGTGCGCGCCCCCTGCCCGGCGGCCGCGCATGGAACGACATGTCGGCACAGGAGAAGCACGACTACGTCGACTCGCACCGGCTCGCCTATCTCACCGACGCACCCGTGAACTGGTGCCCCGGCCTCGGAACGATTCTCGCCAACGAAGAGGTGACAGCCGACGGTCGCAGCGACATCGGCAACTACCCCGTGTTCAAGCGGAACATGCGCCAGTGGATGATGCGCATCACCGCCTATGCCGACCGGCTCGTCGACGACCTCGACCGGCTCGACTGGCCCGAGCCCATCAAACTGATGCAGCGCAACTGGATCGGCCGCAGCGAGGGAGCCCGGGTCGAGTTCGCGTCAGCTGCAGGACCCATCGAGGTGTTCACCACGCGCCCCGACACGTTGTTCGGTGCCACGTTCATGGTGCTCTCACCCGAGCACCCGCTCGTCGACGCACTCACCTCGCGCGATGCCCGCGACAGTGTCGATGCCTACCGCGCGGCCGCGGCGGCAAAGGCCGACGACGAACGACAGGACGAATCGAAGGCAAAGACCGGGGTCTTCACCGGTGCCCACGCCACCAACCCGGTGACCGGCCGCGACATCCCCGTCTACATCGCCGACTACGTGCTGATGGGGTACGGAACCGGCGCAATCATGGCGGTGCCGAGCGGCGACCAACGCGACTTCGACTTCGCCCGCACGTACGGCCTGCCGATCGTCGCGACCCAGATGCCGCCCGCGGCGTGGTTCGAACAGCACGGCATCGCACCCAGCGCGGACTGCTCGACATGGCCCGAGGCCTACGTCGGCGACGGCGAGTACATCGACTCGGCCAACGCGACTCTCAGCCTGAACGGTCTCACCTCGATCGCCGAGGCCAAGACACGCACCAACGCCTGGCTCGAGGCGAACGGGTTCGGCCGGGCCACCACCACCTACCGTCTGCGTGACTGGCTGTTCTCACGGCAGCGTTACTGGGGCGAACCGTTCCCCATCGTCTACGACGACCACGGCAACGCACACGCCGTGCCCGAGTCGGAGCTGCCTGTGCTGCTGCCGGAACTCGCCGACTTCAAACCCACTGCTCTCGACCCGAACGATGCAGACAGCGACCCCGTGCCGCCTCTCGCACGGGTGAAGGCTTGGGCCACCGTCACCCTCGACCTCGGCGACGGTGCACGCGAGTACAGGCGCGAGGTCAACGTCATGCCGCAGTGGGCCGGCTCGTGCTGGTACGAGATGCGCTATCTCGACCCCACCAACACAGAGGCCTTCGTCGACAAGGACGTCGAGCGCTACTGGATGGGCCCACAGGGCGACGGCCACACCGGCGGTGTCGATCTCTACGTCGGCGGTGTCGAACACGCGGTGCTGCACCTTCTCTACGCACGCTTCTGGCACAAGGTTCTCTTCGACCTCGGGCACGTCAGCAGCGAGGAACCGTTCCACCGTCTGTTCAACCAGGGATACATCCAGGCCTACGCATTCCGTGACTCTCGCGGCCAGACCGTGCCGGCCTCCGAGGTTGTCGAGTCGAACGGCACGTACACATGGAACGACGAGACAGTCACGCGCGAGTACGGAAAAATGGGCAAGAGCCTGAAGAACATCGTGACCCCCGACGAGATGTACGAGGAGTTCGGCGCCGACACCTTCCGGTTGTACGAGATGTCGATGGGCCCGCTCGACGCGAGCCGGCCGTGGAACACCCGTGACGTGGTCGGCATGCAGCGTTTCCTGCAGCGTCTGTGGCGCAACATCGTCGACGAAGACACGGGCGAACTCGTCGTCACCGACGATGCGGCCCCCGACGACCTGGTGCGGCACCTGCACCGCACCATTGCCGGTGTCGATGCCGACATGGCCGGCCTGCGGTTCAACACGGTGATCGCCAAGTTGATCGAGTTCAACAACGCCTTGACCCAGCACACCAACTCGACGGGCACTGCGCCGCGTTCGCTGGTCGAGCCGTTGGTGCAGATGCTGTCGCCGCTGTGCCCTCACCTCGCCGAGGAACTCTGGCACAGGCTGGGCCACGAAGAGACGGTCACCTACGAACCGTTCCCCGTGGCAGACCCCGCACTGCTCGTCGAAGACGCAATCGAGGTGCCGGTGCAGGTCAACGGCAAGGTGCGCGGTCGCATCTCGGTCGCGCCCGGCGCCGACGAAGATGCCCACCTCGCGGCTGCCATGGCACTCGACAACGTGGTCGCCGCACTCGGCGGCAAGACACCGGTGAAGACCATCGTCGTGCCGGGCCGCACCGTGAACATCGTCGTCAAGTGATGAACACGGTCATGGGTGCGTGGTGCACCTTCACGAGTCTCGTCTTCATCTGGCCCCAGGTCTGGCGCATGACACGCCACGACACCTCGCACGGCGTGTCGGCCTTCGGCACCGCCCACGGCCTCGTGGGCTCGGCCCTCTGGCTGTCGTACGGCATCTCGATGGACCGCATCGCCATCTGGTTCTCGAACTCGCAGTTCATCGCGGCGCAGATGATCATCCTGGGTGTGCTCTACCGCCACGGCAAGATGCCGCTTTCGTTGCTGTTCCGTTTCGCCGCGGTGCTCGCGGTTCTTCTTGCCGTCGGAGTACCCGCCCCGGCGGCCACCGTCGGCTGGATCGCAACGGTTGTCAGCATCACCTCGCTGTTCCCGCAGGTGCTGCACACCGCCCGCACCGAGAACCTGCACGGAATCTCAGTGGCGAGCTGGGCGATGACCATCGTGTCGGCAGGTTCGTGGATGGTCTACGGGTGGATGCTCGATGACGTGGTGATGTCGACCATCAACTACTTCACCATCCCGATGATGGTCTACGTGATGACCATGGCGATCCGCTGGCGCGTGAGGGCCGGCGAACCGATCTTTGCTCAGTCGAGATAGCGGC
>CAYRUT010000018.1:6640-21167 GCA_964427545.1 uncultured Bifidobacterium sp. | reverse complement strand
TCTTTGCTCAGTCGAGATAGCGGCGGACGCTCTGCACCAGGTCGAGGTCGGGTGCGCCGATGTCGAACATGATCAACCTGTCCACCCCCTCGGCCTCGAGTTCGCGGTGGAACGGGTGCGCCGGGTCGGCGTACTCGGTGACGAACGGAGACCACACCGACACGTCGAAGTGACGCCCGCCCGCTGCCGCACGGGCCACGCGCACCAGTTCGGCACGTTGCGGATGGTTGAAACGGGTGTTGATGCCGTCGAAGTGACGCCCCGCGATCGACGCGAGGCCGACACTGTTCACGCCGACGATGACCGGCGGCACCACGTGCGGACGCGGGAACCCCTCGAACGAGGCGTCTCGCTCGCCCGACCAGATGTTGCGCATCACCCCGACGTTCTCGACCAGACGTTGGTGCCGTTCGGCCATCGTCGGCAGCACCTCCATCGCGAGGGCCCGTTGCTCGGCACCGTACGGGCTCGTCGGCGAGGTCCCGGCACCGATGCCGAGGCGCAGGCGACCCGACGAGATCTCCTGCAGCGAACTGACGATGTTCGCAAGCAGGCCGGGATGGCGGTTGTTGATGTTGGTGACCAGGGTTCCGAGGTTGACGGTGCTGGTGGCGGTTGCCCACGCGGTGAGACTCGTGAAGCACTCCATCATCGAGTCACTGTCGAACATCGCACCCGAGAAATGATCGAGGTTCCACACCGTGTCGTACCCGGTGGCCTCGGCCGCCAGAACCGCCTCGCGCATGTGCTGCCACGGCGCCGAACCCTGGTTGAACTGGATGTCGATGATCACGTCGACAACCCTACGAGGGGTCGCACCACACCGGACCCATGAACGGCCACAACCGCACCACACCCTCGGCGAAACTTCGAGCAGACGGCGTGCGTTCCCACTGGCGCAACGAGCCCTGGAACCACCGCGTCTTCATCGTGTCGTCGTAGATGCGTGAGTACCACTGCAGGGGTACCGTCGAGGCCCACTTCGGTGGCGGTGCGACCAGGGGTGTTCCGCCGTCTGCATGGTCGACCGACGCGACGTGGGCGAACCTCGAGAGTTCGTCGAGTTCGTCGTGGCGCGGGGTGTGCGCCACCTGCATCATCGCGGCCCACACCGAAGCAGGCGTGATGTCGTCGATCGTGACACCCGAGGGGTGGGTGCCGAGCATGATCTTCTTCGCCGACGAGGTGGCCCCCGCAACGGCAATCGCCTCGAGAGTGTCCTGCATCGCGGGCAGCAACGTGTTGCGCCCGGCATGCACCGGCTCGAACTGCTTGCTTTCGTCGCGGAAATCGACCACCGACCCGTGGGGCGCCGAGACGAGCAACTCGAGCACACGCACCGCACCGAGAAGCCTGATGTTGTCGTCGAGCGGGCCGAGGTCGTCCATCGCGTACCCGTGAATGGGCAGCCGCGTGCGGTTCATCGTCGCGTCCCAGTACAGACCGACGAAGCGACCCTCGATCGTCGCGTCTCCGTTCGACGCCTCGCCCACGATCTCGGCAAGGTCGGCCATCGTCGATGCCCTCCAGCCGAGGTCGGCCACGAGGTGGTGGCCCTTGTCGAGCAGCCCGTTCACCCGAAGGTGCCCGATGACCCTGTCGCGGAGTTTCCTCGATGCCGCAACGACACTCGCGGAGTTCCGGACCAACAATTCCCTGGCGGTTGCCGAATCGATCTCGCTGTCGTGCGCGAGCGACGAGCGGATGTCGCACCCGAAACGCTGCGACAGTCGACGCGGCGTGAGCCGTTCGTGTTCGTCGACGAACCTGACGGCCACCTCATCGTCGACTTTCGTGATGTTCGCGCGACCGATCACAGAACGCGAGAACGACAGGTACGTGGCCTCGGGCAGCTCGCTGTGACCGTTGCGACGGTAATCAGACCACACACTGTGGGCGGTCCATCCGTCCCGTGCCGCGAAGTGCACCCCTGCGATGTCGCGTTCGTTGATGACGGTCAACAGGTCCTTCACCTGACCCACGGCAACCATCGCGACCATGCTCTCGCCGATGTTCCACATGATCTCGCGCTCGTGGGCGAACTCGAGGTCGCGCTGCGATGCCTCGATGCGCGAGAACGGCAGCACGGCAGGGCACGTGTTCATGGGGTGTCGGTGCCATCGGGAACTGCGGGAGTCGACATGGCAGTGAATGCCGAGTTTCGAGGGCACGGTTCCGTCTGCTTCGTGCTGGTCCCCGACGTGCACGACGTGCTTCGGGGAGACCCCGGTTTCGGCGAGCACCGTCTTCCACAGCACCCCGTTGTGTTTCATGCCGCCGTGCTCGCAACTGACGTAGATCTGCCCCGGCTCGACCCAGTCGAGTCCGGCCGCGTGGGCCATGCGCATGAGGTGCGTCGACGACATGTAGTTGTCGCTCACGATCACCACGCGCAGACCGCGTCGCATTGCCGCTTCGGCCAGTTCACGACCGAAGGGAACCGCCCGTGCCATCTCGATCTCGACCCGGGTCTCGAGATCGCGGGCGAAGCCTGCCTGCTCTTCGGTCGCAGACATCTCGCGGCGCAGCGCATCGACGATCTCTGCATGCGTGATGTCACGCGGCGAGCCCGTGCGCGCGAGTGCGACACGCAACTCGTGCTCGACGCGCACTCGAGCCTGGGCAAACCCGGCGAACGCGGCACCGAACTCGGCGACCAGCCAACGTTCGACCTCGGCGAACACGTGTGAGGGTTGTGCGACACTGCGCGTCACGAGCGTGTCGAAGAAATCGAGAGACAGCACCTTCACCCCGGGCCGGGCATCGAGAACCTCTTCTGCTGACGGTCGGCGCGTCATCGCCCCACCCGCACACGGACACGTCGCACCAGACCACGACCGGCGGCGCGCGGCTGCCTCAGCACCCGTACCGCACGTGCGGCCTGCGACGACAGAGTTCGCGATGCTCCGGCGCGTGATTCCTGCTGGCGGCGCGCGGCCTCGTCTGCGTCGATGCGTGCAGACTCGCGACGCGACAGATCACCCTTGCTGAGTCCGTCACGACCCGGCTCGGAGTCCCATCTCGTCTGCAGTTCGGCCTTGGTCTGCCGGTGGAGTTCCTGACCGACGGTGATCGAGTTCCCCGACGCCACATCGCTGTCTGCGGTTCGCGTGTGGTAGTTCGCCAGTCGCCGCGGCACGAACACGAAGCGGCCGGCCTCGACGGCACGGAGATTGAACTCCCAGTCGCCCAGCACGGGCAACGACGCATCGAACCAGCCGACACTGTCGAGCAACGAACGGCGGAACAGCGCGGCAATGGGCGGGAACGTGTTGTTGCCGATCATGCCGTCAAAAGTCAGTCTCTCGGGCACGAGGTAGAACTTCTCGTTGCGCACGGGCCACACCCGGCCGCCCCTGAACGTCTCGTGCACGCGCACCACACCGGTGACCACTGCGCTCGCGGTCGGGTCTGCTCGCAGCGCGTGTTCGGCAACGGCAAGGAACTCGGGGTGCCACGAATCGTCGTCGTCATGGATGACGAAGAACTCGGAATCGGTGGCGGCCAGACCTCTGTTCGAGGCTTCTTCCATGCCGACCCGGTCGGGCAGGTGCAGCACCGAGACGGCAGCAGACGGATTCGAGAGGCGCGTGAGGGCAACCACGTCGTCGACGGCGCGGGGGTCTCCCCCGTTGTTGACGACGACAAGGTGCCAGTCGCGGAAGCTCTGGCGGCACACGCTCGCGAGTGCCCGTGAGAGAAGCAACGGACGCTCGTACGTGCGCATCACGATGGCCACCGACGTCATTCGGTCAGCGTAGTTCGCACCCCCGTAATAGGTTGTCAGCATGGAACTTTCACACGAGATCGGCGGGTCGGGCCCTGTTGTCGTCCTGGTGCACGGCATCACGGAATCGCGCGAGACGTGGCGACCCCTCATCGCGCCGCTCAGCGCAACGAACACCGTCGTCGCAGTCGACCTGCGCGGTCACGGCATGAGCCCCACCGGGGACGCATACGACCCCTTGACTCTTGCCACCGACGTTCGCGAGACGTTGCTCGCGACGGGACTGCCGGACACGGACTCTGCACTCATGATCGGACACTCGTTGGGTGGAGTGGTCGTGAGCGCGTACGGCGCACTGTTCCCCTGCCGTGGGATCATCAACGTCGACCAGCCACTGCGTCTCTCGGCTTTCAAGGAAGGCCTCGCACAACTTGAGCCGATGCTGAAGGGCGACACCGGGTCCTTCGACGCTGCAATCTCTCTCTTGTTCGCGTCGATGATGGGAGCGCTTCCCGCCGACGAGGCCGCACGGGTCAATTCGCTGCGCCGCGCAACGCAGGACGTGGTGCTCGGGATCTGGGGCACGGTCTTCGAGTCATCGCCCGCTGAACTCGATGCACAGGTCGACGCGCTCGTCGGGGGAATCACGGTTCCCTACCACGCACTGCACGGAGTCGACCCCGGCGCGGCCTACTGCGATTGGTTGCTCGATTCGATCCCGACGGCTGTCCTCTCGGTGTGGGAGGACCTCGGCCATTATCCGCACCTGGTGGAGCAGGAAACCTTCCTCGAACTGGTCAAGGAATTCGACTCAGACGACAGGGAATGGTGACTGGTGGAGCTGACGGGAATTGAACCCGTGACCTCTTGCATGCCATGCAAGCGCTCTGCCAACTGAGCTACAGCCCCGAATATCGGAATCCCCACCCTACCAACCGGGCCGGGCGACTCACCAAGAGACGGGGGTGATGTCCTTGTAGAGCCGCTCGATCTCGTAGAAACGACGGGCCTCGTCGACAAAGACATGCACCACGACGTCGCCGTAGTCGATGAGGACCCACTGCTTCTCGCGCGTTCCCTCCGACCGCAACGGCCCCCGGCCGAGCGTCTCGCGCACCTCCCCGAGAACGGCGTCGGTCACGGCACCGACGAGACGCACGTTCGACGCGCTGGCCACAACGAAGTACTCGGTGATTCCCACCACGTCGCCGACCGGCAGCACCACGATGTCGGTTCCCTGCTTGTCGTCGATGATGCGTGCAATCGCACTCGCGAGTTCGAGCGATTCGGTCTGCGGGTGGGTGTCGGTCACTTCTTCACCGTAGTCGTGGTGGTGTTCTGCGGCCCTGACCCCAGGAACGCGATGAATGCGTTGCCGAGAACGATGCGCAGGTTCACCCCGTCGATGATCTCGCGGGACTCCCTGTAGGTCATCTCGCCCAGAAGGTTCACGAACGTCTCGGCCTCGGCATGGCCCATGGCGTCGTTGTAGTACACCACGGTCTCTTCTGCGGGGGTCTCGGGCACGTGGCGGATGAGCACGACGTTGGCGCCCATGAACGCGAGACGCGTCGCGGCTTCCTTCGCGTACGTGGTGTTGTCGAAGGGGATGTCGATCATCACCGCGATGTTCGTGCTGGTGAGGCGCAGTGCCGACGGCACCACACTGGCCATCACCGTCAGCACTTCCCCGCCGTCGAGGTCGTACATGTCGGTGTTGGCCGGGTTGCGCTGTGCGTCAGTCAACAGCGTTGCGCCGAACTGCCACACGTCGATCTCGCCCGCAAAGAGTGCAGCGAAGAACTCAGCGGTTGTGCGGGGTGTCACCGACGTCGTCGAGGGGGCCGAAGAGGCCGGCGAACCACCGCTCGGCGATGCGGTGCCCGTCGGTACGACACCCGCACGCGCGACTGCAGTCCAGAGTGCCTTCACCTGGGCAAGACGGGTCGATTCGGGAACTCCGACCTGCAGTGCACCGAGCGCGGCGGCGGCCTCGTTGGGCCCGACCGTGAGCGCACCTGCGCCCAGCACTGTCACCGGTTTTCCTGCGGCGTCTGTGTCGACCACCGGCTGGGGCAACGTGACCGGTTGTGTGCCGATCGGTGCGAGAAGCGTGGCGAGTTCGGGCACCGACACATCGTCGGCGACCTCGAGACTCACGTTCAGAAGGTTCTCCACGTCGGTCTTGAGTGCCGCAAGACCACCCGTTGCGTACGAGTCGCCGATGCGACGCGGAGCCTCACTGTCGCGCACATCGGCACGCGCCCCCACCGGCACCGACACAATGGTGCCGCCGCGCATCGACGGGTCGACCGCAAGAAGCGCGATCGCGGAGAGTTCGTTGCGCGCATTCGTCACCGCGATCATCTCGACAGGTGTCAACGGGATGGCGACGGTCGCGTTGTTCTCGACGTTGTCGCCCCCCGAGTCGTTCAGCAGGTCGGCCGCGCCCAAGACGAGGCCGCTCGGCAGTGCGACCATCGTGAGAACCGAGGTGACCACGGCGGCGACCATGCGCCTGCGGCGACGGGCAGGAATCGCGCTCATTCCGCCACCCCGTACAGACCGTGCAGCCGCACGAGCGACACCACCGCGGCGGTGGTGAGACCATCGATCGGTTCGTCCCGTGCGACCCTCGCGCGGATCTCACTGCTCGAGACCTCGACCGGGTCGATCGTGACCGCCAGAGACCCCGGAACTGGTTCTGTGCTGCGGCCGTTGCGATTCACGACAACGAGCGTAGAGAGGGCACGAACGCGGTCGGGGCGATGCCACGTGTGAATTCGTGCGGCCGTGTCGGCACCCACAATGAGAAACAGGTCAGCACCGGGGTGTTCCCGCGCCAGTTCCTCGAGGGAGTCGGCAGTGTATGTGGGACCCCCGCGGCGGATTTCCCTGTCGTCGACTGCCAGACCGGGCTCACCCTCGACCAGTGCCGAGACCATCTCGAGGCGTACGCCCGCCGGGGTGACGGCCCGATCCCCGGATTTCTGCCAGGGGTCATTGGCGACGAGGAACACAACCTCGTCGAGGCCGAGTTGTGTGCGGGCAGCCCGGGCGGCGGCCAGATGCCCCAGATGTGGGGGGTCAAAGGTCCCTCCGAGGAGTCCGATTCTGCGTCGCGCGGGGTTCGGCACGTGGCGAGTGTAGGAGCCGTCGGGGTGCTTCTACCTGCACAATCCGGAAAGAACAAATTACCCCTAGCCACAGAACCACCCATCTGTTATTCTCATCAATCCCCACTTGGAGAACCCCCTCCTTGGCAAACCCCCCATGTGTCCCCTGCCACGGGTCGCACGGGAACAAATCACTACGAAACAACGGTTGACAACTGCATCATGAACGACTCAATTGGTCTCTACCTCAACGACATCGGCAAGGTTGCTCTCCTCACGGCTGAGGACGAGCGTGAGCTCTCGAAGGCCATCGAGGCCGGCCGCGAAGCGGCCAAGCGCCTCGAAGCCGGCGAGCGCGGGGCGGCACTGCGTCGCGACCTGCGCAACGCCGCGGCTGCCAAGGACCGCTTCATCCGCTCGAACCTCCGTCTCGTGGTGTCGATCGCACGCCGCTACCCCCTGCCCCAGGGCATGGACCTCTTGGACCTCATCCAGGAAGGCAACCTCGGCCTCGAGCACGCCGTCGACAAGTTCGACTGGCGCCGCGGATTCAAGTTCTCCACCTACGCCACGTTCTGGATCCGTCAGGCAATCGGTCGTGCACTCGACCAGAAGGCCAGCCTCATCCGCATCCCCGGTGACCGTTCGGCAAGCCTGCGCGCCGCACTTCGCCAGGCCTCGGGCGACGGCGAGACCCTCGATGCGGGCAACGCAGAACTGCACCGCCTCACCACCCCGGTGTCTCTCGACAAGACCGTGGGCGACGACGGCGACGCAACCCTCGGCGACCTCATGGACAACGGCCAGGGCACTCCCGAAGACGCGGTGATGGCTCTGGTCGACTCCGAGCTGCTCGACGAACTTCTCGGCACCCTCGACGACCGTGCCCGCTACGCAGTCGAGGCACGCTTCGGCCTTCTCGACGGCGAGCGCAAGAGCTTCCGCGAGGTCGGCGAAGACCTCGGCGTCACCGCTGAGGCGGCCCGTCGCCTGGTGAGCCGCGCTGTCGAAGGCCTGCGCGACGACGCCGAGCGCATCCTCGCCGTCTAAGAACTTTCACCCAACCGTTTCATGCAACGCCTGTTTCTCGGTCACGAGAAATAGGCGTTGCTATTTCACCCTGTTTCACGCAAGGCTGTAACCCCTATGACCGATCGATGGACACCTGATTCGTGGAAGGACTACCCGGCGCAGCAGCAGCCGGAGTGGCCCGACACCGGTGCGCTCGACGTCGTGTTGAAGCGCATCGCCGAGTTTCCCTCTCTCGTCTATGCAGGTGAGTCGCGTGCACTGCAGTCGGCGCTCGGACAGGTGGCAGAGGGCCGCGCGTTTCTTCTGCAGGCCGGCGACTGCGCCGAGAGTTTCGACGAGTTCAGCGCGGTCAACATCCGCGAGAAACTGCGGGTGATCCTGCAGATGGCGGTGGTGCTCACCTACTCGATGGGCGTGCCCGTCGTGAAGGTCGGCCGCATGGCGGGTCAGTTCGCGAAGCCACGGTCGTCGTCCACCGAGAAGATCGGCGACGTCGAGCTTCCCTCGTTCCGTGGTCACATCGTGAACGACCCCACGTTCTCTGCCGATGCGCGCGTGCCCAACCCGGAACGACTCATCCAGGCCTACGAACAATCTGCATCGACCCTCAACCTGTTGCGCGCCTTCACGAAGGGTGGCTTTGCCGACCTCAACCGTGTGAGCGCATGGACACAGGAGTACGCGGCATCGACCCCCGAGGGCCAGCGCTATGTCGCACTGTCGAACGAGATCGAGCGTGCGCTGTCGTTCATGCGCGCCTGCGGTGTCGACACCGAGAACTACTCGGCACTGCACGAGGTCGACGTGTTCACCAGCCACGAGGCGCTGATTCTCGGGTACGAAGAGGCACTCACCCGCCAGGACTCTCTGACCGGCGAGTGGTACGACGCCTCGGCACACATGCTGTGGATCGGCGAGCGCACGCGCCAGCTCGACGGCGCGCACGTCGAGTACCTGCGCGGCGTCGCAAACCCGATCGGATGCAAGGTCGGCGCCTCGACCACACCGGAGTGGGTGCTCGAGTTGTGCGAGAAGGTGAACCCCGCACGCATTCCGGGCCGCCTCACGTTGATCTCACGCATGGGTGCCGACAAGATCGAAGAGGGCCTGCGCCCGCTGCTGCGCGCCGTGAAAGACTCCGGTCACCCGGTGGTGTGGGCGTGCGACCCGATGCACGGCAACACCATCACCGCACCGAACGGGCGCAAGACCCGCCAGTTCGAGGACATCGTGGGCGAGATCGCAGGTTTCGTTCGTGCGCACAAGGCCGAGGGCACATGGCCGGGCGGCATCCACGTGGAACTCACCGGCGACAACGTCACCGAGTGCACGGGCGGCACCGACGACCTGACGGCCGACGACCTCGACTACCGCTACCAGACGGTGTGCGACCCCCGCCTCAACGGGCGCCAGGGCGTCGATCTCGCGTTCCGCGTGGCAGAACTCATCCGCGACAACGCCTGACCATGGGCGCGCTCGATGCCGCGTGGCGCCTTGCCTCGTCGTGGCCGGTGGCGGCATCGATTGCAGTCGTTCACCGCGGGGGAACCGAGACGTTCGGCGACACGGCGCGTGAGCAGCGCATCGCCTCGGTGAGCAAACCGCTTGCTGCGTACGCGACTCTTGTCGCCGTCGAGGAGGGCAGTGTCGGGCTCGACGACGCAGTCGGCCAGACCGACTGCACCCTGCGACATCTGCTCGCCCACGCGGGCGGATACCCGTTCGAGGGTGCCCAGCCGATCGGACGGCCCGGCGCCAAGCGCATCTACTCGAACACCGGATTCGACATGATCGCTTCACACGTGGAGAACAACACGGGTATCGCTTTCGCCGAGTACCTCGATGACGCGGTGTTCGCCCCGCTCGGCATGCACTCGAGCACGCTCCGTGGTTCGTGCGCCAAGGACGTTCATTCGTGCGTCGACGACCTGGTGCGGTTCGTGAACGAGCTCCGCTCGCCCACTCTCCTCGCCCGCGACACCGTGACGTCGGCGGTTCTGCCCGTGTACCCCGAACTCTCCGGTGTGGTTCCGGGCATCGGCCCGGCAGACCCCTGCCCGTGGGGCCTCGGGTTCGAGATCCGTGGGCACAAGCAACCTCACTGGACCGGGTCACGCAACTCGTCGTCGACATTCGGACACTTCGGCGGCATCGGAACATTCCTGTGGGTCGACCCCGTGGCCGACTGCGCGTGCGTGATGCTCGCCGAGAAAGAGTTCGACGACTGGGGCATGGCCTGTTGGCCCGACTTCAACGACGCAGTGCTCACCGCAATAGGTCGCTGAGTTCACGTCACCGTGAATTAGGTTGGGCACCCATGACCCGATCACGCGGACTCTCCACCTTCACGATGGGGATCGGGCCGTTGTTGCTGTGCGGATTCAGCGTGCCGGTGGCGAACAGCATGGTGTTCCCCGCGCTCTCCGACCTGCAGGACAAGTACGGCTTCGACGATTCGGGTCTCGGCCTCATCTCGGCGGCCGGTTTCTTCACCTCGCTTCTCGTGCAGTTGTTTCTCGCCCCCTACGCCGACCGCGGCAAGCCGAAACGTTTCGTGATCGCAGCCCTCGTGCTCGCCGCGATCGGGTCGGCTCTCTTCGCGTTCGGTGAGACACTGTGGATGTTCGTGGTCGCCCGTGCGATCACGGGCGCATCTCTCGGCACGAGCGGGCCGGCCATCAAGGCAATCGCGGCGAACATCGACAAGACCCGCGCCGCCGAGCGTCTCGGGCGCCTCAGGGGGGTGGAGCTCGCCGGGTTCACCGGTGGGCCGATGATCGGCGCCCTGCTGATCGAACCCTTCGAGCTGCGTGGTGCATTCCTCATCTTCAGCGGCGTGGCGGTCGTGGCGTTGCTGTTCATTCTCCCGCGCACCCTGCCGTCGCTTCCCACGACGACCGAGTCACGACGGCTCAGTATCGAACTGCTTCGGCTGCGGCCGGTGCGCGCGGCGGCGCTCGCCTCTCTGACCCTCTTCATCCCGGTCGGCATCTACGATGCCCTCTGGGACCGCTACATCACCGACCGCGGCGGAACGAACCTGATGGTGGGGCTCACGTTCCTGCTGTACACGATTCCGTTCATCGTGCTCGGCGCGGCGGGCGGTCGTGTTGCCGACAGGCAGGGCGCCTCGCGCATGACCGTGATCGGCATCTTCATGACCGCGCCACTGGTGCTCGTGTACGGCCTGCTTCAGAACGCGTGGTTGTTGGTGGGGTTCGCGGTCATCGAGGGCATCATCGGTGCCCTCTCGATTCCCGCGACGCAGTCACTGATGGCACAGGTGGCGCCGAAGGGGCGGGCGGCCGCCGCACAGGGCCTGAACGGCAGCGGAGACTTGATCGCAGCGACTTTGATGTCGTTGCTCGCGCCGGTTCTCTACGGCTCGTCTGAGACGAACGGCGGAGTGATCACGTTCGGATTCGCCGCGGGTCTGATGGTGGTATGCGGAGCGGTGGTGGCCCTCATGCTGAGGACCACCACCGACTCACGTGAATCTGTTGCGAGCGACTGAGTCGCGCGCGCCAATTCTCAGCTGAGGCGCTCGATGATCATCGCCATGCCCTGGCCGCCGCCAACGCACATCGACTCGAGACCGTACTGCTTGTCTTCCCACTGGAGACCGTTGATCAGAGTGGTCATGATGCGGGCGCCGGTCATCCCGAAGGGGTGACCGAGTGCGATGCCGCCGCCGTGCACGTTCAGCTTCTCCATCGGGATGCCGAGGTGCTTGGCCGAGGGCAGCACCTGCGCGGCGAATGCCTCGTTGATCTCCACCAGGTCGATCTGGTCGATGGTCATGCCGGCGCGCTTCAGCGCCTGGCGGCATGCCTCGATCGGGCCGAGGCCCATGATCTCGGGGTTGAGGCCGGACACGCCGGACGACACGATGCGCGCGAGCGGGGTGAGGCCGAGCTGCTTGGCCTTGGTGTCGCTCATCACCATCACGGCGGCGGCACCGTCGTTCAGCGGGCACGCGTTGCCCGCTGTCACGGAGCCGTCGGGGCGGAACACGGGCTTGAGCTGCGACACCGCCTCGTAGTTGGTGCCGGGACGGGGGCCGTCGTCCTTGGAGACGACGGTGCCGTCGGGCAGGGTGAGCGGGGTGATCTCGCGCTCGAAGAACCCGTTGTCGACGTGCTCGCAGGCGAGGTTCTGCGAGCGAACGCCGAAGCGGTCCATCTCCTCGCGCGACACACCCTCGACCTCGACCACGTTCTCGGCGGTCTGACCCATGGCGATGTAGGCATCGGGGAGGCCCGACGGCGGGTTCCACGGACCCTGGCCACCGGCGGCGCGGGACTTCGTGCGTGCTCCGGCCTCCTTGAAGATGGGGTTCGGGGCCGAGTCGCTCGCACCCGAGGCGTAGCGGCTCACGGTCTCCACGCCGGCGGCGATGAAACAGTCGCCCTCGCCAGCCTTGATGGCGTGGGCCGCCATGCGGATCGTCTGGAGCGAGGAGGAGCAGTAGCGGTTCACCGTCACGCCGGGCACGTCGTCGAGACCGGCCAGGATCGCCACCATGCGGCCGATGTTGAAGCCGCCCTCGCCGGCGGGCTGCCCGATGCCGAGCATGAGGTCCTCGACGTCGCTGGCCTTCACCTGGGGGACCTTGGCCATCAGGGCCCGCACGATCTGGGCCGCCATGTCGTCGGGGCGGAGGTCGACGAGCGAACCCTTGTTGGCGCGACCGATGGGGCTGCGGGCGGTGGCGACGATGACTGCTTCAGGCATGGGAACTCCCTCGTGAACGGGCCGACACGGTGCCGGACCCGTGCCACGACAGTAGTCAAGGCCCCGCCCGGGCCCCTCGCCCGGACCGGGGTGCGCCTAGGGTCTCGGGCATGTCCCTTCCCGAGGTGCCCCTTTCCGACATCGACCTGTCCGACCCCGAGTTCTGGACCCTGCCCCGCGATCGGCGCTTCGGCGCCTTCCGGACCCTGCGGAACGAGGACCCGTTCCGCTTCTTCCCGGAGCGCACCTTCGAGAACTCGCCCATCCCCGCCGGACCCGGTTACCGGGCCCTCGTGCGCCACGACGACATCTGGCACGTGAGCCGCCATCCGCAGCTGTTCTGCAGCGGCAAGGGGTCGAACATCGGCGACCTGCCCGTGGAGATCAACGAGTTCTTCGGCTCGATGATCAACATGGACGACCCGAAGCACTTCCGTCTTCGTTCGATCGTCTCGAAGGGTTTCACACCGAAGGAGATCACCGCACTCGAGGAATCGGTTCGCGTGAGGTCACGGGCGGTCATCGACCGGATGTTCGAACGGTTCCCCGAACGTGAGTGCGACTTCGTGCGCGAGGTGGCGGCCTTGATGCCGCTGCAGATCATCTGCGACATGATGGGCATCCCCGAGAGCGACGAAGAGATGATCTTCAACTGGACCAACACCATTCTCGGTGTCGGCGATCCCGAGTATGTCGGCACGTTCGAGGACCTCGTGCGTGTCGGCGGCGAGATCTTCTCGTACGCGCTCGCTCTCGGCGAGGACCGTCTGAAGAACCCGCGCAGCGACATCGCCTCGGTGATGATGAACGCCGAAGTCGACGGCCAGCGTCTGTCGGCGCAGGAATTCGGCTCGTTCTTCATCTTGCTGGTCGTCGCCGGGAACGAGACGACGCGCACGGCCATCGCCCATGGCATGCGTGAGTTGACCCTTCACCGCGACCAGCGCGAGATCTGGTTCAACGACTTCGAGACCCACACCAAGACCGCAGTGGAAGAGATCGTGCGCTACGCAACGCCGGTGATTCACTTCCGCCGCACCGCGACTGCAGACACCGAGATCAACGGTCAACCCATCAAGGCCGGGGAGAAGGTCGTGATGTTCTACCAGTCAGGCAACCGCGACGAGCGGGTCTTCGACGCAGCCGACACGTTCGACGTGCGCCGGCCGCTTGCGCCCGCCCAGGTGGGTTTCGGTGCGGGCGGCCCGCACTTCTGTCTCGGCGCCAACCTGGCACGGCGCGAGGTTGCGGTGATGTTCGACGAGATCCGCCGTCGGGTGCCGACTCTCGAGATCACCTCCGAGCCGGACTACCTGCAGAGCTCGTTCATCAACGGCATCAAACGAATGCGTTGTGCGTGGTAGCCAACTGAATTCGGTCGATGTTCGACATCTTGATCAGTGCACCGTGCAGCGGGTGCTCGCGGTTCAGGTGATACCAACGACGCCCGCCCTGGGTGAGAACCGTGACGAGCCCCGTGCTCACGAGGTAATTGAGAACAACCCGAACCTCGCTTCGCGACCGGCCTGAATCCCGTGCGATGGACGTCGCCGACTCATAGAGCGGGTTCCAGCACATGGCGAGCAGCACGTCGGCCTCGACACCTCGGATGAAATGCGAAAAGGGGTTTCTCGGGGATGCCGGCATACGCAGTGGATGTGTACGTAACCGGACGCCTGGGGGGAAGATGCGGGGCCAGGACTGCGGGCGCAATCGACGAGGAGACACACCCCGACACCTTTTTTCGCAACTGTCGGGATGCCGTCATCCCTACCCCCATTTCGACGGCATGCCGTCATCGCAATCGACCGCAGTGACGGAATGCCGTCATCGCGGCAGCGGTGGTGGTGGCTGCGGTGAGAAGTGTCGGGATGCCGTCATCGCAGACGTTCGGAAAATGGGTACCGGGGTGTGTCCA
>CAYRUT010000018.1:0-6540 GCA_964427545.1 uncultured Bifidobacterium sp. | reverse complement strand
GTGTCGGGATGCCGTCATCGCAGACGTTCGGAAAATGGGTACCGGGGTGTGTCCAGCGCCGACCCGATGAAAGTGGCCGGCCACACACAGGCACACGCAATCACCCGCAGCCTCAACTGGCCACACTCAGCCTGAACCGTTCAGAACCCGCTGACTCGACCGCTCACCCGGCCGGAGAATCAACAGCGAGCCGCACATCTGCAACGACAGCAGCGTGGTCGCTCGCCTGCACCCCGCCGACCGGCTCGAGCCCGGCCAACCAGATGCGTGACGGGTTCCCGATCGGCCTCGGGCGCGGCCACGACACGAACAGATAGTCCAGCCGACGGTTCGGCCATGTGGAATCCTCGATGTACGGGTTGTCGCGCCTCCACGTGAAACCGCTTCCCTCGCCCGCAATCTCCCACAGATCGGTGAACACGAGCCCCTCGATCGCCGGCTCACGTCGCCCCGTCAACATGCGGATCTCGTCCGAATCGGGAACAGAGTTGAAATCACCTGCCATCAGCACCGGCATCTCGTTCTCCGGGTCGACCCGCAACTGATCGACGATTCCTGACAACGCTTCACACTGCGCAAGGCGTGTCGCCGATGCATCGAACCTGTGGTCGAGATGCGTGCACACAGTCCAGACACGGCCGTACGGAGAGTCGATCAACGCAACAACTGCCCGCCTGTAACTCGGTGCCCCCGTCACGTCGGGCAGGCGGTGAACCTCCCACGACGCAATCGGCCACCGGGACAGAATCGCGTTCCCGAGGCTCACCCCGTCGTCGTACCAGGGGCCCTCTGTGCGGGCCACGAACATGTCGAGTTCGTCGGCAAGCCACTGCGCCTGGTCGAGACCACCCTCCTGCGCCCACACTTCCTGGAGGAAGATCACATCGGCGTCCTGTTCCTGCAGAACAGACAGAATGGCGGCCTGGCGTTCACGCCACGGGCCGAATTGCCACCACAGGTTCCATGTCAGGATGCGAGCCTCCATGACCACACGGTACTCCCGAAAACCCCGCAAAACGGGTGGTTTCTACTGCGTGGCGAGGCTTGCCCGGAATTCACCCTCGACAATGAGTGCGGCAACCTCGGGCGACGGTTCGCTGAGACGCTCGACCGTGACCCCGTGAATCTCCCCCGTGAAGCGATACACGTGCGGGTAATCACCGACAGGGGCACCCGTGTCCATGCCGACGTCGAAAGTCTCCCCGCTCATCGAGAACACCACGGGCACGGACCTCTCGACATGAACGTGACCCACGATCGTGCCGTCCACCATCAACACCGAGTGTCCGCCGCCTCCGAAGCCGCCGTCATACGCATGGTTGACCACGATCGAATGGCGCCCCGGCGCCAACGACACCGATGACGTCGCCACGAAATGATCGTGCCCCATCCAGTTGTAGTGGTACGTGGGCCGCCCGTCGGCCCCGACATAGAGGGTCCACCCCGCCATGTTCCCGCCCTGACAGACGATGACCCCCTCGCAGCCCCCGGCAGGAACCGTGACATCGGCGGTCACGACGAACGAACAGTTCTTCACGCTGACCACCGACATCTCGGGCATGCGGATGTGGTCTGTCGTGTAGGTCATCTTCTTTGCGCCGTTCAGACTGGTTGGCGGCACCACCTGCAGCCCGAGCGTCGACCCGGGTTCGCGCAGCGGGTACACGTTGTTCCGCCGTGCCTCGGCATCGAACAACTGCCGCAGCTCGGCGAGTTTTTCCGGGTGTGCATCCGACAGGTCGTGACCCTGTGAGAAATCGTCGGCGATGTTGTAGAGCTCCCATTTCTCCTGAGGGCCGTCGAAGGGAACCATGCCGAAACGGTTCCATGGCACACGTCCGTGGAAACACGACGCCATCCAGCCCTCGTGATAGATCGCGCGGTTGCCGAACATCTCGAAGTACTGCGTGGTGCGAGTGCTCGGCCCGTCGGGGCCGTCGAATGCATATGTCATCGACACACCGTCGACCGGCAACTGGGTGAGGCCGTTCACCACATCGGGCAACGGAACCCCGGCAGCGGCGAGCAACGTGGGCATCACGTCGACCACGTGGTGGAACTGCGTGCGCAGGCCCCCGGCGTCGCGAATGCGTGCAGGCCACGACACCGCCATCGCGTTTCGTGTGCCCCCGAAATGCGATGCCACCTGCTTCATCCACTGGAACGGCGAGTCGAGCGCCCATGCCCACGCGAGGTTGTAGTGGTTCTCGCAGCGCGACGTGCCGAAGTCGTCGATGTGCTCGAGCAGCCACTCGGGGTCCTCGGGTATCCCGTTCTGGAAAGACGGTGCGCTCCACGCACCGTGAATCGTGCCCTCGGCCGATGCCCCGTTGTCGCCGGTGATGTACATGAACAGGGTGTTCTCGAATTCGCCCATCGCGTCGAGCGCATCGATGACCCGCCCGATCTGGGCATCGGTGTGCGCCATGAACCCGGCGAACACCTCCATCAGACGCGATGCAACAGGCTTGTACCTGTCGGGGTACTCGTGCCACGACGGCACCTCGTCGGGACGCGGGGTCAGGCGGGTTCCGGCAGGGATCACGCCGAGTGCGAGCTGGCGCTCGTAGATCTCGCGTCTCAGTTCGTCCCACCCCTGGTCGAACTGACCGGCGAACCTGTCGATCCATTCTTTTCCGACATGGTGCGGGCAGTGCATGGCACCGGTCGCGATGTAGGTGAAGAACGGCCTCGAAGGTTGCGACGCCTTCTGGACGCGCATCCACGAGATCGCCTTCTCGACAATGTCTTCGGTCATGTGATAGTCGTCGCGGCCCTCGTACGGCATCACCGGCGTCGTCTGGTCGAACATCGGCGGCTCCCACTGCGAGGCTTCCGCGTTGAGAATGCCGTAGAAACGTTCGAACCCGAGCCCCGTCGGCCACCGGTCGAAGGGTCCCGCGAGCGTCTGTTCCCACATCGGCGCGAGATGCCACTTGCCGAATGCCCCGGTGGAGTACCCCGACTGCTTCAGGATCTCTGCGACCGTGGCCGCTTCTTTCGGGATGATGCTGTCGTACCCGGGGAACACGTTTGCGCCCTCGGGAATGCCCCCCATGTGCACGGTGTGATGGTTGCGGCCCGTCAGCATCGCCGCACGGGTCGGCGAACACAGTGCGGTCGTGTGGAACTGGTTGAACCGCAGGCCACGCGACGCGATGCGGTCGAGCGCGGGGGTCGGCACGGGGCCGCCGAAGGTTCCGCAGGTGCCGAAGCCGACATCGTCGAGAAGAACAAGAACGATGTTCGGTGCACCCCCGGGTGCGCGCTCTATCGACAACGGCGCAGGTGTCGAGTCGGGAATCGTGTAGCCCTGCGCACCCTCGAACGACGGGGTCGGCTTCGGCAACGACGTCATCGGCTCAGTCCGCGAACCCTGGGTGGTCGAACGCAGCGCAGACCGTCATCACGGCACCGGTGTCGCCCGAGATCTTGACTGCGCCGGACTCGACCTCGTCGCGCCACTTCTTGCGGCCCGACAGCACACCGAGCAGCGTCTCACGCGACATGGTGACGGCACTCTGCGCACCCCACCCGTCGGTCGGCACGGCCACCGCGTTGCGCACGTGCAGGCCACAGGTCTCGTCGCCGACCGTGAACGCGATGTGATGGTTCACGCCGTCGACACGCGAGGGTTCGAGCAGAACGCGCAGGGTGTGCACGAGGCCGGTCGCCGGCGCCTCACCGAGGAACTTCGGGTTGAAATTGTGCTGCATGAAGCGGTCCATCGGGAACGAACCGTCGAGGTGTCTCGCCCGTGTGATCGCCCAGTTGCGGATGTTCGCCGCCGGCGTGCGCTCTGCGACCACTCTCAGGCACGACGCCAGCAGCGCGCGGTCGTCGCCTGTCGCCCCGTCGGAGCGTGCGAGCCAGGTCGCCATCTCGGTCGCCCAGCGCACGTCGTTCGCCGACAGCGCGGCCGACACCTGTGCACGAACCTCGTCGCGACCCCCGAACCCTGCGATGAGTTTTGCGTAGCGCGACCCGGGCTCGTCGCGGAACAGATTCTCCTCGTTCCCGTCGAACCACCCGCGCAGGCCCGCGAAGATCTGCCGCACGTGGTGCTCAGAGACGCCGTACCTCTCGCTGGTGAGGTAGTCGACGTCATAGAGCGCGGGCAGTGTCACGCGGTGTGCGATCTCGTCGGCGGTCCAGCCCTTGTTGATGCCCCGAACCGTCTGGTCCCACAGGAACTGGATCGAGTCGCGGTACCGCGTGGCCTTCTCGCGGATGTTGTCCTTCCCCGCCAGTGCCGGGCCGTGTGTGGCCACCAGGTACTCGGGCGCCCACTTGATGATGTTGTCGATGCCCGGGATCAGGACACGGGGATCGCGGTACTCCTCGCCGCGGATCGCGAACACGTTGAACAACACCGGCCACACCGAGTTGTGCACGCAGGTGCCGATCGACGGGAAATAGAAATTGACCGAGTCGTCGGAGTCACTCGGCGAGTGCTGGTACTGCACGGGCAGGCCGGCGATCGTGAGTGAGCCCTTCTCGCCGAGTGTGTGGGTGACCGGGATGTGCCCCGGGGTGAACGGGGCGTGTGCGGGGTTCTTGTAGAAGAAACCGAGACCGACGTTGACGGTCGCATCGGGGCCCTCGGTGGGCATCACGATTGCGAACTGCTCGACCAGCCCGCGGCTGTACGCAGGCGAGATCTCGGCCAGGGTCCGTTCCTTGTTGAATGCGATCTTCTCGTGACCGTAGATCGGCAGAGGGTCCGCATGGTTCCCCTCCGCGACGATCGCCTTGGTTCCCTCCACATAGTGGAAATGGGTGTAGATGACGGCGGCAATCGGGGCGTCGGTGACGGTGCGCAGCCGACGGAGCGCCTCGCGCATCTCCTCGACCGACTCACCCGTGTCGACGGCGATGATGCCCTCGGGTGCCTCGATGAAGGTCTGGTTCGAGAGCCCGTTGCCCACGAGGCACCAGACGCCGTTGCGCACCTCGCGGAAATCAGCCCTGACGACCTCGCTCTGTGCGGCATGACCGGCATGAACGCGCTGGCCGCCCGCCGTGGTCACGACGTTGCGGTCGTCGGTGTCGAAACTGCGCGTCATGATGATTCCCCACCGGCAGCGTGCCCCTGCCCTCTTGATGCACCGTGGGTCAGATACTAAGTGACGCACCCATGCGGGGCCCCACCTGTCGGTTCACCAGAAGATGGGGTGGTTCCGACGACGTGCGGCGAGGAAACGGGCGCCCCACACCGCGAGAGCCGCGATCAGAACCTGGGCGGGGAACATGATCCACTTCACCGTTGCCGGCCGCGTGGTCATGATGTTCTCTGCACTTCCGTTCATCACCACGAGCAGCACGAAGAACAACGCGGCCCCGTGGAACCAGATCGCGCGGTTCGCCGCCTCGGTCGCGCCGTGACGCCCCGCGTACACAGCAAGAGCAAAGCCGGTGATGCACACCGCGAGCAGGGTTGCTGTGGCGGGCAGTTCCCGCCACACGGTCTCCCACCCCCGGATGCGGTCGTCGTCGCTCAGCGTGGGGCTCGTGTCGACCCACACCGCCCAGAAGGTAAGGAACACGATCCCGACGGGCACACCCGCCAGCGCAATGAGCGACCACTTGGCAAGTCGGTCTGCCCGGGACACAGAGGGAAAAGATGCTGTCACCATGTGGTCAACGTAACGAACAGGTGCCGCGAAAGAAACGAACCGATGTCCCTTTCGGAACACCGGTTCGTCTCGTTCATGTGAGCGACGCATGCGCCGCGGCTGGTCAGCTGCAGCCGCTGGTGCTGCCGCACGACGGGCACGCGTGGCACGAGCCTGCGCGCTGCATCTGCACGCCGCAGAGCATGCACATCGGTGCATCGCTGTGTGCGGGCCGCTTCATTCCCTCGGGAGCCGAGTGATCGGACACCGGGGCAGTGGGCGCGATGCCGAGGTCCATCTGGGTCTTCAGCTCTGACACCGACTGCACCGACGGCGGGTCGGTCGCAATCTCGGAACCGTTCTTGTTCTCGACGACCGACTCCTCGACGCCGGGAAGCGTCGGCTGGATGCGCTCGTCGCGGCTGAAGATGCCGAGTTCAGCACGCTCGTCGTAGGTCATGTACTCGAGAGCCAGGCGACGGAACAGGTAGTCCATGATCGACGAGGCAATGCGGATGTCCGGGTCGTCGGTCATGCCCGCGGGCTCGAAGCGCATGTTGGTGAACGCCTCGACGAAGGCGCGCAACGGCACCCCGTACTGCAGGCCGTACGAGATCGACTTGGCGAACGCGTCCATGATGCCCGACAGGGTCGAGCCCTGCTTCGACACCGTGAGGAACATCTCGCCGGGACGACCGTCGTCGTACTCACCGATGTTGGCAAAGCCCTTGCAGTCGGCAACGCGGAACTCGAAGGTGCGGCCGCGGCGCGAGCGCGGCAGCTTCTGGCGGACCGGCTGCGTCACGATCTTTTCGACCACACGCTCGACCACCTGTGTGGCGGCCTCGGCGGTTGCCGACGAATCACTGCTCTCACCGTCTTTCTTGGCGGTGCTGAGCGGCTGGCCCACCTTGCAGTTGTCGCG
>CAYRUT010000017.1:28548-34893 GCA_964427545.1 uncultured Bifidobacterium sp. | reverse complement strand
AGACGCGATGCCACCAACGAGAGCTTGGCATCGGGCTGCACGACCGCGACCCTCACGAAGTTGCTCGCGGCGGTTCCGTAGAACTCGCCCGGGCTCACCAGCGCACCGCCTTCGCGTGCCAGACGCTCGGTGACGGCCCACGCGTCGTCGACGGGGATCCACAGGTAGAAGCCTCCGTCGGGCATCGACACATCGATTCCCGACCACCGCGACAGTGTCCTTGCCATCATCTCGAGACGTGTGCGGTACCGGTCGCGCTGAACGGCAACGTGCTCGTCGTCGTCGAGCGCAGCCACTGCGGCGGCCTGTGCAGGGCCGGGCACCATGAACCCGGCGTGCTTGCGCACCTCTTTCAGGTACTCGACGATCTCGGCGTCGCCCGCGTAGAAGCCCACGCGCACACCCGCCAGGTTCGATCGCTTCGACAACGAGTGCACGGCCACCACTCCGTCGAGACCGTGCTGGAGAATCGACTGGGCGGTGGTCGACCAGGTGAACTCGGTGTAGCACTCGTCGCTGAACACGGGCACGCCGTGCGTGCGCCCCCAGTTCGCTGCGTACTTCAGGTCGTCGAGGCCGCCGGTGGGGTTGCTCGGGCTGTTGACCCAGACCATGAGCGCCCGGTCGATGTCGTCGGGCGACAGTGACGCGAAGTCCATGTGGCCCTCGGCGTTCATCGGCACGGGCAGCGCACGAAGACCCGCGAGGGTCGCACCCATCTCGTAGGTGGGGTACGCAACGGCCGGGTAGATCACCGTGTCGCGGTTCGGCCTGCGCAGTTTCATGTACTGCGGGGTCGTGGCGACGAACTCCTTCGTACCGATGCAGGCGGCGATGCGCGACAGAGGAACATCGATCGCAAAACGACGCCCCATCCAGCGCGCGATCGAACGGCGCAGGGCCTCGGTGCCGATCGAGGCGGGATACCCGCGTTCGGAATTCGACTGACTCAGCGCGGCAACGACTGCCGGCGGCGGCGGGTCGCACGGTGTTCCGATCGACAGGTCGACGATGCCGCCGTCGTGCCCGGCGGCGATCTTCTGGTACTGGTCGAGCCTGTCGAACGGGTACGGCGGTGGGACGAAACCGACCCGGTCTCGTGGTGCTTCAGTCATGGTGGTTCAAGTTTCCACCATGCGTCGTGTCGACGACGAACTCGCGAAGGCGACCTGCCGAGGCCTCAGACAACCGGGCCCGGATGCGCAGACCGCTGTCGGCCTCCTCGATCGACACCACCTCGCCCTCGCGGTGAATCGACGCCACGATGTCGCCGCGCTCGAACGGCACCAGAAGTTCTGTGACCTGGCTGATGGCCCGCATGCGGTCGGCAAGACGACGCAGGAACACGTCGAGCCCCTGCCGTTCCCTCGCCGACACGGCGACGGCTCCGTGGTGCTCCTCCACGAGAAGTGCGCCGTGGTCGGCCAGCCTGTCTGACTTGTTGAACACGAGGAACTCGGGCACCGAGTCGGCGCCGATCTCAGCGAGCACCTCTCTCACCGCGGTGATCTGGTGTTCGGGGTGCGCAGCGCTTCCGTCGACCACGTGCACCAGCATGTCGGCCTCCGACGCAACCTCGAGAGTGCTCTTGAACGACTCGATGAGACCGTGGGGAAGCTGGCGGATGAAGCCGACCGTGTCGGTGAGAAGAACCGGCTCACCGCCGGGCAACGACAGACGCCGTGTCGTGGGGTCGAGCGTGGCGAACAGCCTGTCCTCGGTGAGCACCCCCGCACTCGTCAGAGCGTTGAGAAGGGTCGACTTGCCGGCGTTCGTGTACCCGACGATGACCACGGAAGCGAGGCCGCTGCGGCTGCGACCCTTGCGCTGGGTGTGGCGCGTGCGCTGCAGGTCCTTCAGGTCGCGTTCGAGTTTCTCGATGCGGCGCATGATGCGGCGACGGTCGACCTCGAGCCGGGTCTCGCCGGGGCCGCGCGTGCCGATGCCTCCACCCTGCTGCGACAGCCCGGCCTTGGCACCCCGACGCAACCGGGGCAACCGGTAGCGCAGCATGGCGAGTTCGACCTGGGCCTTGCCCTCCTGTGTGTGCGCGTTCTGGGCGAAGATGTCGAGAATCACCGCAGTGCGGTCGAGCGCGGTGCGGCCGAGCGCCTTCTCGAGATTGAACTGCTGGGCAGGAGTGAGTTCGTTGTCGAACACCACGGTGTCGGCGTCGATGGCGAGACACACCTCGCGGAGTTCGTCGACCTTTCCCTTGCCGATGTAGAACGCAGGGTCGGGAACGTCGCGACGTTGCGTGAGCCGTGCGGCCTCGTCGGCCCCGGCAGTGTCGATCAGCAACGAGAGTTCGTCGAGACCCTCTTCGGTCTCTTCGTCGGTGTGGCCGCCCAGCGTGACCCCGACCAGCACGATGCGTTCGCGGAAGGTGCGCTCGATCAGTGTCCGACCGAGGGCCTCCTGGTACGGGTTGGTCACGTGCGCACCGTCACAGTCAGACGTCGACCGTCACGGAGGCGACATGGGTGGCGGGTCCCGTCAGCGTGGCGATGTTGGCGCTGTCGATGTGCACGCGGGCGATACCGCCGTCCATGTGCACCACCACCTCGTGCGTCCCGGGCGACACCACGCCCCACTTGAGGGCCGCATGTGCCGCGGCACACGCGCCGGTACCGCACGCACGCGTGATGCCCGCACCACGTTCGTGAACCCTCATCGTGACCGCATTGCTGCCCGGTCCGGGTTCGATGATCTCGAGGTTCACCTGGGGCACGAGCCGGCCGAGACGCTCGAGATCGATCAGCGACACGTCTTCGACCGCGACAACAGAGTGCGGGTTTCCGAGCGACACGTGACTCACCGGGCGCATGGGGTCGCACTCGAGTGCCGCCCAGCCGTCCGGCTCGGCAATGTCGTCGACCGGACCCATGTCGACCCTGATGTGAACCGTGTTGTCGTCCTCGCGGTCGACGACGGTCACCCGGCGCACCCCCGCGTCGGTGCGCACCTCGTACTCGGCGCCGGCGGTTCCCCCCACCATGCGGTGTGCCGCAAAGACCAGACACCTGATGCCGTTTCCGCTCATCTCGGCAACACTGCCGTCTGCGTTGTACAGACGCATGGTGAGTGTCGCGGGGTTCACCACCTCGAGCAACAGGAGTCCGTCTGCGCCGATGCCGGTGCTGCGCGCGCACCACCTGCGGGCGAGATCGGGCCACGCGTCTGCGGGCGTGCCCTGAGCGAGGTCGTAGACGAGGAAGTCGTTCTCCAGTCCGTGGTATTTCGAGAGCGACGCCTGCATCGGTTCAGAGACTATGTCAGTGCGGCGACGACGTGCGGGGTGATTACCGAAACCGGGTCGTTTTGTACCTCGATCCAGGTGATTCTCGGGTCGCGTCTGTACCAGCGTTCCTGACGAACCGCGAACTGTTGGGTGCGCAGCGTGATGGTCTCTGCCATCTGCTGCTCTGACCAACCTGCGGCGAGACCGTCGATCACCTCTTTGTAGCCGAGCGCCTGGCGGGCCGTGCGCGACAGTCCCAGCGGGGACGACGAGAGTCGTCGCACTTCCTCGACGAGACCTGCCGACATCATGCGCCCGACGCGCTCGGCGATGCGTGTGCGGAGTGCGTCGCGCTGCCACTTGATACCGATCTGCACCGTGTCGGTGTCGGGAAACTTCGCAATGCCGTCGCCGAACGAACTGAATGTGGTGCCGCTTCCCCTGCACACCTCGAGGGCACGCACGATGCGACGGTGGTTGTTCGGTTCGATCCGCGATGCCGCAACCGGGTCGCGCTCGCACAACTCGGCGTACAGTGCGGCCACGTCGTCGTTCGCCTCGAGCTCGGCCCTGATCTCGGGCCACTGACCCGGCATGTTCAGACCGTCGACCAGTGCCGTGACATAGAGACCGGTGCCACCGACGATCAACCCGGACACACCGTCGTGTGACATTGCCTCGCGGGCGGCCGACACCGCCCCGACGAACTGTGCCACCGAGTACTCCTCGTGGGGTTCTGCGAGGTCGAGACCGTGGTGCACCACGAGTTCGCGGTCGCGCACGGTCGGCTTGGCCGTGCCGATGTCCATCCCCCGGTAGACCTGCATCGAGTCGGCGGCGATGATGTTGACCCGGCCCACGATGCGCGCCGCCTCCATCGCCACGTCGCTCTTGCCGCTCGCGGTGGGCCCGAGCACCACCACCGACCGAGGTGTGGTCACGCGTTCACCGGGGCGACGGGGATGCGGATCTTGTGCGTTGCCTCGTGCAGCACCTCGACGAAGCGTCCCTCGAGGAAATGCGGTGCGCCGCGGGTGACCTCGACGGTGGCGTAGGTGCCGGGCCGCAGCGCCCGCGGGGCGGCGAAATGCACGAGTTTGTTCTGTCGCGTACGCCCGGTGGTGACCGACGGGTCGCGACGGCTGGGCCCCTCGACGATGATCTCCTCGATGCGGCCCTCGCGTGCACGGTGCCTCAACAGGGCCGACCGCTCGACCACCGCGCGCAACCGCTCGAAACGGTCTGCCACCACAGCGGGGTCGACGAAGTGGTCCGTCATCGACGCCGCCTCGGTGCCCTCGCGCGGCGAGAAGATGAAGGTGTACGCAGAGTCGAAATCTGCCTCTGCCGACACCTCGAGCGTGCGCACGAAGTCGTCTTCGGTCTCGCCGGGGAACCCGACGATGATGTCGGTGGTGACCGCCAGGTCGGGTATCAACCTGCGGGCCTCGGCGAGCCTCTCGAGATAGCGCTCGCCGGTGTAGCCGCGGTGCATCAGAGACAGAACACGGTTCGAGCCAGACTGCAACGGGTAGTGAAGGTGCTCGCACACAGAGGCTGTGTCGGCCATTGCCTGCAGCACGTCGCCACGCATGTCTTTCGGGTGCGGGCTGGTGTAGCGAACACGGCGGATTCCGGGCACGGCACCGACGTCGCGCAGCAACTGCGCGAACTGCGGCGACGCCGACACGTCGTCTCCCCCGCGGCGCGCAGCCAACGAGAGGTCCCGGCCGTAGCTGTTGACGTTCTGGCCGAGCAACGTCACCTCGGTGACACCCTGCGACGCAAGATGGCTCACCTCGTTCACGATGTCGGAGAACGGCCTGCTGATCTCCCTGCCGCGAACGGCCGGCACGATGCAGTACGCACACGTGTTGTCGCAGCCGATCTGGATGGTGACCCATGCGTTGTACGTGGTCTCGCGTCGCGCCGGGAGTGCGCTCGGGAACAGTGCGTGGTCGTCGAGAACCGCCTCCTCGAGAATCTCGGTGATGGGTCCGTTCTCGATTGCATGGGCGAGCAACTCCGAGGTGCGGTGAACGTTGTGCGTGCCCATGACCACGTCGACCCAGGGCGCACGGGTCTGGACGATGTCTTTGTCTTTCTGCGACAGACAACCCCCCACAACGATTCGTCTGCCGTCCTTGGCGTCTTTCCACGTCTTGAGGTGCCCGAGGGTCCCGTAGAGCTTGTTGTCGGCGTTCTCGCGGATGCAGCAGGTGTTCAGGACTACCACGTCGGCGTCGTCGTCTGAAGCGGCACGTGTGAGTCCGTCTGACTCGAGCAACCCTGCAATGCGCTCGGAGTCATGCTCGTTCATCTGGCACCCGAAGGTGCGCACGACGTACGACTCTGGCGCCTTTCCACTCACGTGCGTCAGGCTACCGACAGATGAAGTCGGGCTCGGGAACGCAAGAAGGCCGGCCCCGCGGGAACGGGTCCGGCCTTCGGTGCGATGACGCCGTGGGCGCCTGTGATTCGCTAGTCGAGCTCGATCGGCTCTTCGTCTTTCTCGGAGAACTCGACCTCTGCCTCGCCGTTGAGGCCGGCCGCCGCGCGGATCTTCTGCTCCATGTCGACCATGAGTTCGGGGTGCTCGCGCAGGAAGTTCTTCGCATTCTCGCGACCCTGGCCCAGCTGCTCGCCTTCGTAGGTGAACCATGCACCCGACTTCTTCGCGATCGACATCTCGACGGCGAGGTCGAGCAGTGCGCCCTCGCGACTGATGCCCTGGCCGTACATGATGTCGAACTCTGCCTGACGGAAAGGCGGTGCGACCTTGTTCTTGACGACCTTCACGCGGGTGCGCGAGCCGGTGACCTCGGCGCCGTCTTTGATCGATTCGATACGACGGATGTCGAGACGCACCGACGAGTAGAACTTGAGCGCACGACCGCCGGGGGTTGTCTCGGGGGATCCGAACATGACGCCGATCTTCTCGCGCAACTGGTTGATGAAGATGCAGATCGTGTTCGACTTGTTGAGGTTGGCGGTGAGCTTGCGCAGAGCCTGGCTCATGAGACGTGCCTGCAGGCCGACATGGCTGTCACCCATGTCGCCCTCGATCTCGGCCCGTGGCGTGAGTGCCGCCACCGAGTCGATGA
>CAYRUT010000017.1:248-28538 GCA_964427545.1 uncultured Bifidobacterium sp. | reverse complement strand
GATGACGACCACATCGAGAGCGCCGGAGCGGATCAACATGTCGGCGATCTCGAGGGCCTGTTCGCCCGTGTCGGGCTGCGAGATCAGCAACTGGTCGATGTCGACACCGATGGCCTTCGCATACACGGGATCCATGGCGTGCTCGGCGTCGACATAGGCGCAGATGCCGCCGTTGCGCTGCGCCTCGGCCACGACGTGCATGGCGAGGGTCGACTTGCCCGATGACTCGGGGCCGTAGATCTCGACCACGCGGCCGCGGGGCAGACCGCCCACGCCGAGGGCCAGGTCGAGGGGCAGGGCGCCGGTCGGGATGGCCTCGATTGCCATCGAGCCCTTCTCGCCCATTCGCATGATGGAGCCCTTGCCGTATTGCTTGTCGATCTGGGCGAGGGCCGCATCGAGGGCCTTGTCGCGTTCGGGGCTTGGAGTGGACATGGTGTGTGCCTTTCGGGTTTTTGCCTGTTTTCCCGCAGGTGTTCTGTGGGAGAGCGGACTGTACGCAATGGGTGTGTTCGAACAACAACACTGTAACTACGAACAGGTGTTCGGTCAAGCATTGTGCCGGCCCCATGTGGGCGGGCACCCCCGATTGGGGGAAATCAGCGCTTCTCGGCTGCGAGCCAGGCCTCGGCGGCCCTGATGTCGTCGTCAGACGGGGCCCGGATGAAGAGGTCGACCCCCTGCCACACGGTGTAGGTCAACGGGTACCCGAGCACCGGAACCCCGACGGCCAGTGCCCCTGCGACCACCAGCAGCGGCACCAAAGCCACACCGATGACGACCGAGAGAACCATCCACAAGATGATCGAGCCGAAGGTGAGAAAGACGCCCATGGTGGCCGCGCCGAGTTCGTACCCCTCGTAGCCGCGTTCCCACGCGATGCCGCAGGTCTGGCACCGGTCTGACTTGCCGTACCACGACGTGAAGAACGACCCCCTGCCGCCGCACCATGCACACCGCCTGAACAGCCCGCGAAGGATCATCTTCGGCAAGGCCGGGCGTCTGTGGTCATGCAATGAGTTCGTCAACGAATTCTCCAAACACTGATGCATAGCGAAGGGCTTCGTCCTCCGAGTGCATCACCGAGATTAGCCATTGCTCGTCGAGACCCGGCGGGAGCAGGATGCCCCTGTTCACACCGTGGATCCACTGGGCAAACGCGATGTCGAAATCGGTCGCCTTGTAGTCGCGGTAGTTGCGGATTGGCTCACTCGCCCACGTGATGCACCCTTTCGCACCGAACTGGACGGTGTGTGCGGGAAGACCCGCAGAGGCGATGATGTCGTCGCACTGGGCAATGAGCTGTGCGTTGCGGGCGATGGTCGCGTTGGTGACCTCGGGGGTGCACACCAGGTCGAGAACGGCGACGGCAGATGCCATCACCAGCGGGTTGCCGTTGTAGGTGCCCATGTGCACGACGCGGCCGTTGCTGATGTGCTGCATGCACTCGTGGGTGCCGCCGAACGCACCGAGCGGCAGGCCGCCGCCGATACTCTTCGCGAGACACACGAGGTCGGGCACCACGCCGAGTGCCCCCGTGGCACCGCCCCACCCCGCGGTGATGCCGGTCTTGACCTCATCGAAGATCAACATGGTTCCGTGCTCGCGGGTGATGCGGCGCACGTCCTCGAGGTAACCGGCCTCGGGCATGCAGATGCCGATGTTCTCCATCACGGGCTCGACGATGAAGGCCGCAACGTCGTTGTTCTTCAGCGCCGCCTCGAGCGCCGCGGCGTCGTTGTACGGGATCACGATCGTGTCGGCGATCGCCGACTTGGCGACACCCGCCGTCGACGGCACGGGTGTCGGGCTGTTCGCAGGGCCGGCCGCCTCGACGGGAGGCTTCATCGACACCATGACCGTGTCGTGATGGCCGTGGTAGCCACCCTCGACCTTGACGATCTTGTCGCGACCGGTGGCACCGCGCGCCACACGGATCGCGTCCATCGTGGCCTCGGTTCCCGAGTTTGTGAACCGCCACATGGGCAACCCGAACCTCTTCGCAAGGAGTTCGCCGACGTCAGCAGTGATCTCTGCAGGCGTGACGTACAGGGTGCCGTCGTTCAGCTGGCGCTCGATGGCGGCGCGCACGACCGGGTTGACATGGCCCGCGAACAACGCTCCGAACCCCATGTTGTAGTCGACGTACTCGTTGCCGTCGACGTCGACCATGCGGGCACCCGCGGCGTGGCGGACCACCACCGGATGCGGGTCGTAATACTGAAGACTTGACGGGACTCCGAGAGGCAGCACCTGTTTTGCTCTCGCGGTTGCCGACTGGGAACCCGGGGTTCTCTCGGCATATTTCTGCAGCTCACGCCGCGTGATTTCTTTGGCTCTGTCTGCCAAATTTTGGTGCAACGTGTAATTCGTTGCTGACATGGATAACACCCCGCTTAACGGTCTGAGACCATGCTACCGCACCGCCCGTGCGGGAGTCCCGACGACACCCGTACCTCGGGGTGTTGGGAGTTCCCACGGTGCGTGGCAGACTGTTTCTCCGCATGGTGGTCGTAGCTCAGCCCGGTTAGAGCGCCAGGTTGTGGCCCTGGAGGTCGGGGGTTCAAGTCCCCTCGATCACCCCATTCGTTCGCCGGCACCGGAGAAATTCGGTGCCGGCTCAACGATTCGCTGCATTGCTTTGGTTTTCGCACAACGTCATCGCATAGAGTGAGCGAGCACATAAATTGCGCCTTTAGCTCAGTTGGTAGAGCAACGGACTCTTAATCCGCAGGTCCTGGGTTCGAGCCCCAGAGGGCGCACCAATCCATCGCAGTCGCGGAGTCGCCATGGCAGTTCTCGAAATTGAGACCTTCACACTCGCCCACGGAACCGACGCGGTCTCGTTCCGCGCACTCGACGAGGAAATGCAGGAGTGGTGCTACCTCAACCGACCCGGTCTCGCGCGCCGCACGACTGCGCGCGGCGACGACGGCACCTACGTGGTGGTCACCCTCTTCGGGGACGCGTCGCAGGCCGACGCGGAGTACCGCACGAATACGCACGAGGTGGTGTCGAGATGGTGCGCCGCCATCGTGGAAGACAGCCGCTCCGTCGCGGTGTACTCGCTGCTCTGACTTCTACTGCTGCACCAGGGTGATCGGGTTTCCCTCCGGGTCGGCAATGCCCGCGATCGATGCACCGCCGGGAATGTCGAACCGGGCCGACGTGATCGTTCCGCCGAGTTCGACTGCACGCTGCTGTGATGCCTCGAGGTTCTTCACCTGGATGAACAGGGTGACGCCGGGGCGGTCACCTGCACGCAGGTGCCCACCGATGCCGTTCTCCGGGCCGCCGATGCCCGCGGGGATCTGCCGGATGAACCCGTCGCCGATGTCCCAGTTGAACATTGCCGAATAGAACCCCGACATGAGATCGGCGTCGCGCGCCTGGATCTCGAAATACACAACAGGTCTCGCCCAGTCGGCAGTCACAGTTTCTCCCTCCGTCAGCGGCTGAACGCAGCCACAACTTCCACATGATGAGTCTCGGGGAAGATGTCGAGCACTTCCACCTCGCCGATCGAGTAGCCCGCATCGATCAACAGCCGCGCATCGCGTGCACCGGCAACCGGGTCGCAACTCACGAGAATCACCGTCGGTGCACCGGTGTCGATCACCGCTGCGGCTCCGTGTTTCCCGAGCCCCTGACGGGCGGGGTCGGCGATGACCACGTCTGCCTCGTCGGACTCCCAGTGGTCCATGTTCTCCTGGATGATCGTCGCGGCACACTCGGCAAGGTTGCGCACCGCGTCACGGCACGCAGACTCCGACGACTCGACAAGCACCAACTCGTCGAACCGGTGGGCGAACGCGAGACTGAACAACCCGACGCCGCCGTATGCGTCGCACAACAACCCGCCCTCGACGCCGAGAGTGTCGAGCCGACGCGACACCGAGTCGATGATCAACTCGGCCGCCTCGGGAGACGACTGGAAGAACGAACCGTTCGACACGCGGTAGGTGTGGTCACCGACGCGCTCGGACACGGCCCCCCTCTCGCCGGTCTTGATCCCGGCGGGAAGAGTTGCCGCGAGTCTTCCCTCGTGTGCCCATGCCCCGATGTCACCGGTGCGGGCGCCGACACGGATCGTGACCTCTCCCGCACCGTCGAGAACCGGCGACGAGACGAACTCGTTGATCATCCGGTGTGCGACCGCGCACTCACCGACGGGAACGATGTCGTGCGAGTCGTGGGCACGGAAGCCGAGCCGGCCGTCGGCCGACGACACCATGCGCACTGTCGTGCGCCGCGCGTCTTCTGCCACGCGCCGCAGTTGTGCCGTGACCTCGATCTTTGCGGTCCGTGAGTACGCCTCGTGCACGATCGCGAGTTTGGCCTGGCCCTGCGCCCTGCGTTCGACGTGCTGCCAGTCGCACCCGCCGCAACCGTCGGCAACGTGCGGGCACGGCGGTGTGCGTCGTTGCGGCGCCGCCTCGACCACCGCCAGCAACGCACCGCGACCGAAGTCCGACCGGGACTCCGAGAGTGAGATCTCGACGAGTTCGCCGGCCACCACGTTCGGCACGAAGACGACGCGACCGTCGTCCATTCGGGCGAGCCCGTCACCGCCGGCCACGAGTTTCTCGATGCGAACGGTGTGGGTTGTTGTCACCGTGACAGCGTAGGTCAGTGTCCCGCCGACTCCCGGGACTCGCCTCGTTCCGTTGGCTAGGGTGAGTGACGTGACCCTGCCGATCCAGATTGCTCCGTCAGTTCTTCCCGCAGATTTCTCGAGATTCGGCGAGGAGATCCGCGCGCTCGACGAGGCAGGCGTCGACATCATCCAGTTCGACGTGATGGACGGCCAGTTCGTGCCGAACCTGACGTTCGGCCCCGACGTCATCGCGTCGGTGCGACCGTACACGTCGAAGCCGTTCGAGGCGCACCTGATGGTTCTCACGCCCGACGTGATGGCGCAGCGCTATGTCGAGGCAGGGTGCCAGCGGTTGATCGTGCACGCCGAGGCCTGCACGCATCTCCACCGCACGCTCGAGAACATCCGCGGCATGGGCGCCACGGCCGCGGTGGCACTGAACCCTCACACGCCTGCGAGCACCGTGGAGAACGTTCTCGACCTCGTCGACATGGTTCTCGTGATGACCGTGAACCCCGGGTTCGGCGGCCAGAGCTACATCGCCTCGATGGAACCGAAGATCCGCGAGGTGCGCGACATGATCACGCGTCGCGGACTCGGGGATTCGGTCCACCTCGAGGTGGACGGCGGCATCTCCCCCGCCACCATCGCCGGTGCCGCAAAGGCCGGTGCGAACGTTCTCATTGCCGGAAGCGCGTTGTACCGCGACCCGCTCGGGCTCACCCATGCGGTCACCGAACTTCGCGCACTCGCCACCGCGGCGTTCAGCGCCTGAGACCCCGCCTGAACCACACCAGCGCAAACAGCGCGAACACGACCAACGCGGGCGGCACGACCAACGCGACCGCGATGCGCCACGGCTCCTCGAGAAGTTTGTCGAGCAGCCCCGCAGCGACCGGGGTTCCGTCGGTGTTCAGCGTTCGTGCCGCCGCTTCGTACTCCGGGCAACGGGTCTGTGACCCGGCCACCTCGGCACCACCGAACAACTCGGCCCGGTCGCGCAGCGTCGACGTGAGACGCAGGGTGACACTGTCTTGCTCGACACCGACGAGATACGACCTGCCCGGCTCGAGATACTTCGCGTCGCTGCCGTAGCGCACCTGCACCGACCCGTTTGCTGCGTACCCGTCGAGCGACCCTGCACGCAGCTGGTTCACCGTGAAGACGGCGTTGACCGGGTCGACCGAAGTGACCGTGCCCACGAACACGGCCTGTGCCGTCGGCGGCAGCGAACAACCCTCGGGCACGGTCGTCACGGCAACCGGCAACGACGTGGTCGTGGTGGTCGACGTCGTGGTCGTGGCGGGGTTCACGCACCCGACGACGGGTGCCGTGGTGGTAGCGCCCGCGGGCGGGCACAACACGGGCAGCGTGGTGGTCGTGGGCGGGACAGTCGTCGTCGCACCGGTGACGACCGACGGTGACGCCGCGATGACACAGGCGCAAAACACGAGGAGAAGTGGTCCGGTGCGCCGCATGAACGACCACGCTAGTCAGTCGGCATGCGCACGAATCGTCGGTTCCACCGCAATACTTGGACAATGGGTTTCAATCCGACACGCAGGCGAATCGCGCGCCGCACCGACATCTGGTTCGTTGCGTCGGCAGTGTGTGTCGCCTGTGTGCTCGTTGCGTGGGCGTTCTTCGGCTGACATGCCCGGTCGCCTGTGGGACGGTGAACTTCACGGCCCGATCGACGTGAGGCGTGTGCAGCCCTACGAGGCGCGAAAACAGTACGTGTGCCCGGGCTGCCACCAGACGATCCCCACAGGGATGGGTCACTGCGTCGCGGTGCCGCGGGATGCACCCGACCTGCGCAGGCACTGGCACAACGCGTGCTGGAGCCGACGGACACCGAAGAAGAAATAACGGTCAGAAACAGTCCTCGAGAACCTCGAGAGTCGTGCCGAGAACAGACGCGACGTCGAAACGAATGCGCACGTTGCGTACCCCGGTTCGGATCTTCCACTCGCGCAGGAACGCATGGCCCGTGCGCCGGACACGCTGGATCTTGCGTGGTGTCATCGCCTCGAGCGGCATGCCGAACGAACCGGTTGCGCGCGCCTTCACCTCGCAGACGACGATCTCGTTGCCCCGCATCGCGACGACGTCGATCTCGCCGCCGCGCATGGTCCAGTTGCGTGCGATGATCTCGTATCCCCCGCGCACGTACCACGCGGCCACGAGGTCTTCTGCCCACCGCGCACGCGCGAGGCGCTGCGCTGCTAGAGGGTGTCGGGGGGAAGAATGTCGTCGGACGGGAGTTCCTCGACGTTGACGTCCTTGAAACTCAGCACCTTCACCGACGGGATGAACCGGGTCTTCCGGTACATGTCCCATACCCATGCGTCTGTCATGTCCACTTCTATGAGCGGCCGTGCGCTGTCGCCCGTGACACGGACAGCAACAGCATTGGCCAGGTAGAACCGGCGTTCGGTCTCGACGGCGTACTTGAACATGCCGACGACGTCCTGGTACTCCTGGGCGAGCTTGAACTCGCGCTCGGCCTCGAAATCCTCGAGATCGTCAGTGTTCACAAGAGAGCCTCGAGGCCCGGTGCAAGATCTACGACTCGCGCTTTTCGCGGATCTTCGCAGACTTGCCGACGCGATCGCGGAGGTAATACAGCTTCGCGCGGCGGACATCGCCGTGGCGAACAACCTCGAGCTTGGCCACCGACGGGCTGTGCTTGGGGAAGGTGCGCTCGACACCCACGCCGTAGCTCAGCTTGCGGACGGTGTAGGTCTCGGCGATTCCCGAACCCTGGATGGCGATGACGTTGCCCTGGAAGACCTGGATTCGCTCTTTGCCCGACTCGACGACGCGCACGTGCACCTTGACCTCGTCGCCGGGGAGAAGAGCCGGGATGTCGTCGCGCTTGTTCTGGTTGTCAACGATGTCTGTGGTCTTCATGATGGTTCCTTGAGCGACTGGAATGATGTGGACGGCCTCAGGCCTGGTCGGGCATGTCCGAAGCGAACAATGAAGGATACGAGGAGAACTCCACCCCTTCCAACAGGGCTTTCTCTGCATCGGTAAGGCCGCCACGGGCCTCGATGAGGTCGGGGCGCTGCTGCAGGGTGCGCCACAGCGCCTGGGCGTGGCGCCAGCGGGCGATCCGGGCATGGTCTCCCCCGCGCAGGACCTCCGGCACCTCCCAGCCCCTGAACTCGGCGGGGCGGGTCCACTGGGGTTCCTCGAGAAGGCCGGCCGCACCGAAACTCTCGGTGACCGGGGATTCGGCGTTGCCCATGACCCCCGGAACCAAGCGGGTGACCGCCTCGATGATGAGACACGCCGCCACCTCACCACCGGCAAGCACCACGTCACCCACCGACACCTCGTGGTCGACGAGATGCTCCCGCACGCGTTGGTCGACCCCCTCGTAGCGCCCGCACAACAGGCTGAATCCGTCGGAGGCCGCGAGCGAGCGCGCCATCGACTGATCGAATTTCTGGCCACCGGGGCCGAGCAGCAACAACGGTCGCGGCGGTTGCGTCGCCTCGACGGCGGCAAAGATCGGCTCGGGGCGCATCAACATGCCCGCGCCGCCGCCGAACGGTGTGTCGTCGACCGTGCGGTGCACGTCGGTGGCGTGGTCACGGATGTCGTGGGTGTTGACCTGCACTGCACCCGACGAACGCGCGCGACCGAGGAGACTGTGCGAGCAGAACCCGTCGACCATGCCGGGGAACAACGAGAACACGTCGATGCGCATGGCAGTGACGCTATTCCGCCGTGAGGGCCTCACGGAGACCCTGCGGTGGGCGGATGACCGTGGTGTCACCGTCGCACGACTCGACGAACGGCACGGGCACGAGCATGCCGTCTTCGAGTTCGAGAATGAGATGCGCGGGGTTCTCCACCACGGCCACACATCGCCCCCAGTCGCCACCGTCGACGTCGACAACCCGTGACCCGACGAGTTGGTGGACCCACAGGGCCGAGTCATCGGCGACCGGTGCGGCGTAGAGGAACTTGTTCGTGAGATGTTCTGCGCCGGTGCGGTCGTCGACACCGACGAAATGCACCACGTACCGGTCTCCCTGGGCGCGAAGGCTCGCGATCTCGAGCGTGAGTGTTCGGTCACCCGAAGTGACCTCGAACCTCGCGCCGACGCGGCGTCTCTCGTCGACATCAGACGTCAGGGAGACGAAGACGTCGCCCTTCACACCGTGCGGTTTCCCGATTCGCCCGACCTCGAGCAGACCCTCGGGCACGCGAGGCGCGTTCACCCCGGTTACGCGTCGACGAAGTCGACGTCGACATCGACGTCGTCGTTCGTGGCGGCAGCACGCACGACCGTGCGGATGCTCTGTGCGGTGCGTCCGCGGCGGCCGATGACGCGACCGAGGTCGCCGGGTCCGACACGGACCTCGAGGAGGATCTTGTCGCCCTTGCCGGGGCCGGACGTGACCTGCACTGCATCGGCGTCGTCGACGATGCTGCGCACGATGTGCGTGAGCACCGCGGTTGCGATCGGCGCCTCAAGCGCGTTTGCGTCGAACTCTGACACGACGGTTACTTGGACTTGGCGGCCGTGAACTGGGCCCAGGCGCCGCTGATCTCGAGAAGCTTGCGGACGCGCTCGGTGGGCTGTGCACCCTGCATCAACCACTTGACGGCCTTGTCGTTGTCGATGGTGATGGTGGAGGGCTCGGTGCGCGGGTTGTACTGGCCGAGGATCTCGATGAAGCGACCGTCACGGGCGCGACGCGAGTCGGCGGCGATCACGCGGTACTGCGGTTGCTTGGTCTTGCCGACTCGTGTGAGGCGCAATTTGACTGCCATGTTGCGAATTCTCCTAGAAGGGACCCTTTTCGGGACTAGGTAAGGCTATCGGCGCCCGGGGCCGTCCCCCAACGGACTACTTGAAGAATGGTGGCAGGCCGGGGCTTCCGTCAGCACCGGGAAACCCGGGGATTCCGCCCTGGCCGCCGACCATGTCGCCCAGTTCGCGCATCATCTGTCGCTTGTTGACCTTGCCCTTGCCCGCCTTGCCCTTCGGGGCCACCGCACCACCCATGCGCTTCATCATCTTTTGCATCTCGGTGAACTGCTTGACGAGGCGGTTCACGTCGGACACCTGGGTTCCGCTGCCCTTGGCGATGCGGGTGCGGCGGCTGCCGTTGATGATCTCGGGGCGGGCGCGTTCTTCCTTCGTCATCGAGCGGATGATCGCCTCGGTGACCTTCACCTGGTCGTCACCGATCTGTGCGTTCTTCATTTCCTTCGGCATGCCGGGCAGCATGCCCATGATGCCCGAGAGTGGGCCCATCTTCTTCAGTTGCTGGAGCTGGTCGAGGAAGTCCTCGAGAGTGAACTGACCCTCGAGCATGCGCTGTGCGGCCTCTTCGGCCTTGTCCTGTTCGAAGACCTTCTCGGCCTGCTCGATCAGCGTGAGCATGTCGCCCATGCCGAGGATGCGACCTGCCATGCGGTCGGGGTGGAACTGTTCGAAGGCGTCGATCTTCTCGCCCGTGGCGGCGAACGCGATCGGACGACCGATGACGGTCTTGACCGACAGCGCCGCACCACCGCGTGCGTCACCGTCGAGTTTGCTGAGGATCACCCCGTCGATCGAGAGTCGCTGGTGGAACGCCTCGGCGACACCGACGGCGTCTTGACCGGTCATCGCATCGACGACGAGGAACGTGTACTTCGGCGACACCTGCTGCGAGATGTCGGCGACCTGACGCATCATCTCCTCGTCGACCGCGAGACGGCCGGCAGTGTCGACAATGACCACGTCCTTGCCGAGGCGCTTGGCTTCGTCCACCCCGCGCCGCGCGGTGACGACCGGGTCTCCGGGCTCGGAGAACACCGGCACCGAGATCTGCGACCCGAGTGTGCGCAGCTGGTCGACAGCCGCAGGGCGCTGAAGGTCGGCCCCCACCAGCAGGGGCTGTCGGCCCTGCGACTTGAACCAGCGCGCGAGTTTTGCCGCGCTGGTGGTCTTGCCCGAACCCTGCAGACCCGCCATCAGCACCACGGTCGGCGGTTGGCTCGCGTAGGTGATCTTCAGGGTCTCGCCGCCGAGCATCGCCACGAGTTCCTCGTTGACGATCTTGATGATCTGCTGGCTGGGGTCGAGAGCCTGCGACACAGTGGCGCCGACAGCGGCCTCGCGGATGCGCGCGACGACGTCGCGCACGACGCCGATGTTCACGTCTGCCTCGAGAAGTGCGGTGCGAATCTCGCCCATCACCTCGTCGACGTCGGCTTCCGTGAGCCGGCCCTTCCCCTTGAGGCGTTTGACAACGCCCTGGAGGCGGTCGCTCAGTGAATCAAACATGGTTCGCTCAGGCTAGCGAGGGCACGCGGGGTGTTACCCGACGACAACCGAGGTGACGATCGATTTCTCGATGACGAGGTTCACCCGGTTCGCGATGTAGTCGGTTGTCAGCATGAAGTTCTCGCCGTCGCGTGCGGCGATGCGCACGAGCCAACCCCGTTCTTTTGCGGTGGCGCTCGCTTCGGCCTCGGTGAGCCCCACGAGAGTGTCTGCGTCTGACTGCGGGACGGCGGCCGGGTCGACCGGTGCCGGCTCGGGACGGCCACCGTCGACCGGGGTCGTGGAGACTGTCGACTCGGTGACGTTCTTGCGGAACGCGATCACGTCGTCGGTCAGCGCGATCACCGTGCCGACGTCGCCGTCGGCGTTCGAGAACGTGTAGGCCGGCAACAACATGTGCGTGCCGTTCGACAGACGAGTTTCCATCAGCACGAGGCGCACCGCGGAGACCGGGATGTCGATCGGCTCGGACGATGCCCCGCCGTCGGGGGTCGACCCGCCCGATGTCGACCCGCCAGACGATGACACCGCAACGTCGGCCGCCGCACGTACCGCGCCACCGATGGCGCCGTACAGAGGGTTCGACAGGCGCTTGACTGCCTCGGTCGGTGACACGATCGGATACCGGCCCGCCATCGCGATGGTGATCATCGGGCCCGAGGCCGACTGCAGCTCTCCGTCCTCGCCGTACACGAACGACACGCCGATGTTGGTCTCGACACCGCCGAGGGTCAGCGGCCCGTACACCTCGGTGGCGTAGTCGGTTCTGGTGGCCTTCAACGCATAGTTCAACGGCACCATGTCGGCACGCGACAGGTACTGGTTGGTGCGACGAAGTGCGTCGCCCGGTTCGATCAGATTCTCCGGCAGTGTCAACTCGGGAGGTGTCACCTCGCACTTTGTGTCGGGCGGGCACGACGGCTGGGACACGCCCGGGCCCTGCTGTGCGGAGTAGTTCGAGTACGACCACCACCCGCCTGCGTCGTCGACCCACAGATTCACCGTCTTTTCTTTCGCCGCATCGGTGACGACGTAACCGAACTCGCCCACCTTCTCGGTCTCGCCCCGGATGCCGAACGACGACGCGAGTTTCTGCAGTTCGCCCGACGGTTTCACGCGACGGCCGATCGACCACGCAAGCAGTCGGTCACCGAGATACGGCAGGGTGCCGACGACCGAGTAGGTGACGGGCACGGGAAGCGCATCGGGTTCGCTGAACGCCGCGTCGGAGTTCATCCGCACCTCGCCGGAACGGCTCTGTGATGCGGCGAGCGAGAGGGTGACCGGGCCGGACTTTCCGCACGCCGACACGGCGAGCATCAGTGCGACAACAACGCTGACAAGGGGGATGCGCTTCATCTCGTGTGAAGCGTACGCCTAGTCGAACAACGCCGCCACGTATTCGGCGGGGTCGAATGCCACCAGATCGTTGGCACCCTCGCCGAGACCCACGAGTTTCACGGGTATTCCCATCTCTGTCTCGATGGCGAACACGATGCCGCCCTTGGCGGACCCGTCGAGTTTGGTGAGCACGACCCCTGTCACGTCGGTCGCCGCGGCGAACTCACGCGCCTGGGAAAGGCCGTTTTGTCCCGTCGTCGCGTCGATCACCAACAGCACCTCGTTCACGGTTCCCTCGGCCTTCTCGGCGACACGGCGGACCTTCTTCAGCTCTTCCATCAGGTTCGTCTTGTTCTGCAGACGGCCTGCAGTGTCGCCGAGCACAAGGTCGATGCCGCGTGCGTGCGCACTCTGGATGCCGTCGAAGATGACCGACGCGGGGTCACCACCTTCGGAACCGCGTACGAACGCCGCCCCCGACCTCTCGGCCCACACCTGCAGTTGTTCGGCTGCCGCGGCACGGAAGGTGTCGCCCGCCGCGAGCAGAACCGTGGTGCCGCGCCCCGCCTGTGCGGTGGCGATCTTGCCGATGGTGGTGGTCTTGCCGACACCGTTCACACCGACGAACAACCACACGTTCGGCTTCGTCGCGGCATCGGTGCGCAGCGACCTGTCGTTCGACGACAACTGACCGGTCATGGCGGCGCGCAGGGCAACGATGGCGTCGTCGGCCGTACGGATCTGCCCCGCCTTCGCGGACGCTTTCAGGGGCTCGAGCAGCCGTGTCGTCAGCCCGATACCGATGTCGGCACGCAACAGTGTCTCTTCGATCTCGTCCCAAGTCTCGGCGTCGACCTTGCCTCTGCCGCGGATCGATGCGAATGCGTTCGCGAACACCGAGCGCGTGCGACCCGTGCGTTCGCGCACCGACACCGCTTCGTCGACTGTCACAGGCGGTTCGTCGTCACGAGCCACGGTGGGCGGATCGAGAACAGTCGAGTCGGCCCCGCCTGTGGCACCGCCGGTTGATTCCTCTCTTTTCGCAGGCTCTAACGATTCGTCATCAACGGCGGCGCCCGCCGAAACCGTCTCGACCGGAGTGGGCGAGGATTTTCTCCGCGAAACGACGAGAACGACGCCCGCCACGGGCACAACGACGGCGAGTGCGACGAGGCCGTACTCGAGCAACGATGCGGACAGCATGGTCAGTTCTCGGACGAGACGCTGACGCGCTCGGTGACGACCTTCGACGAACCGCCCGGTTGCATCGTGACACCGAGAAGACAGTCGGCGGCCTCCATCGTGCGCTTCTGGTGGCTCACGATGATCAACTGCGCACTGCGTCTGAATTCGCTGACCAGACCGAGGAACCGGTGCAGGTTCACGTCGTCGAGGGCCGCCTCGACTTCGTCCATCACGTAGAACGGCGACGGACGGCTGCGGAAAACGGCGAACAGGTACGCGAGCGCCGTGAGCGAGCGTTCACCGCCCGACAGCAACGAGAGCTTCTTGAAGGTCTTGCCCGGCGGCATGGCCTCGACCTCGATGCCGGTGTTCAACATGTCGTGCGGATTCGTGAGCACCAACTTGCCCTTCCCTCCGGGGAACAACAACTGGAACAGTTCGGTGAAGTTGGCGCTGACGTCACGGAATGCGTCGGCGAACACGGTCTGGATCTCCTCGTCGATGGCGGCGATCACCTGGGAGAGTTCGCGGCGCGAGTTGCGCACGTCGTTCAACTGTTCCTCGAGGAACGTGTGGCGCTCCTGCAGTTCGGTGAACTCCTGCAGCGCGAGCGGGTTGATCGGGCCCATCAGACGAATGTCGCGTTCGAGGGCACGCGCGCGGTCCTCGTGCGACGAACCTTCCGGCACCTCGGGCATCGGCGAGGCCTCCGCTGTCTCCGGCTCGACCTCGAGATCACGTCGGATCGTCTCGACTGCCGACTCGAGACGCACGCGGCACTCTGCCTCCTCCACGTCGACACGTCGGCTGCGGTCACGGAGCGACTCGAGTTCACGTTCGGTCTCGTTGCGGCCCTTGCGCGCGGCATCGAGGCGCGACGTGATCTCGCGTGCCTCGTCACTCTGTCGTCGACGCATGTCGTGCAGCACACCGAGACGCGCTTCGGCGGCGATGCGGTGCCGGTCGACCAGTTCGCCCAGGCGGGAGACTGCCGACAACGATGCCTCGAGACGTTGGCGGCGTGCACCGGCCTCCTGGCGGGCGGCCGTGTCGACCTCGAGACGTCTGTCTGTCTCCTCGAGGCGCCGGCGCAGGAACTGCTCGCGTTCCCTCAGACCGGCGAGACGGATCTCGAGATCCTTGCGGCGCATGCCGAGGTGGGTCGACTTCGAGTCGATCGCGGCGCGCGCCTCGCCGCGGGCCTTTGCCGCGGCGATCTCGGCCGCCTCTGACTCCTCGAGTGCAGGAAGAATCGCCTCGAGTTCGGCAACGCGACGCTGGTACTCGTCGATGCGGGCACGTGTGTCGTCGAGCGACTTCAGGGTGATCTCGCGCTCGGCACCGTTTGCACGGCGGTCGTTCATCGACGACGAGAGTCGGTCTGACGCGACCTCGACACTGCGCAACTGCTGGTCGAGCCTCGTGCGTGTCTCCGACAGAGCCGTGCGAGCCCCGAGCAGTGCAGTGCGGTGGGCCTCGACCTCTGCCTCGGCCGCATCGACGGCGTTCTGTGCGTCGACCAGGTCGCGGCGTGCTGCTTCGATCACCTCGACCGACCCGGCGTCGTCGGCGGCACCGAGACGCCAGCCCCTCGACGACAACTTGTCGCCCGCACGGGTGACAACGACACTCGACGGGTTCGACTCCGCAACCGCGACAGCACGGGCGATGTCGTCGACACAACCGATGCCCGCGAGCAACGAGTCGAGCACACCGGAAAGTGCAGCCGGCGCACCGGGGGCCGCACGCACGTGCGAACGCACCGACGGCACGCCGTCGGGAAGGGTTGCCGGTGTCGCCGCGCCGAGTCCGAGGGCGAGAACCGCACCGGTGTGCTCAGACCCGCGCAGGTGGTCGACCGCCCGACGCGCCGCCGCCGCATCGGCAACAACCACTGCGGCGACCGATTCACCGAGGGCCGCCGTGACTGCCGCATCCCAACCCTGGTCGATGTCGACGAGGTCGACCAGCGCACCGACGACGCCGTCGACCGACGCGAGATGTTCTGCGCCGGACCGTGCGCGCGTCGTCGCAACCGCAGACTCGAGCGACTCGAGCCGTGCAGCGATGCGGGCACTTCGGCGCTCGGCTGCGGCACGGGCCTGCTGTGCACGGTCACCGGCTTCCTCGGCCTCGTCGCGCTCGCGTTCGACCGAGGCAATGTCGCTGCGGATCTGCCCGACCGTCGTCTCGGCGCCGTTCAGTTCGGTCTGCAGTCGTTCGATGATGCCGACCAACGATGCATCGCGCGATTCGACCGCCTCGAGCCTTGCCTGCAGTTTCTGGAGTTCTCCCGCGCTCTGTTCGACTGTGTTGCGCAGGGTCCTGAGCTCGCCGCGCACCTCTGCCGCCGCGGTCGATGCCTCGTTGCCCTGCACCGTGTGGAACAGACCCTGTTCGTTGCGCTCGCGTTCGAATGCGTCTTCCTCGACCTGCAGCGCATCGCTCTCGCCGGTAGCGATGGCAAGACCACGTTCGACTTCTGCGAGGTCGCGGCGCATCTCCGATGCGTCTGCCTCGAGCGCGGCCACCACGTCGTCGGCGATGAGCTGACCCTGGTCGCGCTCCATCGAACGCCGGCGCTCGGAGATGAGCGCCACGAGCCCGCGCGCACGTTCGCGCAGTTGTTCGACACGCACGAGTTCGTCGTTGAGGCCCGATTCGCCGCGTGCGGAGAGTTCTGACTCTGCCGAGCGGATTTCCGCCTCGAGCGCGACGATCGCGTCACGCAGTTCGCGCTCCTTCGCCTCGCCCGACGACTTCTCCGCCTCGAGTGCGGCGAGTTGGTCGCGCAGGGCCGCCACCTCGCGCCCCGACAGGTACAGGCGCAGTGCACGCAGTTCGGCAACGACCTGTTCGTGACGGCGGGCGGCATCGGCCTGGCGTTCGAGGGGCCGCAGCTGTCGACGAACCTCACGGATCAGGTCCTGCACGCGCATCAGGTTCGCCTCTGTGGCCTCGAGCCGGCGCTCTGCTTTCTCCTTGCGCTTGCGGTACTTCAGAACGCCCGCGGCCTCTTCGATGATGGCGCGGCGGTCCTCGGCGCGGGCGGTCAGCACCGCATCGATCTGGCCCTGGCTGATGATCACGTGCTGCTGACGACCGACGCCTGCATCGGACAGCAGTTCCTGCACGTCGAGCAGACGGCACTCGACACCGTTGATGGCGTACTCGCTGTCGCCGTTGCGGAACAGCGTGCGCGACACGGTGATCTCGGAGAAATCGAGGGGCAAAAGCCCCGCGGAGTTGTCGAGGGTGAGCATCACCTCGGCGCGGCCGAGAGCCGCGCGCTTCGATGTGCCGTTGAAGATGACGTCTTCCATCTTCTGGCTGCGCACCGAGCTCGGCGCCTGGGCACCCAGCACCCACGCAATCGCATCGACCACGTTCGACTTTCCGGAACCGTTCGGGCCGACGACGACGGTGACACCCGGTTCCATCTCCATGACGGTGGAATCGGCAAAGGACTTGAAGCCCTTCAGGGTGAGAGACTTGAGAAACACGGCGTCTCTCACAGTAATGGACACGGGCCCCGCGTGCCCTGATGCGCAGTTACTTCTGACAACGGGGACAGAACGATGTGGAACGCCCCGCGACCATCACCCGACGGATCGAGGTTTTTCCACAGGTCAGACACCCCTCGCCCTCGCGGCCGTAGACGCGGTGCAGTTCCTGGAAACTGCCCGTGTTCCCCTGCACGTCGACGTACTGGGTGTCGTCGAGTGTCGAACCGCCGCACTCGATCGCTTCGTTCAGCACGTCGACGATGCACTGTGCCAGTTCGTTCGTCTTCTTTCGCGTCAGCCGGTCGACGGTGCGGTCCCACCGCAGCCGCGAGCGGTGCAGTATCTCGTCGGCGTAGATGTTCCCGATCCCCGCCACCACTTGTTGGTTCAACAGCAGTGGTTTCAGTGCCCCGCGACGGCCCTCCAACCGGCGCGCCAGCACCTCGCCGTCGAAGTGGTCGACGATCGGATCGGGTCCGAGTCGCGCGAGTTCGGGAAGCACCTCTGCCTCGTGACGCGGGTCGTACACCACCACCTCGCCGAAGGTCCGGGGGTCGACGAACCACATCTCGTCGCGCACGCCGCCTCTCTCCGACAGTTCGCACACGACATGCGTGTGAGCCGGCCGCGGCGTGTCGACGGGCTCGACCAGGACCCGGCCGCTCATGCGCAGGTGGATCATCACCGCATCACCCGTGTCGAGGCCGCACAACAGGTACTTGCCGCGCCGGCGCGCAGAGATGAACGTCGCACCGGTGAGACCGTGCACCACCGCATCGCGTCCGACGCGACGCACCGAGCGCTCCCGGCCCACCGTCACCGATTCCACACGGCGCCCCACGACGCGTGCCTCGATGCCACGGCGCACCGTCTCCACCTCGGGAAGTTCAGGCATCGTCGGCGGGCCGGAGCGCGTCGCACGCCCCCACCGCGGCGGCCTGTTCTGCCGCCTTCTTCGTGCGCCCCGACCCGGTTCCGACCGGTCGACCGTCGACATGCACCGTCGAGGTGTAGACACGCTCGTGGTCGGGACCCTCGCCGTCTGTCTCGTACCGCGGCGCACCGGCACCGATGCGCGAGCAGAGTTCCTGCAGGCGTGACTTCGCATCGAACATCTCGAGGTTGGGGATCGCATCCTCGATGGCGGCGCCGAGCATCCGACGCACGAACTCGAAAGCAACAGACGCACCCCCGTCGAGATAGACCGCGCCGATGATGGCCTCGAACGTGTCAGAGAGGATCGACTGCTTGTCGCGCCCACCTGCTGCGTCTTCTCCCCTGCCGAGGAACACGAACTCGCCGATGCCCAGCGAGCGGGCGCGGTCTGCGAGGGCGTTCATGTTGACGACACTGATGCGCAGGTCGGTGAGTTTTCCCTCGCGCATGTCCTCGAGGCGGTGGTACGCGAGGTCGGCGACCACCCAGCCGAGCACCGCGTCGCCGAGGAACTCGAGCCGTTCGTTCGAGTGCTGTGCGTCGTGCTCGGCCTGCCACGAGCGGTGGATCAGCGCGGTGCGCAGCAGTTCGGAGTTGCGGAACTCGTACCCGATGCGCAACGAACACTCGCGCAGTGCGTCGTCGCCCACGCCGGTCATGTTCGGCTATCCGTGGACGCGGATGATGTAGTCGACCGCGTTGCCGACGGTCTGCAGCTCGCCCAGTTCGTCGTCGTCGAACTCGAGCCCGGCGTATTCCTGTTCGAGCGAGTCGACAAGCTCGATGAGCGCGATCGAGTCGGCGCCGAGGTCGTCGGAGAACTTCTGTGACTCTGCGATCGTCGACGGGTCGATCTCGAGGATCTCGGCGAGATGCCTGCAGACCGTCGCGAACACGCTGTCTCTGTCAACCGATGCCATGGGAACTCCTTCGTCGCTTCAGGATTCGACAGTAGTGGCGGCGATGGCCTCGCGGATGGCCCCGACCATGTCGGAGTCGACCATCTCCCTCGCGACCTTGATGCCGTTCAGCATCGCCCGCGCACTGCTCGAGCCGTGCGAGATGATGCACACTCCGTCGACCCCGAGAAGGATCGCACCGCCGGTGGAGTCGGGGTCGAACGTGTCGTAGAGGGGCAGCAAAGCGGGCATGAGTGCCTTCGCCGCGTCTTTGTAGTCGGGCTGTGCGAAGGCCTCGAACAGAGCCCCGATGACGGTTTTCAGTGCGCCCTCGAGGGTCTTCAGCACGACGTTGCCCGTGAAGCCGTCGGTGACAACGACGTCGACATCGTCGGTCATGAGGTCGCGGCCCTCGACATTGCCGATGAAGTTGATGTGCGGCGACGTGCTCAGCAGTTCGTATGCCTCCTTGCGCAGCGTGTCACCCTTGCCGGGCTCTTCGCCGATCGACAGGAGACCGACGCGCGGGTTGGTGACCCCGAACCGGCGTGCCGCGTACACCGAGCCCATGATCGCGAACTGCACCAGCCACTCGGCCTGCACCTCTGCGTTCGCTCCGGCATCGAGAAGAACGGTCGGCGTACCGCCGGGGACCGGTATCGGCGTGGCGATCGCCGGGCGCGCGACGCCGCTGATGCGACCGAGACGCAACAACGCACTCGCCATGGTGGCGCCGGTGTTGCCGGCAGAGATCATCGCGCTCGCGGTGCCGTCGCGGACGACCTCGGCCGAACGCACGAGCGTCGAGTCTCGTTTCTTGCGCACCGACTGCGCGGGGTCGTCGTCCATCTCGATGACTTCGGAGGCGACGAATACGGGGATGTCACCTGCGCCCTCGAGCCCCTCGGGGCCGACGAGCAGCACGGGGATGCCGGCTTCTACGGCGAGATGAGCGCCGGCGACGATTTCTGACGGCGCGCGGTCGCCACCCATCGCATCAACGGCGATTGGCAACATGCGGAACTACCGGCGTCAGTCGACGGAGACTGCGACGCGGCCCTTGTACCAGCCACAGGTGCCGCACACCGTGTGGGGCAGTTTCGTTGCCGAGCAACGGGGGCAGGTGCTGCGTGCGGGCGCGGACAGGCGCCAGTTCGATGCGCGACGCATGCGGGTCTTCGACTTCGACTTCTTTTTCTTGGGAACGGCCACTGTGGTCTCCCTGTGTTAGCGGCAAGTGCACCCGTTGTGGGGCTGGGTAATGATAGCCCGAGAATGACGAAAACTCACGGGGCCGGGTCGTCGAGAACACCCTTCAGGCCCTCGAGGGCGGCCCATCTGGGGTCGGTCACCGTGGTGTCGCACCCGCAGTCAGACTCTGACAGGTCGGCTCCGCACTGGGGACAGAACCCCGGGCAATCGTCGCGACACAGGGGCCCGAGCGGAATTCCGAGCAGGAGGTTCTCCCGCACCATGGGCAGCAGGTTGATCTGGTCGTTCTCGATGGCATACGCATCGGGGTCTTCGGGCACCTGCTGGTACAGCTCGTTCACGTCGATGGTGAGCCGCTCACGAATCGGCGCGAGACAGCGGCGGCACTCCCCCGCCCACGTGACCGACGCGGTGCCCGCGACCGACACTCCGTTCGACATCGACTCACAGTGCACGACGACGTCGACGGGCTCGTCGACGATGCGCCGGTCGTTGAAGTCGACATCGTCGCAGGCGACGGTGGCGGCGATGTCCTTGGTCGAACCGGGCCAGCGGAGCAGCTCGACCACGTTGACAACGAGTGGGGTGGCCACACGCACCCCTACGACAGGTCTTGGTCGAAGAAGCCCGGGCCGCCCTGCTGCTCGACGGGTTCGTCGGCATCGGGGGGCGGTTGCGACCCGATCGCAAGTTTCTGGCGGCCGTTTGCAACGGTCTTCTGCAGCCGGTCGAGGAGGATCTCGAAACTGCCGAGACGGTGGTCGAGAAAATCCTCCGTCTCGTTCTTGAGACGGCGGGCCTCCTCGTCGGCGGCGTCGACAACCTGGCGCGCACGTGCCTCTGCGGCACGCACCACCTCGGTGCGCTGCACCATGCGCTCGGCGTGCTGTCTGGCCATCGCCAGAAGTTCGTCGGCCTCGCGCTTCGTCTTGTCGAGGAACTCCTGGCGTTCCTTCAGCATCCAACGCGCCTGGCGGATCTCCTCGGGGAGCCGCACGAGAGCATCCTCGAGCAACTCGATGATCTCGTCGCGGTCGATGCGCGGTGTGCTCGAGAGCGGCACACTCGGGGCAGTGGCAATGATGTCGATGGTCCGGCGCAGGATGATCTCGCTCTCGCCGAGTCGCGCCTGCACCGGTGCCGGCTGGCCGAAGGAGTCATCGGAGACATCGTCGAGATCGTCGTACGGCATGGGGGTTACCTCCGTGTGTGGGCGGCGAGCGATGCGGCAACGACGGGCGGCACCATCGACGACACATCGCCGCCGTGTGCCGCGATGTCGCGGATGTACCGGCTGCTGACGTGGCTGAGACCCGGCTGGCAGGGCACGTACACCGTGCGCACGCCTGCGACGGCGTAGTTCGTGTGCGCCATCTGTTGTTCGATCTCGAAGTCACCGGGAGTGCGCAGGCCCTTCACGATGCACAGCGCCTTCACCGCGCGGGCCGCATCGACGGCAAGACCGGGGAACGCCTCGACGGAGACCCCCCTGACAGACGCGCAGGCCTCGCGCGCGATGCGCACTCTCTCGCCGGTCGGGAGCACACCCGAGGGCTTGTCGGGGTTGTGCATGACGGCAACCACCACCGTGCCGAACAGTTCGGCAGCCTGGGCGATGACATCGAGGTGGCCGAAATGAATGGGGTCGAAACTTCCCGGGTACAAGACAGTGCTCATTCACCCTCCACGGTACCGTCTCGCGCGCCGTCAGGTTCGAGAAACGACACGTGGGTGCGCCCGTATTTGCGTGCGCGCACCGTGTGCCAGCCGACGACCCCACCGATCTCGCGGTCTGATTCGAGAACCACGAACGGCGACGAGACCCCGTCGAGCAGGCGACTCCATGTCGCGTAACCGTACGGCGGGTCGGCAATCACGACATCGGCCGACCGGTGCTGTGCAGGCAGCGAATGCGCGTCACCGGCGACGACCGTGCTGCGACCTCCGAGACCGAGCGAGTCGAGGTTGCGCCGGAGAACCGCGAGCGCAGCCCGGTCCGACTCGACGAACACGCAATGGCTCGCACCGCGCGACAGCGCCTCGATGCCCATCGCCCCCGTGCCGGCGAACAGATCGAGCACGCGCGCGCCGTCGATGACATCGAGACTCCCGAGCGCGTTGAACACCGCCTCGCGCACCTTGTCGGTTGTGGGCCGCGTGGCGTCACCGACGGGCGACTCAATGCGTCGACCACGGAGGTCACCTGCAACCACTCTCACACAGGGCAGACTACGGCGGTGATCGAACCGAGAGAGACCATCGTGTGCGTCGACTGCGGCGGCCCGTGCCACCTGTTGACGCACGCCCCCGAGGACGGCCACTGGGAAGTCGGCGACGTTGTGTCGTACAGATGCAGGGACTGCCGCGACGTGTGGTACTTCCCTCTCACGGAAGACGACACACGCGACGCGCAGTGACTCAGCCCTTGTCGAGCGGGTCGAACTTGATGCCGACAGCGGCCATGTTCGAGATGCGGGTCGGCAGGTGGTTCAACCAGAAGTTGATGCTCAACCGCTTCGGGTCGCGCACGAAGGGCCTGTTCTTCTCGACCGCGTCGACGGTGCGCCGTGCGATCTTCTCGGGCTTCGCCGTGGGGATCAGCTGCAGTTTCTGGAACCGACGCACCACCTGGTGAACCGACGCCTTCGCGGACTCGACGGCGTCCCACATGTCGGTGTCGACGGGTCCGGGCGACAGCACGGTGATGTTGACCTTCGTCGCCTTCAGCTCGCGACTGAGCCCGTTGACGAAATTGAGAATGCCCGACTTCGTCGCGCCGTAGACGCTCATGCCCGGGAAACCGGCCGTGCCCGCCAGGGACGACACGAACACGACATGGCCCTCGTTGCGCGCCAGCATGCCCGGCAGAACATGGCGGGTGAGCAGCATCGGCACCTCGAGGTTCACACGTGCGACCGTGCGGATCTCCCGCGTGTCCTCGACCGCGAATGCGGTGGTGGTCTCGAGACCGGCGTTGTTCACCAGCACGTCGATGTGGCCGAATGCGGCCTCGACCCGCTCGATCAACGTGTCGACCTCGGAGTCGTCGGACAGGTCGACCACCATGTGCGAGCCGTCGATGGCGGCGGCGACCCGCTGCAGCGCCTCTCCGTTGCGCGCAACAACCGTGACCCGCGCACCGCGCGCGGCGAACTCGCGTGCCATCTTCTCGCCGATTCCGCGCGAGCCACCCGTGACGAGAACGTGCTTTCCCTGAAGTTTCATGTTTCCCCCTCGGTGCCACACCGTAATGGCTGCGGTGCTACGACTTGAACAGAAACTCCTCGTCCTCGTCGGAGAACAGAAGGTCGAGTTCGTCGCGCAGCACCGGCAACGACCCCAGGGTCGGGTCGCGGTCGATGATTCGCTGTGCGTCGTCGCGGGCCCACTGGATCAGTTCGAGGTCGTGCACCAACGATGCGAGCGTGAGGTCGCTGCGCCCCTTCTGGTTCACGCCCATGATGGTTCCCTCACCGCGCAGCTTGAGGTCTTCCTCGGCCAGAACGAAGCCGTCGGTCGACGCAACGAGTGCCTCGACTCGTGGCGACGGGTCGGCATGCTGCGTGACCAGGTAGCAGAACGACTCGAGCTTTCCCCGGCCCACCCGGCCGCGCAACTGGTGCAGCTGGGCGATGCCGAACCTGTCGGCGTCGAGAATGACCATGCTTGTCGAGTTCGGCACGTCGACACCGACCTCGATCACCGTCGTCGCGACGAGCACCTGGGTCGAGCCCTGTCGGAACGATGCCATCACCGACTCCTTGTCGGCCGACGACATGCGTCCGTGCAGCAGTGCAACGCTGAAGCCCTTCAGTTCGGCGTTCGCGAGTTCGTCGAACGTCTCCTGTGCCGATGCCACCTCGAGCTTCTCGCTCTCTTCGATGAGCGGACACACGACATAGGCCTGCTCTCCCTTCCCGAGCCGCGCCCTTATGTCTGCCCACATCCCCTCGACCTCGAGCGGCCCCGCGACACGCGACGTAGTGATCGGTGTGCGCCCCGGAGGGAGTTCGTCGAGCACGCTGACATCGAGGTCGCCGTACACGGTCATCGCCGCGGTGCGCGGTATCGGTGTCGCCGTCATCACGAGCACGTCGGGCATGAGCCCCGACTCCTGCGCCTTGTCACGCAGTTGCGAACGCTGCTGCACGCCGAACCGGTGCTGTTCGTCGACGACGACGACACCGAGGCTCTTGAACTTCACGGCGTCCTGGATGAGCGCGTGCGTCCCGATGATGATGTCGACCCCACCGTCAGCGAGCCCCGCGAGGATCTTCTTGCGCTCTGCCGCGCGCACCTTGTTGGTGAGCAACTCGATGCGCAGTCCCCTGTCGCCGAACAGGTTGTCGTTGTCCGACACCTTCAACGAAGCGAGCAATGCACGGATTCCGAGTGCGTGCTGGTCGGCGAGAACCTCGGTCGGCGCCATGAGGGCGGCCTGGTGACCGCCCTGCACCGCGGCGAGCATCGTTGCCACGGCAACGAGCGTCTTTCCCGCGCCGACGTCGCCCTGCAGCAGCCGGTGCATCGGTTTCGCCACGGAGAGGTCACGGTTGATCTCCTCGATCGTGCGTTTCTGGGCTCCGGTCAGCGGGAACGGCAGGGCGGACATGAACCCGTCGATGAGATGACCGGAGGTCTCGTGGGCGAAACCCGCCGACTCCCTCTCCCACTGCGCCTTGCGGCCCACCAGCATGAGCTGGACCCGCAGCACCTCGTCGAAGGCGAGACGTTGGCGGGCGCTGCGGTGTTCGTCGGGTGATTCGGGCATGTGGATCCTGCGCAACGCATCATGGCGGCCGATCAGCGAGTGCGAACGCAGGATCGTCTCGGGCACGGGGTCGTCGATGCCGCGGGGTTCGCATTTCGCAAGCGCATCCTCTATCCACCTGGCGAGGTCCCACGAGGTGATGCGCGACTTCTCGCTCTGCGGGTACACCGGAACGAACCGCGCCGCCCTGTCGCCGATGAGGTCGACGACGGGGTTCGTCATCTGGCGGTAGCCGTTGTACATCTCGGCCCTTCCGAACACCGCGATCTCGACACCGGGCTGCAGCTGCTTCTCGCGCCAGCGCTGGTTGAAGAACGTGAGAGAAAGCTTCCCCGTCTCGTCGGCAACGGTCGCCGTGACCATCACCCTGCCGTTCTTCGTCTGGATCGAGCGGCACCGCTCGACCTGCACCATCACCAACGTGTCGACCCCGAGCTGCAGGTCGCGCAGGGTCGCCATGTTGGTGCGGTCGATGTACCGGCGTGGGTAGGTCTCGAGAAGATCGAGAACACTGAAGACGCCGAACGACTCGAGCGCCGCCTGTGCCTTCTCGCCGATTCCCTTGATGCGTTCCAGACCCAGTTGGTCGAGGTCGCGCAGTGTCAGCGGTGCGCTACTCAATGCCGAACAGGTAGGGGTACAGGGGCTGACCGCCGACGTGGATCTCGACGGCCACCTCGGGTCGGTTCTCTGTGACCCACGCGACGATCTGGTCGGTCGACGCGGTGGAGGAACCCTCGCCGGTCACGATCGTGAGCAACTCGCGCGAGTCGTCGATGAGATGATCGAGCAACTGGGTGGCCGACCCCACCATGGTGCCTGCGATCGACACGATGCCGTCGCCGCGCACGAGACCGATCCAGTCGCCCTCGGTGACTTTTCCCGCATCGGTGTTGGTGTCGCGGACTGCCTGTGTGATCTCGCCCGTCGCCACCGACTCAGCCGCTGCGGTCATCGCCCGCGCGTTCGACTCGGCCGACGCCTCGGGGTCGTAGGTCACCAATGCAGCAAGCGCCTCGGGCATCGAACAGGTGGGCACGACGCGCACGTCTTTTGTGGTGAGTGCGTCGATCTGCTTGGCCACGGGAATGATGTTCTTGTTGTTGGGGAGAATGACGACCTGCCGTGCGTTCATGTGCTCGACAGCCGCGAGCAACTCTGCGGTCGAGGGGTTGAGGGTCTGCCCGCCCGAGATGACACCGTGCACGCCGAGTTGACCGAACAGTTCGGCGAGACCGTCGCCGCTGGCCACCGCCACGACCGCGCACGTCACCGGAGGCAGCGACGGCGTGTGCGTTCGCGCCTGCACCGGTTCGCCGAGCTCTGCCTCGCGGGCGGCGTGCTCCTCGGCGACCTCCTCGAAGAGGTCGGTGACACGGATGTTGCGGGGCCGGCCGTTCAGCAGCAGAGGAGCCTCGATCGCGGCGCCGATGTCGTTCGTGTGGATGTGGCAGTTGTAGAGGCCGTCGCCACCGACGACCACGATCGAGTCGCCGATGGTTCCCCACGCCGACTTGAACTCTCCCGCGCGTGCATCGTCGAGATCGAGCAGGAACATGACCTCGTAGCGCAGTTCGCTCACGTCGACGGTTCCGTCGTCGTGATGCCGCTTGGCGACCGTCTCCAGTTGTTCCGCGCTCGGACCCGCCGATTCGTCGGGTTCGGGCAGGTCTTCACCGCCGAGCACGTGCATGAACGAATCGAGCAACAGCAGAAACCCTGCGCCACCGGCGTCGACGACCCCGGCGTCTTTCAGAACGGGCAGCATGTCGGGTGTTCGCGCGAGTGCGTCACGGCCACTGTCGCGTGCGGCGCTCACCACGTCGACCAGGGTCTTGCCGGCCGCGACCGCAGACGCGGCGCCCTCGGCAGACTCGCGCACGACAGTGAGGATGGTGCCCTCGATCGGTTTCAGCACCGCTTCGTACGCGGCAGCGGCGGCCTTCGTGAGTGCGCCCGAGAACTCCGTCGCGCCCGCTCCCGCGTCGGCCGTGCCGCTCAACGACGACGACAGCCCACGGAGGATCTGGCTGAGGATCACGCCGCTGTTCCCTCGGGCACCCATCAACGACCCGTGGCTGATCGCCTGGCAGGTCGACGCCATGTCGGGGGCGGCCCCGCCGAGTTCGGCGACCACCGCATCGAGGGTGCGGGCCATGTTCGTGCCGGTGTCGCCGTCGGGCACCGGATACACGTTCAGGCGGTTGACCGAGGCCTGATGGGCCTTCATGGTGTCCCGGAAGGTCACCACGACCGACCTGAGCGCTTCAGCCCCGAGAACGTCAACCCCTGCCACGAGGCTTCAGGCTAGTGACCGCAGGGGTCCGGGTGATTACTCCCCGGATTTCCCCGATTCGTGGCATCGGTTGGGGTCACTTCGCTCTCGCTGGTAGTTTTTACCTTCGCGTTCGAAAGGCCCCGACTGCCTTTCGCCGATCCGAAGAGGTTTTCAACATGGCTGCAGTTTGCGAAGTTTGTGGCAAGGGCCCGTCGTGGGGCATGTCTGTGTCGCACTCACACGTGCGCACCAAGCGCCGTTGGAGCCCGAACATCCAGCGCGTCCGCGCGATCGTGAAGGGCGCACCCCGCCGCGTGTACGCCTGCACTGCCTGCATCAAGTCGGGCAAAGTCGTCAAGGCCGGCCGCTAGAGGCACCCATGCAGGGCGTCATCAAGGCCTACGACCCCACCAGCGGTGACGGCGTCATCATCAGCGACACCGACCTCTCCGAATACAACCTGGCCCCCGGCGCCCTCGACGGATCGATCTTCCGCATGCTTCGACAGGGCCAGCGCGTGGTGTTCCAGCTCGACCCGTCGGGTCGTGCCACAAGTCTCAGTCTCGGCTCAGAATCGGACATGGGTACGCCCGGCACCTAAGTTTTAGGCTGTGGTCAACCACCCGAGGTGAACGCACGGGAAACACCGGGCGTCGCCGCGGACACCATTTCCAAAACCGAGGTCAACCGATGGCTGCAAGCACTGCAAACACCCGCCTTCAGCAGTGGGTGAACGATTGGGCAGAGATTCTCCAACCAGAGTCGATCTACTGGTGTGACGGTTCGGCAGACGAGTACGAGGCTCTCTGTCAGTCACTTGTCGATGCCGGCACGTTCACCAAGCTCGACGAGGCGAAGCGCCCGAACAGCTACTGGGCACACTCCGACCCGGGCGACGTGGCGCGCGTGGAAGACCGCACGTTCATCTGTTCGGCAAAGGCAGAAGACGCAGGCCCGAACAACAACTGGCGCGAACCGTCAGAGATGCGCGCCGAGATGAACTCTCTCTACAAGGGCGCGATGCGCGGCCGCACCATGTACGTGGTGCCCTTCTCGATGGGGCCGCTCGGCTCCCCCATCGCCCACATCGGTGTGCAGCTCACCGACAGTGCGTACGTGGCCGTCAGCATGCGCATCATGACCCGCATGGGCCAGGGCGCACTCGACGTGCTCGGCAACAACGACTGGGTCCCGTGCGTTCACTCGGTCGGTGACCCCCTCGCACCGGGCCAGTCGAGCTCTGCTTGGCCGTGCAACCCCGACAACAAGT
>CAYRUT010000017.1:0-218 GCA_964427545.1 uncultured Bifidobacterium sp. | reverse complement strand
AGACCCGCGAGATCTGGTCGTACGGCTCGGGTTACGGCGGGAACGCCCTGCTCGGCAAGAAGTGCTTCGCGCTGCGCATCGCATCGGTGATGGCGCGCGACGCCGGCTGGCTGGCAGAGCACATGCTCATCCTCAAGCTCACCAACCCCGAAGGCGCCTCGAAGTACATCGCCGCGGCATTCCCGTCGGCATGCGGCAAGACGAACCTCGCGATGCTC
>CAYRUT010000016.1:0-35842 GCA_964427545.1 uncultured Bifidobacterium sp. | reverse complement strand
GCCTCCACACGGGAACGATCGTGCGCCGCAGTTCGCCTGGCCGTCACTTCACTGCCCATGGGCCCCGTGCGAACCGACCGGCGGGGGTTCAGCGACCGATCATCGCCCGTTCTGCTCGCTCGACAAGATCGGTCATCTCGAGACGTTGCGCGATCTTCGCGAGTTCCTTTGTGGGTCCCCGCCATTCCCAGTCGTCGACCGACCCGACTGGTACATCGTCGTCGACATCGGTGACGACCGTTGCGATCTTCTTGAACAACATTGCGTCATCGCGGCTCTCACGCAGAGTCGCGGCAAGTTTTGCGGCCCCGCGCACCGCAACGCCGTCGGCCTGCCACCGGGTCTCGTCGTCGGGGATGCTCTCGATGTGCAGGTACCTGGCAAGAACAGCCGAGGCGCTCTTTGCGCCCCACCCCGGCAGCCCGGGAAAGCCGTCGGCCGTGTCGCCCACAAGACCCAACCAATCAGCGATGCTCGCCGGGCCGACACCGAACTTCTCGATGACGGCCGATTCGTTGATGATCACATCGTTTCGACGGTCGTACTGCACGACCCTGTTGCCCTTCACCATCTGACCGAGGTCCTTGTCGGGGGTGAGCATCTGCACCTGGTCGACGCGGGCGTCAGCGTCTGCCCGGGCTGCCGCGGCGGCAAGACCGTCATCGGCCTCGTACTTCACCATCGACCACACCGGCACCCCCAGTGCACGCAATGCTTCCTGCATCACCGGAAGTTGTTCGAGAATCTCGGGCTCCATTCCCTCCGAGGTCTTGTAGCCGTCGTACAGCTCGTTGCGGAAGCTCTCGATGACATGGTCGACACTGACCGCGACATGGGTGGCTCCCCCCGCCAGCAACTGCAGGGTCGAGGTGACCACGCCCCGCGAGGCCGACAACGGCGGCGGAGTGCGGTGACGCACCGCCTGACCGAAGTGCTGCCGGTACAACTCGTAGGTGCCGTCGATGAGATGAACTATCACCACCACAGTGTGGCAGAGCCGTTGTGGCGGCATGGTCCGGGCGTTATCGTTGTGGGCGCAACTACATTGTTGCGACCTCAACGATAGGAGCCCCCATGCCTGCCGTCACTGCCGACACGCTCACTCTTCCCCGTCTGCCCGCGCCCTCTGCCGACGCCCGTGAACGTGCAGTGCGTGCACTGACAACCGCACCGCGCGGATTCGAGGGTGAGGGTTTCCCCGTGCGTCGTGCTTTCGCGGGCATCTCAAAATCTGCTCTCGACCCGTTCATCATGATGGACCAGATGGGCGAGGTCGACTACGGCCCGTACGAACCTCGTGGCACCGACTGGCACCCGCACCGAGGTTTCGAGACCGTCACGTACATCATGGACGGTGCGTTCATCCACCAGGACTCCCACGGTGGAGGTGGCGTCATCTCTGACGGCGACACACAGTGGATGACGGCGGGCGGCGGAATCCTGCACATCGAGACACCTCCTGAGAGCCTCGTGATCAAGGGTGGTCTCTTCCACGGGCTCCAGTTGTGGGTCAACCTTCCCTCCCGCAGCAAGATGATTGCACCCGCTTACCAGAACCTCGAGGCGGCAATGGTGCCGTTGCTCACCACTCCCGATGCCGGAACATTGATCCGGCTGATTGCTGGTGATCTTGCAGGAACAAAAGGGCCCGGTTCCACGCACACACCGATCGTGATGGCCCACGCAACAATCTCACCGGGGTCGCGAATGACGCTTCCGTGGAACCCGGCGTTCAATGCTCTCGCGTACGGGCTGAAGGGGTCGGGTTTCGTCGGAGCAGAGCGTCTGGCATTCGGTCTCGGTCAGGCAGTGGTCTTCGGTGATGGCGACGTGATCACACTCGAGGCATCGCCGCACGAACCTCTCGACGTGATACTTCTCGGTGGCGAACCGATCGGCGAGCCCGTCGAGCAGTACGGACCCTTCGTGATGAACACACGCGCCGAACTGCAGCAGGCGTTCGACGACTACCAGCGCGGACGTCTCGGTGTCGTGCCTGCGGACGGCATCCAGCCGTTCCGCGGTCGCTAGCTCACCTGGGTGAGACCGCCGTCGACGACGAACACCTCGCCGGTGACGTACTTGTTGCGCACCAGAGCGAGCGTCGCCTCGGCACAGTCGTCGGGAGTCGCCGAACGCTTGATGGGGTTGATCATCGCGATGCCGGCGTGCTGTGTGGCCCAGTCCTTGGTCCACGGGGTCTCCACCAGCCCGGGTGCGACCGCGTTGAACCGCACCGGACCATGGCTCTTGGCCATGAGGCGGGTCATCTGGTTGAGCGCGGCTTTCGTCATCGAGTACGCGATCGACGAACCCATCGGGCGCACACCCGCGACAGAGGTGATGTTCACGACGTGACCGTCGCTTGACTCGCGCAGGTACGGCATTGCCGCCTTCGTCAGCCACCATGTGCCGAACACATTGACCTCGAAGGTCTTCATGAAGATCTCGTCGGTGAGAGAGTCGAGATCACCGTGCGGAACCAGCGTTGTCCATCCGGCGTTGTTCACGAGAAGATCGAGTTTCCCGAAGCGTTCGATCGTGCGGGCGAGAAGCTTCTCGCACTGCGCCTTGTCGCTGATGTCGGCCTGTACGTACAGCGACTCTGCCGGCAGTGCATCTGCCACCTTCTGGCCGGCCTCGACGCTGCTCGCCGAGTTGACCACCACGGATGCACCCAGTTCAGACAGCCTCTGTGCGATGCGCTCGCCGATGCCGCTCGACGACCCGGTGACGACGGCAACCATTCCCTTCAATTCCGACACGACACTCTCCCCTCGAAGTTGTGCCTCATCGTAGAACCGCGACGACAGATCCGAGAAAAAGGAACGGTGCGAACGGAATCTGGCTGCGCCTGCCGAACCTGCACACCACCAGCAACGCGAGAGCAACGACACCGGCACAGACGAATGCGGTCACCAACGCCGCCGGAACCAGCGACACTGACCGGGCACCGACGAACATGCCCAGATGGCCCGCAAACACTGCGTCAGCAGGGCCGATGTCACCGCGCGACAGAAGTTCCGTCGCCTTCATCACACCCCACATCGCGAACGAACCGGTCACTGCACCGCCGAGCGACACCTCGGCGCCGGCCGAAGACGACAGAACCAGCACAGGGGTAGCCGCACACACCACGGCAATCTGGCTGCGACGCGGAACCGTGTGGGTGTCGATGTCGACGAACGACAGCCAGGTACCCGACCACACAAGAATGCAGTGGTTCAAGACCACGAGGTCGCCGTTCGCCCGCGCCGACAGGGCAACCACAGAGGCGCAGAACACACACGCCACCGCGGTGCTCGCCCGGTGCGACGTGAACCGGACATCGGCGAAGCACGACCCGCGCAGTCGTTGTCGTTCGCTGTCGCGCCGCGCGAGGTGCCCGCTCGCTGACCCGAGCACGGCTGCAACGACCACCCACACCACCGAACGCATGCGGGGTGTTTACGGAACCGTGCGGCAGGTTGCCAATCGCCCTCACGGGCGGCGGGTCACTCCTGGACGAGTTCGATCAGGGTGCCGAAGCTGCCCTTGGGGTGGATGAACGCGACCGTGGTGCCGCGCGACCCGGGGCGCGGGGCCTTGTCGATCGGGGTGGCGCCGGCGGCCACCATCGATGCGAGCGCCTCGGCGCAGTCGTTCACGCGGTAGCCGATGTGGTGCAGACCCTCGCCTCGCTTCTCGATGGCCTTGGCAACCGGTGAATCGTCGCGGGTCGGTGTGAGCAACTGCACGTAGCTCTCGGCCACCTTCAGCAATGCCTCCTCGACACCGTCAGACTCGACGACCTCGCGGTGGTCGACCGTGGCGCCGAATGCCTGCTTGTAGTACTCGATCGCTGCCTCGAGGTCTTTCACCGCGATCGCAACGTGATCAATCTCTGTCAACAACATGTGCGTCTCCTGTTTCTTTCCTACCGACGGAACCAGTTCAGTTTGTCCCCGACCTTGGCGCGCAACTCGGGGTCGTCGACACCGAGACCCTCGGCAGGCGCCAGGCACAGCACGCCGAGCTTGCCCTCGTGCATGTTGTTGTGCACCTGGTATGCGGCCTCGCCGACCTGCTCGAGAGCGAACACCTGCGACATCACAGGGTGGATCATGCCCTTGGCGATGAGGCGGTTTGCCTCGAACGACTCCTTGTAGTTCGCGAAGTGGGAACCGATGAGGGTCTTCAGACGCATCCAGAAGTGACGGTTGTCGAACTCCATCATGTAGCCGCTCGTGGCGGCACAGGTGACGACCTTGCCGCCCTTCTTGACCACGTAGATCGACGCAGCGAAGGTGCTGCGGCCGGGGTGCTCGAACACGATGTCCGGATCCTCGCCGACCAGCTTGCGGATGTCGCCGCCCAGGCGGCGCCACTCGGTCTCGTCATGTGAACCGTCGTCTTTGAAGAACTTGTAGTTGGCCTTCTTGCGGTTGATGATGTTCTCGCACCCCATCTCGCGCAGGATCGCTTCTTTCTCTTCTGACGACACCACAGCGACGGGAATCCCGCCGCCGTTCAGCACGTACTGCAGTGCGTACGCGCCGATGCCGCCCGATGCGCCCCAGATCAACACGACGTCGCCCTGCTTCATGTTCGCGCCGTTCGGCGACACCAGCATGCGGTAGCTCGTCGAGTTGCAGAGACCGTTCACGGCTGCTTCCTCCCAGGTGAGGTGCGCCGGCTTCGGCATCAACTGGTTGGCCTTCACCACCGCAAGATCGGCAAGACCGCCGAAGTTGGTCTCGTAACCCCAGATGCGCTGGTTCGAGCCCATCATCGAGTCGCTGTGCGACGAAGGATCCTGGTCGTCGACGTGGTTGCAGTGAACCGTGACCCTGTCGCCCGGCTTCCAGTTGCGGACGGCACTGCCGACCCGCAGCACGACACCCGATGCGTCGGAACCAACGACGTGGTAGTCGAGATCGTGGCGCTTGGCCCATGCACTCTCGCGACCGAGCCGTGCGAGCGCGCCGAAGGTGCTGATCGGCTCGAAGATGCTGGTCCACACGGTGTTGAAGTTGATGCTCGACGCCATGACGGCCATGACCACCTCGTCCGGGGCCAGTTCGGGAAGCGGAACCTCGCCGACATGAAGACTCTTGCGGGGGTCCTTGTCCTGGCTGGGGACTCCGTCCCACATGTTCTGCTCTTCCTTGCGGACGAACGCCGCTCGGTAGGTGGACGGAAGGGGGATGGCCGCGAGTTCTTCACCCGAGGCACCATTCATGATGGCTTGGAGGATTTGGTCCATTCGCACGACGATAGCGAGATTTCGGGTTCCATCTCCTAGCCTGATTTCACCTACTTCGCACCCCTCGGTGCACTTCTCTCTCGGAGGCAGTCATGGCTGGTTCATACATCGTCGCTGGAGCGCGTACTCCCATCGGAAAGATGAGCGGTGTACTTTCTTCATTCAGTGCCGCAGAGCTCGGTGGCTTCGCGATCAAGGCCGCGCTCGAGCGCGCAGGCGTGAAGCCGGAAGAAGTCGAACACGTGATCATGGGCCAGGTTCTCATGGCAGGTCAGGGTCAGGTTCCCTCACGACAGGCAGCGGTTCTTGCGGGCATCCCGATGAACGTTCCGTCGGTGAACATCAACAAGGTGTGTCTCTCGGGTCTGAACTCGATCTACCTCGCCGACCAGATGATCGCCAACGGTGAGGCCGACATCGTTGTCGCCGGCGGCATGGAATCGATGACCAACGCGCCGTACCTCGCGCAGGGTGCGCGCGGCGGCTTCCGTTACGGAAACACCGAACTGCAGGACGCAATCGTTCGTGACGGTCTGTGGTGCGCGTTTGATGCGTGCCTCATGGGCCTCGGCACCGAGCGTTACACCGCCGGCGGCATCTCGCGCGACGAGCAGGACGACGCCGCGATGAAGAGCAACCAGCGTGCCGCGGCAGCAATCGCCTCGGGGAAACTCGCCGACGAGATTGTCGACGTCGCCGTCAAGCAGCGCAAGGGTGACCCCGTGATCGTGAAGAACGACGAGGGTGTCCGCGCCGACACCACAATGGATTCGCTCGCGTCGCTGAAGCCCGCCTTCGACAAGGAGGGCACCATCACCGCCGCGAACGCGAGCCAGATCTCTGACGGCGGCTCTGCTGTCGTGGTCATGTCGAAGAAAGCCGCCGAGGCGCGCGGCGTGAAGCCACTCGGCGAGATCGTGTCGTACGGAATGGTCGCCGGCCCGGACAACGCATCGTTGTTGCACCAGCCGAGCCGCTCGATTCTCCGTGCGCTCGACCGCGTGAACATGAAGGTGTCAGATGTCGACCTGTTCGAGTTGAACGAGGCATTCGCCGCGGTCGGCATCGCATCGATGCGTGAACTCGGCATCAAAGACGACATCGTCAACGTGAACGGCGGCGCCATCGCGCTCGGTCACCCCATCGGCATGAGCGGCAACCGTCTTGCGCTCACGATCCTTCACGAACTCCGTCGCCGCGGCGGCGGAGTCGGTGCCGCAGCGCTGTGCGGTGGCGGCGGCCAGGGCGACGCCATCATCGTTCGCACCGTCTGACACGACCGTACGGTCACATGGTGATGGAGCCACTCGACAGGGCGCGCCACGTCGCCCGTTGGGTGGCTCTTGCCGTTGTGGTCGGCATACCCAGCGGATTGCTCTCTGCCGCGTTCCTCGAGTCACTCGACTGGGCGACCGACACCCGCAACTCGAATTCGTGGTTGGTCTTCACGCTTCCGGCCGCAGGGCTGGTCGTCGGCCTCGCGTACCACCATCTCGGACGGGGTCTCGAACGGGGCACCAACCTGATCATCGACCAGGTTCACTCACAGTCGGAATGGATCCCCTTCCGTCTCACACCGCTCATCTTCGGCGCGAGCGTGTTGTCGCACGTGGCGGGTGGATCCACAGGGCGTGAGGGCGCGGCACTTCAGTTCGCCGCGGGGGTCACCGACCCGATCAGCAGGAGACTCCGGCTCACCGGCGACGAACGGTCGATCATGTTGGTCACCGCGGTCTCGGCTGGTTTCGGTTCGGTGTTCGGCGTACCCGTCGCGGGTGCCGTGTTCGCAATGGAGATACAGAAGATCGGACGAGTGCGCTACGAGGCCATCGTCCCCGCTTTTGTCGCGGGTTTCGTCGGTGACGCAGTGGTCCGCGGGCTCGGTGTCGGCCACACCCGGTACCCGGTCTTCCCTGCCATCGACACCACCTGGTCTCTTGTGGGGCGTGTCATTGCGTTCGGTGTGATCGCCGGTCTCGTTGCGGTGTTGTTCGTTCATGCGACCCGCGCCGTGAGAATGCTCGCAGCCCGCTTCGTCTCGTGGCCCCCCGCGCGGCCGATGGTCGGTGGCGTGCTGATTGCTGTTCTCGTTCTTTCCTTCGGATGGCGCGACTACCAGGGGCTCTCGATTCCGCTTGCGATCGAGGCCATGAACGGGTCGGCAGGGGGCCAATGGGCGACGAAACTGGCCCTCACCTCTCTCACGATCGGAAGCGGTTTCGTGGGCGGAGAGTTCATCCCGCTCTTCGTGGTCGGCGCGATGGCCGGCGCCAGTTTCGCCCACATCATCGGTGCCGACATCGCGGTGTTCGCGATTCTCGGTGCTGTTGCGGTGCTCGCGGGTGCGACGAATGCCCCGCTCGCGTGCACGGTTCTCGGTGTCGAACTGTTCGGCGGGAACGGGCTCGCGTGTTTCGCCGTCGCATGTGTGGTGGCATACGTGTCGAGCGGCCACTCGGGCATCTACCACGCACAACCCGTGCGCGCCCACAAGTCGGGAGAGCCCCGCACAGACGGTGGCGCCTAGGGATCGAGTCGGCGTCGGTTGTCGAACGCGCGACCGAGAGTGACCTCGTCGGCAAATTCGATGTCTCCACCGACGGGCAGCCCGCTCGCGAGCCGCGACACCTCGATGCCCAGCGGCGACAGCATGCGGGCGAGATACATCGCGGTGACGTCACCCTCGGTGTTGTTGCTGGTGCAGACGACGACCTCGGTGATGCCCTCGGGTTTTATGCGTGCCACCAACTCGCGAACCTTCAGGTTCTCGGGGCTGACGCCCTGCAACGGGTCAATGAGTCCGAGCAACACGTGGTACCGGCCGCGGAAGCCGCCCGTGCGTTCGAGTGCGGCGATGTCGCGGGAGTCCTCGACCACGCACAGAATCGTCGATTCACGTTTTGCGTCGGAACAGATGCTGCACAGATGCGAATCGGCGAGATTGAAACAGCGCTCGCAGAACCGCACCTTCTGCTTGGCCTCGATGATCGAGCGTGCAAGCCGTGCCACGTCGTCGTCGTTCGACTTGATGAGATGAAGCGCCAAGCGCTGTGCGCTGCGGGGGCCGATGCCCGGGAGTCGCCCGAGTTCGTCGATGAGAATCTGCACCGGTGGCGTGTAGGGGCTGGCCATGGTCAGCGCTCGTTGGGCGAAGTGTCGTCGTCGACCACGGATCCCTCGGGGAACTCAGACTGGAGAATCTTGACGAGCGGGTCGTCGGCGCTCTCGACGACGACTGTCTCGTTCAGGTCAATGGCCTTGTGGGGGTCGTCGGCGACGATCTTGTCGATGGTCGGGGTCTCCGGCGGGGTCTCGATCTTCGGTCGCTCGGTTCCCGAGGTGGGATCTGCCTGCACGAAAGTGACACTGCAGACGACACCGCAGATGCTCTTGACCGCGGCGACAACTTCTGCCTCGCGTTCCCGCGCACGTTGCAGCGGGGTGTTCGACGGCATCTTGATGGTGAGTTTCTTGCCGTCGAACGACTCGATGACGGCCGGCTTGAACAACGCTTTCGAGAGGCCCTTCATCGAGTCAGTGATCTGCGGCCACGCCTGGGCGGGGTCTTTCGTCGCATCGGAGACCTGGACAGGGTCGGGCTGCGGCTCGGGCGTGCTCGCCACAACCGGGGCGACAACCGGCCCGGTCGGGTCACCGGTGGAGGGACTCTCTGTGGGAACCGAGGGGTCGACCGTTGGCGCCGATGCGCGGCCGCCGATCTTTGCCCGGCCCGTCGCGGGGTTCACCGGTGCCGGTGGCAGCGCGGCGGCGACCCCGTTCTCTTTCAGTTGCTTCACTGCCTCTTCGAGCTGGGCGACACGGGCGAGCAGATTCTCGTTGCTGTCGTCGAACGCCGGCGACGCGAGCTGCACGATTGCGACCTCGAGCAACAACCGAGCATCCGGAGCATGACGCATCTCGACCATGGTGCTGCCGAGAACCTCCATCACGCGCACGATTCGCTGTGCACCGAGGTCGCGGGCCTGTGCCGAGATCTCGGCGATGCGCGCGGCCGGAAGTTGCACGAGGTCGGGCGACATGATCGAGAGGAAACAGTCACGCATGACACGCACGACGTCTTCGGCGTAGGTGTACGGGTCGCGACCGCGTTGCATGGCCTGTGCAATCGCGGTGAGTGCCGAACCGTGGTCGCGGTTGATGATTGCCCTGACGATCTCCTCGAGGTGCAGCGAGTCGGTGCCGTCGCCGCCGCCCGAGACAACCAGTTCGAGCGCAGACAGGGTGTCGCGCGCACTGCCGCCGCCCTGCCGGAGAACGAGGGCGATCGAGTCGTCGTCGACCTCGAGGTTCGCCTCTGCAATGACATGGCGGACGTATTTCTCGAGTTCGTCGATGGGCAAGAGATGGAACTGCAGGTGCTGCACACGGCTGCGGATCGTCTCGGAGACTTTCTGCGGGTCGGTGGTCGCCAGCACAAACACCACCTGTGCGGGAGGCTCTTCGAGAGTCTTCAACAGAGCCGCCTCGGCCGCCCGCGACAGCATGTGCACTTCGTCGAGGATGAACACACGGTGCCGGCCCGGGCTTGCCATGGAGGCGCGCTCGATGATGTCGCGGATCTCCTGCACACCGTTGTTGCTGGCGGCGTCGAGTTCGAGAACGTCGTAGCTGATGCCCGCATCGACCGACTTGCACGAGTCGCATTCACCGCACGGCTCGCCCTTCACCGCCTTCTCGCAATTCAGCACCTTCGCAAGAATGCGGGCGGTGGTCGTCTTGCCGGTGCCGCGCGGGCCGGAGAAGAGATACGCCTGGCCCTCGCGACCGTTGATGACTGCGTTGCGAAGTGCCCGCACGACATGGTCTTGGCCGTACAACTCTGAGAACTTCCGGGGTCGGAAGCGTCGGTACAGGGACTGCGTGGCCATCGAACTGACCCTACCAATGAGGTGCATCGGGGGTGGGAGTGTGCCATCGTTGAGCCACCGCCACGGTGCCCGAATGGCTACCGTTTTCTGAACCCATGCGTCGCCTTCTCACCTTCATCGTTCTCTGGCTGACAGCGTTCTCGCTGATGTCGGGCCGCGCCGTTGCCGCGGGCGACAACACAGTCGAGTCATCCACCCCCGGGGCCGGTGAGGTCATCACCCTGGCGCCGACGCAGATTCAGCTCCGGTTCACCCAGCCGGTGGGTGGAGCAGATGCAGTCGCACAGATGGGGCTCGTGCTGACGTGCGACAACAAGATCACGAACCTTGCGTCACCTCAGCTGGGGTCAGACGGCGTCACCGTGTCGGCCGCACTCACGCAGGTTCTCGGCAACGGCACCTGCAAGGTCGACTGGACACTTCCCGACGGAAGCGCCGGGTCGTACACCTTCACCTCGAACGTGGTGCCCACGACCACAGTTCCCGACAGTGTTCCCGGCACCACCTCACCGACGATTCCCGGGGTACCCACCGACACACCCGAGGCAGAGCCGCGCCTCGGCGGGCCCATCGGGCTCATGAGATGGCTCTCGTTCTTCTTCGTCAGTGCCCTCTTCGGTGGAGTCGTGTTCATCCGGCTCGCGTGGCCCGAGGGGGTCGAGTACCCCGTCGGTGAGAGGTACTTCCGGCAGGTGTCGGTGCTTGCGTTGCTGTCGCTGTACCTGCAGATGGCTCTCGTGACGGCGCGTGAATCCGGCAGCGGCATCGGGTCGGCCCTGTCGCCCACGTCGTGGGGGCCGATGCTCGACATCACCGAGGGCCGCGCACTCCTGGTGAGGTTCCTGCTGGTTGCGGCGCTCGCGTGGGTGGTGTGGATCACCGAACGAGTTCTGTTCGAGACGTTCGGCGCCCCGACAGTCGCGATTCTCGGGTTCATCGCGATGACATACGGTTTCGACCGTTTCACGGGCCGCGCCGTGGTGTTCGGCGTCGTGCTGAACGTTGTGCACATGGCCCTGATCGCGGTGTGGGTCGGGGCCATCGCGATCATGTGGCGCGTCGTTCTCCACGGTCCGGGCGGATCGGATCTTGTCGAGGCGATGCACGGCTGGACTCGCATCGCGAACCCGATCGCATTCGGCATCGTCGCAACCGGGGCGGTGCAGGTGTGGCGCATCGACGGACTCAGCCTCGTGAACAGCGGCCACGGTCGTGTGGTGCTGCTGAAGACGTTGCTGGTCGGTGGCATGCTCTTCGTGAGCTCGGCGGTGCGTCAGTTCATCTCGCGTGGTCTGCACAAGGCGAAATCGTTGAACGAGCGGGCGGTGTACCGGCTGAAGAAACCCGTGGGCGTCGAACTCACGCTGAGCATCGTGGTTCTCGCCGCGTCGTCATGGCTGATGGCGATGCGGCCCCCGTACGTGCTTCCCGCGGACAAGGGGCCGCGCATCGACTACGCAATCGTGCAGGATCTCGAGGGGAATGACGACTTCCGTGTGCGCGTGTCGATCACGCCTGGCAACGTCGGCGCGAACCAGATGCTCATCGAACTCTTCGGCCCGGAACGCATCCAGAACTTCGTCGTCAGGCTCACACCCGAGAACCCGAACTTCTCCGGGTACACGGTCAACGTGCCCATCACCCGACCCGGCGGTGCGCTCATCAATGCTGACGCCGGTTTCCAGTTCCGCGCGGCCGGCCTCTGGAAACTCGAGGTCACCGGCGTGTCGACCATCGGCGAACTCGAGACCCTGTCGGGCCAGTTCATCATCGCTGACGGAGTCACCGTGACCACGGTGCCGAAACAGGGCCTGAAGACAGTCACCACCACGACGGTTCCTGTGGCCACCGTGGCGCCCACCACGACCTCACCGGTTGCCACCACGGTGGCGCCCGCGGGCTGATTCCCGCGGGATTCAGGGCACATGTGACAGCGTGACCCCGCATTGAATGGGTTCGGTGGGGCCCGACGGCAGTAGCGTTTCCCCCGTGACAGACACGACCGCCGCCAGCATGCAGGACAAGATCGACGACCTCAGAAGTCGCCAGGAGCAGGCCCGGAACGCAGGCAGCCCGCGGTCGGTCGAGCGCCACAAGAGCAAGGGCAAGATGCTCGCCCGCGAACGCATCGAGTACCTCTGCGACCCGGGCTCGTTCCACGAACTCGACATGCTGGCCCGCCACCGCGCACACGCCGCAGGTCTCGAGGAACGCCCATACACCGACGGCGTCATCACGGGTTGGGGCACCATCGAGGGCCGCAAGGTGTTCCTCTTCTCGCAGGACTTCACGGTCTTCGGCGGTGCGCTCGGTGAGGTGTTCGCCGAGAAGATCCACAAGTTGATGGACCTTGCACTCAAGGTCGGGGCACCGGTTGTCGGTCTGAACGACGGTGCGGGCGCACGAATCCAGGAGGGCGTCGTCTCGCTCGCGTCGTACGGCGGCATCTTCCACCGCAACGTGCAGGCCTCGGGTGTCATCCCGCAGATCTCCGTGATTCTCGGGCCGTGCGCCGGCGGCGCCGTGTACTCGCCCGCGATGACCGACTTCATCTTCATGGTGCGAGAGTCGAGCCACATGTTCATCACCGGGCCCGACGTGGTCAAGACGGTCACCGGCGAAGACGTGACGCTCGAGGAACTCGGCGGTGCGATGAGCCATGCCTCGAAGAGCGGTGTCGCGACCTTCGTGTCGGCCGACGAACAGGCGTGCCTCGACGACGTGCGCTTTCTCCTTTCGTTCCTTCCGCAGAACAATCTCGAGGAGCCCCCGGCCGAAGATCCGTCTGACGATGCCGACAGGTCGTGCGATGCACTGCGTGACATTCTCCCCGTGTCACCCAACCAGCCCTACGACATGAAGAAGGTGATCCGTGAGGTTGTCGACAACGGCGAGTACTTCGAGTATTTCCCGCACTGGGCAACCAGCATCACCTGCGGTTTCTCACGGCTCGACGGCATGACCGTCGGCGTCGTCGGCAACCAGCCGATGGCATTTGCGGGCGTGCTCGACATCGAGTCGTCCGAGAAGGCCGCGCGCTTCGTCCGCACGTGCGACGCGTTCAACATTCCCCTCGTCACGTTCGTCGACGTTCCCGGCTTTCTCCCCGGCGTCAACCAGGAGCACGAGGGCATCATCCGGCACGGCGCAAAACTGCTCTACGCCTTCTGTGAGGCGACGGTTCCGCGCATCCAGATCATCACCCGCAAGGCCTACGGCGGCGCGTACGTGGTGATGAACTCGAAGTCGATCGGCGCCGACCTTGCCTATGCATGGCCGACCGCCGAGCTCGCGGTGATGGGCCCCCAGGGCGCCGTCGAGATCGTGTACAAGCGCGAACTGCAGCAGGCCGCCGACCCGGTGGCACGGCGCAACGAACTCGTGGCCGAGTACACCGAGAAATACGCCAACCCGTACGCGGCGGCCGAACGCGGCTACGTCGACGACGTGATCGACCCGGCCGACACACGCCGCAAGGTCATCGCCGGACTGCGCATGTTGCAGACCAAGCGCGAGGAACTCCCCCGCCGCAAGCACGGCAACATGCCTCTGTAGGAAACCACCATGTCAGAAGAAAACAACTGGCCCGCCCCGAACCCGAACGATGCACCGCAGCCGACGGTGTTCAACACGGGCAACGAGGTGCTCGCAAGCTTCGGGCAGCGTCTTCTCGGTCGCATTCTCGATTCGTTGAATTCACTGGTCGCCTATCTCGGTGTCGTGATGGTGATCGCGATCGTGATCGCGATCAGCGGCTCGGAAGACGGCAGCATCTTCGCGGCCATCCTGACCATCGCCGGAATCGGTCTGATCATCGCGCTGCAGATCATCTGGGAAGGCCGCGGCGGCAGCCCGTTCCGGCGTGGCGTCAGCGTGCTCATCGTCGACCAGCACACGTACCAACCGATCGGGCCGTGGCGGGCGTTCGTGCGCATTCTCGTCGCGAACTTCAGTCTCATGGTCTTCGGCCTCGGTTTTCTGTGGATGCTGTGGGACCCGAAGAAGCAGACCTGGCACGACAAGGCCGCCGGCTCGGTCGTGGTGAAACGATGAACATCGACGTCGCTTCCGTCTCGCCGGTGCCGACCGAGGAAGAGGCCGCCGCGATCGCCGCAGCAGTGACCATGATGTGGCCGCGACCGGTTGCGCCGTCTACCGACCACCGCGACAAGGCAAATGTGTCGTGGCGGTTCAGTGGCCGTTGGTGGGCATCCAACCACATCTCACGCCGCACCCGACCGGGCGCGTAACGCCCCATGGCGCAACAGGCCCTCGCCGGACTCCGTGTCATCGACATGTCGACCGTGCTGGCCGGCCCGAACTGTGCGCGGTATCTCGCCGACTTCGGCGCCGACGTGATCAAGGTCGAACGCCCAGATGTTCCCGACAGCCTGCGCAACATGGGGTGGCGCGACCCGGCCGACGGCGAGGGGTTGTGGTGGCGCATCGTCAACCGCAACAAGCGCGTGGTCTCGCTCGACTTGAAGAACCCCGACGACCACGCAGTGTTCCTCTCTCTCGTCGACGATGCCGACGTGCTGGTGGAGAACCTGCGGCCCGGGATTCTCGAGAGACTCGGTCTCGGCCCCGATGTGCTGCATGCACGCAACCCGAACCTGGTGATCACCCGGGTGAGCGGTTTCGGGCAGACGGGCCCGTACGCGAACCGACCGGGGTTCGCCACCATCGCCGAGGCGATGTCGGGGCTCGCGTCGATCACGGGCATGCCGGGCGGCGGGCCGATGCTTCCCCCGATCGCGTTGACCGACGAGGTCACCGGGCTAGTCGCGGCATTCGCAACGATGGTGGCACTCTGGTCAGAGCAGGGCCAGGTGGTCGATGTGTCGCTGCTCGAGAGCATCTTCCAGATCATGGGGCCGCTCGTCACCGTGTGGCTCACCCGCGGTGAGATGCAGGAACGCATGGGGTCGCTGATTCCGTACACCGTGCCGCGCGGTGTCTACAGATGCAGCGACGGCAGGTACGTCGCCATGTCGACGTCGAGTGACTCGATCGCGGCGCGTGTGATGACCCTGCTCGGTCTCGACTCCGACGAACGATTCGCAACGTTTGCCGGTCGCATAGAGAACCGCGCAGTCATCGACGAGGCAATCGAGAAGTGGTTCGCCGGACACACCCAGGCGGAGGCACTCGCGATCTTCGAGGAGATCCAGGCGGCGGCCGGACCCGTGCTCGACATGCGCGACATCGCAAACGACCCGCACTATGCAGCGAGAGACGCGATCATCTCAGTCGAGGGAACACCGATGCAGTCGCTGGTTGCGAAACTGTCGAAGACTCCCGGTGCGGTCAGGTGGCGCGGTCGTGCACGCGATGCCGACGGAGACTCCGTACGCGAGCACGGCTGGGGTCAGTAGCTCCGACACGCCCGTTCACCGGGTTGTTTAGTAAAGTTCACCTGTTCGACAGGGGGACACACCATGACCCAAGAAACCGCCCCACGGTTCAGCCGCGCCCACAAGGTGCTCGGTCTCACGGCAATCGCCACCTTCCTGGTGTCTCTCGACACCAGCATCGTGGTGGTAGCCGAGCGCACGATCGCCGACGACCTGGGCAACCCCACGTGGATGCCCTGGGTGTTCTCGGGCTACAGCATCGCCTACGCCGCCGGGCTTCTGACCGCCGGCCGGTTCGCCGACGTGAACGGTCGCAAGCGCTCGTTCATGCGCGGTCTCACGCTGTTCAGCATCGGGTCGGTCTTGTGCGGTCTGGCGCCGACCACCCATCTGTTGGTGCTTGCCCGACTCGTGCAGGCCATCGGCGGCGCACAGCTCACACCGGCCTCGCTCGCACTCGTGCTGCCGGAGTTCCCCGTCGAGAAGCGCACCGTCGCCATCGGTGTCTGGGGGGCAGTCGGCGGGCTCGCCGCAGCGCTCGGACCTTCGGCCGGCGGTGTTCTCGTCGACTGGCTGAACTGGCGCGCACTCTTTTTCATCAACGTTCCCTTCTGCATCTTCACGTTGCTCGTCGGCCGCAATCTGCTGCACGAGAGCAAGGACCCGAACGCAACGAAGAACGTCGACCTCGTCGGCACTGCATACGGGTTCCCCGGCGTTGCGTTGGTGACCCTTGCGATCACCCAGAGCAGCGAGTGGGGCTACGTCGACAACCGCACCATCGGTTCCCTTCTTCTCGGGCTGTTGCTGCTTGCGATGTTCGTCCAGCGCTGCCGCACCGTGCCGAACCCGCTTCTCGATCTCAAGTTGTTCAAGTTGCCGTTCGTCGTCGCAGCAAACATCTCGGGCCTGTTCTTCTCCATCGGATTCCTCGGCATGTGGCTGCTGAACACCGTGTACATCCAGGTGATCTGGGAATACAGCCCGGCACGGTCCGGTCTCGCAACGGCCCCCGGCCCCATCATGGCGGCGCTCTTTGCCGCACCGATGGGCAGGCTCGCCGTGCGATGGGGCCACGCAAAGGTTCTGATGGTCGGGTCCGTGTTGATGAGTGTCGGAACCTTCCTGCTGACCGTCACGATGACCCCGACCCCCAACTACGTGGGCGATTACCTTCCGTTGATGATCCTCACCGGCATCGGTGTCGGCTGCAGCATGTCGACGCTGTCGAGCTCGGCCAATGCCTTCCTGCCGCCCGCCCGTTTTGCAATGGGTTCGGCACTGAACACGACGGCACGCCAGATCGGGTCGGCTCTCGGTGCCGCTCTTGCCGCATCATTGGCCGCGCCGGCTCTCAAGAACGTGGCCATCGCCATGAAGAAGAACGAGCCGGTGACCGCGGCAATGGTGTCGTCGTACGACAACGCCTGGCGTCTGATGGCCGCCATCTACCTGTTCGCGGGCCTCATCATGCTGGCGTTGTTCCGCAAGCCGACTGACGAACAGATGGCCGCGGCCAACGAAGTGGAATTCGTCGACTAGGCGAAGTCGGACTCTGCACCGTTGCGCGTGTCGACCAGCACGAGCCACGGCAACTGGGCGGGGTCGTGACGGGTCTCGTAGACGAACCTTTCGTTGCGGTTCACGTCGAACAACGCATCGGTCAGCCGCGTGCCGAACTTCTTGCCGGTGAGCACGACACCCAGTTGGTCGCACAGACGCCGGTATGCATCGCCCGCCGCTGAATACGGAATCGCGTGGTGAATCAGAATCTGCTGGAGTTGCGGATCGTGCCGCATGCTCCGCATGAACAGCACCAACAAGGCATCTGACTCGTAGCCGGGCCAGGCGAACGATTTCGCATCGTCGATGACCCGGTTGAGTGCATCTGTGTACTCGGACGGCTTCGGCGCCTTGGTGAAATCGAGGCCACTGGCCGCACCACCCGGAACCACCCGCTTCTTGTTGCCAAGACCGAGCATGGCGAGATCTTCGTCGTCGAGTTGACCGATTCTCCGGAGGATGTCCTTCGGGTAGACATCGATTGACGAATTGCGCACGATGCCGTCTTTCTTCGGACCACCGATGCGGGTGCCACGGCTTCGTTTGTCGAGGTAACCGTCTTTCTTGTAGTACGGCCGCACCACCCCGTAATCGGCCTCCCACCGGATGAACACTGCCGGGCGACGTTTGCTCGTTCTCCCGCGACGGTCGATGCCGTCGTCGAACGGCACCCTGACGTACACAAGGTCACCGGTCTTGAGTTGCCTCATCCACGGCTCACTCACCGACTCGGGTGCCACCGGAACGCGCGGGGCGACGACTGCCGAATCTGCCATGGGCAGTTCGTCGGGTTTGATGCCCGCTGCGACCCCGGTGCGGTTGGCGGCAAGTTGATCCCTGAGTTGGTCGAGATCGATTCCGCGTTCGATCGGGTCGAGCAGAGCCTCGAGCCTGTGACCCCACAGGTAACTGAAGAGCCGCACACGGAATCTCTGACCGGCAGACACCGCCTCTGTCTGGAAGAAACCGACCGGTGTGTGACCGACACAGAGCCCGTCGTCGGACACCCATGCGATCTCGCCGTTCTCCAGTTCGCCGAGCACCGTGATCTCGCGGATGGCATAACGATCGCCGTCCGGGAGACGGCCCAGCCGTTCTTTCAGCACCCGGGCGTATTCGGCATCGACCGACGAGCCCTTCTCGATTGCATCACGGCTCTCGTAGAGCCGCTCGCGTTCGAGAAAAAGTGCCAGGTCGCGGTCTGCTTCGCTCTGTTCGGCCGGCTCTGGTGCGGCGGGTACGCGTTGAACGGCATCTCGACTGGAGAGTTGCTCGACTATCTGTCTCGCGAGCCGCCGTCGACGCCTCTGCGCGAGCCAATCCTGTACGCCCATGTCTTCCTCCCCGGGGGAAAACTAGCGGGAGGGTGTTCGGTCAGAGGATGCCGGCGGGGCAGGTGACACCCGTGCCACCGATGCCGCAGTACCCGTTGGGGTTCTTGCCCAGGTACTGCTGGTGGTAGGGCTCTGCGTAATAGAACTCTGCAAGCGGGGCGATCTCGGTCGTGATCTCGCCGTATCCCGCCTTTGTGAGCTGTTCCTGGAACAACTCGCGTGTTGCTTCGGCGGCCTCACGTTGCGCCTCTGACCTGAAGTAGACCGCGCTTCGGTACTGGGTGCCGATGTCGTTGCCCTGTCGCATGCCCTGTGTCGGGTCGTGGTTCTCCCAGAACACGCGCAGCATGTCGTTCACCGACACCTGCGATGCGTCGAACACCACCAACACCACTTCGGTGTGGCCCGTGAGACCCGAACACACTTCTTCGTACGAGGGGTTCGGAGTAAAGCCGCCGGCATACCCCACGGCAGTGGAGTGCACCCCGGGCGTCTGCCAGTAGATGCGCTCGGCACCCCAGAAGCACCCCATGCCGACCACCAGAGTTTCCATGTTGTCGGGCCACGGGCCGACGAGCGACGTGGCGAGCTCGAAGTGCTCGCTGGGCACGGGCATGGTCTGGTCGGTGCGACCGGGCAACGCCTCGTCGGCGGAAATCATGACTGGGGTTCTGCGTCCGAACATGCGCTCATGCTACGGACATCGGGGCCACTACGGCATGTCAACTTCGCCGACGACGAAGGTGTTGTCAGCGAAACGGAGCCCGTTGAACATGATCTTGTTCGTGGCCGCGATGTACGACATGTTGTAGATCTCGATTTCGTTGGTTGCGTCGATCAGGACGGTCTCTTGGTAGGTGTCCAGGTCGAGCACAGCGAGAGTATTCACGCTTTCTGCCGTGGTTCCGACAAGGACAAGTTTGCGGCCCACCATCTGAGCAAGGGTCACATTTCGCACCGACGTCAACACCGGGTCGACCGTCGGGTAGTACTGCATCAATGTTGTTCCCTGGCCCCCCCGCATGCCCGCAACAACGAAAGTGGTCGAACTGCCGAGGTTGAAAGATGCACTCATGAAACTTGCCTGGGTGGAGCAGAACCCGGGATACAGCCTCCACGCAGTATTTCCCTGGCAGATGGATGACGTGACAAAGTGACTCGCTTCAAAGTCAAACTGACTGATCCACCATTTCGGGTCGAGTGCCCCCGTTGAAGCGAGATACCTCTTCACACCCGTGCTGTTGCCGTTGAACCCCATGTACACATTTCCGTCGGCGAACTTCCTGAGGAAGGTGCTGGCCGACGTGGCAGACAGGTTGGTGAGAGCGCCGGATGGTGACACCTTGCGCACCCACGAAGTCTGGGTACTGGTAGTCGTGCCGCTCATCACCACCGTGCCGTCAGGGAGAACCACAAAATCGCGAATGGACACGAAGTCAGAGACCAGGTTCGTGACGACACCGTTGACGCTCTTGCGCAGGGCCCACACAACCGGCCCAGCTCCGGAACTCGCGATCAGTCCCACGTAGTAGACGTTGCCGGCATTGTCAAACTGAATCGGGCTGTTTCCGCTCGTCATGCCGTACGGACCAGACGTCCCGAAACTCGTCGTGACACTGGCGACCTGCGAGTCCACGCACACAGGGTTCCCCGAATCTGCATCTACTTCTGCGAGCAGACAGTTTGGTCCGCCGGTGTAGAGGGGGCGCGCGCCAGAGAACACCACATAGAACTTGTTGTTGGGGGCCGCGTAGAAGTCTCGAATGTTCGCCGTTCCTGTCTGCACCGCGTCGACAACGGTGCCGTCTCTGTTGACAGCCAAGAGTCCGCTCCCCGTGGAGTTCGACGGCGGCAGGGCAAGCCCCACGACGCCCGCTGTCTGGAACGTGATGAGCGATGGGTTCACCTGAGGCAACGACGCCGTGCGAACGGACGCTGCCGTGATGCCCGTCTGCTTGATCGCCTGGAACTTCAGCCACTTCTGGACTCCCGGGCCCTGTTGCAGCACGCGCGAGCCAGTCGTTCGGGTGACGCGGGCGGGATACCTGACCCCGGCAGGCGTGTACCCCGATCGCAACCAGCGGCCATACGAAGGCGTCAACTGCACGCGGGCACTGACCGGACCCTTGCCGAACTTGTTGCGCGATTGTGCAGTCCATCCAAAACCCAAACGATTGTTCACGCGATACAAAGTGCATGATCGTTTGTTGCCCTTGATCGTGCACCTCGAGCCACCTTCGCTGACCAGAGTCGTGTCAAGAATCGGTGAACCGTTCGACGGGGGCAGTTCGATGGTGATGGTCATCTTCGAGAGGTTCTTGGTCTGCCTGGTTGCCACCATCTTCACGATGATCGGCTTTCCGGGTACTCGCCCCTTTGCGGCGGACGCCTCGTTCGAGACCACCATCGGTGCGACCAAGCCCACCACAACGCCGATTCGAATCAAACGTCTCTTCACGACTTTCTCCTGTCAATGACGACTGACAGGTGTCACCGTAACAGGAAGACATCATCTCGTGGGCTGATGTCGATCGCCTAGTGGCGGGTGATGGTGACCTTCTTGGTCTGCGCCTGCTTGCCGCTCATCGGAATGCGCACCTCGAGCAGTCCGTCGGTGTAACGGGCCTTCACGTCCTGGTCGGTTGCACCGGCCGGCAGTGCAATGGTGCGCACGAATGATCCGTACTGAAACTCGCTGCGGTAGTGGCGCTTGCCCTCGTGCTTCGATTCCTTCTTGCGCTGCACCATGATGCGCAACATGCCCTCGGTGATGGTGATCTCGATGTCGTCTTCAGGGTTCACGCCGGGAGCTTCGGCGCGCACGATGAGTTCGTCACCGTCTTCGTATTCCTCGACCTTGATTGCGGCCTCGCCGACCGAATCGATCCACGACTCGGGAAAATCGAGAATGCTCCGGCCGGCCATCCATGCCGGCCAGTCGAAATCGGTTGCTGCCTTGCGGATGAGTGTCATGTCAGTCTCCTTTGTTGGGGGTGTGACTGGCACGGTACGAGACTCGCTACCGACCTTCAATGGGTCGGGGTGTCATCGGGACAGAAGTCGCGAAGAAAGAAATGATTTCTGGATGTCCAGCAATTCCTCACAACCCGGGAACACGCGCAACCCGGCCTTCACCGCCACGAGACAGGCGCGGGTGTCCTTGTTGTGGTGGGCCCACTTCGCGAGTGAGAGACACGCCTCGACAGCAACCACGACCATTCGGGTCGTGGTGCCGTCGAGGTCGGCCCATTCGTAGTCGGTCCCCGCGAACGGAACATCTCTGATCATCGACAATTCCCGAACAAGAGCCGAGACATTCCGTTCGTCTTCCCGGAATGCATCGAATGCTCTCGACAGCAGGTCAAAGTCGGTAGTCAAACGGTTGCCGATCTCGATGAAATCGGTGAAAGTCGGGGGAATCCACTGTGCGCGAAGAGTCGGTGCCTCCAGCCCGTTGAGGCCACGGCGGATGTCGGAGAGGATTGTCGAGAATGTCGAATCTGTGATCTCGATGTCCCAGATCGCGGTACGCACGGCCGAACGACGTGGTCGATCAGTGTTCATGCCCAACCAAGCAAGCACCTCGAGCGACCGTGACTTCTCGAAAAATGCCTTTGTTCCGGTTGAGTCCTCCACAACCGGAAATCCATAGACACGCACCACGGCGTCCCACTCTGCGGGTGCCCCATTCAACGACACGTCTGCCATCACTTCACCCGCGAACAATCTCGACTGACCGTGACACGGTGACCGACCTCGACCCGATGCCGAAGGCGCTGAGCCACAGAGTCGGAACTTCCCTCGCGAGCGTGACACGGATGCCCGATGACACCACATCGATACTTGCCTCGTACCCAGACCCCTGGAGAAACCTGAGCATCGCGCTGCGCGCCCGGCCCTCGTCGACCCGCACGGAACTCTGCCTGATGCCCTCGAGTTCCTGCCCACCCACCCGGGCAGTTGATGCAGCGAGAGCTGACATCTCCGCGTACGTGTCAATGATGCGACCGCCGTCGAAAGCAAGGGCAGCCAATGACACGAGCCCCATCACCGAGCATGCAAACAGCCCGGACAACGAGGCGCGCTCGCAGGTGTCACCCCGACTCATTGGCGTCTGTACCGGTCGACGGGAGATGTCGCAGTGGCAGAGATGAGACGGCTTCTGACTCCCAGCAGACTGAAGGTGTCCGTCCGGATCCAGCAGCGAACGGTGACCCTCACGTGCGCGGTGGAATCTGATGCCACCATCGAGGTTGCGACCGATTGCGAATGACACCGCAGTTGCCGGTCAATCGAGTCACGCCGGGCAGAAGACTCGGCAACCATCACCATCGATGCAACCGATGCCTGTGATGCACGTCTAGCCGCAACCGAGGCGACCGCTCGCACCTTTATTGATGTTTCGGTGATGTCACCCGAATATGAGATGAGCAACACAACAAGCAACAAGACCGGCGCCACGTACAACATCTCCACCACCATGGAACCCCGCTCGTTTCTCATTCCCGGTCCTGTTCACGGACAAATCGTTCTCGGGTCTGTCGAGTTGTTGCCGATGCAACCTCGGGCAGAAAAGGGAGTGCCCCGTTCACGCGCAGATCGACCTGGACAGTCACCGAATCCTGCGCATGATTGATGGAAGGCGCCCGCACCAGTCTTGCCCCCAGGTCGCTTGCCATCCGGCTCATCTCGGAGACGGCACGGTTGTCGGAACCAGCCGAGATGTCAGAAGAACCGGCAATGTCAGCGCCACGGATCGCAATGGCCATGGCCACGTGGCTCTGGTGGCGCAGTGCAGCAATGTGAAAACACATGAAAACCATGAGAAACACAACCGGAACAAGAATCACCGCTTGAAGGCTTGTCTCTGCCCTCTCATTTCTCATTGGCCCGTGAGTTGCCATCAGCCGAGGTTCAGCGAGTTGGCCTTCTCACGGACTCGAGCACTGATCATTGCTCCGACGGTGATCGCCAACGCAACAAGCGCCGCGGCCATGACCACGGTCGTGGCGCTGACTTCACCCCGTTCCCTGTCCGACTCGCGTGAGGCGGTGTACCGCACCCAGTAGTAAGTGAGCAAGTTGTTCATCTTTCTTTCCTCTTCTTGTGTGTCTGTCAAAAGGTCGACATTGCCTGGCTGAATGCCGGGTAGCCGACGAGCCCGAGAAACCCCATGAAAAGAACTACGAGCGGAAGCCCGATCTTCTCGGTCTGCTGTTCGGCTGCGTGTTCCACCCGTGCCAGATTCTTCTTTCGCAACGCTGACGCCTTCGCAACCAGGGAAGTTCGCACCCGCGCACCGCTTTCCCCGGCCAGTTGCATTGTGTGCGCGACTTCGACAAGACAATCAACCCCAGTTTCGTGGCCGAGAGCAGCGAGCGATTCCCAGTACGAGGTACGCGAACTGTGTGCTCGCATCACCGCAACACGCAACAGTGAGAACCCGGGACCATCGCCTGACTCGGCGGCCGCCCTCACAGCGGTCTCCACCCCGGAGCCGCCCGCAATCATCACATTGACAAGTTCCAGAAACACGGCTGTCGCCAGTTCGAGGTGTTCGCGGCTGCGGTGAACCTCGCGCATCACCAGGTTCGTTGTTCTGTTGGCTCGCCAGAGCCCGAACATGACGCACCCCACAAGAACCAACCAGCGGCCTTTGCCGCCGACCAGTACGAAGCCGGTGGTGGCGCACAGAACCGTCACCACCAATGCGTGCACGATGTCAGTGCGTCTTCTCGCCACGAAGACCGGCCTCTCGACTCCGACGAGGGCAAGGTCGGTGTCTGCCACCGGCGGACGTCTGATCATGCGCTCCACCTCCGGTGGAGGAAACGTGGAGGGTGTTCCAGTGACGTCATTGTGCGGAGCCAGAAAAGACCACCCGCAAAGCACGCACAGACGACTGTCAACACAGCGACTCCGTGCAACGTGAGGAACGGAGCCAGGTAGTCAGGATTCAGGACAACCAGTCCGACAACGAAACATGAAACCGAAGCGGTGATGATTCGGACAGCGGTTCTTGTTCTTGCACGGGAAACCCACACCCGTGTGTAGAGATCAGTCTCCGCCCGGGCAGCATCACTCAGGTGAGTCAAGAGGCCGAGGAAATCGTGTGTGTGATGCCTGATGGAGAGAATCAAGGCAGCCACCACGAAGTCAGACGTGGGATTGCGGAGCGAATCGGCAAAATCACCCAACGCATCGTCGATCTTTCGGTAGCGGACGGAAGCGGCGAGCAAACGCGCTTCCTCTGCAAGAACCGACGGGGCATGGCGCGCAGATTCCGTGATTGCCTGCTCGATGCCGGAAGACGCGCTCATCGCGTCTCGAAGGTTCTCTGTCCACACCGCAATGGCCTCAACCAGTTCGCGCTGGTCCTCCACGTTCACACGACGTTCGATTGAACGACCGACCGCCCGTACCACGGCCCCGGGGAACATCACCGGGCCCACGCAGTTTCTCCACTGACCGAGAAGCCGCACTGTTCGAGGGCCTGCTGGGTCTTGACGCGCAGTGTCACAAAATTCAGGCTCGGTTCGTACAACGAGAAAACCTCGTTGCTCGACACTCCCGCACCGTCGGAGTGAACGACTTCGTGAATCGACACAATCCGCCGTCGACCATTCACAATCTGAACCTGAACGACGAAATGCACCGATGTGGAGATCAGCAGGTTCACTGCTTCCATGGGTATTCCCATCTGTGCCATCGACACGTAAGAAAGCAGCTTCGGGAAGACGCTGCGGGGGCTGTCGGCATGCATGGTGCACATCGAACCGTTGTTGCCCTGGCTCATGGCGAGAAGCATCGGGAATGCCTCGGCTCCGCGCACCTCGCCGATCACAACTCGGTCGGGGTCCATACGGAGGGCCATCCGGGCCAGGTCACTCATCGAAACGGCACCCGTTCCCTCGGAATTCGCGAGACGGGCCTGCAGAGAGTCGTGATCCGGGTGGTCATCACTGAAGCGCTCGAGCCCGATCTCGAATGCATCCTCGATGGTGACGATGCGCTCGGTTCTCGGTACCTCGTTGATGAGTGCCCTCAGAAGGGTCGTCTTGCCGGACCCCGTGCCACCCGAAATCACGAGATTCTGTCGTGAGCGGACAGCAGCCGACAGAAACCGTGCGGTCGGCTCGTCGAGCATGCCGAGAGTCACGAGTTGCTGAAGGTTCGAGTAGTCAAACCGATGACGCCGGATGATGAGAGAAGGCCGAGCCGACACCTCCATCGTTGCGAACACCCGCGACCCGTCACGAAGTTGAAGGTTCAGCTCGGGATGTGCAGGGTCGAACCGCTGTTCCCGGTGTCCCATCCTCGCAGCAATGCGTCGAATGAGATCGACGAGTTCATCATCGGATTCCACGATTGGTTCGTGCTCGCGACGCTCACCCGACCGCATCTTCAGCCACACAGACGAGTTGCCACGGACATGAATGTCGGAAATCTGGTCATCGGCGAGAAGCGGCTCGAGTCGTCCGAGACCCAGCACCAGATTGATGGCTTCTCCGACCATGTCCTCATCGGTGTCCGACGCGCCCACCGAGCCCCATTCGGCCGTCGAGAAACGACGTTGAAGGTGCTGTTGGGCAATCCTGCGTGCGAGGTCCTTCTCCTCGTCAATTGTTGCTGCCGGAAGATCCGAGTTGTGTCTCATCACCCTGTCGTCGGCCAGAGCACTTGCGATGAGACGGACAAGATCGTTTGTCGTGCTCATTCGGGTTCTCCACGACCGTTTACCAGCGCGACATGAACAGGACCCGAGACTGCAATCATTTTCAGGATGGCCTCATGCCCCCGGACCGTCAGCACAACGTCACCCGTCAGTTCCGACGAATCGGAAATGTCGACCACGATGAGGTCGTCATCGATCATGCTGACGTCTCCCGAGCCATCCGGACCGGGAGTAACCACCGCTCTGATCACGTCACCACGTTCAAGAGATGGGGGGAAATTGCCTCGCTTGACAGCGAACGCAACAAGGGCCTGCCCGCTCGGAAGTGCGGACTGCGCCGTCGACGGCACATCGACTGCGGATTCAGTGGTGGAGTCCACCGGTGATCGAGTAGGTGCAACGACCCGCGTCGTCACGACGACCAGAAGCAGCAGGAACACGGCCGCCAGAACCGGCAGCAGCAGTCTTTTCCTGCCCCCGACCCTCGGAGGCGACGAAACGCCATGGGTCGCCGAACGAAGTGCGGCGAGTCGATCGACGGAGGAATCTGCCGGTGCCCGATGAGATGAATCCACGAAGACCTCCTTGTGGCGACAGCAGCGAATGTGTGGGCGGGCAACGTACGAAAGGAACAGGAGAACTTCAAGTCAGCAAAGGCCTGTCAAGTCGGGCATGTCGGCTCTCGATGCCCACGTGCCGCAGTCCGTGACCCACACACCCGTCGGTTAGTTTTCTGATGTTCCGGGTTGTCAACCCCGATGGGTACCAAGTACCCTATTTGACCCACCCAAGGAGGGGCTCATGGCTGAATCTGCATCGAAGAAGGAACGCGCACGGCGCGAGACCCGACGCAGGTTCGAACAATGGGCGCGAAACCCCGAGTGTGAGTCAAATGTGGTGTCGGCGGTTCACAACGTGAAGATGGGTGTGGTTGCCCGTCGTGAGAACCCCAACGCCCCCCGCGAGGGTCAATCTGTCTTTGCTCTCGAACGTGGTGTCACATTCGAAGCATCTCTCCTCACCGACAAAGGCAAGAAACTTCTGGGGGCCCTGCGCGACTCATCGGTGCTCTCCCCCGGCAGCAAAGACTTCGCCGACCACCGCACGAAGTCGAACGGCGGGTCTGTCGCCGACCTCGATGCCGCAGTGGCACTCGGTCACGATTTCCTCGTTGCACTCGCCGACGGCAAAGACTTCAACGGTGCCGTGTCCAGCCTCACCGTGCGAATTCCCCGTGGCATCATGCTGCCCGAGGCCACGTTGATCATCGACGTGCTGGCGGTGCAGTCAGACAGCGACCTGCCGGTCATCTCGGTTGGCGAGGTGAAAACCTACGCCGACCAGGGCGGTCACACCCACAGATCAGATCTCGCCACTGCCCGCGCACAGATGGGTCTCTACGTGCATGCACTCGAGGTCACGCTCGATGGTCTCGGTATCGGAGACAAGGTCAACGTCTCGAACGACGGATTCCTGATTCTCACCTACCCCGGCTCGAACCAGCCGAGCGTGCGCAGCGGCGAAGATCTGCGTTTCCAGCGCGAGCGTGCTCGACGGGGTTTCGAACTGATGGAACAGTCAGCGTTGCTTCTCAACGGTGAGTACGGCGTCGGTGACGACACCGACTCCGAAGACCTGCTGAAACTCGTGCTCGAGGCACCAACATCATTCCAGGACTCATGCATTGCATTCTGCGAACGTGCCGACGCCTGTTACCAGAAGGCACTGCAGAACGGTGACGGTGTCGCACTCGGCAACGACGTGCAGAGATTCCTCAACGGGCTCTCCCTGCACCGCGCTGACGAACTCATGAGTGGTGCCCGCCCGCGCAACGACGCCGAACGCGATCTCATCCGACGTCTCGAAGAACAACTGCCGGAGCTGCCATGAACGCATCATTGGAGACCGTCCGCCGTCTGCGCGCCTGGAACGAAGGGAAACCTCTTCCCCGCGGCGAGGTGATCAACGTGCATGTAGCCGACGACGACGATGCTCTCATCGTCGCCTTCCTTCGCATGGGTGGCGAGTCGCGACCCTGGGGTGTCGCCTACGGAACCGCAGCAACAGGGCCGTCTTTCCTCACTGTGCCCGAGGGTCGTAACCGTCAGCTGGTCGGCGACATGATGGCCGAGTTCGCACGGGCATTGCTCGAGCACTTCCGTCATCCTTCGTTCTCTGACGACACCCCTGCCACGTACGCAACAGACTCGCTCCGCCAGATCTGGTTGCCGGGCCCCACACATCTCGAGATGCTGCACTACATCGCCGCTGCATACGCCCGAACAAAGTGGGATCGACCCGACATCGACACCCTGCGCTCGCTGGGCAATCTCGCGAACTGTCTCTTCCTCGAGTCGCAACGACCCGGGCAGCAGGTCGTCAACACCGCGACCGAGGCGCTGCAGCGGTCGTACATCTTCCCCACTGCGCCCATCCGCCAGGCTCATCTTGGTTCGTTGCTCGCATGGTTGTCGGGCGGGCGCACACGTGACACGCGGCTGAAGGCGGCAGGTGCGGCCGAAAAGTTGTCGGTCGCGACCGTGCTCGACCCCCAGGTCGAACGAGCGCGCATCCAGCCACAGCTCGAGAAGTGGAACGAGAGTCGTACCGCCGATGACGCGAAGGGCATGACAAAGCATGCAACCGAGATCTCGAAGGTGCTCGAGGAAGAACTCGCACATCGATGGAATCTGGTGCGTGATGCCCTCAACACCCTGCGAAACGACAAGAGAAAGGCAAACAAAGGACTGCACGATCTGGTCAACGACAGCGCAAAGCAGTTCTACTTCGGTTGGGGCGAGAAAGCACTCAACGAAGAAGCCGGCGAGACCGCATACTGGCCCAACGTTTTCACCGACTACTCAGCCCGCAGCGCTGGTTATGCGTTCCTGTCGCGTGCGGCCCACGACCAGAAGGCGCGTCATTTCCTCGTGCACGGAGACCGCGAACTGCAGAAAGAAGAACTTGCAGCCGGTCACGGGGTGATCTGCAGGATCCGATCTGTCTCGACCGAACAGCCGATGTGGAAAGTGACCTTTCGGTATCCCGACCTTCCGTCGCTCAAACGCGGTGACATGTTGTGCATCGCCGGACTTGCGAAGGCAAAACTCGAGGTTCTGTCGGTTGACCTCGAGGCCAAGACCCTGATGTTGCGACCCGACTGGACAAACCGACGCAGTGACCCCGGCCCCCACTCGATGGCGGCTCGTGACCCGAACTGGCGCAACATGGAATTGGTTCTCATCGACGACATGCCGTTCGGTCTCGACGACAAACGTGCGAAGAACGCACGCCAGACGAAGAAGGTCGGTTTCGACATCACCGACCTGATCGTTCCGAAGCCCCGACGTCACGCAGCCCTCGACGACGAGGGCGTTGTCACGATTGCAGGAGTCGAAGAATGAGCGGTGGCGTCTACAAGGAACTCCGTACCTTCATCAAGGGCGGAGACCACATTTGTGTGGTGAAGGCCCCGCCCGGCTCGGGCAAGTCGTACAACCTTCTCGAGGCACTCGAGGAAGCGCTGAAGTCTGAGCGCCGCATTGCCATTGCCGCCCAGACGAACAACCAGGTCGACGATCTTTGCGAGCGCTTCTGCGATCGCTTCCCGAAGGCCTCGATCATTCGTTTCTCGAGTGCGTCGTACGAGAAGCCGGGCGACATGTCAGACCGTGTCAACATCGTGACGAACAAGAAAATGCTGCCGACCGGAGCATCAATCGTCATCGGCACCGTTGCGAAACTTGGGCTCACCGAGATCAACGACCCGTATGACGTGCTCTTCATCGACGAGGCGTGGCAGATGACCTGGGCAGACTTCCTCACATTGCGCGACGTCTCCGACCGCTACATCATGATCGGTGACCCCGGACAGATTCCCCCAACCGTCACCATCTCTGTCGACCGTTGGGAGGTGTCGCCCGTTGCCCCGCACACACCTGCACCCGACGTCGTTCTCCAGAACGAAGACCTGCGCGCCGTCACGACGATTCTCGAACTCGACACCTGCCGTCGCCTGCCGGAAGATTCCGTGGAACTTGTCCGCAACTTCTATGACTTCTTCTTTGATTCGTTCGCCAAGGCGGGTGAGCGTTTCCTTCGACCCACGAAAAAGACTTCGAACGACCGGGTCGACCAGGCGTTGCTGCGTCTCACCGACAACTCCACTGTCATCTACACCCACCCGACAGGAGCCGACGGGGTTCCCGTCGAGACCGACCTCGAACTTGCGGCGGTCGTCGCGGGTATCGCCAAACGGCTTCTCGAGCTGAAATGCGAGGCGTCCACCTCGAAAGACGAGATGAATGCGCCGCGCGCGCTCAAGCCGTCTGACATCGGCATCGTGTCGACGCACAACCTCATGAACACCGCCATCCAGGCGGTGCTTCCCCCCGAACTCGTGGGCGACCATGCAATCCGTGTCACGACTCCCGAGCGTTGGCAGGGTCTCGAACGTGCGGTCATGATCGCGGTGCATCCGTTGTCCGGGGTGCAGATTCCCAGCGCATTCGACCTAGAGACCGGTCGCCTCTGCGTCATGGCCTCGCGCCACAAGTCGGCGTGCATCTTCGTCACCCGTGACCACGTTGGTACGACACTCGACTCACACCTGCCAAGCGCCGATCAGGCACTCGGCCGCGGCGACATCATCGGCCGCGGGCACGCACAACACACGGCATTCTGGAAATACCACGAGGAACGAGGGCTCATTGTCTAGTCACCTTCGCCCGGGCGACACCGCCAACGCACGATTTGTCGTCGGCTGCTCACATCGTGAGGTCAACAACCGCAATCCCGAACTCGCAAACTTGCCGCGTCGTGCCCCCGACGACCAGCAACAGATGCGCATGGACGAAGGCCTCGCCTACGAAGAAGAGATCTTCGCGCAACTGAGTCGACTCCACAAGGTCGCATCCATGCGTGACCATCACGATCCAGAATCGGCGACTGCGGGCTCGATGAAGCGCGGAGACCGCGTCATCATCGGCCCCTGGCTGCCGACCGTCAACAACCGCTCGGGAAAGCCCGACGTGCTCGTGCGTCACGGAGACAAACCACTGCCGAACGGCAACTGGGCTTATCTGCCGGTCGACGTCAAGAACTCGAAGGCACTCGAGGACAAAAACAAGCCGCAGCCCCTCATGGTGAGTGCACTCAATGCTCCGTGGCTCGAATCCGCCGTATCGACCGATCTCGGACCCGGCAAGCCCAAGGAAGACCAGAGCCTGCAGTTGGCCCACTACTGGTTGATGCTGGTCGACCTGGGTCACGCACCCGACATCGAGCCCGTCGGGGGAATCATCGACTCGTCCGGTGCCGTCGTGTGGCGGGCCCTCGATGATCCCAAACGGTCGTTCATCTCGCAATCGCTCGACGAGTGGAACACGCGATGGGCTGCCATCGATGCGATGCGGGCGGGCGACACCCCGCTGACCCGCGCCGTGTACCGCCAGGAATGCATTGAGTGCCCGTGGCACGACGTCTGCGAGAGCAAACTCATCGACGAGCAGCACATTTCCCTTGTCGAAGGAATCGGAACCGTAGCCGTGGAGAAACTGCACGCCAAGGGAATAGAAACAATCCCGCAGCTCGCATCTCTCGACCATTCGGTCATTGACATCGACGACGACCTGAAGAAGATCAGGTCTCTCGCGCAGCACATCGATGCCTGTCGGGTGTATCTCAAGGGCGGGAATCTCCCGTACTCGAAGCGAAACTCCCCGGTACCGCATGTTCCCCGGGCCGACGTAGAAGTCGACTTCGACATCGAGAACGATGACATCGTCTACCTCTACGGCAACTACGTCACGCGTCGTCAACCCGACGGCTCGTACGACAACGGGGAATTCGTGTCGTTCCACTCTTTTGATCGTTCCGACCCCGCCGAAGAGGGGCGCCAACTTGCCGCCTTCTGGAAATGGCTGCACGACCTGGTGAAAGAGACAACCTCGGCCGGCAAGACAATTGCCGTGTACTGCTACTCAGGATCTTTCGCCGAGATCCCCCGCATGAAAGAAGCAAGTACCCGCAACAGTCACGTTGCAGGGGTGCCCTCGACCGACGAGATCGGAGACCTCGTCAACCAGGAATGGTGGGTCGACATGCACAAGATCGTGAAGGAACTGCACTGGCCGACACGTCGTCTGGGGCTGAAATACGTCGCACCTCTCTCTGGATTTGCGTGGGACGCAGAAGACGCCGGCGGCGGCAACTCCATCGTCTGGTACCGACAGGCATGCCAACCCGACGACCCGGAGGCATTGAACCTGCAGAAGAAACTGTTGCGCTACAACGAAGACGACGTCCAGGCCACAAAGCACCTGCGCCAATGGCTGCACGAGGGAGTCACCGGTGGTTCTTGGTCGCTGCAGTCCGTCACGACGCTTCCTCCCGCCTAGTCATGGTCACGACTGCCTGACGGTGCCCCTAGCCTTGGGGGCATGAGTCAGGCCCCGGAAGTGCTTCCCGCGTCGAACGACCCGTGTTGGTGCGGCAGCGGCCGCAAGTACAAGCGTTGTCACAAGGGCACCGAGGGCCGTATCCAGCCGGGCACCGTCAGCCCCATGCGCTACGTTCCCGACAACATTGCCAAGCCTCCGTACGCGGCAACCGGAATCGTGCCGCGATACGACGAATCGCGGGTGAAGAGCGCTGATGTCATCGAGCGCATGCGCACCGCAGGTGCAGCTGCCTCGGAGATTCTCCGCAGGGCAGGCGAGATGGTCAGGCCCGGCATCACAACCGACGAGATCGACGTCTTCGTGCACGACCTCACCATCGAGATGGGGGGCTACCCGAGCCCGTTGAACTACCACGGATACCCGAAGAGCGTCTGCACGAGTGTGAACGAGGTGATCTGCCACGGCATCCCCGACTCACGGGTTCTCGAAGACGGCGACATCGTCAACCTCGACGTCACCATCTATCTCAACGGAGTCCACGGTGACACCAACGCAACGTTCGTCGCCGGCACTGCCTCAGACGAAGACCTCAGGCTCATCCGGGTCACCGAGGAATGCATGTGGCACGGCATCGAGGCGGTGAAACCCGGGGTTGCCATCAACGAAATCGGCCGCGCCATCGAGGTGCACGCGAAGAAGCACAAGTACGGGGTCGTACGGGCGTTCATCGGACACGGCATCGGTGAGAACTTCCACACCGACATACAGGTGCTGCACTACTACGACCCGCGCAACACGATGATCCTGCGCGAGGGCATGACGTTCACCATCGAACCGATGATCACCGCCAGCGGTGAGTTCCGCCACCGCATGTGGGACGACGACTGGACAGCCGTCACCGCAGACGGCAGCCGTACCGCACAGTTCGAGCACACAATGGTGGTCACGGCCACGGGCGTCGAGGTGCTCACCGCCGGGCCCAACGCGGTGTCGCCGAGCGCACCTTGGAATCGGTGACCGCAAAGTCGTAGCGTCGTCGTCGTGCTCGATCCTTCGAACCAAGACAGGTACCTCGCGTTTGACCGCGACACGTGGGCCGAGCTGCGCGCGGCAACCCCCCTCACGATTCGCGAGCCCGAACTCGAGATGCTGCGGGGCATCAACGAAAAGATCGACCTCGACGAGGTCGCCGCGGTCTACCTGCCGCTCACCCGCTTGATCAACCTGTACGTCAGCGCCACACAGAACCTTCACAAGGTCTCTGCAACGTTTCTCGGCACCATGGCACCGAAGGTTCCCTACGTGATCGGCATCGCCGGCAGTGTGGCGGTCGGCAAGAGCACTTTCGCCCGAATTCTCCAGACGCTTCTCACCCGCTGGCCCGACCACCCGCGCGTCGACTTGATCACCACAGACGGGTTCCTCTTCCCCAATGCGGTTCTCGAAGACCGCGGCATCATGAACCGCAAGGGCTTCCCCGAGAGCTACGACACCAAGGCGTTGCTCAAGTTTCTCCGTGACCTCAAGAGCGGAACATCAGAGGTTCACGCACCGGTGTACAGCCACGTTGTCTACGACATTGTTCCCGATGAAGAGATCTGCATACGCCAGCCTGACATTCTCATTCTCGAGGGGCTCAACGTTCTGCAGGTTGGGTCCGAGTCGAACGAGTTCGTGTCGGATTATTTCGACTTCTCCATCTACATCGACGCAGAGGAACAGCACATCGAGCAGTGGTACGTCGAACGGTTCCAGACACTGCGGGAAACGGTCTTTCGTGACCCCAACAGCTTCTTCCAGAACTACGCACACCTCACCGACGAACAGGCCGTGACCACGGCCCGTGCGATCTGGCGCGAGATCAACGGAAAGAACCTGGTGGAGAACATCGAGCCCACGAAGTCACGCGCATCGCTGCTGGTGCACAAGGGGCGCGACCACCGGGTCACCGACGTTCAACTGCGCCGTCTCTGACTCACTGGTCGACAGACCGTCCTGGTTCATTGACTGTCAGTCGTCGGCCGGCGTGTCGCCCGGGTCGTCGACCTCTTCGAGTGCCTCGGTGATGCCCTTAAGAACGTCGTCACTTCCGGCGATCTGGCGTGACTTGGCGAGGTCGTCGATGCGCGTGAGGGGTGCACGCAGATTCTGCATGACCTTGCCGACCGTGACCGCGCGCAGCTTGTCCTGGATCTTGGTAAAGCTCTTCTCGATGTCGACAAGGTTGTTCACGTACGACCTCCAGGCCTTGCTGAACGAAGTGAGCAGGGAGAGCACCTCGTTCGCGTTCTTCTCCATCTGGAAGCTGTCGGTCGCCTGACGGGCCACACCGAGGAACGCATACAGGGTCAACGGAGAGCAGAGAACCACCTTCTTCTTCACCGCCTCGTCGACAAGGCCGGGCTTGTGCTGCTGGATGAAACCGAGAATTCCCTCGTTCGGGATGAACAGAAGCACGTAGTCGAGAGCGATGCGGTTCGACTGTGACACGTAGTCGCGCTTCTCGAGTTCCTTTACACGATCCTCGACGTTCTTGATGAACAGGTTCTTGTAGTTGTTGCGCGAGTTGTCGTCGGCGGCCTCGAAGTACAGCTTGTAGTTGTCGAGAGGGAACTTCGAGTCGAGATACAGCACCCGGTCGGGAGGCAAGAAAAAGCTGTAGTCCGGGCGACCGCCCTCGAGAAGCGTCTCCTGCTTCTCGTAGTTGATGCCCCGCTCGAAGCCCGACTGGGAGAGGATGTCCTCGAGCATGCGCTCGCCCCAGTTGCCGCGACCCTGCGCACTCGAGAGAACATTGTTGAGCGTCTGTGTCTGGCGAACAAGGTCGCTGACGGCGGTGTCGACGTTGGTGAACTTGTCGGCGTTCTGCTCCCGCAGTTTGTTGATCTCATCGTTGAGGGCCTTCATCTGCTGTTCGAATGGCTGCATGAGATTGCGGGTCTGTTGGTCGAGGGCATCGCGAGCCGAGGAAAGACGTTCCTCGGCCTGTTTGCGGGTTGCTTCCTGCGCGTCCTGCAGCACCTTGACGGTGGTCTCGTGAATCTTTGTCTCGACTGCACCCTGTACTCCCGTGCTGATGGCGCCGACATCAATGGCCGCCTTCATAGCCTCGACGATGGGAGCGATCTCGATGGTGGGAGCGAGAACGGGGGTTTGTTCGATCGGTGCGGTCTTGGTGGCCACCAACTGACGCCCGACGACAACCACGGCGATGATGAGCACGACGAGAAGAACGACAATTACGGTTTCCATACCGACATTGTGACACGGGGGTGCTGCAAGGCTCGGCTGGCCAAGCCACGGGGTCACGTAACGAAGGAGCCCGACCACCGGGTCACCGACGTTCAACTGCGCCGTCTCTAGAGCAAGTACGGGTTC
>CAYRUT010000015.1:0-36840 GCA_964427545.1 uncultured Bifidobacterium sp. | reverse complement strand
CTTCTTCGCAGCCTTCTTGCGCTTTGCAGGCTTGCGCTTTGCAGCGGCCTTCTTCTTTGCAGGGGCTGCCTTCTTGGCGGCCTTCTTGCGCTTTGCAGGGGCTGCCTTCTTGGCGGCCTTCTTCTTCTTTGCAGGAGCCTTCTTGGCTGCTGCCTTCTTCTTCTTTGCAGGAGCCTTCTTGGCTGCTGCCTTCTTCTTGCGTGCAGGAGCTTTCTTAGCTGCTGCCTTCTTCTTTGCTGCCACTTGAGTTTCCTCTCGTTGGGTAAGTGGTTACTTACGGTTTGGGTTCAGCTGAGCCTTCAATGTCGAGCTCGCTGTGAACTTCATCGCAGTGGAGGCCGGAACCGTTACTGCCGCACCCGTTTGTGGGTTACGACCGGTACGTGCCTTGCGAGCAGTGGTGCTGAACGAGCCGAAGCCCGGCCATGCCACTTTTTCGCCCTTCTTGGTAGAAGCCACCACCAGGTCGAAGAAAGCGGTGAGTGTGCGTTCGGCATCAGCCTTGGAACACTCTGCTTGCTTCGCTACCTCTTCGATGAGCTCTGCTTTGGTCATTGTTTTTCCTCCTCGGATTCGGAGTGGTACTCATAATCTGAACGGGTAAACGCAGCGAATGCAAGCATTCAACTGCTTGCAAATGCAAATATCGGCCTGTTTGCGACTGTGTGCAGATCGATGACGTTGCGTCCGGCGGCGGCGCAGACGAGGTGAAAGTCGACTCCGCGCCGAACACAGATCATGCGGCGTCTCTGCATCCCCCACACCGACCGGCGCAACGTCTGCACCTCCGTCGCTGGCCTGAAACCCTTGTGCCACAAGGGTTTCAGGCAAGGCACACCGACACTGGATTCGTTGTCCACATGCACGTGATGCGTGCCGCACGACTGCACCTTGCACAACGACAACACGTGTCGACACCCCGGCGATCGAGTGTCTCTCACCCGTCGACACGTGCGTGACCGACGTCATTTTCGGGTTCCAAAAAAATTCCGAAAAATTTCCCTGATCGACGCAAAATCGACTCTCATCCGCCGGTCGCGAACAAAAAGTTCGCAGGTATCCACCACTTCGCATCATGCGTTGGTCAATGATGTGACTCATCGATGGAGTTGCGGAGCGCATCGATGCCGGTGTCGAGTCACCTGAGAACCCGACGACGAGCATCTCGAAAAATCCCTCTTCCGTGCGTACGCGGATCGTGCTCGACACATCGGTTCTCGTCGCTGATCCCGGGTGTCTCCATTCGTTCCCCGGGTGCGACATCGTCATCCCGCTCACCGTTGTCGAGGAACTCGACGGGCTGAAGAGCCGCCCCGACGATGTCGGCCGCGCCGCGAGAACTGCTCTGCGCACGATCGAGGACCTCCGTCGTCGTGCAGGCGGCTCGATCCACCAGCCGGTACCCCTCGGCCCCGACCCGGAGGGCGCCACCATCCACATCGAGGTCAACGGCATCCAGCGAGACCGACTGGTGCAGAACGGCCTGAACCCCGAGATACCCGACAACCGCATCATCGGGGCCGCGCTCGGCCAGTCACTCACCGCGCCCACCCAGGTCATCTCGAACGATGCCGGTCTGCGCATCAAGGCCGCCCACCTGGGGCTCGAGGCCGCCGAGCACCAGCCCGTCGGCCGCGCCGCCAACACCCGCCCCATGGGATGGTTCACCCTCGACGTCGACGGCCAACTGGTGAACCAGCTCTACGAACACGGCGAGATCCCGACCCACATGTTCGACCGGTCGCAGGAACTGGTGGTGAACGAATTCGCGGTCGTGAAGTCGGGCTCGCAGTCTGCACTCGTGCGTTGCACCGGAGAGATGGTCGAACTTCTGCCCGCAGCGTCGCCCGAGGCCTGGGGGCTGCGCGCCCGTTCGAAAGAGCAGCGGTTCGCTCTCGAACTGCTGCTCGACCCCGACGTCAGCGTCGTTGCCCTCGACGGACGTGCCGGCACGGGCAAGACCGTGATGGCGATCGCCGCGGGCCTCGAACAGGTCGTGGAATCGCGCACCTACGAACGACTCGCGGTGTACCGGCCCCTGGTTCCCGTCGGTCGCGCCGACGTCGGGTTCCTCCCCGGCGGACTCGACGAGAAACTCGACCCGTGGATGTCGGCGATCCACGACGCGATCGTTGCACTCACCGACCAGCGCAGCAGCCACGACGCGCGTCGCCTCATCGACGACCTGTCGGCCCGCGGCCAACTCTCGCTCGAGTCCGTCACGTTCCTGCGCGGCCGGTCGTTGCACCGCCAGTTCGTCGTGGTCGACGAGGCGCAGAACCTCGAACCGACCACGCTGAAGACGATTCTCACCCGCATCGGCGAGGGCACCAAGGTCGTGTTCACCGGTGACACCAGCCAGATCGACGCCCCCTACATGGGCGAATCGAACAATGCACTCGCGGTGCTGATTCATGCGTTCGCGAACCAGCCGTGCTTCGGCCACGTCACACTCGCGTCGTGCGAGCGCAGCGAAGTGGCGAGTCTCGCTGCCGAGCTGCTCTAGCGCCTGTGACACACTGAGTGTCATGGCAGACACTCCCGACTCCCTCGTGCGCACTTTCATCGATCTGCTGGTCGCGCGCGATCTCGACGGTGCGGCACAGCTGGTGACCGCCGACTTCGAGTATGACAACGTTCCCATGGGAAAAGCCTTCGGCCCCGACGGACTCAAGAACACACTGTCCGGATTCTTCTCGATGTGCACCGCCATCGACTGGGAGATTCTCCGGCAGACCTCGTCAGGCGACCTCGCGCACGGCACCGTGCTGAACGAGCGCGACGACCGGGTCGAGATCCACGGACGCTGGGCCACCCTCCCGGTGGCCGGCGTGTTCGAGGTGACAGACGGAAAGATCTCCCTGTGGCGCGACTACTTCGACCGCCAGACCATCATCGATGTCATGACGCCACCCACCGCGTGACATCTGCACCGCATGACGATTCTGCACAGTGCATCACCCCGCCCGTAATGTGACCCACATGACCAACCCGCCCACGCCGTCCCGTCAACCCGACCTCGGCGAACTCTCGTTTGCGGTCATCGACTGCGAAACCACCGGCGTCAACCCCGCCACCGACCGCATCGTGCAGGTCGCCGCCGTGATCGTGAACTCGTCCGGCCAGATCGTCGACGAATTCTCCACCGTGGTCAAACCCGAGAGCCCGGACACCTACGAGCACGGAGCCGAGCACATCCACGGCATCTCAGAAGAACAGGTGCGCAACGGAATGCCGCTGCGTGAGGCGCTCGAGAAACTGTGGTCGATCAGCGAGGGGAACGTCTTCACGGCCCACAACGCCTCGTTCGACATCGGTTTCCTCACTGCAGAGTCAGAGCGGGTCGGGCTCTCGCCCCGTATCGAGAGCCACATCGACACCCTCGCGTTGGCCCGCAAGATCGATACCGAGCGCACCCGCCGGCACTCGCTCGAGGCACTGTGCGAGCACTACGGCATCGAGCGAGAGCGGGCCCACGATGCCAGGGCCGACGCGACCGCCACGGCCGAGCTCTTGATGCGTCTGATCGGTGATCTCGGCGTCAGCCGGCCCGATCAACTACCCGAGCTGTTTTCGTAACGGGCCAGCACCTCGCCTGCCGTACGGCGCAGCAGATCGACCTCTGCATCAGGGGCAACCACCGTGACGGCACCCTCGGCGCGCAGCAACAGGCGCCCGAGCCAGTGCTCGCTGTTCGCGACGATCTCGATGCGGTACGAACCGTCGGCACGTTCGTCGAGAACCTTGCACGGGTAGGTCTCGACGACCCACGACGCCTGCGGCGAGACCTCGAGAACGACCGTGATCTTGTCGGCGGCGTCTGCGAACCATTCGGGAACCTTGACCTCGTGGGCAACGACGGGGACGTGCTCGCCCGTGCGGACCACTTGCCGGATGCGGTCGACACGGAAATGTCTCTGGCCACCGGAGAGATCGTCGTCTGCGGTGATGTACCAGTGACCGCGGTCGGTGAACACCGACCTCACCGTGACCGTGCGGACTTTCTCCGAGTTGTCGGCAGGGGTCCAGTAGGTGATGGTCAGCCGTTCGCCCGAGGAGGCAGCCTCGGTGACGACGTCGAGGAACTGCGGTGACTCGTTGTCGACATCGACGATTCCGTCTCCCAGAATCTTGCGCAGTTTCGCGACCGCCGACCGCAACTCGCGGCGCCGGCTGAAACCAGGGATGTCTTCTGCCGCGGCTGCCAACAGGCTGAGACCGAATGCCTCTGACGGGGTCAGTTCGAGACGACGCTGGAAATGTTTGTTGACTCCGACGTGGATGTACCCCTCGTCGATGTACACCTCGGTGAGTTCGAGAGGCGTGTACGGGGGCATGCCGCACATCGCGGCGAGTTCGAGGTCCTCGATGAGGTCTGACTCGCTGATGTTGAACTGGCGTGCCATCACCGAGATCGCCACCTTCTCGCGGCTCATCAGCCACGGCAACATCTCGAGCAGGCCCCTCACGCGGTCTTCTGCGCGGCGCGGGCCGCGACGGCCACTCATGCTGCACCCCCGGCCAGACGACGGAGGTCGGCCATGATCTCCTGGCGGATGGAGTCGGGCGAGATCACCTCGGCGCGGTCGACCATCGCATAGAGCCACGCCTTGAATGCGGTGCGGTTGCCGCACGCCACCTCGACGTCGATCGAACCGTCGGTGCGGCGCGCAACGATGGCATCGTCTCCGAGTTCGCGGATCGCCGCAGGCGCAACGCGGTGATCGAGCCGCACGACCGCGACCTCGTTGCCGCCCTGTTCGAAACGCTTTGCGTCGCGCTCGAACGCAGTGAGCACGTTGAAGTCGCCGGGCCGGGTGAACGCGTTCGCTTCGCCGGTCGAGATGTCTCCCTCGATGCGGTCGACACGGTAGGTGACCTGCATGTCGCGTTCGACATCGTGTGCGATGAGGTACCAGAACCCGTTGCGGGCGAGCAGACCGTACGGGTGAACCACGCGGTTCTTGCCGCGGTACGCGAACGAGGCGGCCGACTGCTCTTCGATCGCCTGCCACAGGGTCGGCAGCGACTGGGACTGCGCGTTGACCTTGACGGTGGTCGGTGCATCGACCGACGCCACCTCGCCCCCCAGCCACAGAACCGCCTGCTTGCCCCACGTCGTGCCGATCTGCACCAGTGCAGCCGCCTGCTGGAGAGCATCGAGCTCGGCATCGGTGAGACCGAAGTCGATCAGCGCGTACTCCGAGCGGTCGATCGAGTACGCAGTCTTGCCGGCGTCACTTCCCGAGAGGGTCTGTGTGGTGATCGGAAGACCGAGCGCGCGCAACGAACGCTTGTCACGTTCGAATGCGGTACGACGTGCCTCGTCGGCCGCGGGATACTGCCCGGCCATCTTGTTGGAGATCTCTTCGAGCGTGACAGGTCGGCTCGATTCAGTCAGCAACACGACAAGGTTGAGCATGCGCTCGGTGGAATTGACGGTGGGTTGTCGGCTCGCCATTCAGGGCAGGATAGACCCACGACGGGCGAATCACATTCCCCTCGGTCAGATGTTTTTTCGCCGATCCATGAACCAGCGCAACAGGGGGTGTGTCAGGGTTTCGGCCTGGAGGGCACGCTTTCCGAGAATCAATTGGTGAAAGTCGTGCGCAAGATTTTTCCCCAACTCGACTCCGAACTGATCGAAACTGTTGACATCGTGCAGCCACCCTTGCACCGCAGTCGAGTGTTCGTACATGGCGATCAGTGCACCGAGACAACGGGCATCGAGACGGTCGAGGAAGATCACCGAACTGCCGCGGTCACCAGGGAAATCACGGTGGGGGTCGGCATCATGCGACCCGACTGCGAGCGCCTCCGACTGGGCCAACATGTTGGCAACGAGAATGTCGTGGGCTGCAGGGTCGTCGCCGAGCGGCTGGACTGTGCCCACGAACTCGACCGGCGTCGGTTGCGGGGCCTGGTGCAGGAACTGGAAGAACGCGTGCTGGCCGTCTGTGCCGGTCGCCCCCCACACAACCGGCGCGGGCGTCAGCGGCACAAGCCAGCCCCCGACGTTGACGCGCTTGCCGTTGCTCTCCATGACAAGTTGCTGCAGGAACCCCGGCAGCAGGTCCATGTCGGTGCTGTACGGCACGACCGCCACGGTGGCGTACCCGTGCACCGCAGTGTTCAGGTACCACATCAATCCGTGCGCCACCGCCAGATTCGCCGAGAGCGGGGCCGTCGCGACGTGGTGGTCCATCTCCTTCATTCCGTCGAGCATCTCGAGGAACCGTTCGGGGCCGACCGCACACATCACGGGGAAACCGATCACCGACGACACCGAGAACCGACCGCCGACCCACTCTGCGAACTCGAGACAGTGTTCCGGCAGAAAGCCGTCGTTGACGGCCCGTTCGGGTGCTGCGGTCGCGGCATAGAACCTGCGGTTCCATGACACACCGTTGATCTGCAGCCAGTTCTTCGCTCTCGATGCGTTGTGCATGGTCTCGGCCGTGGTGAACGTCTTCGACGACACCACGAACACCGTCGTGGCAGGGTCGAGACCGGTGACTGCGGCGTCGAAGTCGGCAGCGTCGACATTGGACACGAAGCGCACGACCGGGCCGTCGTGGAATCGACGCAACGCGTGTGCGACCATCTTCGGCCCCAGATGACTCCCGCCGATGCCGATGTTCACGACTGCCTTCACCGAGCCGTCTTCTCTCACCCGTCGGGCGCACCCGAGCGCCTTGTCGAGGCGGTCACGCGACCATGCCGCCTCGGCAGACGAGCCCGGTTCGGCGCGCAGTGCACTGTGCAGCACCGCGCGTCTCTCTGTCGGGTTCATCACTTCGCCCGCGAACATCGCGCGGAACCTGCCCGCGATGTCTCTCTCGACCGCGAGTTCCAGCAGCAACGACCACATCTCTTCAGACACCCGCTGGCGCGAGAAATCGCCGTGCAGGCCGGCGGCATCGAACGAGAGAGCCTCGGCGCGCGGCCAGGGGCCGGTGAACAGCTCGCGCAGGGAGGGCAGGTCCGCGGCGAGTGTCTTCAACCTGTCGAGTGTCCCGGTGCTCACTGCACCCAAACTACTTCTGTGCCGCGGCGCGGATGAGGCGCAGGAACGCATCCCCGGCGGCGAGATGCCGGTCTTGGTCTCCGCGTGCGCTCATGCGACCCAACCCGGCGAGGATCGACGCGGTGAGGTCGGCGAATGCGCCGGGTGATGCTCCGCGCAGGATGTCGTCGGCGTGCGTCGACGTGCTGATCAGATCGAGCGTCATCCTGCGGAACTCGGATCCGAACGTCTCGGTGCCCCTCGAGACCTCCGGGTGGCGCTTCACGACCGCGGATATCCCTGTGATGAACCCGACGATCGACGGCGACGACGCGCCGAGGGTTCCGACGATGCCGAACAACGACGTGAGCCTGCGTTCGAGAACAGGAGACGAGTTCTTCGCCTCGGAGAACACACCGATGAACACCTGTGTGATCGACTCGCAGACGGCGACGTACATCTCGGCCTTCGACGGGAAGTAGTGGTACAACGCCGCACTCGAGATGCCTGCGCGTGCCGCGATGTCCTTGTTGGTGGTTCCCTCGAAGCCCTCAGCCGCAAAGACGTCCTGCGCGCACCGCACGATGCGCTCGCGGGTGTCGGTCGAATCGCTGTCGACGGGGCGCCCGAGCTTGCGCACTTCCTTCGTGCCCGACTTCTTGCCCCCCGACACCCGGCATCTCCTAGCGGGGTCTTGAGTAGTAGGTCAGCCAGCCGAGCGGGGTCACCGCGGCAGCAAGAAGGATCTTCACCGTGTCGCCGACGAGGAACGGACTGACACCCATGTCGATGGCGTTGGCCCCCTCCCCGGTGAGCGGAATGTTCAACGAATGCGACAGCCATGCAGCGCCGCACGCGTAGATCAGTGCGGTGGCGAACACCATGGCCGACAGAGACGACACGTAGTTGCGGTCTCCACGTCGATCGGCGAACCAGCCGACCGCACCTGACGCGAGAACGAAGCCCACGAAGTAACCGAAGGTCGATCCGGTCGCATGGCTCCATCCGCCCTCTGCCGAGGCATAGAACGGCAGGCCGACGGCGCCCATTGCCCAGTACAGCGCCTGGCTCGTCATCGCGCGCCGGGCACCGAGCACACCACCCACGGTGAGAACGGCGAACGTCTGCCCCGTGAGAGGCACCGGGGTGAACCCGAGGTGCACCACCACCTGCGCACACAGCGCGGTGAACAGTGCCGCACCGAGCACGAGAACTGCGTCGCGCACCAGCGTGCGGTTCGCCACTTTCGGCAACGGAATGAGGTCTGACAGTACGAGGGGGTTTGTCTGTGTCATGGCCACGACCCTACTAGGGGGCCGATGACGGAGTCACAGTCGACGATGTCGTTGTCGTCTTTCGCGGAATAGAAGAAGTGGAGGGCGCCACGAGTGTCGTCGTCGTGAAGTTCGGGTCTTTCTTGTCCCATGCAGGAGGCTGCGAACCGTACTCCTCCGGTTCTTTCACGCCGTCGAAGACATAGATACGGTCGTTGTACCTGACGAGTTTCTGGAAGTACTCCGAGATGAAGATCGGGATCCGGATGCATCCGTGGGATGCAGGTTCGTTCGGAACGTTCATGGCCCCGTGAACAGCAATCCCGAAGTTGAAGTACACGGGGTTCCACATCGTGCCGAGCTTGCTCTCGCGAAGACCGACCTTGCGGTTGTAGAAGTAGTAGAGACCGCCGGGAGTGATCGCATCCCCGCACCAACCCTCGTAGATCGGTTCTGTTCCCTTCTCGTTCCCTTCTTCGCCGGGGTCGATCGTCACGGGCTCGCACCAGCGTTGCCCGGTGCCCGACGAGATGTGCGTGACGAGCACCAGTTCGGTGCCCTTGAAGACCGCGAGCACCTGCTCGGGCAGGTACACCTCGGCGTGGTTCGGGGTTCCCGGCTGGCGTCGCGGGGAGATGGCGACATTGCCGCGCATGCTGTCCCACAGGGCAGGCGTCACGAAGTCGACCTTCTCCTTGCCCTTCAGACCGAGCACTGCACCCTGGAATGCCCACACCGCCATGCGTGTGTCACCGCCGTAAATGCCGTCGACCTTGCCCGGGTCGAACTTCAGCTCTTTCAACCGCACTTGCAGGCGCCGTACGTCGTCGCCCTTCGTGCCGTTCTTGATCACCCGCGTCAACGGAAAGCACGAGACCGGTGACGTCTCGGTGCACTGGGTCGCAACCGATGTCGATGTCGTTGTGTCGGTCGTTGACCGTGAGGCGTTTGCGTTCAGCACGAATGCCGAGACGACCACGGCGAACACGGCGGCCGCAATGATGGCCGGACGCCACTGGGCCGGCCAGGCATCGGACGGCCCCCGCCCGTGTGGTTCGCGGAACGAGTCATTCAGGTCGGGGTCGAACGGGTCGCTCACAGGCTCAAAACGCTACCAACGCCCCATGATGGCGGGGCATCGGGCTACGCCGTCGGGCGGATGTCCCTGATTTCGCGACGCAGCGACCGTGCCTCGCGCAGGATCTTCAGGATGACCGACGGCGAACTCAGGGTGGAGACTCCCCTCGTGCGCGGAAAGTAGTCGACACCGAACTGTATGACCGTGTATCCGTGCTTCTGCGCCTTCACGACGAGCTCGGCGTCGATGAACGAGCCTTCGCTCTTCAGGTCGACGCGGCTGAAGATGCTCGTGCGACAGAGTTTGAACGCGAAATTGATGTCGCGCATGCGCACGCCGAACAACACCCGGACCATCAGGTTGTAGAAGAACGAGTACACGGTGCGCACGTAGCCTTCACCCGTCCGGTCGAACCTGTATGCGCTCACCATGTCTGCGTCGTAGTAGCGCAACAACCTGATGGCCTTGTGCACGTCGTGCATGTCGAACGGCAGGTCGGCATCGGTGTACAGCACCAGGTCGCCGGTGGCCGCAGCGAACCCCGACTTCATCGACCCGCCGAGTTTCCGGTTCTCGGGGTGGCGCACGACGCGCACACGGTGGTCTGTCGATGCGATGCGCGACGCGATCTCGGGCGTCGCGTCGGTCGATGCATCGTCGATGATGATGAGTTCGTAGTCACTGATGTCGCCGCCCGCCATCAGGTCTTCGCATTCCTCCCGGGCGGCGTCGATCGCACGCTCGATGTAGTCCTGTTCGTTCCACATGGGAAAAAACACCGACAACTTGCTGAACGGCGTCTTCTCCATGGCGAGTCAGGCTACTGCTGGGCCGCAAGAGCCGACCCACAGTACGGTGGGGTCATGGAGTTCGATCCGCCGGTTCCTGCCACCCCCGCGCAGGGGAATCTCTCCGACGGTTGGCGCACCGTCTCGTTCATCACGTGGGTTCTCGCCGGGGCGAGCCTTCTCGCCGTGGCCATCACGAGCCGCACCATCGGACGCTCGATCTGGTGGCTCGGGCCCGAGAGCGACCCCGCGTCTCCCCTTCTGCTGTTGGTCCCCGTGGCGATCATCGTCGTTCCTCTCGTCGTCACGTCGAAGGTTCCGCGGCACATCTCGGTCACGAACGTCGTCTGTTCGGCCCTGCTGCTCGCGACCGCCCTCGTCGACGCCGGCAGTTCGCCCGCGGTTGCCGTGGGTGTTGCCTGCGTGGGTGCGGTTTCCATGGCGGTATCTATTGCCCTTCTTTTCGTCGCCCGGCAGTACCGTTAGGGGTCATGTCAAAGGTCCTCACTGAACTCCCCGTCGGCGAACGCGTCGGAATCGCGTTCTCGGGAGGGCTCGACACGTCTGCGGCAGTGGCATGGATGCGCGAGAAGGGTGCCGTTCCGTGCGCCTACACCGCCGACCTCGGCCAGCCGGACGAGACCGACCTGTCGGGCATCCCCGGCAAGGCGAAGGAATACGGCGCGGAGATCGCCCGGCTGATCGACTGCCGCGAGGAACTCGTGCACGAGGGCCTCATCGCCCTGCAGTGCGGCGCGTTCCACATCACCACCGCCGGCAAGACCTATTTCAACACCACCCCGCTCGGCCGCGCCGTGACGGGGACACTTCTCGTGCGCGCGATGCGCGAAGACGGCGTCGACATCTGGGGCGACGGAAGCACGTACAAGGGCAATGACATCGAACGGTTCTACCGGTACGGCCTGATGGTGAACCCCGACCTGCGCATCTACAAACCGTGGCTCGACCCCACGTTCGTCGACGAGATGGGCGGACGCACCGAGATGAGCGAGTTTCTCGCCGCGCGCAACCTGCCGTACAAGGCGTCGAAAGAAAAGGCCTACTCCACCGACGCGAACATCTGGGGTGCGACCCACGAGGCGAAACTGCTCGAGGAACTGGACAACGGCATGGACATCGTCGAGCCCATCATGGGGGTCGCCCACTGGCGCGACGACGTCGCGGTCGACCCCGAGGTGGTGTCCGTGCGGTTCCACGAAGGATTCCCCGTGGCGATCAACGGCCGCGAGTTCGCCACCCGTGTCGATCTCGTGATGGAGGCCAACACCATCGGCGGCCGCCACGGACTCGGGATGAGCGACCAGATCGAGAACCGCATCATCGAGGCCAAGAGCCGGGGCATCTACGAATCACCCGGGCTCGCGCTTCTCTACATCGCGTTCGAACGGCTCGTCACCGGCATCCACAACGAGGCCACCATCGAGAACTACCGCACGATGGGCCGTCGTCTCGGTCGCCTTCTCTACGAAGGCCGCTGGTTCGACCCCCAGTCACTCATGCTGCGCGAACCGCTCATGCGCTGGGTCGGCACCGCAATCACCGGCGAGGTCACCATGCGCCTGCGCCGCGGCGACGACTACAGCATCCTCGACACCACGAGCCCGAACCTCACCTATGCCCCGGACCGACTCAGCATGGAACGTGTCGACGACGCGGCGTTCGGTCCGCTCGACCGCATCGGACAACTCACCATGCGCAACCTCGACATCGACGACAGCCGCAACAAGCTCGATGTCTACCGGTCGGCGGGGACATTGCCGAGTGGCGGCCTTCTCGCCATCGAAGACAACTCCTGACACAGCCCGGCGATCAACGCCGCGCGGGCAGGCAGCGTGTCGGCGATCACGTGTTCATCGTCTCCGTGCGCACCGCCACCGACCGCACCAAGACCGTCGAGCGTCTGGACACCCGCTGCCGCGGTGAAGTTGCCGTCTGACCCCCCGCCCACGACGACACCGTCGATGTCGGTGATCCCGATGCCGGATGCGACACGCCGGGCAATCGAGAACAGTTCGGCAGCCGACGACTCGTGCATCGGTGGCCGCCCGATCCCGCCGGTGACAGAGATGCGCGTGCCGTCGACGTGCGTGACGAGGTTCCTGAACGCCTCTTCGACACGGGGCTTTTCCTCGGGCACCGCGACACGCACGTCGACCGACAGCGTGGTGAGCGCGGGCACGACGTTGTCGGCAGTGCCCGACGACGCGAGAGTCGGTGTCACGGTGGTTCCCATGTCGGGCGACGCCATCGCCACGACCTGCGGGATCAGATGTGCAAGTTCGACCAGTGAGTTGACGCCCTTTTCCGGCTCGAGCCCCGCGTGCGACGCACGACCCTCGATGGTCACTGTGAACGTTCCGGTTCCCTTGCGACCGATCTTCAACGCCCCGCCGTCGGCACTCGGTTCGAGAACGAGAACCGCACCGCACGCACGGGCACGTTCCTCGAGCAGGTCCTTCGAGGCACGCGAGCCGATCTCTTCGTCTGCAGTCAACAGGATCTCCACGTGTGATGCGTCTTCGAGTGAGGCCACGGCGTGAATGGCCTGCACGATGCCGGCCTTCATGTCGAACACACCGGGCCCGCGCAGAACCCCGCCGTCGTTGACGAACGGAAGCCGGTCGATGGTGCCGACCGGGTGCACCGTGTCGTGGTGGCCGAGAATCAACACCTTCGTGTCGGGGCCGCCGACCCAGTGGATGTGCGGCCCGACGGGAGACTCGACCAGGGTCGGGCGCGAACCGAGAAGTCGCAGCATCATGTCGGAGACGAGTCCGGCATGAAGTCTCAACAACGCGGTGTCGCGCGACGGCGACTCGGCCTCGACCAACGTCTTCACGTCGTTGACCATGTCGTCACGACTGAAACTCTGCGTCGGTGGCATGGGTCAATCGTGCCACGGATCAGGCACTGAACAACGTCTCGATTACGGCCTCCGGGTGCCCGGACACCCACGGCAAGGGCTCGACACCGATGCCGGCACCGGTCGGCACCGTGATGGCGCCGCCCTCGAGCAGGAAAGGCTCGGTGACATCGCGTTCGAAATACCTGTTCGAGGCACTGAGATCGGGGGTGAGAGTGAACCCCGGCAACGAGGCGAGTGCAAGGCACGAGGCCCGACCGATGCCGGTCTCGAGCATGCCGCCCACCCATGCGTCGGTTCCCGAGTCACGGGCGGCGTCGTGCATGGCAACCGCGTTGCCGATTCCGCCGACGCGCGACGGCTTGATGTTGACCACAGAACAGGCCCCCATGCCGACGGCACGCCGCAGGTCTGCCAACGAGACGATCGATTCGTCGAGACACACCCGGGTCGAGATACGGCGCGAGAGTTCGGCGTGTCCCTCGAGATCGTCGGCAGCGAACGGCTGCTCGATGAACTCGAGGCCGAACTCGTCGAGAAGCGAGAGCCGGCCCGAATCTTCGCGGGTGTACGCGCCGTTCGCGTCGACCTGCACGGTCACGGACGCGCCGACGGCCTCGCGCACCCTTCGCACCACGTCGATGTCACGGCCTGGTTCGATCTTGAGCTTGATGCGCACGTACCCCTCGAGCACCCTCGACGCCGCGGCCGCGACCGTCTCGTCGACGGTGTCGTGCAGGCCCACCACGACACCCGGGTACACCCTGGCTCTCTCCCCACCCAGCAGAGTCGCCAGTGACACGCCGCGCAACCGTGCAGTGAGATCCCACACCGCTGATTCGAGCGCGTGCTTGGCGAACTGCCTCCCCCCGACGCCCCACCACGTGTCGCTCTGCATGTCTTCTGCAAGTACGTCGCCGCGACCGAGCAGCGGTGCGAGCCCGCGCAACGACACGAACGATTCTTCTGCGCTGTCACCGACGTACCTGACACCTGAGGGTGCGACGTCTTCGCCCCACCCCGACACGCCGTCATCGGTGGTGACGCGGATCAACGACACGGTGCGGCTGTGGTGCGTGCCGTGCGAGGTGCGGAGGGGGTCGACGAGCGGCACCGGCACACGTACTGATGTCACTTCGGTGATGCGCATACGTTCTCATCATGTCAGCGCACCCTGCGCATTCACAACCATTGTCGTGTGACGCAGGGACACTTCGGTCTCGCATTCGTCCTGTCGACTCTGTGGAGTGGGAACATGAAGAAAAACACAACCCACCCCACCCGAATCGGAACTCTCTTGACCTCGCTGGCGACACTCGTCGTCGCAAGTTTCGGATTGTTCACATTGTCATCGACGGCCTTGTTCGACGACACCGACGCCACCACCATGGACGTCTCGTCCGGCTGGGTCGATGTCGCCCTCGGCGGAAGCACCGTCGTGGCACTGTCGAATCTGAAGCCCGGCGACGTGCTGTTCCGTTCGATCAACGTGGCCAACGTCGGTTCGCTCGACTTCAGCTATGCAGTCACTGCCTCGCGGGCAGTCAACACCGGCGCACCGCTGATCGATGCGATGCAGGTCGAGACCTGGCGCACTGCCAATGCCGGGGAATGCACCGCCGCCTCGTACCAGAACGGGACCCGCGTGGCCACGACAACCTCGCTGACGGCACTGAACGTCACCAACGCGAATCTCTCGGCCGGCACATCGGAGACGCTCTGCATGCGGCTGTCGCTCCCGTCGTCGACACCCAACGGCATCGCCGGCAAGTCGGCGACCGTGACACTGACGGTCGCGTCGCAACAGTTGCTCTGATGTCGCTCGAGCGGGCTCACCGTCTGGCGCGACTGGGCGGGGCGATCGGGGTTCTGGCCGCGCTCGCCCTGCTGGGCTCGACTCTGATGGCCTCGAACCGTGGCGAAGTGCTGGTGAAGATCGAGGGTGGGTCAATGCGGCCCACCCTCGATCTCGGCGATGTGATCGAGGTGAACCCGGGGGTCGTGCCGAAGGTGAACGACGTGATCACCTTCGTGCACGACAACCACCGCACCACCCACCGGGTCGTGCGTGCCTGGACCGCCGTCAGCCCCTCGGGCGACAGGCGCACCCTGTTCCGCACACGCGGTGACGCCAACGGTGTCGACGACCCGTGGGTGGTGACCGACCTGCAGGTCATCGGTGTGATGGTGCCGAAGTCGGTCGCCGCGACCACCGCAGTGACCCTCGAGCGCCACACCCTGCTGCTCGCTGCGCTCTTGTTGCCACAGCTTCTCTTCGTGGTGTTCATCGAGACGGCCAACATGGCACGAACGCTGCGGCCGACGACGCAGAGTGATGATGAAGACGGGTGCCCGGAGCGGGAGTCGAACCCGCAAGATGTTTCCATCCGGGGGGTTTAAGCCCCCTGCGTCTGCCAGTTCCGCCATCCGGGCGGGAACATGACTCAGGCTACGCGCGTGGACGGGCGCGGTGCGCTGGATTCGACGGTGAACTGGAGCATCGTGCGCCACAGCAACGTGCGAACCCGGTCGGCTTCGGCGGTGGTGAGGTTGTTGATGACGATGACACCCTCGATCATGTCGCCGATGGTTGCGGTGAAGGGCCTGTCTGCGATGCGCACCGCGACCACACCGCCCCCTCCGTCGCGTGACCGACGCAGTGACCTGTTGACGCCGACGATGCGTGGGGGTGTGCGGAAGCCGGGAACCACGAGATCGAGTTCGCCGGCACGTCGGGCGAGCACGCGGGCCGCCGCGGTGAATTTCGTTGTGGCCGAGTTGCTCATGTGGTGAAGTGTGCCAGAAGGGTGTTGCAGGCCTTCCGGGGTCTGCCACTCCCGACGCATAGTGTGGGAAACGCCGTGGAAGTCGAGCTCAACCCCCTCCAGCAAGCCGTCATCGACTCGCTCGGTGTGCCCCCGAACTGGGAGCCACTGCCCGACCACATCGTCACCGACATCGAGCAGCAACTCGCAGATGCACTCGCACCTCTCGAGGGTCTCTTCACGTTCGATGCCCCGTTGCGCGTCAACAAGCACCACATCGCCACGGTGCTCGGGTGCGAGGAGTACCACGTGCTCAACCGGCTGCAACCGTTCGCGTGGAACATCAACACCGTGCGCGGCACCATCGCCCACAAGGGCATCGAGCTCATGCTCAACTGGCGCGGGCCAATCGTGCCCGGTGAGATCGTCGATGCCGCCATCACGAGTGTCGCGGAGAACCCGCGCGAGAGCGCATCAGAGTTCATCGTGTCGCTGCCCGCGCACGAACTCGCAGAACTGCGCGGCAACGTACTGTCTGCCGTCACGAATTTCCTCGAGTGTTTCCCTCCCATCAAGCCGCAGTGGCGACCGATGGTCGAGTACTCCGCGAGCTACTCGCTGTTCAACAACTCCGTCATCTTCTCCTCGCGCATGGACCTCGTGCTCGGCGGCCCCGGCCGCAAGGTCATCATCGACCTCAAGACGGGTCGCCTCACCCCCACGCACCGTGACGACCTCCGCTTCTACGCTCTCATCGAGACCTTGCGCAGCCGACAGCCGCCGCGCAGCCTCGGCTCGTACTCGCTCGACGCCGCACGCCTCGACGACGAACCCGTGTCAGAGGGCCTGTTGCAGGCAGCGGTGCGCAGAACAGCAAACGCAACCCTTCTCATCGCAGACCTTGCTCTCAAGACCCGGGCCCCAGAGCGACGGCCCGGTTTCCAGTGTCGATGGTGCCCCATCAACGACGAATGCGACGCGGGCGCGCGCTACCTGCGCCAGATGAGCGGCGAGGAAGACGTCGATTAACGCGTCGGCATCCCCGGCACGTGCGGGGTCATGAGCGCGAACGGCACCCCGAGCCCCACGCCCGACCGAACAGTCGAGATGTACCGACCCGGCTGGGTCGCCTTCTTCGGGGGCGACGTGACCTGGTCGCCCACCTCGTCGAAGTAGTCGAACAGATCGTCGACACTGACGACCATGCCCCACAACGACGCACCGGCGACCGTCACGTGCGGGCCCGTCACCACCTCGATGATGGTGTTGTCGAGTCTGTGAAAGCGCTGCACCGCACCGTTGCCGAGTTCACGTTCGCGACGTACCTCGAGCCCGAGCACTTCGGTGATCGCACTGCAGGTGCGGTCGATGTCGTCGGTGTTCACCACCACATGGTCGAGCGAGACGATTCGTTGCCGACCGAGTCGACTCTCGCCCACGGGAGTCCTCTCGAAGGGTGTCACCAGACGTGTCGGAATTCCGTCGACCGAAACTTCGTCATCACGGTCACATTCGATGGTCCACCCGGCGAGGCCGGTGACTGTCGGGTCGAGACACAGCTCGACATCGGCGAGCAGGCACGCGTGGTCGGTGCAGGTGAGACCGATGGTGTGCCAGGGAGAGCGTTGACCGCCCGCAGTCAGTTCGACAAGGCGGGCCATGAAAGAAGACGGCTCAGCCGCGACCCATGTTCGGACGCTTGCCGTGGTTGGCCTTCGAGCGGCGCATGCGCGCCTTGCGCTTCTTGGTCTTCTTCGACATAGGAGACGATGCTATCGGGCGGGCGGGCACGCCCCACCGGGGTTCTACGGCGCCGGTTGCCAGTAGTAGTAGCCGGGAGCCGACGGGGTTCCGTCTTTCTTGCGGTTGACGCAGACATAGGTAACCCCACCCGACTGCCCGAACTGGCCGACCTCGGCCGATTTGCAGCGGTAATGCGGGGTCACCTCACGAAGTCCCGAGCCGCCCGTGGTGGTCGTGGTCGATGTCGAGCCGGGGGCGACGGAGCCGGTGGTGGGCACGGTTGCAGAAGTTGACGAGCCCCACGGGGCGATGGTGGCGGTCGGGCAGTTCTTCGTGAGGATGTTGCGGACGCGGCCCCATTCGCTGTCGTCCATCGACAGTTTCCACTTTGCCTTGATGGCCACCCAGTGGGTGATGTACGTGCACACCGCCTCTTGACGTGTCGGGATCCAGTTCGAGGGATCCTTGTCGCTCTTCGACCGGTTGGCACCGGCGGTGACCGCGATGAGAGAACGCGCATCGGAGAGATCGTTGGCGAACCTCTGGCGCTGGGCCGCCGACCAGGCCCACGCACCGGAGTCCCATGCTTCTTTCAGGGCGACGACATGGTCGATGTCGAGTCCGGACGGGCTCGTGTGCATGACCCCGTCGTACTGCGAGAACCAGTCGCCCTCGATCACCTTGCACCCGTACGCGTCGACCTGGGCGGGAGAAGTCGACTCGGCGATCAGCACTTCCTCGCGGGTGTTGCAACCATCACCGTCGTCGTCGGTCCAGTGCCTGAAGAGGTCGCGCGAATAACCCTGCGGACGCTCTTTCATCCGCGGAATCGTCGCGAGAACCGCCAGGGCGGACTGCCTCGAGTTGCCCTTGGGAGGCTTGGTGGTCGACGTCGACTTGCGCTTGACCGTGGTGGTGGTTTTCTTGGCCACCGGCGAGACCGACGAGTCTGCCCGTGTCACGGTGACCCACCCGAGCGACACAACCATCGCAATCGCCGGGAACACGACGATGGCTCGCCTCGGGGCACGGGACAAGTTCGTCATGCCGTCTGTCTACTACACCTCGGTGGGAACACCCGATTACACCTTGGCGGGAACACCAGATGTTCCCTCGTCGCCGAACCACCTGTCTCCCCATTCGGCGAGGTCGCCGAAGATGGAGATGAGTTCTTTCGCCGATTCGGTGAGGTGGTACTCGTAACGCTTCGGACGCACGCTGTACTCGGCCTTGAAGACCAGGCCGTTGTCGACCAGGGTGGTGAGCCTGTCGGTGAGAATGTTGCGTGCGATGTCGAGGTGAGTCTGGATTGCCTCGAAACGGTGGTTGCCGTCGTTGATCGCGACGATGACCAGAGGTGTCCACCATTCGCCCACCACCGACAGTGCCCGCGCAAGTCCGTGCGGCAGGTGGTCGAAGTTCTTGCGTGGAGTCATGAGTCGTCACACTAAGTGACCCCTGTGTCATATTTGCGGAATTACGCCCCTGTCATTTCCTCAAATACGGTGTCGATCTCGATGAAAATGCACTCCCCGGGGCACACATCGGCGGCCTGCACGACCGCGGCGATGTCGCGTTCCCGCACCACGGCGAGCGACCCCGACCCGCCGGGGTCGTTCAGGGGCTCACCGAGTTCGGCCACGTAGGCGATGCCGTCCTCCAGCTGCACGAACACATCGGGACAGTGGTCGACGCACAGGCCGTCACCCGTACAGAGGTCCTGGTCGATCCACACGCGCACGCGCTCACGGTACCCGCGGCATCGCCTTAGCCTTCACTCAATGACTTCTGCCACGCCCAGGGCCCCCCGCCGACCGCACACATGGCAGCGCCCCGGCGGAGACGTCGATGACCCCTATGCGTGGCTGCGCGACAAGACCGACCCCGCCACCCTCGAGTACCTCGCGGCAGAGAACTCGTTCGCCGACGGATGGTTCGCCGAACGGAAGCACACGGTCGACGCGGTCTTTTCCGAGATCAAGTCACGCGTCAAGGAAGACGACTCGAGTTACCCCGTGAGGCACGGCGACTGGTGGTACACCTCGCGCACCGAGACCGGCATGTCGTATGCGATCCACTCGCGCGGCTCGTCCCCCACCTCGGCATTCGACCAGTTGCTGCTCGACGAGAACGTCGAGGCGGGAGACAGCGGGTACTTCTCGCTGAGCGCCTTCGATGTCTCGCACGACGGTCGTCTGCTCGCATGGTCGAGTGACACGGACGGAAGCGAGATGTACACCGTCCGCATACGCGACATCTCCACCGGCCGTGACTCCGACGACATCATTCCCGGCACCACCTGGGGCGGTGTCGCATGGAGCGCCGACAACACCCACCTGTTCTACGTGAAGCCCGACGACGCGATGCGACCGTTCCAGGTGTGGAGACACCAACTCGGCACCGCGGTGACCGACGACGTGCTCGTGCTCGACGAGCCCGATGAACGGTTCTTCGTGGGTGTCGCCGCATCGCGCTCGGGCGAGTGGATCATCATCGAGTCCGGGAGCAAGACCTCGAGCGAGTGCTGGGTCATCGATGCACGCACGCCCACGGTGGCGCCGCGCTCGCTCGCCCCGCGCCGCGACGACGTGGAGTACCTCGTCGATCACTGGGGCGACGTGTTCGCGGTCGTCACCAATCTCGATGCGCCGGATTTCCGCGTGATGACCGTGCCCGTCGCGGGCGGCGAATGGACCGAACTGGTCCCCCATTCGCCATCGCAGCGCATCGTGCAGTTCGAGTGCTTCCGCGACGTCGCGGTGATGATGCGTTGGGAGCACGCCCAGCAGACCCTCTCGGTGGTGCGACGCGACGGGACGGTCTCGCCCGTTCACGTCTCCGACGAGCCGCACGAAGCCGAACTCGACTCGAACCCCGACTACGACACCGACGGCCTGCGACTGACCCACCAGTCGCTCACGGTCCCGGCCACGACAGCGTGGTACTCGTTTGCCGATGCGACGCTGACGACCCTCAAGCAGGTCGAGGTCCTGTCGTGCGATCTCACGCACTACGTGTCGTCCCGCACATGGGCGACGGCGGGCGACGGCACGATGGTTCCCGTCGACGTGGTGCACCGCCGCGACACGCCGCTCGACGGGTCGGCCCCGGCTCTCGTCTACGGGTACGGCGCCTACGAGATCTCCGTGGCCCCGTGGTTCTCTGTGGCGAGACTCTCGCTGCTCGACCGCGGTTGGGTCTGGGCACTCGTGCACCCGCGCGGGGGCGGCGAGATGGGGCGTTCGTGGTATCTCGACGGCAGGCTGACGAACAAGCGCAACACCTTCACAGACACCATCGACGCTGTGTCACATCTCGCTGAAACCGCGGTGTGCGACGGCAGCCGCATCGTCGTGCGCGGGGGAAGCGCGGGCGGCCTGCTGGTCGGTGCATGCATCACGATGGCGCCCGAACGGTTCGCCGGCGCGATCGCCGAGGTGCCGTTCGTCGACGTGGTCTCCACCATGAGCGACCCGACCCTGCCTCTCACCGTCACCGAATGGGAGGAATGGGGCGACCCCCGTCACGAACCGTTCGCCTCGTACATCGCGTCGTACTCCCCCTACGACAACACCACCGCCCGCCCGTACCCGAGCCTCTACGTCACTGCCGGGCTCAACGACCCGCGTGTCAGTTACCACGAGCCCGCAAAATGGGTGGCGAAATTGCGCCACGAGTCGCCCGCGACCCCCGTCGTGTTCAAGTGCGAGATGGGCGCGGGCCACGGTGGTCCCTCGGGGCGCTACGACCAGTGGCGCGACGAGGCCCGTGCGCTCGCGTTTGCTCTCTCGTGCGTCGAATGAACCGCGGGCTCTAGGCGGCCGCGGCCGCGGCGAACAGCATCGCCATCAGCGCGAGATTCCGCAGCACGTGCATCCACGACGGCGGCCGCGAGAAGCGAGCCCCGAAACATGCACACGGAACCGTCGACCCCGTCAGCACCATCACCGAGAGATAGGTGGTGAACACGAGAAGCAGAACGGTGGCCGAACCGAGCACCACCGTGCTCGGTTCGAGAACAACGAGACATCCGCCCAGCACCAGCTCGATGACCGGCAACACGTAGGCCACGAGAGGCCACAGACCCTGTGCGCGCGCATCGGCTCTCCACTGTGCGAAACCGGTGGCCTTGCCGGCGCCCGAGAACAGGAACACCGCCCCCACCGCCGCGGCGAGCAGTCGAGCCGCCATCAGGGGTTCGGGTAGTTCGCCGCGACGACCTTGCCGCGGAAGAACACCATCGCGTCGTGCGCGTCGTCGGCGTGGCTCATCGATTCGGCGCGGCCGACCACGAAGTAATGGTCACCCACGACGTGTTCCTCCTCGATGGTGCAGTCGATCGTGGCGACGCAGTTCGCGAGCACCGGGCTGCCGAGTGCCGACGGGGTGTGGTCGACTCCGGCGAACTTGTCGTCGCCTTCCTTTGCGAACTTCCAGCAGAGCTCTTCCTGCGATGCCGACAGCACGTTCACACAGAACCGACCCGACTCGCGTATGGCCTGCCACGAGCGCGACGAGAGGCCGGGAAGAAAGCCGACGAGCGGCGGGTCGAGCGACACCGACACGAACGATCCGATGGTGATGCCGAACGGGTTCCCGGCGGAGTCACAGCCGGTCACGACGACGACCGAGGTCGGGGCATGTCCGAGAACTGCGCGGAAGAGAGATGGATCGATCTGCGAGGTCACGACCCCACAGTAGACGAGGTGCGTCAGACCGAGATTGTTGCGCCCTCGCGGGCGAAGAACACGTCCATCGGCTGGTCTTTGCCACATGTCGACATTGCGTCGAGAGCATTGTCGCTGCGGTCGGGGTCGTGGTGGTACAGCGCGAGACGCCTGGCCCCGGTCTCCCTCGCGATCCCGATTGCGAACTCCGGTGTGCAGTGACCCCAGTGCGCCTTCACTGCGAACTCCTGGGGCGTGTACTGCGAGTCGTGGATGAGAAGGTCGACGTCCTGGGCCAGTTCGCGCACGCCGTCGGGCAGGGCGAACGACCCGTCGAGCGGCTGCTGATGGTCGGAGATGTACGCGATCGACGAACCGTTGAACTCGATTCGGTACCCGACGGTCGGCCCGATGTGCGGCACGAACCGCGAACGAATGCGGTACTCGTCCATCTCCCAGTCGAGGTCGCCGACATCGGTGAAGGAGAAGTTGCCGGGAAAATCCTTGAGGCCGACCGGGAACGTGGGTGGTGACACCGCCTCGTGCATCGCGCTCTCGAATGTGTGGCCGTCGTTCTGCTGCGGTCCGAAGATCTGCAGGCTCGCACCCGGGTGAAGCATCGGCGTGAAGAACGGGAGACCCTGCACGTGGTCCCAGTGGAGATGCGTCACGAGTGCGATCGCATTCAACGGGGTCTCTGTTCCTGCGGTGTACTGCTTGCCGAAGTACCGCACGCCGGTCCCGAGGTCGAGAAGAATCGGACGACGTCCCGGTGCACGCACCGACACACACGAAGTGTTGCCGCCGTACTTCGCGGTCGACGGACCATGGCACGGCGTCGAGCCACGTACTCCGTGGAACGTCACAGTCAGCATGGCCTTGCCCCCATGCCGTGAAACGCTACGGAACATCGTCGCGCGACACATCGCTCTTGCGGGTGACGCCTGTCGCACCGAAAGGGCTACGGTTCAGCCATGGCATCTTCCATCTCCACGAACACGGTGACGGCGAACGGCATCGACTTCACCTACCTCGAGTGCGGCACCGGACCACTTGCTCTCTGTCTCCACGGCTTCCCCGATTCGCCCCACAGTTGGCGCCACCTGCTGCCCGCGCTCGCCGATGCGGGCTTCCGCGCAGTGGCACCGTTTACCCGCGGGTACGCGCCCACCTCGCTGGCGGCCGACGGCATGTACCAGACCGGTGCGCTGTCTGCTGATGCGAACGCACTGCACGAGGTGCTCGGTGGCGACGGGAACGCGGTCATCATCGGCCACGACTGGGGCGCACCGAGCGTCTACGGGGCGGCGGGGTCAGAGCCCGACCGGTGGAAGCGGGTCGTCGGCATGGCGGTTCCGCCCGGGGGTGCCATGAACGTCGCGTTCGTCAACAACCCCGACCAACTGAAGCGCAGTTGGTACATGTTCTTCTTCCAGCACCCTCTCTCTGACCTGGTGGTGCCGAACAACGACCTCGCTTTCATCGACATGCTGTGGCGCGACTGGTCGCCGGGGCATGCGGGCGCCGACGACGCAGAGAACTGCAAGGCCTGTCTGCGCGACCCGCAACACCTGGCTGCGGCTCTCGGTTATTACCGCTGCACCCTCGGTGCGGGACCCCGGTCGGAGAGATACGACGCGATCCAGGCCGCGGGCGGCACCCAGCTCACGCAACCCACGCTCTACCTGCACGGAGCAAACGACGGCTGCATCGGACGCGAGGTGGCCGAGTCGATCGCCATGTTCGCGCCGTGGGCGACACTCGAGATCGTCGAGGGTGCGGGCCACTTCCTGCAGCTCGAGAAACCCGCAGTGGTCAACTCGCTCGTGATCGACTTCGTCACCGCGACCTAGCGGCACGTCACGGAAGCACGAGACGTCGGCCGCGCCGCACGAGCAACCCTTCGGAGACGAGTGCGTCGAGAAGCGCGCCGGCCCGGGCACCGTCACCATCGAGCCCCATCACGCTGACGAGGTCCGAGTGCAGGGTGACACCGTCTCCGACCGCGCGCAGTGCGCGGCCGCGTGCCTGTCTGTCTGACCCTTCGAACCTCGCCTGCGGCCGGCTCGCGCCGGCAGACGCAGGTGCAGGGTCGTCTCCGTCGCCGCGCCAGGTGCAGAGACGCGAGAGAGCACACGACCCGCACCCCGGGGTGCGTGCCGTGCACACACGCGCGCCGAAGTCCATGACGACCTGGTTCCATTCCCAACCGAGCCCCTGCGGGACGAGCGAATCGGCGAGGTGCTGCAGGTCGCGCGCAGACATCGACCGGCCCTCGAGCCGCGACAGCACGCGCGACACGTTGGTGTCGACCACGGCGACGGTCTCATCGAACGCGAAAGCGAGCACCGCACGGGCGGTGTACTGGCCGATTCCCGGCAGTGCGAGCAGTTCTTCGAGTGTCCGCGGGAATTCCCCGCCGTGACGTTCGGTGATTGCGACTGCGGCCTCGCGGAGGTTGCGACAACGTCGCGGGTACCCGAGACCGGTCCACAACCTCAGTGCGTCACCCAGGGGTGCGCCGGCAAGTGCCGCGGGGGTCGGGAACTCGTCGATGAATGCGTCGAACTTCGGCAGCACCCGCGCCACCGACGTCTGCTGCAGCATCACCTCACTGACGAGAACTCTCCACGGGTCGCGCGTGCGACGCCACGGCAGGTCGCGCAGCGAACCGCTGCCCCACCCCAACAACGCGACCGCAATGCGGTCGTGGCGGGTCAGTCGGCCCACACGTCCTGACCGTCGTACGGGCGACGACGGTCGGGGGCGAACTCGCGCTTCCAGACCATCACGCGGCGCCGGAAGTAGCACACTTCCTTGCCGTCCTGGTTGAAACCCTTGGTCTCGACCGTGACGATTCCCCGGTCGTTCTTCGACTTGCTCTCGGCAACCTCGAGCACGCGGGTCTCTGCGTGGATGGTGTCGCCGTGGAACGTGGGGAACTTGTGCTGGAGAGTCTCGACCTCGAGGTTCGCGATCGCCGCACCGCTGACGTCGGGAACGCTCATGCCGAGCACGAGCGAGTACACGAGATTGCCGACGACCACGTTTCGGCCCTGCACGCTCTCCTTTGCGAACCAGTCGTTGGTGTGCAACGGGTGGTGGTTCATGGTGATCATGCAGAACAGATGGTCGTCGTACTCGGTGATCGTCTTGCCGGGCCAGTGACGGAACACGTCACCGGGAACAAAATCCTCGAGGCAGCGACCGAAGGGGCGTTCGTGGGTTGTCATGCCGCTACACGCTACTCAGGGCGGGTCGAGCCGTCCGTATCGTCGTCGTCGTACTCGAAGTCACTCGGGTCGAATTTGGGCATCGGGTGCTGACCCGTGCGGTCTTTCGGCGCGAACTTCTCCACCCAGTCCACGGTGGTGAGGCCGCGCTCGGTCTGCGACTGCGCAACCTTCGGCAACGAAGCAAGTCGGTGCCGCCTGTCGATTGCCCACGGCCCGAACTGCAGCGACAGGTAACACAACCACCCGACAAAGATCGGCAGCCAGTACTGCGCCACACGGTAGGAGATGATGCCGACGGTCGCGGTGCGCCTGCCGAGGCCGAAGCCGACGAGCATCGGGATGTAGATGCCTTCGACGATCCCGAGCCCGCCGGGCGTGATCGGCACAACCGAGAACACGTTCGCGATGCCGAACGCGACGATGAGACCGTCGAGGGCGACGTTCCCGCCGAACGCGCGCAGGAACACGTAGAGCGAGACGGCGTCGAGCGCCCAGTTGACCGTCGCCCACCCCACGACACGCTTCAGCAGTTGCTTGTCGCGGTACATCTCCTCGATCCGCTGCCCGAGGTGGGCAAGAACCTCGGCGGCGTGCTGTTCGTCGAATCTCAGACGTCGCGCGATCGAACGCACGACCCGTTCCGACCGGCCCTGTCCCTCGACGAGACCGAAGATGAGGAATGCGGCGAACGCCATCAGGATGACGCCGATGACGGCGGCGGTTCCGTACGCGGGGTTCACGCCGCGGATCGGGATCGACACGATGAGACCGAACCACAGAATGAGGTTCAGCACCACCGCCGAACCGATCCCGGCCGTAGCGAGCGCGAAGGCGGCGTCGGTTCCCTTTGCGCCGCAGATGGTGATCAACTTGTACCCGAGCGTCGAACTCGCCGCGCTCCCTCCCGGCACGATGTTGCCGAGCGCCTTCGTGCTCAACTGGATGCGGTAGAGACGCAGGGTGCTGATGTGCTCGCCGCTCTCTCCGAGGGCGGCCTTCGTCAACAACGAGTAGGCCAACAACGAGAGCGCCTGCAGACCGATGCCGACGTAGAGGTACGCCGGCTCGATCTTGTTGAGATCGTTCACGGCGTCGCGGAACCCCGGCACGAGCGGCAGAACGAAGAAGTAGACCACCGCCCCGGCGAGCACGATCTGGATCGGACGCAGGAACGCCGGGCGCTTCTTCGTCGGCTCGTTCATCTCATCCATCGTGTCTCACATTCGGCTCGCGCACGGGGAATTCGCGGACAACCGCCTCCAGAAGGGACCTCAGCAGATTTGCGTGCTCGGCTGGCGACCTGCCGAGGTGCACCAGCACGACGTCGCGACGGGGAGACACCCAGGTGAACTGCCCCTCGTAACCCTGCGCGATCATCGAACCCGCATCACCCGGCCGTGTCCACCAGTGGTGGCTGTACCCCATCATGGCCACCTCGTCGACGGCGTGCGCGACCGCACAGTCGTGCACCCAGGTTGCCGGAAGTATCTGTGTGCCGTTCCACTCGCCGCCGCAGGCATAGAGGTGTCCGAAACGTGCGAAATCACGCGCAGTCGCGTAGACGAACGACGAACCGACGAAGGTGCCCGCCTTGTCGAACTTCGGGACGGCTGTCATGCCGATCGGCCCGAACAGACGTGAGTTCATGAACGACAGAACCCTCTCGTGCGAACCGGGTTGCTCGCCGAGTGCGTTCGCGAGAACACGGGCCACGATGTTGGTGGTGCCCGACGAGTACTCCCAGAACGTGCCCGGAGCGTGCAGCAACGGTTTCGCCGCCGCGTACGACGCATGGTCGCCCGTGTGGTCGGACTCGCCGAACAACATCTCGATGACATCGGACCTCTCGTCGTCGACGTAGTCCTCGACCCACGACAGACCGCTGCGCATCATCAACAGGTCGCGCAGGGAGATGCCCGACCTTCCGTCGCCCGACCATTCGGGGAGAAGGCCCGTGTCGTCGGCACCGAGCAGCCCGTCGGCCACGGCGATGCCCACGAGTGCGTGCGTGATGCTCTTGGCCATCGACCACGAGATGAGGGTTGTCGAAGCCGTCACCCCGTCGCCGTACCACTCGGCGACTATTCGACCGCCGGCCACCACCACCAGCGCACTGGTGACACCCGCGTCGGGCGGTCGCGTCACGAGGTTCGTGACGGCCGCCCCGAGCCGTGCCGGGTCGACGGCTGTCGGCACATCCCCGATTGCCCATTCGGACCCCGGAAACACCCTGCCTGCCACACCTCGACATTAGGCGCGTCGGCAACCGACAGTTCGGGGAAAGCGTGACCAAATACCACCGCCGGTGCGGCCCTCGAGACCCCCGGATCGACCGACGAATAACCCGATTCGGCGCCTCTCTCACTAGCGTTTCGGTCATGAGCACCGCCCCAGACCTCCAGACAGCCGCCACGGTCATCTCCACTGCACGATCGATGATCGACACGGCGATTGCATCGCTCGTCGCCAAGGGCGGCCCCGACAAGAACCAGACGCTTGCGTACGACATCGCCCACGTGGCTGCCGCGGTGGAGACCGCGCGTTCGCTTCTCGACTACGGGGCCAAGGGCACCGTCGAGGGAAACATCACCTGTGCCTTCACTGCAGACATGGTTCACGACTTCGTGTCCCGCCTCATCGGTCGCGAGACTCTGTGGGGGGTCGACCCGTCGTTGCTCGCCGGAGCCCACGATTTCGTCACCACGTACCGTGACCCGTCGTTCCTCGCGTCGCTCGCCGACGTGCAGGGCCCGCGCCACCTTGCCGACGAGTTCGAGATGGTGCAGGACACCTTCCGTTCGTACGCAACGAAGGTCGTCGCACCCAAGGCAGAGCACGTGCACCGCCACAACGGCGACGTGCCCGAAGAGGTCATCGCGGGTCTCGCCGAGATCGGTGCGTTCGGCCTCAGTGTGCCCGTCGAGTACGAAGGCTTCTCCGAGGGCGGCGAGGGCGAGTACATGGCATCGGTCATCGCCACCGAGGAACTCTCGAAGGCGTCGCTCGGCATCGGTGGTTCGCTGATCACCCGGCCGGAGATCCTCACCCGCGCACTCGTGAAGGGCGGCACCGAGGCACAGAAACACGAGTGGCTGCCGAAACTGGCGAGTGCCGAGGTGTTGTCTGCGGTCGCAGTGACCGAGCCCGACTACGGCTCGGACGTGGCCGGCCTGAAGACCACTGCCGTCGAGGCGACAGGGCCCAACGGCGAGGCCGGATGGTTGATCAACGGTGTGAAGACATGGTGCACGTTCGGTGCACGGGCGAACGTGCTGATGTTGCTGGCGCGAACCGACCCCGACCGTTCGAAGGCGCACCGCGGACTCTCGTTGTTCATCGTGCCGAAGCCCATCGGCGACGCACACGGCTTCATGTTCACCCAGGACGGCGGCGGCAAGATGGAAGGCCGCCCGATCGACACGATCGGCTACCGCGGCATGCACAGCTACGAGATCGCAATCGAGAACTGGTGGGTGCCGGAAGCCAACCTGATCGGCGAGCGTGACGGTCTCGGCAAGGGCTTCTACCTGCAGATGGCCGGTTTCGAGAACGGCCGGCTGCAGACGGCCGCCCGCGCCGTGGGCGTGATGCAGGCGGCCTACGAGGCGGCACTCGACTACGCACAGAACCGGGTGGTGTTCGGCACCGCCATCAGCGACTACGAACTGACCCGCGTGAAACTCGGCCGCATGGCCGTCATCACCCAGGCCTCGCGCCAGTTCTCGTACGCCGTTGCGCGCCTCATGGGCAAGGGCGAGGGTGCGATGGAGGCGAGCATGGTGAAGGCCTACGTGTGCAAGGCGGCCGAGTGGGTCGCCCGCGAGGCGATGCAGATCCACGGCGGCTACGGCTACGCCGAGGAGTACAGCGTCAGCCGCCTCTACGTCGATGCGCGCGTGCTGTCGATCTTCGAGGGTGCAGACGAGACACTGTGTCTCAAGGTCATCGCGAAGAACCTCTGCGAAGCAGCGAAGTAAGGTCACGCAATGCGCTCGGCACGTGACTTCTTCAAGCCCCTCGCTGCGGGTGCACCCGCACCGCTGCACGAGATCCCGTTCAGGCCATCGCGTGTCATCCACTTCTTCCCGCCGCACAACGAGAAGATGGTCGCGAAACTGCCCGACACGATCCCGACGGTCGACATCATTCTCGGCAATCTCGAGGATGCGATCCCGATGGCCGACAAAGAGGCCGCACGTGCCGGGCTGGTCAAGGTCGCCAACGAGCTCGACTTCGGCACCACCCAGTTGTGGACCCGTGTGAACAGCCTCGACTCGCCGTGGTTCCTCGACGACATCACGGAGATCGTCACCAAGGCCGGGGACAAGTTCGACGTCATCATGATCCCGAAGGTCGAGGGACCCGAGGACATCCACTACGTCGACAGGCTGCTCGCACAGCTCGAGGCGCGCGCGGGCCTGAAGAAGCCCCTGTTGCTGCACGCGATCCTCGAGACTGCCCGCGGGGTCGCGAACGTCGAGGAGATCTGCGGGGCGTCGCCGCGCATGCAGGGCATCTCGCTCGGGCCTGCCGACCTTGCGGCGAACCGTCGCATGAAGACCACGCGCGTCGGCGGCGGCCACCCCGACTACCTGGTGCGCGAGGACCCACAGGGCGACGACTACCAGGGCGCACGTGCCACTCACCAGCAGGACCTCTGGCACTACACGATGGCCCGCATGGTCGATGCGTGCGTGATGCACGGTGTGCTGCCCTTCTACGGGCCCTTCGGCGACATCAAGGACGTCGTTGCCTGCGAGGACCAGTTCCGCAACGCCTACCTGCTCGGTTGCGTGGGCGCGTGGAGCCTGCACCCCGTACAGATCGAGATCGCAAAGCGTGTGTTCAGTCCGCGGCCCGAAGACGTGAAACAGGCACAACGTGTCATCGATGCGATGGGTGACGGAACCGGGGCGATCATGCTCGACGGCAAGATGGAAGACGACGCGTCGGTCAAGCAGTGCAAGGTCGTTGTCGAGCTCGCCCGTCAGCTCGCCGCGCGCGACCCCGAACTGGCCGCGCTCTACGGTTTCTAGGTCAACACAGGTTTCTTCCCACGAAAGGCTCAACATGAGTTCTCTGCGCCCACGTCGATCCGCCCTCTACATGCCCGCCGCGAACGAGCGCGCACTCGAGAAGGCAAAGGGCATCGCGACCGACGCCATCATCTTCGACCTCGAGGACGCAGTCTCGCCCGACTCGAAAGAGGTCGCGCGCGCCCAGGCCGTGGCCGCAGTGAACAGCGGTGACTACGGCAGGCGCGAACTCACCATTCGCTGCAACGCACTCGCGACCCCGTGGGGCCGTGACGACGTGGCCGCAGCCGCGAAGGCCTGCGTGTCGGCCGTCGTGATCCCGAAGATCAATTCGGTTGCCGAGGTCGACGAGGTGTCGGCGGCCCTCGACGCGGCCGGTGCGCCGAGGGAGATGATGATCTGGGCGATGATCGAGACCCCGACCGCCATCATGGACTGTCGTGCGATCGCTGCGCACCCGCGCGTCGCGGTTCTCGTGATGGGCACCAACGACCTCGCGAAGGAACTGCGTGCGGCACAGGTTCCGGGGCGCGCCCCGTTGGTGCACAGCCTCCACATGGCGTTGCTCGCCGCACGCGAGGCCGGAAAAGTGATTCTCGACGGTGTCTACAACGACATCAAGAACGCCGACGGTTTCCGTGACGAGTGTGTGCAGGGCCAGACGATGGGCTTCGACGGAAAGACCCTGATTCACCCCGACCAGGTGGGCATCGCAAACGATGTGTGGTCACCGACCGACGACGAGGTGGCCCACGCACGCGAGGTCATCGCCGCGTTCGACGAGGCTCTCGCCGCAGGCAAGGGCGTGGTGCAGTTGAACGGCCGCATGATCGAGAACCTGCACGTCGACAACGCCCGGCGCGCCATCGCGATTGCCGAGGCGATCGCCGGGCTCGCCTGACGGCTACAGGTTCGCCCTGAAGAGGGCGAGCGTGCGCTGCCACGAGGTGGCCGACGCCGCGGCGTCGTAGACCTCGGGCCGGGTGTCGTTGAAGAACGCGTGGTGGGTGCCGGGGTAGACATGGAACGTCGCGTTCTTGCCGAGTGCGCGCAGTTCGTTCTCTGTCGCCTTGATGGCTTCGGGTGCCGCGGTGCCGCGGTCGTTCTCGGCGTAGTGGCCCTCGACGACTGCCGACATGTTCTCCCAGTTGATCGGCGTGTCGGGTCGCATGCCGCCGTAGAACGGTGCGGCGGCCGCCACTGCATCGGGGCGCTGGCACGCAACCATCAACGTGAGACCCCCGCCCATGCAGAAACCGGTGACGCCCACCTTGGTGCGGCCGGTGCGCTGCTGCAGCAGGTCGACGGCGCCGCTCAGGTCTTTTGCCGCGGTCGCGAGGTTCAGGCTCATCAACAACTTGCCGGCACTGTCGGGTTCTGTCGTGACCTCCCCGTGGTACAGGTCAGGTGCGAGAGCGGTGAATCCCTCGGCCGCGAAACGGTCGGCAATGTGTTTGATGTTGTCGTTCAGACCCCACCATTCCTGGATCACGATGACACCCGGCCCCGAGTCGCCCGCGAGATACCCCGCACAGGTCCCGCCGTTGCTCTTGAATTCCACCATCTCACCCATGACAATCGTCCTCTCCCGTTCGCGCCGATGTCGCAGACGAACACGCCCAACATAGACCGACATGTGCCACAGGTTTCTGCCGAAGAGAGGGTTCTCGGGAACAGGCCGAAACCACTAGCGTGAAGGGCGTGGCAAGTGCATCTCTCCCCAATCCCAGCCTCGACCTCACCCTCACCCCGCTCACCGGCGGCGGTCGCACACTGCGCGAATGGCTCACCACTTTCCATCTCGCATCGGTGGTGCTCGACCCCTACACCAACGAGAGCTCGTGGATTCTCGACACCGCCGTGCGCATCATGCGCCAGTTCTCGGGCGCCGCGGTGCGCGTCAATTTCGTTCTCACCTGCGACGAGGAAGGTGCCCGCGCGTTCCTCGGCCCCTACGCCGACGAGTTCCTGGTGTACTGCGACCCCGACCGCGCCGCAGTGAAGGCTCTCGGGCTGAGCGAACTGCCGGCGTTCGTGCTGGTGCAGTCGAACGGCACGATTCCCGCCGCAGCACAGGGATGGACCGCCTCCGACTGGCGCGAGGTTGCCGGCGCCATCGCAAAGCTGACGGCCTGGTCGAAGCCGACCATTCCTGCGCCCGGTGATCCCGGCGCGTTCCGCGGCACGCCCGCGCTTGTCTGACGCTCTGCCGCCGACACAGCTTCCCGTCGAGGAGGCAATCGAAGAACTGCGGCGTGCTCTGTCGTCGCACGGTGACGCCGTGCTCGTCGCCCCACCCGGTGCAGGAAAGACGACACTGGTTCCGCTGCGCCTGCTGAACGAACCATGGGTGGCGGGCCGACGCATCGTGATGCTCGAACCCCGTCGACTCGCGGCCCGTGCCGCGGCACAGCGCATGGCCTCGATGCTGGGTGAGCGCGTCGGCGACACCGTGGGGTTCCAGACCCGGGACGAACGGAGAATCGGCGAGGGCACCCGCATCGAGGTGTTGACAGAGGGCATTCTCACCCGCCGTCTGCAGAACGACCCGACTCTCGATGGAACCGCACTGGTGATCTTCGACGAGATCCACGAACGCAACCTTCCCACCGACCTGGGTCTCGCGTTCCTCCTCGACGCACGCCGCACCCTGCAGACCGACGTGCGCGTGCTCGCCATGTCAGCGACCGCACAGGCGGAGAAGTTCGCAGAGGTGCTCGGTCGCGACGCCTCGCCCGCACCCGTTGTGGTCTCGAGCGGGCGCACGTTCCCCGTCGACGTGCGTTACGTGCCGCGACAGCGCGACGACCGGCTCGAGAACGCCGTCGCCGACTGCGTGATGCGCGCACTGCGCGATGACGAGGGCGACATTCTGGTGTTTCTCCCGGGCATCGGCGAGATCAACCGTGCACAGACGACTCTTGGCGAACGTCTCCCCGGCTCGGTGACGGTGGCGCGTCTCGCCGGGGCACTACCGTTCGCCGAACAGGACGCCGCACTCAATGCCGACGCCGGTGGTCGGCGACGCGTCGTGCTGTCCACCGACATCGCCGAGACGTCGTTGACCGTCGAGGGAATCCACATCGTGATCGACGCAGGGCTGGCGCGCACACCCCGGCTCGACCCGCGCACCGGGCTCACCGAACTCGTCACCGTCACCTCGTCACGAGCGTCGGCAGAACAGCGAAGCGGCCGCGCAGGACGCGTCCGTGAGGGTGTGGCCTACCGGCTCTGGAGCCGCATCGAGGACTCGACCCGGCTTGCGCACCTGCCAGCTGAGATCACGCAGGCCGATCTCACCTCGCTCGCCCTCGACGTCGCTGCCTGGGGAACCCCCGCCGGCGACCTGCCGTTCCTCGATGCCCCGCCCCAGAGAACCCTGCGCATGGCCGGGGATGTTCTTGCGATGCTGCACCTGGTCGACGCCGAGGGTGCGGTCACAGCGCTCGGGCACGAGGTGTCGAGACTGCCGTTGCACCCGAGGCTCGGCACCATGGTGTCGCGCAACGCCGACAACGACCAACGCGGGTGGCTCGCGTGCGTTGTTGCTGCCCTGCTCGAGGAACGAGACATTCTCCGCGGAAGACCCGACTCGCTGCCCGCCGACCTTGCGATGCGGGTGCGTGCGGTTCTCGACATCGAACGCCACGACCAGGTCGACCGCGGGGCACTGCACCGCGTGCGCGATGCGGCCCGCGACATCGCGCGGCGCGCCGGCATCTCACACGGTGTTCACCTGTCGGCCGAAGTCGTCGATTCCTCCACCGGCACCGTGCTGCTCGCCGCCTATCCCGACAGGCTCGCGATGCGTCGTTCGAGCCCCGGACAGTTCGTGATGCGCGAGGGCGGCGCGGTGGCCTGCGATTCGAAGGACCCCATCGCACGGGAGGCCTTCGTGGTCGCCGCCGACGTCGACGCGCGGCGAGGCTCGTCCCGACTGCGACGCGCGGCCGCAGTCGACCTCGACGTGATCGCGCTGGTTCTCGGAGACGATGTCGAGGTCGAGTCGTACCTGCTGTGGGACAAGGCACGCGACGACCTCGTCCAGAGAGTGGTGCGCAAGGTCGGCAGCATGCGCATCGACGAACGCGATCTCGAACCGGTGCCCGGTGACGACACCACCGCGGCGCTGCTCGAGCGCGTTCGCGCGACCCAGATGAAGGTGCTCGGCGACGGAGGCGCACCCGACCTGAGAGAACGTGTCGCGTTCCTGCGGCACCATCTCGGCGACGCCTGGCCCGACACGTCGACGCCCCGGATGCTCGCGACGGTGCACGAGTGGCTCGCGCCGTATCTCACCGGAGCCACCTCGAGGGCACACCTCGCGGGAATCAGCGTGTCGATGGTGCTGCAGACCGAACTCGGGTGGGACAAGAGTGCCGAACTTGACGAGCTCGCACCCGCCACGTTGTCACCGCCGAGAGGCAGACCGGTCGTGATCAACTACGCAGACCCGGACGCACCCACGGTCGCCGTCCGCGTGCAGCATCTCTACGGTGTCACCCGCCACCCCACGGTGCTGCGTGGCACGGTGCCGATCCGGCTGCAACTTCTGTCACCTGCAGACCGACCGATACAGATCACGTCGGACCTGCCGACGTTCTGGAAAGGCTCGTGGGCCGACGTGCGCAAAGACATGGCGGGGCGCTACCCCAAGCACGACTGGCCGGTCGACCCCGGCGCATAGGGCGGGCGGTGCCGCGCGGACCTAGCCTTGCCACATGGCAGATTTTGCGTTCACAGAGATTCTTCCCCTTGGTGACGACACCACCGAATACCGGTTGATCGGCACAGAGGGTGTCTCGCAGGTGGAGACACCGCTCGGCACGTTTCTGAAAGTGGAGCCCGAGGCCATCACGCTTCTCACGCAGACCGCCATGCGCGACATCGCGCATCTGTTGCGCTCGAGCCACCTTCAACAGCTCGCGAACATTCTCGACGACCCGGAGGCGAGCGCGAACGACAGGTTCGTGGCGCTCGACCTGCTGAAGAACGCGGGCATCGCCGCGGGCGGGGTGCTGCCGATGTGCCAGGACACGGGCACCGCGATCGTTAAGGCGAAAAAGGGCCAGTTCGTGATGACCGGCGGCAACGACGAAGAGGCCATCGCGCGCGGCGTGTACAACACCTATCTCACCAGCAACCTGCGCTACAGCCAGATGGCGCCGCTGACCATGTACGACGAGAAGAACACCGGCAACAACCTTCCTGCCGAGATCAAGATCGCAGCAGTCGACGGTGACGCGTACAAGTTCCTCTTCATGGCCAAGGGCGGCGGCTCGGCGAACAAGAGCTACCTCTTCCAGGAGACGAAGGCCTTGCTCAACGAAAAGACCCTGTTGCCGTGGGTGTTCGAGAAGATGATCACGCTCGGCACCGCCGCGTGCCCCCCGTACCACCTCGCGGTCGTGATCGGCGGGACATCAGCCGAACAGGCGGTCGAGACCGCGAAACTGGCGAGCGCCCGCTACCTCGATTCACTCCCCACACACGGCAGCGAACTCGGCAACGGATTCCGTGACCTCGATCTCGAGGAGAAGATCCTGAAGCTGTCGCAGCAGACCGGCATCGGTGCACAGTTCGGCGGCAAGTACTTCTGCCACGACGTGCGGGTGATCCGTCTGCCGCGTCACGGTGCGAGCTGCCCCGTCGCGTTCGCCGTGTCGTGCAGTGCCGACCGCCAGGCGCTCGGCAAGATCACGAAAGACGGCATCTTCATCGAGGCGCTCGAGACCGACCCGGCCCGATTCCTGCCGGAGGTCACACACGAGGAGTTGAGCGACGAGGTGGTGCACATCGACCTCACGCAACCGATGGACCAGATCCGCGCGACCCTCGGCAGATACCCCGTGAAGACGCGTGTGATGCTGACCGGCCCGATGGTGGTTGCACGCGACATCGCCCACGCAAAGTTGAAGGAACGCCTCGATGCCGGTCAGGGCCTTCCGCAGTACATGAAAGACCACTGCGTCTACTACGCGGGACCGGCGAAGACCCCCGAGGGAATGGCGTCGGGTTCGTTCGGACCGACGACGGCCGGACGCATGGACAGCTACGTTGCCGAATTCCAGGCAGCGGGCGGTTCGTTCGTGATGCTCGCCAAGGGAAACCGCTCGCGTCAGGTGACCGAGGCCTGCAACACCCACGGCGGCTTCTATCTCGGTTCGATCGGTGGCCCGGCGGCGCGTCTCGCCCAGGACTGCATCACGAAGGTCGAGGTTCTCGAGTACGCAGAACTCGGCATGGAAGCGGTGTGGAAGATCGAGGTGCAGGACTTCCCCGCGTTCATCGTGGTCGACGACAAGGGCAACGACTTCTTCGACCAGGTGGGCGGAACGGGGACCCCCGTTCACCTGCACTAGT
>CAYRUT010000014.1:32231-38938 GCA_964427545.1 uncultured Bifidobacterium sp. | reverse complement strand
CGACCTCTTGTCCCCCAGACAAGCGCGCTAACCAAGCTGCGCCACAGCCCGAATGGATACCGATGCTATCGCCGCAGAGGGCCCACGCCCCTAAACGAACAGATCGACGATTCGCCACCCGAGATAGAGACACAGAAGGAACATCAACAACTTGAAGTGCCAGGGCAGTTTCTCGTTCTCGATGCCGGCGAGTTTCTTGAGGTCAAGGTCGTCTGCGGTCACGAACCCGTGGATGTTCGGGGTCTCCACCTCGCCGCCGCACTGAGGGCAGAGCCCCTCGTCGGTCATCGCCGACGGGGCGAAGTACTTGGCACACGGGTCACACCACGGCATCTCTAGTCACCCTTGCGACGGACCCTGAGTTTCAACGGCGTCGACCCGAAATTGAACGCCTCACGGATCGACCGCTCGAGATAGCGGATGTAGGGCTGCGGCAGTTCCCTGTTGACGAACAACGTGAACGTCGGCGGGTCGGCAGCACCCTGCACCGCGAAGAGCACCCTCGCACCTCCGCCCGCCGGCTGTTTCTGCTGGGCGTCGGCGATCACCTTGTTGACGTCGCGCGTCGGAATCTTGCGGTGGTACTGGTCGATTGCTTCCTGCAGAACCGGCCGCAGTTTGTGCACGCCCTTGCCCGTCAGCGCCGAGATCTTCAGCACCGGCGCATCGTCGATGAAATACAGCATGCGGGCAAGATCGGCCTCGACCTGGCGTCGCTGCTCCGACTCGAGCAGTTCCCACTTGTTCAGCACGACGAGAATCGGGCACCCGGCAACGTCGACGCGCTCAGCAAGGCGCTGGTCCTGGCTCGTCACACCGACGGTTGCGTCGATCACCAGCATTGCGACGTCTGCCTCGTCGATCGCCTTCAACGCCCTCACGAGTGAGTAGTACTCCGCCGAGTCGTCGACCTTGCTGCGCTTGCGCATTCCGGCGGTGTCGACGAACACCAGGGGCCCGTCTTCGGTCTCGACGAGCGTGTCGATGGCATCTCGGGTGGTGCCGGGCATGTCGTGCACCACCGAGCGCTCCTCGCCCACCAACCTGTTGAACAGTGTGCTCTTGCCGACATTCGGCCGCCCGACGAGCGCAACGCGCGGCACGCCGTCGGCCGCGACCGGCTCGGGCCTGTCTGCCGGTCGTGACACATGTGGAATCCGCGCGATGACCTCGTCGAGAAAATCCCCCGCCCGCCGACCGTGCAGGGCAGACACCGAGTAGGGCTCACCGAGGCCGAGAGACATGAATTCCCAGCGTTCCTGTTCGCGCCGTTCGTTGTCGGCCTTGTTGGCCACCAACAGCACCTCGACCCCGCTGCGGCGCAACCACGCCGCGATCAACTCGTCTTCGTCGGTGATACCGACCGACGCATCGACCATGAAGATCACGAGGTGCGCATCGCGTACTGCCTCTTCGACCTGACGGCTGACCTTGTCGTCGAGTTCCGACCCGCTCGGCATCCATCCGCCGGTGTCGACGATCCAGAATTCGGTTCCCAACCACTGGGCAAGACGCCGGTGTCGGTCACGCGTGACCCCGGGTCGGTCCTCCACGATCGCGGCGCGCTCACCGATGACACGGTTGAACCAGGTGCTCTTGCCGACATTTGGGCGCCCGACGATCACCACCGTGGGGAACTCGGTCTCGTCGCGTACGTCAGTCATCGGGAATTGCCTTCTGTGCTTCCTGCAAACGACGCAGCAGCGCGACCCCGCTCGTGGGGACCACCTCGACATCGAACTCCCGGGCGAGATCGTCGAACGTGGCTCCGTCGAGGAACACCCCGTCGTTCAGACACACATCGGGAAGCAGGTAGACATTCTCGCCGTTTGTGCGGCGCAAAGTGCGGACTATGTCGGAATACGTCAACAATCCCGCCACTGCGGTGTTTCCACCGAAGTGCTCGTTCTCGACGCAGACGACGGGAACATGGCCGAACCCCGCCCCCTCGAAGAGTTGGGTGAACATCACCGCGCCGTAACGCCCCGTCACCACCGCGGGCTGTTTGGCGGCGACTGCCCGTCGCCCCGAGATGGTGACCGGGGTCGGGCGCACCGCCCGCAACGAGGTCTCCCCTGCAGGGTTCGGCACCGCAACGTACGAGGTCGGGTTCTTGACGTCGACCGACGAGAAGAACCCTTCGGCCCTGCCGTGCATGTCGGGGCCACGGCCCGAGAAACCCTCGATGAACGACCGCACGAGTCCGACACCATCTTCGAGCATCGGGTAGCCGCCGTAGTGATCGGCCCCCGGCACCGGCCTGCCGGCCACCAAATAGAACTCGTCGGCAAGAAAGAGCGGCTGGCGACCGAGCACCTGTCGGTAACGGTGCTGCCAGGTCTCGACCATGTCGATGGTCTCTCGCGACTCGGCCGGAGTCTGCACGCGCATGCGGTCCTCCGTGTTGAAACGAGACAGACCCAGCGGAACCACCGCAATCGAGTCGACCTCGGGAAACTGCTCGAGCAAACCGCAGAGCGTCGCGTCGAGCACGTCGCCGTCGTTCACCCCGGGACACAGCACAATCTGCACGCGCACCTCGATGCCGTGGTCGAGCATCAACCGCAGCCAGCGCAGACTGAAACCACCACGAACGTTGCGCAGCATCTCTGACCGTGTGTGCGGGTCGACGGAATGCACGCTCACGTAGAGGGGCGACAGACGCTCGTCGACCACCCGTTCGAGGTCTGCCTCTGTGAAGCGCGTCAGCGTCGTGAAGTTGCCGAACAAGAAGCTGAGCCTGTAGTCGTCGTCCTTGAGGTAGAGGCTGCGGCGCATGCCCTTCGGCAACTGGTAGATGAAACAGAACTCGCAGTGGTTGTCGCAGGTGTGGATGCGGTCGAAGACTGCGCTCGAGACAGAGGCGCCGAAAGGTTCGTCGGGCGCGCGTTCGACGGTGATGTCGAACGAGTCGCGACCGCGGGCAACGACAAGATCGACATTGTCGTCGTCGACCAGCCGGTGCCACTCGAGAATGTCGCGGGGGGCGACGCCGTTCACCGACACCACGAGGTCGCCGGGAAGAACTCCGGCGCGTGCCGCCGCCGACCCGGGCGCAACCGATGCGATCTCGGGGAGGGATTCGACACGGGCACTCACCTGTCACAGGCTACCCGTGGCGCTTCTCGCTAGATTGAGGTGGCTCTATGGCTGTTGACAAGGTGTTGCTTGCGTCTCCGCGGGGTTTCTGTGCCGGCGTCGAGATGGCCATCAAGGCACTCGCGTGGATGGTGCGGTCCTTCGACGAACCGGTCTACTGCTACCACGAGATCGTGCACAACAAGATCGTCGTCGACCGATTCATCGACAAAGGCGTCATCTTCGTCGATTCGATCGACGAGGTGCCTGTCGGTTCGCCGATCATGCTGTCGGCACACGGGTCGGCGCCCGAGGTCGTCGCCGCCGCACGCGAACGCGGCAGTTACGTGGTCGACGCCGTCTGCCCCCTCGTCACCAAGGTTCACCACGAAGTGAAGACGCGAGCCGGGAAAGGTTTCCACATCGTGTACGTCGGCCACGAGGGTCACGAGGAGGCGGTGGGCACCATGGCGGTTGCACCACAGGCCATCACCCGGGTGGAGTCTGTCGAAGAGGTCAACGCACTGCCCGAGTTCGACCAACCGGTGGCGATGCTCGCCCAGACCACTCTGTCGCATCGCGAGTGGAACGAAGTTGCCGTCGTCGTCAAACAACGTTTCCCCGACGTCTGGACACCGGGGCGCAGCGACCTCTGTTTCGCCACGACGAACCGGCAGTCGGCCCTCATCACCATCGCACCCCAGGTCGACGCGTTCGTCGTCATCGGTTCGTCGAACAGCTCCAACACCCGCGCGCTCGAGCGCCTTGCCACCGAGTCAGGCTGTGCACGCGTGTTCCGCGTGAACTCCGCCGACGAACTGCCGTCTGACCTCCACGGAACCGTCGGGGTGACAGCCGGTGCATCCGCTCCGGAGGAACTGGTGATGGACGTGCTGGACGCTCTTCAGCCCGTCCACGGGGTCGAGGAGATCTTCGTGACCGACGAAGACGAGTACTTCCCGCCTCCGCGCAACATCCGTGACCTGCAGGCGGCCGTCGACCTCGCGATCACCAGCATGCTCGGCGCGTCGTTGCTGGGAACACCGCGCATGGATGACCGTTCACTTGCGGCGAGCACCGTTCTTGAGGCACTCTCAGGGTCATGATTTCCCCCACTCTCGACTCACTGCGCGTCTTTCTCCATCTGCTGTCGGTTGCCGTGTGGGTCGGCGGGCAGATCGTGCTTGCCGGGGTCGTTCCCGCGGTGCGCAAGGTTGCCCCCCAGGCAATGCAGACGATCGCGCAGGCTTTCGCCCGCGTCGCGTGGCCAGCGTTCGCTGTCATCGTGTTCACGGGCGTGTGGGGACTCGCCAGCACTGACGTCGGCAGCCAGACCAGTGCCTACACCGCCACGTTCGGGGTGAAGATGCTGGTTGTCGGTGCGGCGGTCGTCGCGACCCTTGTGCACTCACAGGGCACGAGCAAGGCGTCGAAGGCCATCGGCGGCGCCGTCGGCTTGCTCGCGTCGATTCTTGCGGCGTACGCGGGCGTGCTGATGGCCCACGTCGGCTAGTTGCGCGGGACCTTGCTCCAGGCGACGTCGCGGTCGACACGAACGTCGCCGGGCAGACCGAGAATGCGCTCACCGAGGATGTTCTTCATCACCTCGGTGGTGCCTCCCTCGATCGAGTTCGCACGCGAACGCAGGAATGCCTTCTGGATGCCGTCGAAACTCATCGCGGTCTCGGGCCTGATCATCTCGTACGAGCCGTAGAGCATTCCCTCGGCACCCATGAGTCCGACCGTGAACTCGTAGACGGCCTTGTTCAGGTTCGCACTCTCCATCTTGCCGATCGACCCTTCCGGGCCGGGGGCACCCATGCGACGCTGCGCGTTGGCACGGATGTTCGTGAGACGGTGCACCTCTGCACGGATCCACAGTTTCATCAGTTCGTCGCGCGATGCTGCGTCCTTGCGCTCTTCGTCGAGCGACTTCCACACCTTCACGGCGTGGGCAATCGAACCCGAGCCCTTCTGGGGAATCGCACCACCGATCGACACACGCTCGTTCATCAAGGTGGTGAGGCTGACGCGCCACCCGTCGCCGGGCTTGCCGAGCATCTCTTTCTCGGCGATTCGCACGTCGGTGAAGTAGACCTCGTTGAACTCGGCCTCGCCCGTCATCTGGCGCAAGGGCCGCACCTCGACACCGGGTGCCTGCATGTCGACCACGAACGCCGTGAGGCCTGCATGCTTCACCGCATCGGAATCGGTGCGCACGACGAGCAAACCCCAACGCGACAGATGGGCAAGAGTCGTCCACACCTTCTGGCCGTTGCAGATCCACTCGTCTCCGTCTTTCACGCCCTTCGCGGACAGACCTGCGAAGTCAGAACCCGAACCGGGCTCGGAGAACAACTGGCACCACACTTCTTCGCCGGTGAACAACGGGCGCAGGTAGCGCTTCTTCTGCTCTTCGCTGCCCCACTCCACGACGGTGGGTCCGCACATGCCGTGACCGATCGGGTTGCGCATCACCGGGTTCGGCGCACCTGCGGCATAGATGGTCTCGTTCACGATCTTCTGCAGCTTCGCGTTTGCACCGAGACCGCCGTGACCCACGGGAAAATGCACCCATGCGAGACCCTTGTCGAACTGGGCGCCGAGGAACTCGACCGCCGACACCTTGTTCGGCGGGAACTCCTTCAGCAGTTCCTGTGCGAGTTCGAGAACCCGCGCCTCGTCAACGACGGATGTTGCAACACTCATGACGGACCCCTTGGTAGTGCGAGATGACCGAATGTTAGAGGCGAAATAACCTCACCCACGAGCCTTCGCAACCTCGAGACGGCTGTGACCTGCGTCATTCACTAGTTTGGTGCCATGTACCCAGGAGTCCATGCAGAAACCAGTCCCGACCGCCCGGCCATCATCCTCGCCGAGACGGGCGAGGTCATCACCTACGCACAGTTGCACGAGGGAGCCGTTCGCCTCTCGAACGTGCTGCGCTCTGCAGGACTCCAGCCCGGTGACCATGTTGCCCTCTGCATGGAAAACCACCCCCGCTACCTCGAGGTGATCTGGGGCTGCCACTACGCCGGAGTCGTCTACACCGCATGTTCCAGCCGGCTCACCCGTGCCGAACTCAGTTACATCATCAACGACTGCGGTGCGAAGGCCTACATCACGTCGAAGTACAAGGCAGACCAGGCTCTCGAGATTGCCGACGAGATCCCGAACGTGGGTCTGCGACTCATGCTGAGCGGCACAGTTGACGGCTATGACTCCTACGAGAACGTCGTCGCGAACGCCTCGACCACACCGATCGAGAACATGGTCGACGGCACGGACATGCTGTACTCGAGCGGCACCACCGGAATGCCGAAGGGCGTCTCGCGGCCGTTCCCAGGGACCCCCATCGGCACGGCTGCCGGTCTTGCCGGTGCTGTCACCGACCTGCTCTTCAAGTTCCGCGAGGGAATGGTGTACCTCTCCCCTGCGCCGCTGTACCACGCCGCGCCGCTCAGGTTCAACATGTCGGTCCACGTCAAGGGCGGCACGACGGTCGTGATGGAACACTTCGACGCAGAGAACTACATCAAGTTCGCCCAGCAGTACAAGGCAACGCACACCCAGTTGGTGCCCACCATGTTCATCCGCATGCTGAAGCTCGACGAGGCGGTGCGCAC
>CAYRUT010000014.1:0-32221 GCA_964427545.1 uncultured Bifidobacterium sp. | reverse complement strand
CCAAGTACGACGTGTCGTCGCTCGAGGTTGCTATTCACGCTGCGGCACCATGCCCCGCCGACACGAAGCGTGCCATGATCGACTGGTGGGGACCCATCATCCACGAGTACTACGCAGGCACCGAGGGCAACGGCTTCGTGTACTGCAACAGCGAGATGTGGCTGGCCCACCCCGGCACGGTCGGCACCGCAATCCAGGGCGTCGTGCGCATCTGTGACGACGAGGGCAACGAGATGCCGACAGGCGAACCGGGCACCGTCTTCTTCGAGGGAAGCGCGCAGTTCGAGTACCACAACGACCCGGAGAAGACGAAGTCGTCACGTGACCCCAAGGGACGCGGCTGGACCACTCTCGGCGACGTCGGTTACCTCGACGCAGACAATTTCCTCTATCTCACCGACCGCAAGGCGTTCATGATCATCTCGGGCGGGGTGAACATCTACCCGCAGGAGGCCGAGAACATCCTCGTGAACCACCCCAAGGTGGTTGACGTTGCCGTCTTCGGCGTGCCGAACGACGATTTCGGCGAGGAGGTCAAGGGCGTCGTCGAGCCCCGCGTGATGCCGGCAGACGCAGAAGAAGCAGCGGCACTCGAGAAGGAACTCATCGCCTACTGCCGCAGTCACCTGGCCGACATCAAGTGCCCACGCAGCATCGACTTCCGCGCGGAACTCCCCCGCCACCCCACGGGCAAGCTCTACAAGCGACTGCTGAAGGACGAGTACTGGAAGGCCGCGGGTCGTTCGATCTGATGCCGTCGAAACACCCGTATCTCGACAACGACAGACCGATCGCCTTCGCGCACCGCGGCGGCACCTCTGCGGCACCCGAGAACACCCTCCGGTCGTTCGCTGATGCGGTGTCACTCGGCTACCGGTACATCGAGACAGACGTGCATGCGACCTCTGACGGTGTGCTCGTCGCTTTCCACGACAACGACCTGAAGCGCACCTGCGGCGAGGACAGAACCATCGCGGGCAGCACATGGAACGACCTCCGGTCGGCACGCGTCGAGGGCACCGACCCGATCCCGTTGCTCGACGACCTCCTCGACGAATGGCCCGACATCCGCATCAACATCGACTGCAAGGCGGACTCGGCACTCGAGCCACTGCTGGCGACGTTGCGGTCACGCAGCATCCTCGACCGCGTGTGCATCGGCAGTTTCAGTGACGCCCGGCTCGCCAGGGTGCGAGACGAGTTCGGTGATGCCGTCTGCACCTCGATGGGCCCGAAAGAAGTTGCCCGCCTCGTCGCGCGCAGCAAGACCGGCGCCCGTGTGGTGCCGAGTCGCCACGCCCTCGCCGCCCAGATCCCGGTCAGGCAGGGCCCCGTCACCGTGACGACGCGACGACTCGTCAACATCGCCCACGACCTGGGTCTGCAGGTTCATGTCTGGACCGTCGACGACCCCGCCGAGATCGCGCGACTGCTCGACCTCGGTGTCGACGGAGTGATGAGCGACGACACCCGTGCCCTGCGTGACGTCTTCGCGGCACGCGGACACTGGTGACCCGCGCACAGGTTCTTTACAACTTGTTCACCTGCCGGGCGCTCTCGGTGCAGAGCGTGTGGGCTACCTTTGCGGCATGCGCGTAGACACCAACTTCTTCTGCACGGTACCGATGCCCGACGCAGGGGACCCCTCGATCTCTCCCACCGACCGCCGGTACGGCAACGACGCAGTGATCGAGTGCTACAAGAATCTCGTCGAATGGTCGAAGACAGCCGACTCCCTCGGCTACGACACCATGTGGCTCACCGAGCATCACTTCCAGTTCGAGGGGTACGAGGTTCTGCCGAACCTCATCATGTTCGGACAGCATCTCGCGATGCTCACGAAGAACCTCCGGCTCGGCCAGATGTTCAACGTGGTTCCGCAGTGGCATCCCCTCCGTCTCGCAGAGGACTTCGCTCTCGCAGACATCATCACCGGGGGTCGCATGGAGTTCGGTGTCGGCCGCGGAACGGTTCCCCGCGAGGCGTGGAGTCTCGGCACCGTCGTGGCTTCCGGCGACAACGCAATGTCGGCAGAACACGACCGCATCAACCGTGAGACCTTCGAGGAGTCGATGGAGGTCATCAAGGCCGCCTGGACCAACGAGCGTTTCAGCTACCGCGGCAAGCAGTTCGTCTTTCCCCCCGACGAGATTCCCGACCGCGGGAAGTACGTCGACGACCTCACGCTCATCCCGCGCCCGCTCCGCGCGGTCGACGTGTACCAGCCGGTCACGTCGCCCGAGACCATCGAGTACGTTCCCCGCGCCGGACACAGGGCCGTCTACTGGCTGCAGAATGCCGACAGCCAGAAAGACAAGTGGGACCGTTACGCGGCGATCCGCGACGAGATGGGCGACCCCGTCGCCCCCGGCGAGGACCGCTGTCTCGTTCTCAACATCCATGTCGGCCGCACGCGAGAGGCAGCGATGCGAAAGGGCGCACCCGGCCACGACGAGTTCTGTCGTTTCCTCTCGCCGTACGGTCGGTTCTCGAGCTACCGGAACCCCGACGGTTCGAAGGTGCCGTTCGATTTCTGCCCGACGGTCGAGGATTCGGTCAACCAGAAGATCATGGCCATCGGCTCGGTCGACGACGTGGTCGACACCATCGGTTTCTGGCGCGACCTGCTCGACCTCAAGCATCTCTGCATCTTCTTCGATTTCCCCGGCGTCACCCGCGAGGAGATGAACGAACAGATGCACCTCGTGGCCGAGGAGGTCATGCCGAGACTCGGCGAGAAACTGGACCGACGTCCGCTGCCGGGTCTCCAGCCGCTCGTCTAGGGATGTCCGGCACCACGCTCTATGCGGGAGGCCGTCTCGGCGGTCAGGCGGTCGACATTCGGTGCTCAGCCGACGGCACCATCGTGTCTGTGACGCCGGCCGTATCGCGTGGTTCGCATCCCGCCCCGGACCAGGTTGTCGACCTCGACGGTGGTCTGGTGCTTCCGTCGTTCGCAGAACCGCATGCCCACCTCGACAAGGCCTTCCTGGCGGACCGCGTGGAGAACCCGACCGGAGACCTGATGGGTGCGATCATCGGGCTGTCGGAAGTCCGTGACACGCTCACACACGCCGACATCGTCGACCGTGCCACGCGGGCGCTGCAGGCCATGTCGCGCAACGGCGTCACTGCGGTGCGCACCCACGCAGACACCACCCTCGACGGGGGCCTCGCATCGGTGCTCGCCCTTCTCGAGGCAAAGCAACTGTGCGCAGGTTTCGTCGACGTGAGGGTTGCGATGCTGCTCGACTGGCCCCTGACCGGCCCGCAGTCGAGTGACCGTCTCTCACTAGCCGCAGATGCCGTCGCGGCCGGGATCGACGTCGTGGGTGGCTGCCCGCATCTCGACGACGACCCGAGGAAAGCGGTGGAGACACTGTTGCAGTTCGCGATCGGGTCGGGGCTGCCGCTCGACCTCCACGCCGACGAGAACCTGAGGTCGGACTCCTGCGACCTCGAGCATCTCGCCGACACGATGATCACGAACCGGGTCAAGCACCCGGTGGTGGCCAGCCATTGTGTCGCGCTGTCGGCACGCCCCGAGCCCGACATCAGACGCATCGCAGAGAAGGTTGCCCTCGCCGGCATCACGGTCGTGGCGCTGCCGCACACGAACCTGTACCTGCAGGCTCGTGACACCGCCACGCTTCCGCCCCGTGCCATCACACCGGTGCGCATCCTGCGCGAATGCGGTGTCACCGTCGCGGCCGGTGCCGACAACCTGCAGGACCCGTTCAATCCGCTCGGTCGCGCCGACCCGCTCGAGACTGCAGCCCTCATGGTGATGGCCGCACACCAGAGCGTCGACTCTGCACTCGACATGGTGACCCTTCACGCGCACAGCGCAGTCACCGGCCGTGCCGGGCATCTCTCGGCCGGCGCGAGAGCGGATTTCGTCGTGGTGCACGCGACTAATGTGCGGGAGGCAATCGCGATGGGGCCCCCCGACAGGACAGTCGTATATGGCGGCGTCGTGATCACCGAACAAAAGAGAAACAGAAAGTAAACATTTCCGTGACACTCATGGCGTCTCCGTCATTTATGGTGGCGACATGGCGGGAGCGGCAGTGTTTGACATGCAGACAGGCACACACATGAACACCACCGCCGGCACAACACTGCTCGACTTCTCGAGCGTCTCCATGACCTTCCCCGACGGCACGAAAGCACTCGACAACGTGTCTCTCTCGGTTCGTGCCGGTGAGTTCGTCACCGTCGTCGGCCCGTCGGGCTGCGGAAAATCGACACTGCTGCGCATCGCCTCGAACCTCGAGACGAACACCGGCGGGAACTGCACCGTCGACCGCGACAGCATCGGGTACGTGTTCCAGGACGCCACCTTGATGCCGTGGCGCACCGTGCAGAAGAATGTCGAGCTCATCGCCGAACTGCACAAGATCGGCAAGGACGACCGGGCCCGCCTCGCCGGTGACGCAATCGACCTGGTCGGTCTCAGGGGCTTCGAGGACAAGTACCCCCGCCAGCTGTCGGGAGGAATGAAGATGCGCGCCTCACTCGCGCGGTCGCTCGTCATGAAGCCGAAGGTGTTCCTCTTCGACGAACCGTTCGGTGCGCTCGACGAGATCACGCGCGAACGTCTGAACGACGAGGTGCTGCGCATCTTCCAGCACGAGGGGTTCGCGGGCATGTTCATCACCCACTCGATCACCGAGGCGGTGTACATGTCGACCCGTGTGCTCGTGATGTCGGCGCGGCCGGGGCGAATCGTTGCGTCGTTCGACGTGCCCTTCGGATACCCGCGGAACCACGACCTGCGCTACGAGCCCGCCTTTGCAGAGTTGTGCGGCGAGATCTCGCATGCCCTGAGAGGGGCGCACCAGTGAGCCTCGACGAACTCCACGCACCCGTCATCGACGAGATCATCCCCGACCAGAAAGAGCGTCGGAGCCTGTCTGACTACTCGGGGCCGGTCATCGTGTTCGGCATCTTCATCGGGGTCTGGTACCTGCTGTCGACGACGATTCTTCCCCCCGAGAAGCGGTTCCTGCTCCCGACCCCGCACGAAGTGGTCGACAGGGGCTTTCTGGTGTGGCGCACCGGGGAGAGCCGCGGCCTTCAGCCGATCCTCATGTCGATCTGGGACTCGGCCAAGGTTGCACTCATCGGTCTCGTCATCACGATCATCGTCGGGATGGCGCTCGCGATCGTCATGAGCATGAGCCGCTGGCTCGAACGCTCGACGTGGCCCTACCTGGTCGCGGTGCAGAGCGCTCCGATCCTCGCCCTCACGCCGCTCATCAAGGCCCTCATCGACGGGGCACAGAAACAGAGGGTGCTCGTCGTTGTGCTGATCGCGATATTCCCGATCGTGAGCAACACGCTCTTCGGTCTGCTGTCGGCGGAGAAGAGCCAGCACGAACTGTTCACGCTGCAGGGAGCCTCACGGTGGACCCGCATGGCAAAGCTGCAGTTCCCCGCCGCACTGCCGAACATCTTCGTCGGCCTGCGCATCTCTGCCGGCCTCGCCGTCATCGGCGCCGTGGTCGGTGACTTCTATTTCCGTCAGGGCGGGGTCGTCGGAATCGGTGCACAGATCGACGTGTACCGCAACCGGCTCTGGGGAGCCGAACTCATCGCTTCCATCATCATGGCAAGCGTCCTAGGTCTGGTGGTGTTCCTCTTCTTCGGTTGGCTGTCGCGTGCAGCCATCGGGAAATGGCACACCACCACGAGGGGTCAGTGACCCGCACCACCACACAACCAGGAGAACAACCACACATGAAAATGAGACCACTCCTCGGAGTCGCACTCGCGGCCACCCTCACGCTCGCAGCGTGCGGTGGCGGTGATTCGTCATCCGACACAACATCACCGGCGGCGGCCGAGGGTGTCGACCTCGCAGCAGCAGGTTGCCCCGAGACCGTCATCATCCAGACAGACTGGAACCCGGAGGCCGAGCACGGCAACCTGTACCAGTTGGTCGGCGACGGCTACACCGTGAACACCGAGAAGCTCAGCGTCTCGGGCGACCTCGTGTCGGGCGGCAAGACCACCGGCGTCAAGGTCGAGATCCGCGCCGGCGGCCCGGCCACGGGTTTCAGCAACCCGACCGCAGAGATGTACAAGGACCCGAACATCCTCCTCGGCTTCACGAGCACCGACGAGTCGGTCTCGCAGTCGGGTGGCGAGTTCCCCACCATCGCAGTCGTTGCACCGTTCAACATCAACCCGCAGATCATCATGTGGGACCCGGAGACCTACCCCGACGTGAAGGAAATCGCCGACCTGAAGGAAAAGGGCGTCAAGGTGCGCTACTTCAACGGCGCCGCCTACATGGAGTACTTCACCAGCACGGGCATCCTCGACAAGGCACAGACCGACGGAACATATGACGGAGCACCCGCCTCGTTCCTCGCAGCCGCAGGCAAGGACGCCCAGCAGGGATTCGGCACCGCAGAGCCCTACTTCTACGAAAAGGTTCTCGAGGACTGGATGAAGCCGGTCGCCTACCAGTACATCCACGATGCAGGCTGGACCGCATACGCCCAGTCGCTCGGCGGAACCCCGGCCAACATCGAGAAGTACGACTCCTGCCTGAAGGAACTCGTGCCTGTCATCCAGACCGCGATGATCGAGTACCTCGACGCTCCTGAGCGTGCGAACGCGATGATCCTCGATGCCGTCAAGCAGTACAACAACGGCTGGGTCTACGACGCCGGCCAGGCTGCCGCGGCCGTCGAGAAGATGCAGGAAGACAAGCTCATCGCCAACAGCCCCGACGGAACCCTCGGTTCGTTCGACCTCGACCGCGTGGAGAGCTTCATCGAAGTCGCCACCCCGGTCTACACCTCGATCGGACTCAAGGTGAAGGAAGGCATCACCCCGGCCGACGTCGTGACGAACAAGTACGTCGACGCGTCGATCAAGCTCGACTGACACGCTCAGTCACACCACGGACTGGGGAGGGACCGAAAGGTTCCTCCCCTTTTCGTTGCCCGGGACCAGGCGCCCTAGCGCCCGAAGTCGAACGTGCTGATCTCGCGCAGCACGGTTCCCAGCGATTCGACGGCAGAGTCGAACATCGCCCGGCCGACTTCAGCGGTGGCGCCGGTGGGGTCACCGATGTGACCGTCGGGAAAGAAGTCGTTCGACAGCCAACCGAAGGCCACCCGGCCCCCGAATCTCACCGCCTCGTTGTCTGCGAGTTTCTCGGGAACCCGCCTGACCGCGAGTGACATGTCGACGAGATCAGGCCGAAGATGCAGCATCACCGACGTCTCGTCCATTCCGCCGTGGACACCCATGCCGAGTTCTGACGCAGCAGAGGCTCCGCCCTGGTCGGCGGGCATGTGCGGGTGTGCGAGGAAGGTCTGGAGACCCCATTTCAGGCGGATCTCGCGGTTCATCATGGCCGTGAGGGCACTGTTGCCGCCGTGGCCGTTGACGAACAGCAGTTTCCGCGCGGGAGTCGAGGCGACGCTGCGGGCGATGTCGTCGAGAACCGACATGAGTGTCGTGGCACTCAGCCACATCGTGCCGGCCGACCAGGCGTGCTCGTTCGACTTGGTGAACGGAAGGGTGGGAAGCAGCCACGTGTTGGTCTCCTCGCCGAATCTCCCGACAGCCTCTGTAGAGACTGCATCGGCGACCACGAAATCGGTGCTCAGCGGCAGGTGGGGGCCGTGCTGTTCGATGGCGCCCAGGGGAAGAACGATGATGGAGTCCCTGGTGAGCGACGCCGACAACTCCGGTGCCCTGAGATCGGCCAGTGAACGTGTGGAAGACATGCGCTCAACCTATCTCGGTGAGAGAATGAAGGCATGAAACGCGCCGCGCACGACTTCGACGCCATCGTGATCGGTGCCGGCCACAACGGGCTCGTGACTGCCGCCTACCTCGCCCGCGCGGGACTGTCGACCCTCTTGATCGAGGCGCGTTCCGACGTCGGCGGCACAGCAGCGAGCGACTACTTCGGCGGGGCGCGGGTGAACATCTGCAACTGCGACCATCTCACCATCCGCACGACCCCCGTGGGCGAGGAACTCGGACTCGACAGGTTCGGCCTGCGGTACATCGACGTCGAACCACCACAGGTCAACATCGACTGGACCTCGCAGAAGCCGTGGGAACTCTGGCACGACGTCGAACAGACCGTGGAGTCCCTCGCCGTTCACCACCCCGACTCGATCGACGGCTACCGCAGGTTCGCACGAACGATGATGCCGGTGGCCCGCCTGTTGCTCGACGCAGGGTCACGCCCGCCGTCGCGCTCGTCGCTCATCGGCTCCGTCGCACGCAGGGGCGGTGCCGGCGTCGCCACCATGCTGAAGATGAGCCGCATGTCGGCGGCAGACGTCATGCGGCAGTTCTTCGACAACGAGGCCGTCATCGGGCCAGCGATGGTCGAAGGGCCGGTCGTGTGGGGACTCTCCCCCGAGACACCCGGAACAGGGCTCGCCGCCGCAGCGTTTGCACTGCGTCACATCGCCCGCGTCGGTCGGCCGGTCGGCGGCAGCGGCGCACTGCCCGAGGCACTGAAGCAGTCGTTCCTGCAGTCTGGAGGTCTCCTGCGCACCGGAACAAAGGTCGTCGGAATCGTGTGCGAGGGCACCCATGTGCGTGCAGTGCAGACGAGCGACGGTGCAACGGTGACCGCACCGGTCGTCGTGTCTGCATGTGACCCGCACCGCACGTTCGTCCAGTGGCTGAAGAACCCCCCGGGAAGAGCGTCGTCACTCGTGCAACGTTGGAGGGATCAACCACCCGGCGAGGGATACGAATCGAAGATCGACGCAATCGTGACCGAGGCACCGCGAGTGCTCGGTGGCGAACCCGTGGCGTCGACGGTGATCGTGAGCCCCTCACTCGCAGAGCTGCACCGCGGCGCACAACTCATGCGCGAGGGGCGGATCATGCCGCGCGTTGCACTGCTGGCGAACACACCGACCGTTGCAGACGGCACCCTTGCGCCGGCCGGGCGTCACGTGTTCAGTCTCGAGGCGCTCTTCACGCCCTACTCCTACACCGAAGGCTGGCAGTCCCGCGACGAGCCAGAGAGGTGGCTGCGGCAGTTCTCCACGCTCGCGCAGTCGACGTTCATGGACTCGGTGGTCGAGTGGCGCGTGATGACCCCCGCAGAGTACGAGTCGCAGTTCCACCTGCCGAAAGGGCACGCCACGAGCTTTGCGGGCGGCCCGCTCGCAGCGTTCCTCGGCACCAACCCGGAACTCACGAGGTACCACACGCCGATCAAAGGGCTCTACCTCACCGGGGCGGCCACGTTCCCGGGGGCGGGAGTCTGGGGTGCGAGTGGTCGCAACACCGCGCTCACGGTGCTGAAGGAGATGCGCTGATCAGGCGTCTTTGACGACCCCGGCGCGCTTCACGACGGGGTCCTTGTCGCTCCAGGGGAAGTTGATCCACAGGTCGGTGTGCTTCCACACGTAGTCACAGCGCACGACCGAGTGCGGCTTCTCGTAGAGAACGGCAGACCGCACTTCTTTCACGCGGCCCTTGAAGAAATCCTGCACGATCTTCAGCGTGTGCCCCGTGTCGGCGACGTCGTCGACGACCAGAACGCGGGCGAAGCGCAGTTCGACCAGGTCGGGAACCGGCGGCAGGATCATCGGCACCGGGAGACGTTCGTCGACACCGGTGTAGAACTCGACGTTCATCGTGTAGAGGTTCTTGACCGCAAGCGCATAACCGAGCGCACCGGCGGCGAGAAGGCCACCTCGCGCGATCGCAAGAATGATGTCAGGTTCGTAGCCCGACTCGGCAACACTGGTGGCGAGCTCCCTGGTCGCCACTCCGAAACTGTCCCAGGTCATGATCTCGCGCTCGCTCACGTTCCCAAACTAGTCGGCGCACGTGCGGTGCGCCCATTCTGGAACGTGTACGAATTGTCAAACCGAGGTCGCCGTCACGCGGTGAACGTCGGAGGTCGACCCTCTGCACGGGCCCGTCGCATCTCGCGCGCGTCGTCGGAGAAACTCGCCATGATCTGCTGACGGTTCTCGAGGTCGATAGCGGCCTGCAGACCGGGTATCTCGAGTGCCGACCACATTCCCTCTTTGGTGAGGGCCACCCCGATGGGTGTGTTGAGCATCACCTCTGCCGCCTTGGCGAACGCCGCATCGAGGAGAACGTCGTCGGGGAACGTCTCGACCACCAGCCCCAGGCGCTCGGCCTCGACGGCGTCGAAGAGACGCCCGGTCAGCATCAGTTCCTGGGCACGTGCTGCCCCGATGAGCCGTGGCAGCAACCAGCTGGTGCCGATGTCGCAGGCCGACAGGCCGATGCGGATGAACGCCGCGTTGAACCTCGCCGACTGCGAGCACAGCCTGATGTCAGAACCGAGTACCAGGGCGAACCCACCGCCCGCGGCAGGGCCGTTCACGGCGGCGATGACGGGCTGGGGCAACGATCTCATGTGCGGGATCAGCGATGCGATGTGCTTCTGCACCGCGAGACCTTTCTCCATCTGGCCGTGCCACTCGAACCCCGGTGCGTCGCCGTACCCGCCGAGGTCGAGACCTGCACAGAACCCCCGCCCCGCGCCCGTCAGCACGATCACCCGCACATCCCGGTTTCGTCCGAGCGCGTCGAACGCAGAGTGAAGCTGCTCGACCATCCCAGAGGTCATTGCGTTGAGTTTGTCGGGTCGGTTCAACGTCACGAGTGCGACGCCGTCACGGGGATGCGAGATCTCGATTTCAGCCATGCCACATCGTGCCACGACTATCGTTTGGGCATCGACTCTCGGCACTCCACGGCGTTGCGGCGCCACACCGTCACGGCCTTCGCACAGGGCATGCACGACCCCACCATCGCGATCGACGGCGACGACCTGTGGCGTGCCACCTTCACCCCCGCAGGCCCGGCCACCGTGCATGTCGCCCGCCTGTTCTCTGCCGAACCGCAGGTGTCTGTGTTCGGCGACGGTGCCGGGTGGCTGGAGAGCCGTGCACTCGACATCTGCGGCACCAACGACCGGATTCCCGTCATCGAGGCGCACCACGACCAGGTTCGCGAGGCACAGAGACGTTTCGGGGCGCTCACCCTCGGTGCGAGCCACACGGTGTACCACGAACTTCTCCCCGCGGTGCTCGGACAGAGAATCACGGCCCTCGAGGCCCACCGACAGTGGCGCTCGCTCGTGCGCACCCACGGCGGGGTTGCGCCCGGACCCCGAGAAGGGTTGATGTGCCCGCCCGACCCCCGACGTCTCGCAGAGATCCCGTACCACGCGCTTCACCCTCTCGGCATAGAGAGAAAACGGGCCGACACGCTGCGTGCCGTCGCGTCGCGGTTCGATTTCCTCACCCGGCTCACCGAGTCAGACATCGAGCCACACCGGAAGACCGAACAACTCTCGATGATCGCGGGGGTCGGCGTGTGGACCTCGGCGGTCGCCGGAGGACTCGCCTTCGGCGACGCTGACGCGCTTCTCATCGGGGACTTCCACGTCAAGAACACGGTGGCCTATGCACTCACCGGGGCCATCCGCGGAACCGACGAGGAGATGGTCGCCACGTTGCAGCCCTACTCGGGCCAGCGCCACCGCGTCGTGCGCTGGCTGCAGTTGGCCGGATGGAGAGCCCCGGCGCGCGGGCCCCGTCGGCGTAATGTGTCCATTGCCCGCTTCTAGGCACCTATGAAGACTCTCTCGCGCATCATTCCCCCCTCGACAGACCCGTGGGGCCGTTCGGTGCGGCGCGGTCTCTTCGCCTACGTGCTCTCGCGCCTCTTCTGCATCATGGGTGCGGCCATCGCCGTGGCCGCCCAGGCGGTGTGGGCGCGCTGGAACGAAGAAGAGCCGGTGAACGGTCTCACCGGTCTTGTGCAGGTGTTCGACAGCTGGGACGGCCATTGGTACCTCGATGTGGTCCGCGAGGGATACCCGCACCACATCATGCCGAACGTCACCTATTTCGTGTCAGACGCCCGCGCGGCGTTCTTCCCCATGTACCCGCGACTGGTGCACTACATCGACAACGTGATCCCGGGCGGCCCCGTCAGTGTTGCCCTGCTCGTGAACCTCCTGCTCGGGGCGGCGTTCGTGGTTCTCGTCGGTGTCATCGCACGGGCACTTCACGACATCAAGACCGCCGAGAAGGCGATGTTCATCGCGGCGTTCTTCCCCGGAAGTTTCGTGCTCAGCTGGGCATATTCCGAGGCGCTGCTGCTCACCGTCTCGGCCCTCTGCTTCCTCGCCCTGTCGAGAAAGATGTGGTGGTGGGCCGGCATCCTCGCCGCACTCGGCACCGCGACACGGCCGAACGGGGTCGCACTCGTCGCGGCTTGTGCCGTCGCATCGCTGCTCGCCATCAAGAGCGACCGCGACTGGAAATCGCTGGTCGCACCGGCACTCTCCCCCCTCGGCTTCATCGGGTTCATGTTGTTCCTCGTGCAGCACACCGACGAGAACTTCGCATGGTTCCGCGTGCAGAGCGAAGCATGGAAAGAAGGAACCAGCTTCGGTGTCACTGCCCTGAGCCGTACGTTCGATTTCATCCTGAACCCCACGGGTTCGCCCACCAGCGTCCTCACGGCGGCGTCGATGCTGGCGATGATCCTTGCTCTCGTCGCGTTGTGGAAACACCCGCTGCCGGCGATGTACACCGCCTACTCGGCGGTGGTGCTCGTGCTCATGCTGCTGCCCGCAACGGTCACCGCACGCCCCAGGTTCCTCTTCACCGCGTTCCCGCTGATCTTCCCTGTCGCCCGGTGGCTGCGCGACGATGACGACAAGTGGTGGCCCATCGTGTTGTCGCTCTTCGTCACCGGGCTCGTGACCGTGACCGGCATGTACGGCGTGAAGGCGGCGATCCCTTGATCGCGACAGGCAGCGCCTAGAGCGGCAGCCTGCGCCAGACCCGCAGAGGGAGGTTCTTCAGCACGAGGAACATCCACCGAAGCAGACCGGGCGCCCACACCACCTTCTTGTCGGCGGCTATCGCGCGTTCGACGACCGAGGCCACAGACTCTGCATCGGTCGAGAACGGGGCCTTCTTCATTCCCTCGGTCATCTTGGTGGTGACGAAACCGGGCCGCACAACCAGCACCGACGCCCCCGAACCCTCGAGTTCGTGGTCGAGTGCAAGTGCAAAACCGTCGATGCCTGCCTTTGTCGCACCGTAGGCGGGGTTGCCGCGCCTGACCCTCTCGCCCGCCACTGACGACAGCAACACGATCTTGCCGTAGCCCTGTGCCCTGAGGCGCGCCGCGAGCGAGTACATGAGAACCATCGTGCCGGTGAAGTTGACATCGGCCATCTCGACGAGCTGCTCGGGGTGTGCGAAGTAGTCGCGACCCTCGTTCAGGAGTCCGTGCGCGACCACGGCGATGTCGATGTCACCGATCTCCTCGACCACTCCCGCGACCACCTGGGGCAACGACCGTGAATCGGCAGCGTCGAAACGCACATGATGGAACTCGGTGTCGGGGAACCTGTCGGCCAGGTCACCGGTGCGGGACTCTGCGGCATCGATGTCACGGCTCACCAGCACCACGCGCGCGACGCCCGGCTTGACGATCCGTCGAAGAACCGCATCACCGATGTCGCTGGTGCCGCCGAACAGCACGATGTTCTGGGCGACGCCCACTCCGTTTTTCATGAAACCCTCCCGGGATGTACGAGCCCGAGGCGGCGCGCAAGATCGCTGCGCCACACCCCTGCGGGGTCCATTGCGTCGCGCACCGACATCCATTCGTCGAAACGCGGGTATCCGCGTCGCACGGCGCTCGGTGCGACGTGCGAATCCTTCGCGAGATAGTGCCGTCCGCCTGCATCGAGCACCATGTCGTCGACCTTCGAGAGCAACTCGGGAAGCCCGCGGATGCCCGCGGCCATGTCGAGAGTGAGTGTCCACCCCTCGGTCGGGAACGACAACGGGGCATCGTTCTGCGGGCCCATCCTCTTCAGCACCGCAAGGAAAGACGCGACACGTGCGGCAGAGAAGTTCTCGATGACCGTGCGAAGAACGTCGGTGCGGTCGAGCGGAACGATGAACTGGTACTGCAGGAAACCCTGCGGGCCGTAGAGACGGTTCCACTTGTTGACGCCGTCGAGCGGGTGGAAAAATGCCGGGATCGACTCGAGACCCACGTGTTTCCTGGCGGGAGCCTTGCGGAACCACGCCTCGTTGAAGGCCTTGATGGTCCATTTGTTCAACAGGCCGTTCGGCACCCAACCCGGTGCCGACACCGTGAGTCGCGGGTCGTACGCGAGCGGGTCGTCTCCCTTCACCTCACTCGCCGCGGCATGGTCACCACGGGTGAGCACGCCCCGACCCATCGACGAACCGGTGGCGAGCAGGTCGACCCAGCACACCGAATAGCGGTAGTCGCCGTCGTCGCCGTCGGTCGACATTGCGGCGCACACCGCGTCGAAGTTCTCCAGCCTCTCGGTCTCCACCCTCACCCGCGACGACTCGACCGGCAGCATGGCGACGGTCGCACGCAGGATCACACCGGTGAGACCCATGCCGCCGACGGTCGCCCAGAACCACTCGGGCCGCACCTCGGGAGACAACTCGACCACCTCGCCGCTGGAGAGCATCAGCGTCATCGACCTGACGTGCTGGCCGAAGCTTCCGTCGAAGTGATGGTTCTTGCCGTGCACGTCTGATGCGATCGCCCCGCCGACCGTCACGAAGCGGGTGCCGGGCGTGACGGGGATGAACCAGCCGCGCGGCACGCACATGCGCAGGATCGAATCGATGCTGACGCTGGAGGCGACGTCGAGAAGACCGCTGACAGGGTCGAGAACCGCGTCGATTCCGAGCGGGTCGTGCTCACTGGTGAGTTCGATGACATGACCGCCGGCGTTCTGGGCTGCGGCGCCGTACGAGCGACCGAGGCCGCGGGCAATGACCCCGCGCTCGGACGAGCCCCGCACCGTGTCGCGGATGACATCGGGGTCGGTCGAGCGCACCACGTCGGCGACGGTCCACGCAGTGCGACCCCAACCGGAGAGTCGTTCGCGCGTCATCTGACGATTCTACTGCGGCCCACAGCGGCGACTCCCGCACTTCCCTACGCGGCGTAGACGGCAAGCCCGTAGATGACGACCCAGGCCACGCCGTAGAACTGGATGGCGCGGTCACGCAGGAACACCTCTTCGGGCGCGCCTCCGCCGCCGTTCTCGAGCACCATGAGATAGCGCAACAGGGCGAGCACCATCGGCACGATCGAGAGCCCGTGGAACGGGACCGTCTCCTCGACCTTCGTGGCGTTCTCGAACGCCCACATGCAGTACGTGACCACCGTTGCGGTGCACGACACCACGAGCAACTGGCGCAGGTACGGAACCGTGTACGACCGCAGCGACGCCCGCGTCGAAGCGGCCATGTCCCCCATCTCCACCAGTTCGGCGAAGCGCTTCCCCGTCACGATGAAGAACGAACCGAACGTCGTGCACAGCACGAACCAGTTCGACATCGGTGTCTCCGTGCCTGCGGCCCCGGCCATTGCCCGCAGCACGAAGCCGCTGGCGACGATCGCCAGGTCGAGCAGTGCCACGTGCTTGAGAGAGGTGCTGTAGGCAATCGTGAGCAACGCATACAGGGCGATGATGCCCGCGGCCTCGATGCGCACGACTGCCGCCAGGGCCGGGCCGCCCACGAGCAGCAGGCTTCCCACCACCCGTGCGACAGGCATCGGGATCGCACCGCTCGCTATCGGCCTGAACTTCTTCTTCGGGTGCAGTCGGTCCTGCTCAACGTCCTTGATGTCGTTCCAGTAGTACGTGCCGCTCGCAACGAGACAGAAGGCAACGAACACGACGAAGGCTTTCCACAACGGCGCCCACTCGTTCAGAACCCCCAGTGCACCGGGGGCCGCGAACACCAGCACGTTCTTCATCCACTGGTTCGGGCGGGCCTCCCTGACGAGCGCACCGATCATGCGGGAACCGCCACGAGCTCTGATGACTTCACGTTGAACGACGAGGCCGCCGCCGCCAGAAGTTCGTCGTCACCGGCGGAATCGCCGTAGGCGTACTGCAGTGCCGTGCGGGGGATGCCGGCGCCGTCCATCCACGCGTGCAGACGTGAGACCTTCTCCCCGGCGCGGCAGTTGCCGCCCACGAGGTTCCCTGTGAACACGCCGTCGCGTTCCTCGAGGGTCGTGCAGAGAACCGCATCGACCTCGCAGAGGTCACCCAGTGGGTCGAGGTAGGGGTTCAACGATGCCGACACGAACACGACAACATGGCCCTCGCGTTGGTGCCAGCGCAGCCTGCGGGCAACGTCTTCGCGCAACCAGCCGTCTGCTATCTCTGCAGCAAACCCGACACCGACGGTGTTCACGTCGTCGACCCCGCGCCCGGCGAACACCTGCGCCACGAAGAGCCTCTTGAGTGCATCCCTGTCGCGCCTTGCCGCCAGACGCGCGATCGTGACACCCGAGCGCAGGCAGATCCCGACGAACCTCGTTGCGCCGGCGACGCGCCGCATGAACGGCAGCACACAGTCGCGGACCGTGAGTGTCCCGTCGACATCGAATGCTGCCACCACGACTTCCATGCGAAAACCCTAGTTGTCCGCGGTTTGGGTGTTCAGGATGTCCCGCATGTCGTCGAAGTATCCCGGCCAGCTCTTCGACACCACGTCGGCATCCCGCACGCGCACCGACGCCAACACGAGCGACATCAATGACAGTGCCATCGCGAGTCGATGATCGTGGTGAGTGTCGACCGTCGCCCCGTCGACCGGACGCCGACCGGTCACCGTCAGACCGTCGTCGTCGGCCGTGACGTCGACCCCGCACGCAGCCAGTTCGCGGGCCAGGTCGTTCAGCCTGTCGCTCTCTTTGTTGCGGATGAACCCCACACCCGAGATGCGGCTCTCCCCCCTGACCGCCGACAGTGCGACAGCCACGGCGGGGACAAGGTCCGAACAGTCGGTCATGACGAGTGACACTGGGCGCAGGTCGGCTGCTCCCCGTTCGACGATCACGTCGTCACCGTCGTGCGACACACGACAGCCGATGTCGGCGACGATGTCGAGGATGCGGGAATCTCCCTGCATCACGCTGCGCCCGAGACCGACGACTCGCACCCTGCCCGGCGTCAAGACCGGCACGACGAGCGGAAACGCCGCAGAGGAGAAGTCGGGTTCGACCGTGTAGTCGCGCGCGACGTAGCCACCTGCGGCGACCCGCACAGTGGTGTCGTTCGTCTCGACCGTGGCCCCGAAATCACGCATGACCGCGGCCGTCATCTCCACGTACGAACGCGACACCAGTTCGCCGACGACGTTGAGAACAAGGCCCCCGTCGAGCAACGGCCCGATCAACATGAGCGACGACAGGAACTGACTCGAGACGTCGCCCCGCACCGGGATCTCGCCACCGCGCAGCGAGCCCCTCGCCACCGCCACGGGCAGGTGACCGGTCTCTCCGAGCGGCTCCACGTCTGCACCGAGACTGCGGAGAGCCTCGTGGAGATCCGCCATCGGGCGCGCCCGCAGCGGCGCCCCGCCGTCGACCACTGTCGACGACTGAGTCAGTGCCGCCACGGCAGTGAGGAACCGGGACGATGTTCCGGCAAGTCGTGCATCGACGATGCCCGGCAGTGCGCAGTCACGTCGGCCCCTGACGACCCAGTCGCCGTCGCCGCCCGTGACGGCACCCGACTGCCTCAGCACGTCGATGATGACCGAGGTGTCGTCTCCGTCGGGAACGCCCGACAGTCTCGACTCGCCGTCTGCCAACATCGCACACACCAGGGCGCGGTTCGCCACGCTCTTCGAGCCCGGCACACGAACCACCGCATCGACGGGTGTGCGCCCTGTGACGACGAGATCCGTCACTGCGCTGTGCTCCCCGCGCCCGACGTGTCGACAGCCTCGGACAACCGCCGCACCTCGTCGGCGGTCAGCGAACGCCAACGGCCCGGCGGAAGCTTCGTGTCGCGCACCGGGCCGATCCGTGTGCGGACGAGCCGGATCACCGGGTGCCCGACTGCCTCGCACATCCGTCGCACCTGCCTGTTACGCCCCTCGTGGATGACAATGCGCAGCACCCCCGGTTCGGGTTGGCTGACGTCGGCGGGGGCCGTGAGCCCGTCTTCCAACCGGACGCCTTCACGAAGTTCCCGCACGGCGCCAGCGCTGACCCCCCGCGGCCCGCACTCGACCTCGGCTATGTATTCCTTCTCGACACCGTGGCTCGGGTGTGTCAGGTGCTGGGCGAACGTGCCGTCGTTCGTGATGATCAACAGGCCGGTGGTGTCACGGTCGAGCCGGCCCACGGGGAACACCCTCGGCTCCTCAGGCACGAGTTCGAGCACAGTCTCGCGGTCGTGTTCGTCTGACGCGGTGGTGATGACGCCCTCGGGCTTGTTCAGCAGGTAGTACACGAGCCCCGGCAGCACCCCGACGGGCGCTCCGTCGACACGGATGTCGTCGTGTGCGACATCGACACGTCGTCCGAGAACCGCCACGTCGCCGTTCACCGTGACCCTTGCGTCGGTGATGAGGTCCTCGCACACGCGTCGCGAGCCGTACCCGGCGCGGGCGAGGACCTTCTGGAGACGTTCACCCTCGTGGGCCGCGTCACGGGCGCGGTCTGCCATCTGCTCCCACAGCGGCGGTTCGGGCACCGCGCCTCCCGGCGGGGTCTGGCGAGGCATCAGTTCGCCTCGAGAGATTCTTCTTCGGGCGGGTCGGACAGCGCATTCGGGTCGGCCTCGATGCGCAGTGTCTTCTCGAGCGCCTCCACCAACGAGGCATCAGGAACGAAGGTCGCAATCGGTGGCATGTCGGCCAGCGACGCAAGACCCAGTTTCTCGAGGAACAACTGCGTGGTGCCCCACAGCACGGCCTGGCCGGGTCCGCTGTCGCGTGCAACCGGTGCGATGTACCCGCGTCCGTGCAACGTGCGCAGCACTGCATCGGGGTCGACGCCGCGGATCGACGCGATCTGCAACCGCGACAGTGGTTGTTTGTACGCGATGATGGCGAGCGTCTCGAGGGCAGCCCCCGACAGACGCGCCCGCTGACCGTCGAGGATGAACCGTTCGACGTAGGGAGCAAGGTCGGGATGCGTCTGGAACCGCCAACCACCGGCAATCTTGGCGATCTGGAAACCGTGCCCTGCGGCCTCGTAGGTCTCTGCGAGGCGGTTGCACACCTCTTCGATGGTCGCACTGGGCACCTCGACCAACTGGGCGATCAGGTCGCTCGGTACGGGTTCCTGTGCGACGAGAAGTATCGCCTCGACGGCGCGGACGATCTCGGCGGTGACGTTCTCGCTCATCCTGCTCAGCCTTCGTATGTGTCGATCTCGAGGGGGCCGGAATGTTCAGGACCGACACCGGTCCACTCCACCGTGATGTCGCCGAACCTGTCGATCTGGTCGATCTCGATGAACCCCTGTTTGTACAGCTCGAGCAGTGCGAGGAACCGCACGACGATCTCGAGGCGTTCGACGAGACCGTTGGTGAGCGCACGGAACGAGGTGTTGCGTGCACGCGGGAGTTCGTCCATGAGTTCCTGCACGGCCTCGGCAACCGTGAACCTGATCGGCGACACGTGGTACAGGTTCACCTCGTCGCGCGGACGCGGGGTGATGGCGCGAACGAAGCCTGCCTGCAGTTTCTCGACCGTCATTCCCTCGAGCAGATCGGGCATCACGCCCTCGAAGCGCTCGTCGGTGCCCACGTGACGGGCGTACACACGGTCGGCATCGTCGACGAACGTGGCAAGAATCTTGGCGACATCCTTGAACGTCTTGCACTCGAGAAGACGCGCCAGCAGCAGGTCTCGCTCTTCCCACAACGCCAGTTCCTCGTCGAGGTCGATGTTCTCACGGCCCGGCAGCAGACGGCGCGCCTTCAGTTCGATCAACGTGGCCGCGATCAGCAGGAACTCTGTGGCGATCTCGAGGTCGAGTTCCTGCATCTTCGCCAGTTCGACGAGGTAGGCGTCGACGATCGTGGAAAGTGAGATCTCGTGGATGTCGACCTCCTCCCGCATGATCAGGTGGAGCAGGAGGTCGAAGGGGCCCTCGTAGACCGGGGTTGCCACTTCAATCGCCACGCATCCATCGTACTTGCCGTCGTCTCGCGGGGCGGCAATTGATTCAGGAGCAAACACCCGGAAGAAGTAGCGTTTCGGCGTGCCCCGCGTTCTGTCATGCATCCAGCCCACCGGTTCGGTTCACCTCGGCAACCATCTCGGCGCGCTCGTCAACTGGGTGTCGGGCCAGCACGACGGCGACGTCTTCCACGGCATCGTCGACCTTCACGCACTCACCGTCACCGAGACCCCGGGAGTGGTCGGCGGGCAGACCATCGAGCTGGCGGCGATGCTCTTCGCGGTAGGGCTCGACCCCGACATCGCGACGATTTTCGTGCAGAGCCACATTCACGAGCACACGGAACTCTCCTGGATCATGGAGTGCACCGTGTCGTTCGGGGAACTCAGTCGCATGACCCAGTTCAAGGACAAGTCGGCGAAGCGCGAGGGCGACTTCATCTCGGCGGGACTCTTCACGTACCCGGCTCTGCAGGCGGCCGACATCCTTCTGTACGACGCCGACGAGGTTCCCGTCGGCGAGGACCAGCGCCAGCACATCGAGATCACCCGCGACATCGCCATCCGCTTCAACCACAGGTTCGGAGAGACCTTCGTTCTCCCGAAGGCAACCCACCCCAAGGCAGGCGCGCGCGTCATGGACCTGCAGGACCCGACCTCGAAGATGTCGAAGTCAGCGTCGAGCGACAACGGAATCGTCTACATGCTCGACGACAATGCGACCATCGAGAAGAAGTTCAAGCGGGCGGTGACAGACTCCGACAACGAAGTCGCCTACGACCGCGACACCAAGCCGGGTGTCAGCAACCTGCTCGACATCCTGTCTGCCGCCACGGGCACCCCGGTCGAGTCGCTCGTGGGCAACTACTCGCAGTACGGCCCACTGAAGAAAGACACGGGTGACGCCGTCATCGCGGTGGTCGAACCGATCCGGTCGCGGTACCACGAGTTGATGGCAGACCCTGCAGAACTGACACGGCTGCTGCACATCGGCAACCAACGCGCACGCGAGGTGGCCGCACGCACGCTCGACCGCGCCCACCGGGCCATCGGCCTGCTCCCCCGCATCTGACGTTCAGGCGTCGTCGGCGGCGCGCAGGGCCACGACGCAAGCGTCGTCGGAGTTGTCACCTCTCAACACCTCAAGCGTTCTGTGTGCAGAAACGCCCTCAAGTGCCTCGATGCCGAGACGTTCATGATCGAGGTACACCCCGAAGGCGGCGGTGCGGGGGCCGACGAGCGTGGCAACGATGCGCCCCCACCAACCGAGACGGGAGAAGGCCTTGCCCACGTCGTGCAGCAACGCCGCCGCCTGTTCCTCGCGAGTTGCCTGCGGGTAAACCTTCATGAACCTGCCGAGCACCTGCAGCGAATGCCGCTGGTCTCGGTTCTGCATTCTTCTCCACATCGAGAACTCGCCGGGCAACAGCACTGACTCGGCAACCGTGAGTTCTGCACCGGTCACTGGGTGGTCTCGCAACGAACCGATGGCCCGCCTGCACAGGTGCCCCGGGTTCACAGAGTGCCCCTCGCCCGAGGGTGGGCCTCGCGGTAGACCGAGAACAGATGGTCCTGCGACACTTTCGTGTAGATCTGCGTCGTGGAGATGGTCGCATGACCGAGCATCTCCTGGACGATACGCAGGTCGGCACCGTGCTCGAGCATGTGCGTCGCACAACTGTGACGCAGCACGTGCGGCGACAACTCACGTGCGATACCCGCCGCGACACCTGCGTCACGCACCACCGACCAGGCCTTCTGCCGGTTGAGCCGCCGCCCCCTGTTGGTGAGAAACACCGCATCGCGGTCGCCCGACTTTGCCCACGATTCGGGTACGAGCATGCCGCGGCCGCCCGGGGCGAGATACGCACGCAGATGTTCCTCTGCGATGCGCCCGAACGGCACCACCCGCTCCTTCGAACCCTTGCCGAACAGCCTCACGACTCGTGACGACATGTCGAGGTCACTCAGGTTCAGGTCGCACGCCTCGGAGATCCGGGCACCGGTGGCGTACAGGAACTCGAGAAGGGCCCTGTCGCGCAGGTCGGTGGCTGCATCGCCTGTGACCGCCGACAACAGCGACTCCACCTCGCCGGTCGTGAGCGGTTTCGGAACACCCGTCGGCACGCGCACGCCCTCGACTCGGGCAGCCGGGTTCTCCGGCCGGACGTTCTCGCTCACGAGGTGTGCATGCAGCATGCGCACTGCGGCCAACCGTCGCGCGACCGATGCCACCGCGTCTCCTGCGTTCTGCAGCGAGTGAACGAACGCCTCGACGTCTTCTTCCCCCGCCCTGACCACGTCGGAACCTCGCTGCGCCAGGAACTCCTCGTAGCGCCGCAGGTCCCTGCCGTACGAAGTCACGGTGTTCGCCGCCCGGCCACGCTCGACCTTCAGCCACACGAGGAAGGCCTCGACCTCGGGCGAGGGAACGTGAACTGCCATGGTGCGGCCTCAGCGTACGAGGTGCGGATGCCGCCTGGCGGCCATCAGCAGACCGAACGCAGTCTTTGCGTCGGTGATCTCCCCTGAGTCGACCCGACCGAGTGCCTCGCCGAAGGGAACCTCCTCGAGCGTCATCATGTCCTCCTCGGGTCCGTGCGGCTCGGGTTCTCCTGCGTGCAGTCCTGTCGCGAGATAGACATCGACCGACGAGTCGGTGACCCCCGGCGACGACAGACAGGTGCCGAGAAACTCGATCCTTGTCGAGACGTAACCCGTCTCTTCCCTCAACTCTCGCACAGCCGTCACGGCGGGGTCCTCACCCTCGACGTCGCGCATCCCGGCAGGTATCTCCTGGATCACCGCACCGAGACTCGCCCGGTACTGCGACACGAGCAGCACCCTGCCGTCGTCGGTCACCGCCACCGTGGCAACGGCTCCCGGCGTACTCACGAAGGTTCGCTCGAACTTCTCGCCCCGGGGCGAACGTGCGATGCGACGCACCAACCGGAACATCGCCCACCTGTGCACGACCGAGTCGTTCTCGATCGAGAACCCACCCCCGGTCATGGCCGGCTACGCACTGCGTGAGACAGAGACGCCTTCTCTCGACAGGCGGATCTCGCGGTTCACCAGCGAGGCGGCCACCAACTCCCTGAACAACGGGTGCGGGCGGTCGGGACGGCTCTTGAACTCGGGGTGCGCCTGGGTCGCGACCCAGTAGGGGTGGTCCTTCAGTTCGATGAACTCCACCAGCCGCTTGTCGGGTGAGGTTCCGCTGATGACGAACCCTGACTCCTCGAACCGCGTGCGGTAGTTGTTGTTGAACTCCCAGCGGTGACGATGACGTTCGCTGACCACCGACTCGCCGTAGGCATCGGCCACCTTCGTGCCGGGCTCGAGAACGGCGAGGTAGGCACCGAGGCGCATTGTTCCGCCCTTGTCGGTGACGTCGCGCTGGTCGTTCATGATGTCGATGACCGGGTGACTCGATGCGGGGTCGAACTCGGTGCTGTTGGCGTCTGCGAGACCGAGCACATGACGGGCGAACTCGATCGTCATCACCTGCATGCCGAGACACAGCCCGAGACAGGGCACGAGGTTCTCGCGTGCGTACGCGGCCGCGGCGATCTTGCCCTCGATGCCGCGCTGCCCGAAACCCCCGGGAATAACCATGCCGTCGAGACCGTCGAGACGGCCTGCAGCGAGCAGTCCCTCGACGTCTTCGGCCTGGATCCAGTCGATCTCCACCTTGGCACCGTGGTGGAAGCCGGCGTGCTTCAGGCTCTCGACCACGGAGAGATAGGCGTCCTGCAGCTCGACGTACTTGCCGATGAGACCGATGCGCACCGGCCTGACCGCATCGTCGACCCGCTGCACCAGTGACTCCCACGTCGACAGATCGACATCGCCGTCGATGCGCAGCACGTCGCAGACGACCGCGTCGAGACCCTCTTCGTGAAGGATGAGCGGGAGCTCGTAGATGTTCCGCGCGTCGGCCGCGTTCACGACGGCGCTGAGGTCGACGTCGCACATGTGCGAGATCTTGCGCTTCAACCCGATGCTGAGGGGCTCCTCACTGCGGCACACGATGACGTCGGGCTGGATCCCGCGCGAGCGCAGCTCGGTCACGCTGTGCTGGGTCGGTTTCGTCTTCTGCTCGCCGCTCGGGCCGATGAACGGAACCAGGGTCACGTGCAGGTAGCAGACGTTGTCGCGTCCGGCCTCGTTGCGGAACTGACGGATCGCCTCGAGGAACGGAAGAATCTCGATGTCGCCGACGGTTCCGCCCACCTCGGTGATCACCACGTCGGTGTCCTCCGTGGCGATGCGGCGGATGCGGCGCTTGATCTCGTCGGTGATGTGGGGGATCACCTGGACGGTCTTGCCCAGGTAGTCACCGCGTCGCTCGGCCGCGAGCACTGCCTGGTAGATCGAGCCGGTGGTGGCGTTCGACGAGCGTGTGAGGTTCTCGTCGATGAAGCGTTCGTAGTGACCGAGATCGAGGTCGGTCTCGCCACCGTCGTCGGTGACGAACACCTCGCCGTGTTCGAAAGGGTTCATGGTTCCCGGGTCGACGTTGATGTACGGGTCGAGTTTCTGCATCGTGACCCGCAGGCCCCGCATTTTCAGCAACCTGCCGAGAGAAGAAGCAGTGAGACCCTTGCCGAGGGAACTTGCAACGCCACCTGTCACGAAAATGTGCTTTGGCATTGCTTCTCCCGCCAACTCGAACTGCTAACGGGATTTCATGATAACCGAAACGGCCTCAGACCCATGCGACGGTCAGGTGCCCGGTTTCCGCCTTTTCGTACCTTTCGCCGGAGGTGCACCGAGTTTCTCGAGAAGGTCGTGGGCATGGGCCAGCGCAGAATCGTCGGCCACGCCGCCCGACAACATCCGCGCGATCTCGCCCGGCCTGTCGTCGGCCGCGACAGCATGCGCAGACCCGAAGGTGTTGCCGGCCTTCACCGACTTCGACACCGAGACATGGTGATGTGCCGACGCGGCGACCTGAGCGAGGTGCGTCACTGCGAACACCTGGTGATTCGCGCCGAGTTCGCGCAGTGCGGCAGCCACGGCGACCGCTGCAGAACCACCGATGCCCGCATCGACCTCGTCGAACACCATCGTGGCGGGGTCCTCGGTGAGAACGAGCCGCAACGCGAGCATGACGCGCGCGAGTTCGCCGCCGCTTGCCACCTTCGAAAGCGGCTGGGGTGCGCTTCCCGGGTTCGACGACAACAGGAACACCACCGACTCACCCGCCGGGTCAGATGCTGCGTCCCCCACTGACACCTGCACGACCGCGTGCTGCATCGCCAGCTGGCGTACCCGCTGTTGCACCAGACGGGCGAGGTCTCCTGCCGCCGCCCTCCGGGCATCTCCCACCCTGCGCTGGGCGGCATGGAGCTGTTTCATGGCACCGGTGCGCTCTGCCTCTAGCTGAGCCACGCGTTCAGCGTACGAGGTGAGCTCGTCGAGCCTGGTCCTCGCCTCTGACCCGAAACTCATCACGTCGGACAACGAGTCGCCGTACTTGCGCATCAGGTCGCGCAGCAACTGACGGCGCACGCGGATCTCCTCGAGACGCTGCGGGTTCTCCTCTATCGACTCCCCGACCTCTCTCAGGGCAGCGGCAATGTCGGAGGTCTCGGCCACGACACCCGCAAGGCGACCCGGCAGCCCCTCGAGGGCGTCCATCGCCGACAACGCCCTCACCGCCTCGCCGAGCGACTCGAGCGCACCGGCGTCGCCCGACAGGGCCGCCACCGCGCGCATGATCGACTCTTGGTGTCTCACCACGTCGGCAAGCAGGTCTTCCTCGCGCGACAGGTCATCGTCTTCGCCCGGGTGCACGATGCGCGCAGACTCGATCTCGTCGCACTGGAACGACAGCAGGTCTATCTCGCGGGCCCGCGACTTTTCGTCGCCCCCCAGCGCTCCGAGCATCGCGTCGATGTGGGTGACGGCTTCGCGTGCCGCCACCAGCTCTGTGCGGTCGACACGACCGAACACGTCGAGGGCCCCGCGTTGTGCCGCTGCCGACAGCAACCGCTGGTGCGCGTGCTGGCCGTGTATGTCGACAAGTTCTTCGCCGAGATCGCTGAGAGCCGAGACCGTGGCCATGCGCCCGTTGATGTATGCGCGACTGCGCCCCTCGCGGTGGAGGGTGCGGGAGAGAATCACTTCTTCCTCCCCGTCGTCGCCCATGCGCACGAACCGCGCTTCGACACTGGCCTCGTCGGCACCGTCGCGGATCACCGAGGTCTCGGCACGCCGGCCGCACACCAGGTTGATTGCCTCGACGAGCATCGTCTTGCCTGCACCGGTCTCGCCCGTGAACACCGTGAAACCGTCGTGGAACGTCAGTCGTGCCGACTGGATGATGCCCAGATTCTCGATGGACAGCTCAACAAGCATCAGCGATCGTTCAACCCGAATTTCGTCTTCAACACCTGGTGGAAGCGCTGTTCCTCGAAGCGCAGGAACCGTGCGACCTCGCGGGCGGCGCGCACCTCGACCACGTCGCCCGGGCCCAATGAGTGCACGAGACCGCCGTCGGTGGCCACGTTCACGTCGCGATGCCCGAGCACCTCGATGCGCACTGCCTCGCTCGGGTCGAGAACCATCGACCGGTCGAACAACATGTGCGGGGACACCGGGGTCACGAGCAGCGCACGCAGGCGCGGCGAGAGAATGGGGCCACGCGCAGACATCGAGTACGCGGTCGACCCCGTGGGGGTGGCGATGATGAGGCCGTCTGCGGCGTAGGTGGTGAACGGGGCCCGGTCGATGTCGACGCCGAGCCGCACCGTGTGACCGGCCTCTTTCTTCTCGATGACCACCTCGTTGAGGGCGAGCACGTTCGCGCGTCGGGCGCCGTTGGTCCAGATGGCGACCTCGAGCAGCATCCGGTCGTCGTAGTCGAAGCCGTGGCCCTCGGTTCCCGAGTGCCACAGGTTCAGCGCATCGATGGTGGACTCCTGTTCGACGGTGGCGAGATACCCGAGCATGCCGAGGTTGACGCCCACGATCGGCACCAACGCCCCGTTCAGGGCCCGCACCGCACGCAACATGGTGCCGTCACCGCCGATCGAGACGAGAACATCACAGTCGGCGACGTCTCCGCCCGACACAAGTTGGGAACCGATGGCCGCGAGGTCGCCCTCGTCGGCCACCACCGACACCGAGCGGGCGGCTGCCCACTCTGCGACCGTGCGCGCGACGGCGAGTGCGTCGGGGCGGAACCGATGGACTGCGAGACCGAGCGAACTCATGCCCCACAACCTACGGAAGGGATCGGGCATTCGATGTGCATCAGGAACTCCGTGTTGCCCTCTGCGCCTTTCACAGGTGATTCCACCACCGCGACCACACGTGCGCCGAGCCCTTCGACGCATTCGCCCACCGTCTGCAGGGCCCCCAGGTGCACCGCAGGGTCGGTGATGACTCCCCGTCCGCGGGAAACCTCGGCGCGACCGGCCTCGAACTGGGGCTTCACCAACACGATCATCTCGGGCCTGTCATGGCCGGGTTCCGCGCTCACCACCGAGCACAGGGCCGGCAACACCTTCGTCAGCGAGATGAACGAAAGGTCGGCGACAACCAACGAGCACGGGAACGGAACATCGGAGAGCACGAGCGACCTCACGTTGACTCCGTCGCGCCAGACCACGCGGGAGTCCGACTTCATGCGCTCGTGCAGCTGGTTGCGCCCCACGTCGACTGCGAACACCCTGCGCGCGCCGGCCTGCAGCACGCAGTCGGTGAACCCGCCCGTCGAGACACCGGCATCGAGAACAGAGCGACCCTCCACCGAGACCGAGAACGAACCGAGCGCGTGCAGCATCTTGTCGCCACCGCGGCTGACGAACCTCTTCTGCTCGACGACCACGATGGGTTCGTCGGCGCCGACCATGCGCGACGCCTTGTCGGCGAAGACACCCGACACGGTCACGTTGCCCGATTCGATGAGCCTCACGGCCTCTGACCGGCTCCCGACGAGTCCCCGCTTCACGAGAGCCGCATCGAGTCTCTGTCTCACGTGCTCATCGTAGTTGCGGGTCGAACTCGATTCTCACGACCCCAGCACACTGCGTGCGACTTCTGCGAGCGACGGCGCAACCATGTGTGCCCGGATGCCGTCGGCAGATTCGGTCATGCCGCTCAGCACGAGCGCGTAACGGCAACCGAGTGTCTCGGCAAAGCGACCGTCGGTCTCGGGCAGGTCTCCCACCATGATCATCGACGAGACGGGAACTCCGGCACATTCGCGGAGCACAAGATCGGCCATCGGTCGGTTGGGTTTGCCCGTCACCACCGCGCGCTGACCGGTCGCCTTCTCGACTGCGGCAAGAATCGAACCGCCGCCGGGGATCGGGCCGTCCGGCGTCGGGTAGTTGGGGTCTGCGTTCGAGCCGATCAACCGCGCGCCGTTGCGCACCGCGGTCAGCGCATCAGACAACACCCCGAAGTCGAACTCACGGTGAAAGCCGACGACGACCGCATCGAAAGGCCCGGGGGCGCTGCGCGTGCGGTACGGCACGACCGCCTCTGCGCCGGCGCGTTCGACCTCCTCGATGAGCCCCCTGCCGCCGCACACCATCACCCTCCAGCCCGGTTCGACCAGCTGCGCGGCCGACATGGCCGAGGTCAACACGTCGCCCTCGGCGCCGATCCCGATCGCGCCGAGAGCCTCGACCTGCTCGTCGCGTGTCGAGAACGAGTTGTTGGTCACGAACAGCACCCTGATGCCCGCGGCACGCAACCCGGCGACCGCGTCGACCGAGCCGGCGATCGGCCGGTGAGCCAACCAGACCACGCCGTCGAGGTCACAGAGAACCACCGAGGTGGAGAGGGTTTTGTCCATCGCCGTCAATCCTGCCACCCTTGAGTCCGTGCCACGATTCGAACCCTTCCCCGCCCTGCGATACGCAACCGCACACTCCACCGACATCACGGCCGTCACCTCGCCGCCCTACGACGTCTTCGACGAGGACCGCCGGGCCGGGTACGCGCGCACCGCGAACAACATCGTGCTTGTCGACTACCCCGTCGAATCAGACGGAGACTCTCGGTACTCGCGGGCCGCCGAGACCCTGGCCGGCTGGGTGACAGCGGGCGTGTTGGTCCGCGACACCGCGCCCACGTTCTCGATCTACCGCATGACGTTCACCGACGAGGCCGGCCGCACCCGAACCACGGTCGGTGTCATCGGCGCCCTCGAGGTTGTCGACGAAGGGGCGCCCGGGGTCCTCCCACACGAACGAACCACCCCGAAGGCAAAGACCGACCGTCTCGACCTGACTCGTGCAACGACATCGAACCTCAGCCCCGTGTGGGGACTCTCGTTGACGCCAGGACTCACCGACGCACTTCGCGACCCGGCAGAAGTGGTCGCCGAGTGCACCGACGAAGAGGGGGTCCACCACGTTCTCGAACGGGTCACCGACCCGAACCGCATCGCCGCAATCAGATCATTGGTCGAGAAGAGCCCCGTGTTGATCGCCGACGGTCACCACCGATACGCCATCAGCCGCACGTACCGCGACGAATCACGTGCAGGCGGCGGACCCCAGGGGGCCGATCTCACCATGACCTACGTGGCCGAACTCGTGCAGGAACAACTGAGCGTCGCTGCGATCCACCGCCTCTACGACCTGGCTCCGGCGGCCCTGAAGACCGCACTCGCCCGCCACTACACGTTCGGAGACGCAGGGAGAGTCACGGCGCAGACCATCATCGAGATGGAGAAACGCGGCGCGTTGTGCCTCGTGCACCCCGACGGCACAGGCGAGTACATGACCCCGCTCGAATCGACGTTCGGGGGTGTGCGTGCACTCGACAGCGCACGTCTCGAGCACTCGCTCGCCGACACAGCGCACACCGTGACGTACCAACACGGTGTCGGCGAGGTGCTGCACAAACTCTCCAACGGCTCGGCCGCGGCGGCCGTGCTGATACGGCCAGTGTCTCTCGAGGAGATCAGACGCACCGCAGACACGGGCGAACTGATGCCCCCGAAGTCGACGTTCTTCACCCCGAAGCTGCGCACCGGGATGGTGATGCGTCCGCTTCGGTGAGACTCAGCTGGTCGACGCGTCGTAGATGCTCTGGATCGACGCGTCGAGGGCCGCGTTGAACTCGGCATCGGACTGCTTCGCCGACAGACCCTCGGTGAGTGCGCGGGAGAAACTCGCGATGATGCCCTTGTTGCGCGAGAGCCTTGCATTCGCATCGTCACGTGTGTAGCCGCCCGACAGTGCAACGACGCGCAGCACGCTCTTGTGGGCAACAAGTTCGTCGTAGAACCCGTCGGTCTCGGGAAGAGTGAGTTTCAGCATCACCGGCTGGTCGACGGGCTGGCGGTCGAGTTCGGCAAGGAGCGCCTTCTTCAGGATGACCTCGGCCTCTGCTTTCGTCGAACTGTTGATGTCGACCTCGGGCTCGATGATCGGCACGAGACCGGCAGCGAGGATTCGACGCCCCTCTGCGAACTGCTGGGCCACCACGGCGTCGATGCCCGCCTGGTTTGCCGCCTTGATCACCGAGCGCATCTTGGTGCCGAACACTCCCTTGGCACGAGCCTTCTCGAGCAGGGCCTCGAGATCGGGCATCGGCTTCATCACCTGCACGTCGTTTGCTTCGTCAGCCAGACCCTTGTCGACCTTGAGGAACGGGATGACCTTCTTCTGGCTCCACAGGTACTCGGCCGCACCCATGCCCTCGACGGAGCGGTCCATGGTGCCCTCGAACAGGATCGCACCGAGAACCCTGTCGCCCGTGAACGCGGGGCTCGTCATCATGCGCGAACGCATTGCGTGGATGAGGTCGAACATCTGCTCGTCGCCCGAGTACTCGCTCTCCTCGATTCCGTACAACTTGAGGGCCTTCGGGGTGCTGCCACCGCTCTGGTCGAGAGCGGCAATGAAGCCCTTGCCGTCGCGCATACGGTTCAACTGATCGGTGTTCATGGTTCCTCGTACTTTCGCCGAGGTCAACACTAGTCAGACCCCGAGAAACCCCGAGAGATCATCAATGACGACGTCGATCGCCTTTCGTACCTGTGCGCGCCGACGTGTCGGGCAGATGACATGTGCCACAACTTCGGTGCGGCTGGCCACTGCGGACCCCGACCGGAAGAACCTTCTGCGCACCCGGCCGATGACGCACACATGGGCGCCCGGTTCGACGACCGCCGGTGTGCCTTCGACCGACACAGGTACCGACAGGCGACCCTGCGGTGTCGCCGTCGACAGGTCGAAGGTCGACACGGTCGAATCGTCGGCGAGTTGCCGGGTGATCATCTCGCTCGTGACCTCGCCCACCAACACCACGTGGTTGAGACCCGATTTCTCATTCGTTGACACTGCATCCCCTTTCGCGGGTATGCGTGTGTACGGCTAGGCGCCGAGAGTGGAAAGACGTTCTGCCACGTCGACGAACTGCGGGTCGAACGAGGCGATGCGCTCGAAGAACTGACGAGCCTTGATGACGTTGCCCTGTTTGTCGTACAGGTCGGCAATGACGAACCACTGCCGCAGGTGGTACTCGGCGGGGCGTTTCTGCTCACCGGCGGCCTTGCCCAGCAGGTCGAGAGCCTCCTGAACGAGACCGCGGTCGGCAAGCGAGCCGGCCATCACGATGCGGCCCTCTGCCATCAATTCCGGGTGAGGCGAGGCCTCGGCCAGTTCGTTCCAGTACTTCTCGACCATCTGGTGGTTGCCCAGCGCACGGTGGCAGTCCTCGAGAACTGCATGGTTGAAGATCCACGACGGGTTGAGACGCACCGCTGTCTCGAGTTCGGCGAGTGCACGCTTCCACTGGCCCCCGCGGTACAGACACAGCCCGAGCATCTCGTGAACTGCCGAGACCTCGGGATACTCCTTCGCCATCGGGTTCAGGATCTTTCGTGCATCGTCGTATCGATGTGCCTCGAATGCCTGCAGAGCCGCCTCGTAGCGCTTCAGTGCGCGAACAGATGCGCGCGACCCGATGGAACGCTCGAACTCCTCGATGACCGAGTCGAGAGCACGTACTTCCTTGCGTCCGCCCTTCTGGGCCCGGCCTGTTGCCTTCGCGCGAATTCCTGTCGGGCGACGTGTCGGGCGAGTCGAACCCTCGTCGACCCACTCCTCGCGTTCACGCGACGGAGGGCCCGACATCTCACCTGTCGTGCGTCGTCCGCCGGTGCGGGCGCTTACCTCGTCAGAGCGGCGTTGCGCGGCGGTTCGGTTGTCTTCACGGTCGAAACTGCGACCGCGGGGGCG
>CAYRUT010000013.1:0-41690 GCA_964427545.1 uncultured Bifidobacterium sp. | reverse complement strand
GAAGAAGGCCGCTGCAAAGCGCAAGCCTGCAAAGCGCAAGAAGGCTGCGAAGAAGAAGTAATTCTTCTTCGCTCTTTCGAGCGAACCAAACCAACCGGCTCGGAGTGTGGAAGAGAGGGGCGAAAGCCCCTCTCTTCTCTTTTTGTCTGGTAACACTTGGTGCATGGCAGATGCTGACGACGTCGTGGTGCGCGACCTTCGCGACGAGGCGTCGTCCCTGGGTGAACTACTGGCCTCTCTCGACCGTGCCGACTGGTCGACGCCGACCCCCGCGGCCGGCTGGGACGTCGCTGACCAGGTGATCCATCTGGGCCTGTTCGACCGTCGGTGCATGTGGTCGATGACCGACGAGAAGTCGTTCCGTTCCGACCTGAAAGAGATGATGGCCACGGGCGGCGTCGACGCACTGCACGACCGTCACCGCGGCATGGCACCCGGGGAACTGCTCGAGTGGTGGCGTGCCGGCGTGGACGACCTTCTCGCCGCCGCGGCAACTGTCGACATGAAGCAGCGTTGCGCGTGGTACGGGCCGTCGATGTCGGCCAGGTCGATGCTGACGGCCCGCTACATGGAGACATGGGCACACGGTCTCGATGTCGCCGACGGGCTCGGCCGTGTGCGTGAAGACACCGATCGCATCTACCACGTGGCCCACATCGGCGTGCGGGCGATGCCGTTCGCATTCGTGACGAACGGTCTTGCCCCGCCCGAGGGCGAGGTGTACGTCGAGTTGCGCTCTCCGGGCGGCTCTCACTGGTCATGGGGTTCCCCGGATGCCGCGTCGTCAGTGCGCGGAACCGCAGCAGGGTTCTGCCGCGTCGTCACCCAGAGACGGCACCTGAACGACTGCGGGCTGACGGTTGTCGGCGAACCAGCTGCTCAATGGATGTCGATTGCGCAGGCCTTTGCCGGCCCGCCCGGTGAGGGGCGCACCGAGGGCCAGTTCGACTAGAGCCTGTTCATCAGGTGGAAGATCTCGGCGGCCGCGACACCGTGCGGTGCACCGAGGTCGGACATGCGGGTGCGCATGCGGGTGCGGAACACCTCCATGCCGTCTTCGTCCGTGGCCTTCATCGTCGATTCGAACTGACTCTCGTGCCGTTCGAGCGCGGCGAGCTTGGTGTCGACGAAACCGGAGACGTCCTCGAAGTGGTTCGGCTCGTCGGCTTCCCACAGCAACAGTGCGTCGGGCCTGTGGTGGGAGACGCCGAAAGTGGTCATGTGGTGTTTCAGGAAATGCGGGTCGCGTGCGGCGACGATCGCGTCGCACACGTTGAGGCCGGTGTTGCGGTGGTCGGGGTGCAGCCGGTACCGCTTCCACGGGTCGTGGGAGAGCACCACAGTCGGCCGCAGTGTGCGGATGGCGAGGGCGATGCGGTCGACGACCTCGCGTGAGTGTTCGAGTTCACCGTCGACATAACCGAGGAACGACACCGACCCGGTCGCACCGAGCGCCCGGGCGGCGTTGCGCTGTTCGTGTTCGCGTGCCGCGACGAGAGCAGCTGTGTCGGCGTCGGGGTTCCACGTGCCCTTCGAGCCGTCGGTGCACACGAGATGGTGCACGACGGCGCCCTCTGACGACCACTTGGCGAGGGTTCCGCCGCATCCGAACTCGACATCGTCGGGGTGTGCACCGATGGCGAGAACCACCGCAGGTGCGTCGAGGTTCGAGGTGAAGCCGGGCTGCGTCTGTGGTGGCTGGCCGGGTTCGTTTGCGCTCATGATGAAGCCTTCTTTCGTCGCGAGAGTTCGGTGAGGTCGTCGGCAGTGTCGAGATCGAGTTCGAGATCGGCGTCACGGATGACTGCACACGTGAGACCGGCGGTTGCGGCAAGTTGCTGGTGGTTCGCACAGCTGCCGGGGCCGTACGCGGTGGTGAACCCCGACGCGACGGGGAACGACAACACGTTGGTTCCGTCATGGTGCCTGTCGGTCACGATGGTGACACTGTTCTCCGCGGCCACGTGTGACAGCGTGCGGGCAAGCGGCAGGTCGGCGTGGGCAACGATCAGATGGTCGTAGCCGTCGAGACGGGCCTGCTCGCGACCCGCTGCGACGGCGTTGTCGAGGCCGGGGATCTCGCATGTCACGGGCGTTGCGCCCAGCCCACGTGCCCATGAGGCCACGGCAGGGTCGCCGCACACGACGTACGCGGGATGCGGGGCAGAGGCGCGCACCACGGTGGCGGCGCACTCGCGTGCGAGGTTCTCTCGTTCGGCCGGCGTGAGCGTGTCGCTCAGACGGCCCTTCGCGACGGTGAACGACTTCACCGGGATCACCACTGCCACTCGCACGCTGTCAGCCTACGAACCCTGCCCGTCGGTTCGCCTACGCTGTCGACATGGCATCAATGAACATGGCGGTCATTGGCGCAGGGTCATGGGGAACCACGGTCGCGTCGCTGGCCGCGGCCAACACACCGACCACGCTGTGGGCGCGCCGGCCCGAGATCGTCGATGCCATCAACACCCGACACGTGAACCCCGATTACATCGGCGGTGCGCCCCTCACGCCGGCACTGCGGGCATCGGCATCACTCGAGGACACGGTCGGAAGCGCCGACATCGTCGTCATGGCGGTTCCGTCGCAGGGCTTCCGTCAGGTGCTCTCCGAGGCCGCCCCGCACATCCGCCCGTGGGTGCCGGTCGTGAGTCTCTCGAAAGGCCTCGAGTCGGGTTCGATGCTGCGCATGTCGCAGGTTGCGAACGACGTCATGCCCGGTCACCCCGTTGCGGTGCTCACCGGGCCGAACCTCGCGTCGGAGATCGCAGTGGGTCAGCCGGCGGCAAGCGTCGTGGCGATCGACGACGCGGTGATTGCGACCGCTCTCCAGCAGTTGTTCTCGAGCCCCACGTTCCGTGTGTACACGAACCCCGATGTCATCGGGTGTGAGATCGCCGGAGTGGTCAAGAACGTGATCGCAATCGCATCGGGCATCGCGACGGGCATGGGCTTCGGTGACAACACGCGGGCAACACTCATCACGCGCGGGCTCGCAGAGATGACCCGTCTGGCGTTGGCCCTCGGGGGCACACTCGAGTCGCTCGCCGGACTCGCCGGCATGGGTGACCTGATTGCCACGTGCTCGTCTGCCAGCAGCCGCAACACCACCGTGGGCATCCGTCTCGGCAAGGGCGAGGCTCTGGGCGACATCGTTGCATCGACCTCGATGGTTGCCGAGGGTGTGCGCAGCTCGAAGGTCGTTCTCGAACTTGCCCAGCAGCACGGCGTCGACATGCCGATCGTCGAGCAGGTGGTGGCGGTGTGCCACGAGGGAAAGCCGGCCGCAGACGCTCTCGTTGCGCTCATGTCGCGCCGCGCGCGCCCGGAAGTGAAATAGCCGCGTGACGAACCGCATCATCGGAAACCGGGGCGCATCGTGGCGCGGCGAGGTCACCGAGCACGGCACCCTGCTTCCGCCCGACGGTCGCTCGCTCGCGTGGTTCGTGGCGGCCGACGACCGGTGGTACACCCCCGAGAGCGAGGTGTCGCTGCGCCAGAAGTGGTACTCGGGGTACCCGGTTGCCGAGACACGCATGCGGATCCCCGGCGGAGACGTGATCCAGCGGGTCTATGCCGTTGCCGACCTGGGCGGCATGACGGTGATGGAGTTCGAGAACGACTCGCCGATGCCGATCGTCGTTGCCGTGACGCGCAACGACATTCTCACGACGCGCGAACCCACGTCGCAGGCCCCGTTGGGAATCGATCTTCCCGCCGGTTCGGTCGTGGTGCCCGTGGGCCACAAGTCGACGACGCGTGTCGCGCTCGCGCACACACAACCACAGGGAGGCCGACTTCCTGATGACACCCCCGACCACCGACAGGTGGTGCGTGGCTGGGAGAAGGCATGCGATGCGCCGGGGCGCATCACGCTTCCCGACCACACGATTGTCGCTGGTGTGGCACGACTGCGGAGCGACCTTCTGCTCGGCGTCGGCACTGACGATGCCGCCGTCGAACTTGTCCGCCTCGGGGAAACCGAGCGTGACTCGATTCTCCACGTGGTCGATGCGGTGCAGGCGAGTCTGAAACACGAGAAGCGCGCGAAGGTGCTGCACTGGAGCACGAGGCACCGGTTGTTGTCGGCGGCCCGGGCGTGCGTGATGCTCGGCGAAGACACGGCTGCCGGTGACATCGGCGCCGCATGGCTGCGTCTCGCCGACCGACCGTCGCAGGAACTGCCCGCAGAGATGCCGCCCGGTCTCGACGGCATCACATGGGTCGAGGAGCTGCTTGCATCAGGTTCGCCGAGCGGTGGCGAATGCCGGGTGTTGTCTCACGGGATTCCCGAACCGTGGTGGGGTGCGTCGTTCGACGTGCATGCGCTTCCTGCAGACCCGTTCCGCACTGTCAGTTACGCGGTGCGGTGGCACGGTGCGCGCCCGGCGCTGCTGTGGGAGGTTGCGGGTGCACACGGTCTCGTGCTGTCGCACCGTGAGTGGCACTCGACCGATGCCTCCGGTGAGGCGCTGTTGCCCGCACCGTCCGACGCGCATGTGTGACTGTCTCGTGGCACTCGGTGCCCGGTCGTCGACAGGCAACACATTGTTCGCCAAGAATTCCGACCGCCCGCCGACCGAGGCGCAACTGTGGCGATGGAACCCCTCGCGTCGCGACACGCGCGACGTCAGGGCCACGTACGTCGCCGTGCCGCCCCATGCGGGCAGAACGCTGTCGTGTGTGTTGTCGTTGCCCGGGTGGTGCTGGGGTGCCGAGCACGGTGTGAACGAGGCGGGGGTCGCGGTGGGGAACGAGACCATCTACACAACCCTCGACCCACGGCCTTTCCCCGACGCCCTCATCGGCATGGACCTCGTTCGGCTCGCTCTCGAACGCGCAGCAACGGCACGCGAGGCCGTGAGGGTCATCGGAGACCTGATTGCCGTTCACGGCCAGGGCGGGAGCGGCCACGACACGTCGAACGGTGCGCCGCGCCGTCCGTACTGGAGCAGTTTCCTCGTGGCCGACCCGCACGATGCATGGGTCGTCGAGACAAGCGGTGCCGAGGTCGAGAGCATGCAGATCGACGGCACGTGGGCCATCTCGAACCGCACAACCATTCCGGGATTTGATGCGCAGCACCGTCACCCACGACAACCCGTGCACCTGCTGGTCGACCCGCGGCTCGATGCGTCACGGGCGGTGCTCTCACGTGCGCAGGTGGGTGTGGGCGACCTGGTGCGCCACCTGTCGAGCCATGCGGGCGGCCACAACGGCTGGACCGTGTGCATGCACGCAGAGACCGACGGCGTGGTCGTCGAGCAGACGACTGCATCGATGGTGGCAGACCTCGATGCGAACGACCCGACGGTGTGGTGGGTGCAGGGGTCGCCGTGCACAACTGCGTACGCGCACGCGCGGTTCTCCGAGATGTGCACGCGGGCAGAGACGGTGTCGCGCTAGCGGTCGGTGAACAGCTCGAAGGTGTCGCCCACGGAGATCTCCCCGCAGGTGGTGACCATTGCGTACATGCGGCTGTAGGGGCCACGTTCGTGGCTCATTGCCATGTAGTCCTTGTTCGCGAACCAGTCATTGTTCTGGCTGCACGGGATCGCGTACGAGGTCATGAACCCCCGCACGGTGCCGACGCGGAAATGGGCGCCGGGTCTGAACGACTCCGCCGGAACGCCGCTGACGGTGATGTTCTCGCCGGCAAACCCGGGGGCGATGGGGTGCCCCTGGGCACGCAGGGCGTCGATCGCGTCGGTGGTCCACAGACACAGCGCCTGCCACGGGCGACCGTGGTGGGCACGTGCCGACTGCACGTCGCCCTCGACACCCCGCCAGCCGACCGTGGCGCGCTCGATGGGCTTCTTCGGCAGGCCCTTCGATGCGTGCATGTGCGCAACGACACCCGTGTGCTCGTGGCTGAGCAGACGCATCGTGGGGAAGAAACGCCATGACGCGGCCAGCAACGACTCGATCTGTGGATCGGTGAGTTCTGCGTATTTCGCAGTGAGTGATTCTGTGAGTGCAGTGAACGCCGAATCGACATTGTCGAGCGGGGGAAGCGCAACGCCGCCGAGTGAACACATCTCGGCGAGGAATCCGCGTGCACCCGCGAGCCAGCCGTCGGGAATCTGCGACTCGTGCGTGTGGTGTGACCATGTTCTGTCGAGAAACGCGACGGTCTTCTGTGCGTCCTGGGCGGTGTACACGTGGTTCCCCACGGTGATGGATGCACGACGGGCCATGGGCGAAGCCTACGCTCGGGGGCATGGCGCGACCCGAACCGTCACTCACAGTCGAGTGTGAGTTTTTTGCCGCGGGTGCACGGATCGTCGCAGGAATGGACGAAGTGGGTCGCGGGGCGATTGCGGGCCCCGTCACGATCGGGGTGGTGGCGATCGATTCGTCGGTGGGCGACATACCGAAGGGTCTTCGCGACTCGAAACTGATGACCCCTAAACGTCGCGAGGCGATTCTTCCCGAACTGTTCGGGTGGGCACTCGAGTGGGCGACGGGTTCGGCAACGGCCGCGGAGATCGACGCCCACGGCATCGTGTCGGCACTCGGGCTCGCGGCCAGCCGCGCGTTGGGTGCCCTCAGCGTGTCACCCGATGTGGTGCTGCTCGACGGCAACAATGCGTTCCTCCTGGAGGAACCGAACGGCCCGCGCATCGTGACACGGGTGAAGGCCGACCAGGACTGCGCGTGCGTGTCGGCGGCAAGCGTGATCGCAAAGGTCGAACGCGACACCCTGATGACTGGCCTGCACGACCGGTTTCCGCATTACGGGTGGGCAGGCAACAAGGGGTACGGCGCGAAGGTGCACACCGACGCCATCAAGACCCACGGGCTCACCGATCTGCACCGCAGGTCGTGGAACCTGTTGTAGCGCAGGGGCGCCGCAGACCTACTTGGTTGTCGAGACCTTGATGTCCTTGAACGGCGAGCGTGAGTCGATGCCGGGTTCTTTCGGCAGTCCGAGCACGCGCTCACCGACGATGTTGCGCATGACCTCGTCGGAGCCGCCTGCAATGCGCAGACCGGGCGTGCCGAGAACGAAGTTCGCCCAGGCGTAGGTGCCCCACTCGCCGCTGTCGGCGATCAGCTTCGGCCCGAGCACGTGCGAGAGGAACCTCACGAGACGCGCCTGGTTGTTCACCAGCACCATCTTGCCGATCGAGCCCTCGGGCCCGGGCAGCTGGCCGGCCTTGGCCTTGGCGGTCGTGCGCCCGGCGTTCATTGCCGCGATGCGGTAGTTGATGACGATGTCGGCGAGTTCGGTGCGGATCAACGGGTCGTTCTCCAGGCCGTAGTGCTTCACCATCGCGATGACGCGGGTGAGCAGGTTGTTGTCACCCGAGTTGTTGGTGCCGATCGATGCACGCTCGTTCATCAGCGTCGTGAGCGCAACGTTCCAGCCGTTGTTCACGTCGCCGAGGCGCATGCTGTCTTTCACGCGCACCTCGTTGAAGAAGATCTCGTTGAAGCTCGCCCCGCCGGTCATCTGCTTCAGCGGGCGCACCTCGACGTTGGGGTCCTTGAAGTCGATGATGAAGGCGGTGAGGCCCTTGTGCTTCGGCAGGTCCCAGTCGGTGCGGGTCATGATCTCTCCGATGTCGGAGTAGTGGGCACCGGTGGTCCACACCTTCTGCCCGGTGATGACCCACTCGTCACCGTCTTTCACGGCCTTCGTGGTGAGAGACGCAAGGTCGGACCCGGCACCCGGTTCGGAGAACAACTGGGCCGCGATCATCTCGCCGCGCCACAGCTTGCGCACGTAACGGTCGCGGGCCTCCTGCGAACCATGGTCGAGAATCGTGGGGGTGACCATGCCGAGGCTGATTGCGAATGCGCTCTGGTCGGCGACGCGGTAGGTCGACTCGATCTGGCTGAAGAGCCGGTCGTATGCCGGCGGCAGGGCACGGCCGCCGTATTCCTTCGGGCCGGTGATCCACCCGAATCCGGCGTCGAACTTCTTCTGGCGCCACTTCTTGGCTTCCTCTGCGTTCGCGGCCTCCTGGTCGCGGTCTTTCTCGCGGTAGAAGTTGTCGGAACCCTCGCCCCACACGAATGCTTTTTCCACGGGCCGCTTCTCGGCGTTTGCCTCGAGAAAAGCGCGGGCTTCTTTTTCGAACTCTTCGATGGTGATGTCAGCCATTGATGTCCCCTGTGAACAGGACCCCGGGAGGTCTCGGTTTGTACTGCGTACGGTACCCGCCGTTCGGATTAGTAGGCGAAGCCGGGCCCCGTTGACTAGCGTGACATTTATGGGTCAGCCAGTAGCAGTGGAGCAAAAGGCCGGCGGTGGTGCCGCGGTCGTTCGATTCGAGACCAACCGGTCGCTCACCGGCATGGGGCACGAACGTTTCACCTCGGTGGCAGAGGCGAAGGGCACGAGGTCTGCGGCCGTGGTGGCCCGCCGTCTGCTCGAGTCGGGCCAGGTCGTCTGGGTGCACGTCTACGGCAACATCGTGACCGCCGAACTCGCACCGGGTGCGTCGCAACCGGGTCTGAACGAGATCGTTCGTGACCTCTATCAGTACTGGAAGCCCGGCATGACCCCGCCGAGCGTCGAGGAACTCATGGCACAGATGCCCGCCGAGGCGGCTCCCGCGGCCGCCCCTGCAGGCGACGGCGCCGGGTCCGGTCTTGACCCGCGTGTGCCGGCCCATTTGTGGGAGCGCAGCCGTCTCGGTCGTGAGCGCTGGAAGGAAAAGCAGGGCTGACCGTCGCCCCGGGCCGGACCACCGCCCGGAAACATACGAACATGTGTTCGCTATGGTGGCGCCATGTCAACCGTTCCTGCATCCGTCGGGTCTGTTTTTCCCGGATCGTTGGCGCCCCATGTCACGACAGGCGTGGTGGAAACGGGGGCGCAGCTCGCCGAACGCATGAGAGTCCGTGCCGCCACGGGCTTCGGGCCGCTTCCTGTTCCGGGCGCGATTGCGTCGTTGTTGCCGACGCGCGGTCTCGAACGTGGTGCGGTGTACCGCGTCTCGGGTGATGCGCACCTGTCGTTGTTGTACGCACTCGTCTCTGCCGCGACCGGCGCCGGTTCGTGGTTGGCGTTGGTGAACCTCCCGCAGGTCGGTTTTCTCTCGATGCACGAGGCGGGTGTCGCTCTGCACCGCACGGTGTGCGTCGGTGTCGGTGATCGGTCGGCATGGGTCAACACGGTGGGTGCACTGGTCGACGGTTTCGACATCGTTGCCGTGTCGAGCGCCACGTGTTCCGTGTCCGATGCGCGACGCATCATGGCCCGCGCCAGGGCACAGTCGTCTGTCGTCGTCATCGTCGGCGATGCGGGTGCATTCTCGGTCGACTACGACATGTCGGCGGTCACGGCCGACTGGCACTTCTCCACGTTCGCATCGGCACGCGATGTCCGTGTCGCCGTGCAGGGCAGGCGTCTCCACGCGCAGCGTTCCTGTTGCATGTCGTTGCCCGGGGCCCCGTCCGTCGGGGTGTCACCGTGAGCCGTACCATCGCCGTGGTGTTCCCCTCGTGGTCCGGACACCACGAGAGCGAGGTGCACGCCTACGCCGAGTTCGAACGTGTCGTGCGTCGCGTGTCGGAGGTGTCACCGCTCGTCGAGGTCGAGTCCGTCGGCACCATGGTGATGTCGGCACGCGGCCCCACCCGGTATTTCGGCGGCGAAGACGCAGTGGCCCGGCATCTGTCCGGTCTCTGTCGCCACGAGAACATCACGTTCGGTGTCGGCATCGCCGGCAGTCGGTTCGCGGCTCTCGCGGCGGCACACCTGTCGGAGTCACGGGGCAGGCCGTGCATCCTCGACGAAGCAGTCACCCAGGGGTTCGTCGACGCCCTCCCCGTGCAGTCGGTGGGGCACATCGGTGCGGTGTCTCCCGACGTGGTGGGGTTGTTGCGACGCCTGGGTCTCTCCACCTGCGGTGCGGTGCGCGAAGTGGGCGAGTCGGCGCTCATCGACCGTTTCGGCGCCGAGGGGCGCACCGTGTGGACTCTCGTGTCGGGTGGCGACGTGCGTTTGTTGTCGCCCGGTGCGCCGCCCTCTGATTATGCACAGTCACAAGAGTTCGAGCCTCCCCTCGGTCTTGCGACGCACGTGGTGGCCGCGGTGCGTGACACGGTCGCACGCATGACCGACTCGTTCACCGCCCACGGCATGCAGTGCGTGCGTCTTCTCGTCGAGTGCGAGACCGATCACGCCGAGACATCGACGCGCGTGTGGGGTGACCCGCGCGGTTTCGACACGGTGGCGGTGCTGCAGCGCATCACGTACCAACTCGACGGCTGGCTGGTCAGCAACGAGGCAGACCCCGACGCACCCACCAGCGGCATCGTGCGCGTGCGTCTGGTGCCCCTCGAGTGCCGCGAGGCGCTCGTGGTGCAGCCTGTGCTGTGGGGCGGGCACGAAGAGAACATCGAGCGCGCTGCCCGGGCGGCCACCATGGCGCTCGCGGTGCACGAGTGTGTTGCCGTCACGGTGCCCCAGTGGGAGGGCGGCCGCGACATCACGAAGGTGTACTCGCACGTTCCGCTGTCGATGGTGAACCTGTCGAACACCGATGCTTCGCAGCAGCGTGTCACCGACGGCAGGGGGGTGGCCCGAGAATGGAGCGGTGCGGTGCCGCGCCCGTCGCCCGCATGCGTGTTTCCCGAGCCCCGCGAAGTGCATGTGGCCGACGAACACGGCAACCCGGTGTCTGTGTCGGGCCGTCACGAACTCACGCACCGGCCGGCATCCGTGGAAATCGAGGGCTATCACTACCGGGTCGAACGGGTGGCGGGGCCGTGGCCTGTCGAGGAACGGTGGTGGGACACCCGTCGGCGGCGACGACATGTCCGCGTGCAGATGCTGGTGCGCACGAAGCGCGGCGAGGCGCGCGTGTTCCTGTTGAGTCTCGAGCACTCGGTGTGGAGACTTCTCGCGCGCTACGACTGACCGCACCCCGGTTGTCGCTGTTTCGCGGGGTGTGTCACACTCGTGCCGTGACCATGCATGTCGACGATCTTCTGCGCATGCTGCGCGACCACCGCGCCGTCGACCGACGCGAGACAGAATCGATCGATCAGTTCCTCCGTGAGGTGCCGCAGATCGACGACCCGTACGACGAAGATGCAGGCCTCGTTCACGTCACCGCATCGGCCGTGGTGGTGAGCGAAGCAGGAGACAAGGTCGCACTGCATCTGCACAAGCGACTGGGCATGTGGCTGCAGCCCGGCGGGCACATCGACAGGGGGGAAGATCCTGCTGCCGCCGCGGTGCGCGAGGCCACCGAAGAACTGGGCGTGCCGGTCCGCCACCACGGCGACGAACCGTTGCTGTTCCATGTCGACGTGCACCCCGGCCCGAAGGGACACACGCACCACGATGTGCGGTTCCTGTTGCGTGCACCCGAGGTGCCGTTGGTGCCCGCCGAAGGGGAGAGCCCCGATGCCTGCTGGTTCACCTGGGACGAAGCCATCGCCATCGCCGATGCGGGTCTGGTGGGGGCGTTGCATGCCGCCCGGGCACGGGTTTCCCCCCTGTAACTGCACGGGTTTCCCCTCTCAAAGCGAACATATGTTCGCTACGCTGAGCGCATGGGGTTCGACAATCCACCTGTTCCATGGGCAGAACTCGAGGCGCGGCTCTCGAACGGTCGCGCCCCGTCATCGGTGGCGTGGAACGCCGGTGGCGACGGCCCGGCTCTCGGGGCGAAACGCCAGCCGTTCCGGCCCGCACTGCAGCCACGACCGGGGTCGGTGCCGTACGCAGAGCTGCACTGTCGGTCGAACTTTTCGTTTCTCGAGGGCGCATCGCATCCCGAGCAACTGGCCGAGGTTGCATCTGCTCTCGGGCTGAACGCACTTGCCCTCACCGATCGCAACGGTCTCTACGGGATCGTGCGCTTCGCCGAGGCGGCACGCGCAGTGCAGTTGCCCACGGTGTTCGGTGTCGAACTCGATTGTGCGGCAGCAGGCGACATCGTGGTGCTGTCGCAGGGGCCGTCGGGTTATGCGCGCATGGCGCGCGCCGTCAGCGAGGGGCAGCTCGCGGGGCGCAAGGGTGCACCTGTGTTCTCGTTCGAATCGGTGGCACGCACGGTGCGCGGTCACTGTGCGGTTCTCACCGGCGGGTCGCAGGGTGCGGTGGTGCGTGCACTCGAACAACACGGGCCGGGTGCCGCCGAGGCCACGCTGCGCAGGTTGGTCGACTGCTTCGGCGCAGACAACGTCTTTGTCGAACTGTGGGACCACGGAGACCCCGTCGACACGGTGCGCAACGACCAACTCGTGCACATGGCGGCACGCGTCAACGTCGAGTGCGTCGCCACGAACAACGTGATGTACGCGGTTCCCTCGCAGCACCGACTCGCCACCGCCCTCGCCGCGGTGCGCAACAGGTGCGGTCTCGACGAGATCGACCACCGCCTGCCCGCCGCGGCGACTGCGTACCTGCGTTCGGGGGCAGAGATGGAACGACGCTTTGCCCGGTACCCGGGTGTGGTCGAGCGCACGGCATCGCTGGCACACGACATCGCCTTCGACCTGTCGCTGGTGGCGCCGCGCCTGCCGCCGTTCCCGTGCCCGGGGGGCCTCGACGAGATGTCGTACCTGCGCGAACTCGTGGCGCACGGTGCGCGGCGCCGCTACGGCGACAGACCGACCGACGAGGGCGAAGACCTGTCGTTGCGTGCCCGCGCGTGGCGCACCATCGAGCACGAACTCGACATCATCGACACGCTCGGTTTTGCGGGGTATTTCCTCGTGGTGTGGGACATCGTTCGGTTCTGTGAAGAGCGGGGGATCCTGTGCCAGGGAAGGGGAAGCGCGGCCAACAGTGCGGTGTGCTATTCGCTCGGCATCACGAAGGCCGACGCAGTGTCGCTGGGTCTGTTGTTCGAACGTTTCCTGTCGCCCGAACGCGACGGCCCGCCCGACATCGACATCGACATCGAGAGCGGTCGCCGTGAAGAAGTCATTCAGTACGTGTACGAACGGCACGGCCGGCACCATGCGGCCCAGGTCGCCAACGTGATCACGTACCGTTCGCGTTCGGCAGTGCGCGACATGGCACGTGCGCTGGGGCATTCGCCCGCGCAGCAGGATTCATGGAGCAAGCAGGTCGACGCGTGGGGCAGCATTGCGGTCACGGCGTCACAACACGACCACGACATCGAGCCACTGGTTCTCGAGATGGCCGCCGAGGTCGAGAACATGCCGCGCCACCTGGGCATTCACTCCGGCGGCATGGTCATGTGCGACCGACCGATCATCGAGGTGTGCCCGGTCGAGTGGGCGCGCATGCAGAACCGCAGCGTGCTGCAGTGGGACAAAGACGACTGTGCGGCAATCGGTCTCGTGAAGTTCGACCTGCTCGGTCTCGGCATGCTGTCGGCACTGTCGAACGCGGTGCGGTTGATCGCACTGCACCGCGGTCGCGAACTCGATCTCGCCACCATCCCCCAGGAAGACGAGGTGTACGCGATGTTGTGCCGTGCCGACACGGTGGGGGTGTTCCAGGTCGAGTCACGCGCGCAGATGTCGACACTGCCGCGTCTGCGGCCGCGCAAGTTCTACGACCTCGTCGTCGAGGTGGCGCTCATCCGGCCGGGGCCCATCCAGGGAGGTTCCGTGCACCCGTACATCCGGCGTCGCAACGGCGAAGAACCCGTCACGTACCTGCACCCGTTGCTCGAGAACTCGCTCGGCAAGACCCTCGGCGTGCCGTTGTTCCAGGAGCAACTGATGCAGATGGCCATCGACGTGGCCGGGTTCACGCCGAGCGAGGCCGATCAACTGCGACAGGCGATGGGTTCGAAGCGTTCCATGGCACGCATGAGACGGCTGCAACAGCGTCTCTACGACGGCATGGCCGAGCGGGGCATCCGCGGCGCCGTCGCCGACGAGATCTTCGACAAGATGGCCGCGTTCGCGAACTACGGGTTCCCCGAGAGCCATTCGGTCAGTTTTGCGTACCTCGTGTACGCCTCGTCGTACATCAAGCTGCACGAACCCGCCGTGTTCTGTGCAGCCCTGTTGAACGCACAGCCGATGGGTTTCTGGTCGCCCCACACCCTGGTGCAGGATGCGCGACGGCACGGTGTGGTCGTGCACTCACCGGACATCAACGCATCATCACACGACGCAACACTCGAGGAATGCAACGAGTCGTGCGGCGGGCTTGCGGTGCGTCTCGGTATCGAATCGGTGCGCGGCATCAGTTCCGATCTTGCGCGCATCGTCGCCTCACGACGGCCGTACCGTTCGCTCGAGCACCTGGCCACGACAGTGCCGGAACTCTCGCGCACGCAGCTAGAGGCGTTGGCCACGGCCGGCGCGTTCACGCACAGTTTCCACGACGACCGTCGCCAGACCCTGTGGGCGGCGGGTTCGTACGGCCACCCGAAAGACCACCTGCAGGGCATCTTCGGTGTGAACAGCCGGCCCACACTGCCCGGCATGCAGCCGGTGGAAGAGGCCATTGCCGACCTGTGGGCAACAGGAATCTCCCCCGACGGCCACCCCACGGTCTTCCTGCGTGACGAACTGCGCGGCAAGGGCGTCGTCACGGCAGACGCACTGGGCGCGGTGCCGCACGAGACGAAGGTGTTCGTGGCCGGCATCGTCACCCACCGCCAACGACCCATGAGTGCACGCGGTGCCACTTTCATCAGCCTCGAGGACGAAACCGGTCTCGTCAACGTGGTGTGCTCGAAGGGGTGCTGGGCGCGTCACCGCGCCGTTGCCCGTGACGCAACGGCATTGCTGGTGCGCGGTCGTGTCGAGTGCGCCAACGGCGTCGTGAACATCGTCGCCGAGTCACTCATGCCGTTGTTCGTTCCCGCGGCGCTGCGCAGCCGCGATTTCCGCTAGCCCGTCTGCACGATCGAGAACGGCGTGTCGGGCACCCCGTCACGCACGATCACATGCAGATACGACGCAAGGTCGGGCGGCGAGAAATGGTCGGCTCCGTCGTAGGCGAGAAGATCGGCGATGCTCCACCAACGGTGTTCGTGCAGGTTCTCGTTCCTCAGCTCGTCGACGGTGAGATGCGGTGCAGGGTCGAAGCGCTCGGTGCGCACCATGTAGACGGTTTCCTGCTGGCCGTCCCACACGCGACCCTCGGTGTCGGTCATGCGGAAGTGGTGGACCCTGTGCCACACCGCAGGCCCGATCGGTGCGTCGACGAGCCCGGTCTCCTCGCGCAGTTCGCGGTGCAGGGCGTCGAGGGCACTCTCGTCGGCGTCGATGCCGCCGCCGGGCAGCACCCACCATGCACCGTTCGGGAACACGAGCCTCACCATCAACACGCAGTCGTCGTGGTCGATCACCAGACCTCGGACGGCGGGGCGGATGACTCTCTCGCTCACTCCTGCGGGGTCTCGCCGAGGCCGTCGTTGAACATGCGGTAGGTGTCGTAGATGTCCTTGCACTTCTGGCACATGGGCACCTGCTTGGGGTCGCGCGAGGGCACCCACACGTGGCCGCACAGTGCCTCGAGCGGAGTGCCGTTGATGCGGGCCTCGAGCACCTTCGCGGCCGCGTTCTCGCCGGGCAGTGTCTTCACGATGTGCGCAACGACGGGTTCGCCGGTCTCGGGAACCTGCTCGGTGTCGGGAAGAACCTCTGCCGGCCGTGTCTTCAACGGAGTCGCCATGCCAACAGTCAACCATGTCTGCGGCTGTCGTACACTCGGGGCATGCCGTTGTACGAGTTCAGGTGCCGCACATGCGAGGTCGTGTTCGAGCAGCGTCGCCCGATGGCCGAGGCCAACAACCCTGCGACGTGTCCCGACGGTCACGACAACGCGGTGCGGATGCTGAGCGTGTTCGCCTCGGTCGGCACGTCGGGTGTGTCTGCCGCGCCCAGTGCGCCCGCCGGAGGCTCATGCTGCGGCGGCGGGTGCTGCAACTGACCCGATGACCGTCTATGTCGACGAGAGTCGCTGGTCGCACCGCGACCACGTGTGGTGCCACATGGTGAGCGACTCGTCGCTCGAAGAACTTCACGCCTTCGCCCGTTCTCTCGGTGTCCCCGAACGGGGGTTCCACGGCGACCACTACGACCTTCCCCGTCACGTGCGCGACGAGGCAGTGCGGCTCGGTGCCGTCGAGGTGTCGAGCCGCGAGATCGTGCGCATCCTCTCGGGTGCAGGGCTCAGGCTCACCGCGGGTCAACGACGCCGCGCCCGGCACGCCGCCGACTGAACACACCACTCCCGGTCGGGCGTCAGATCATCGCCGCGATGGCGACCACGCACAGCAGCATCGCCGCAATCGGCGTCACCAGCGACATGACCGGTGTCGAACGCGAACGATGCGGCTGCAGCATCACGTAGCCGACCGCTGCACCCATGAGCGCACCGCCGAGGTGACCGCCGATCGAGATGCCGGGAATCGTGAAGGTGATCAGCAGGTTCAGCAGCAGGGTGGCGCCGATGCCGGTGCGCAGCGGGTTCACCCCGCGTTGCTGGAGACCGACACTTGCGGCTGCCATCAACCCGAACACCGCGCCCGACGCGCCGCCGGTGAGTCCGTTCGGGGTGAGCGCAAGTGCACCGACCGCACCGCCGAACATCGATGCGAAATAGAGAAGCGCAAACCTCGCCTGGCCGAGAGCAGGCTCGAGCAGTTGCCCGAGCTGCCACAGCAGAAGCATGTTCATGCCGATGTGGATGATGCCGAAATGCAGGAACCCCGACGTGACGATCCGGTGCCACTCGCCGTCGGCGATGTAGGGCAGCGAGAGACCGAGTTCGAACTGGTTCCTGGTGACGGAACCGTTCGCCGTCAACGTCCAGAGGAACACGAAGGCGTTCAGTGCGATCAACACGCGGGTGGTGAGTATGGGCTGCACCGCGTTCCACCGGCGGACACGTTCGCGCGCCGGGGGCCGCGCAGACCTGACACAGTCGGCACAGTGCGAACCCACCGGTGCCGGGGTGAGGCAGTCATTGCAGGCAGGGCGGTCGCACCGCGTGCAATGGCGACCCGTGGCGGTGTCCGGGTGCCGTACGCAGTACTCGAGAGACGGCGGGGGGAGCGTCACGACGTGAAGTGTACGGTCGACGACCGCACGAATCAGTGCGGCGCGGTCTCGGCTTCGTCGCGGTGGGCGAGATACCAGTCGACGGTGCGCGAGATGCCTTCCGCAAAGTCCATGTGGGCGTGCCATCCGAGCAGTTCGGCGGCGCGGGAAGGATCGATGCGCCGTCTCGGCTGGCCGTCGGGCTTCGTGGTGTCCCACTTCAGTTCGCCGGTGAAGCCGGTGATGCGCGCAATCGTCTCGGCCGTCTCGCGGATGGTGATCTCGCGGTCAGACCCGAGGTTGATCGGCTCGACACCTTCGTGTGTCTGCGCGGCGAGCACGATGGCGGCCGCGGCGTCGTCGACGTAGAGGTACTCCCGGCTCGCACTGCCGGTGCCCCACACATCGATGTGGGATGCGTTGCTCTCTTTCGCCTCGACGCATTTCTTGATGAGTGCAGGGATCACGTGCGACACCGACGGGTGGAACTTGTCGCCGGGGCCGTAGAGGTTGGTCGGGATCAGGTACGCAAACTTCTGCCCGTACTGCGCGCTGTTGACCTGGGCGTGCACCAGGTGCGCCTTCTTTGCGATGCCGTACGGTGCGTTCGTCTCTTCCGGGTAGCCGTCCCAGAACGACTCCTCCTTGAACGGCACGGGGGTGAACTTGGGGTACGAACAGACGGTTCCGAGCAGCACGGTCTTCTCTGTTCCTGCCGCGCGGGCCGCCTCGATGACGTGTGTTCCCATCATGAGATTGTCGAGATACAGGCGGGCGGGGTCGACGAGGTTGTAGCCGATTCCGCCGACGCGTGCAGCAAGGTGAATCACGTGGGTCGGCTCGTACCGGCCCAGCATGTCGTCGGCGACGCCGGGAACCACCAGGTCGAATTCGCTGTGGGTCGGGGCGACCACCGAGGCCCCCTGTTGTTCGAGCAGTCGCACGACGACGCGGCCCAGAAAGCCGTTGCCACCCGTGACGAGAACCCTCCGGCCCGACCAGAAATCTGACATGGGTGCCATCGTAGGACGCGAACAGACAGAATGAAGGGGTGCGCGTCGCCTACACCCTCGAACAGTGCTGGCACCGCGTGCCCGGGGGCACCGCAGTGGCCGCACTGGAAGTGGCGAGACAGATGGCGTCGGTTCCCGATGTGGAACTCGTCGGAATCGCAGGTCGGCACAGACACGGGCCGACACCGGGTTTCGAACCACCGATCCGTGTGGCGGCACTTCCCGTCGGCGGGCCGTTGATGTACGAGTTGTCGACGCGTTTCAACTGGCCGAAGGTCGAGTCGGTGGTTCATGCCGATCTGGTGCACGCGACGACCGTCATCCCGCCGGCGACATCGTTGCCCATGGTGGTGACCCTGCACGACGTCGCGTTCCTGCGGCATCCCGAGTTCTTCACAAGGCACGGCAACGCGATCTTCCGGCGCAGTCTCGACATCCTGCGGAGGCAGAACGCCCGTGTCCTGTGTTCTTCGCAGGCCACCGTCGACGACTGCGCAGACGCGGGTTTCCCGCGCGACGTGTTGCACCATGTGCCGCTCGGTGTCACGGTCCGTGCCGTCTCTGACGCAGACCGCGAGAGGGTGCGCCGCACGTACGGGCTTCCGTCTGAGTTCGTGCTGTTCGTCGGCACGAAGGAGCCGCGCAAGAACCTCTCCCGGTTGATCGATGCGCTGTCGACACTCCACGATGCACCGCCACTCGTCGTTGCGGGCATGGACGGCTGGGGAGACGACGGCGTCACTCCGTCGCACGACGTGCGCACCGTCGGTTTCGTGCCTGCAGCCGACCTGCCCGCGCTCTACGCGCTCAGTTCGGTGTTCGTTTTCCCGTCGGTGTGGGAGGGGTACGGCCTGCCCGTGCTCGAGGCCATGGCGCACGGCGCACCGGTGGTCACGTCGCGGGGAACCTCGACAGAAGAGGTGGCCGGCGGCGCGGCGGTTCTCGTTGACCCGCTCGATGTGTCGTCGATCGCCGACGGGGTCTCGCGTGCGCTCGCCGATGCAGAGGTGCTCCGCGGCAGGGGTCGCGACCGTGCGCGGGAACTCCCGTGGTCGCTCACTGCCGAACTGACCGCTGCGGTGTACCGGACGGTTGCCGGGGTTCCGCAGTGACGCGTCGGGTCGCGATGAACCTTCTCTGGTGTGTCCCGGGGGTCGGCGGAAGCGAGGAGTACCTCGTGCGTCAGCTCGCCGGACTGCGTGAGATTGCGCATGAGTACGAGGTCGAGGTCTTCGCCCCGCAGGGTTTCTCAGGGAGGCACGCCGACGTTGCCTCGCACCATGTCGTGCACGAGGCTCCGTCTGATTGTTCGCGTCGTGCGGTGCGCATCGCGCTCGAGCATTCGTGGCTGGCCTCGCGCACACGCTCCTTCGATCTCGTGCACCACGGCGGGGGGACCCTCCCGCGTGGGGGAGGTCCGACCACGGTGCTCACCGTTCACGACGTGCAGTGGACCGAATACCCGCAGTACGTGTCGCCGGTGAAGCGCCGGTACCTGTCGCGCGTCGTTCCTTCGTCGTTGCAGCGCGCCACACGCATCGTTGTGCCGACGCATTTCGTCGCACGAACGCTCGTCGACAGCTTCGGCTGTTCGTTCCGCCGCATCGGCGTCGTGCGCCACGGCATCGAGACATCGCTCGCCGACGACGCCGCCACGGAAACCGAGCTGCGTGCACGCTTCGGTCTCGGGGCCGGCCCGGTTCTCGTGTTCCCCGGCATCACGCACCCGCACAAGAACCACGGTTTCCTGCTCGAACTCATGGCGAACGGAAGCGAGGCATGGCGTGACCCGATGCTCCGGATGGTGTTCGCGGGTTCGGCGGGTTCGCACGAGAGTCACGTGCGCGATGTCGTCTCGCGGCTCGGTCTGTCGGAGAGGGTCGTGATGCCCGGGCGCGTCACGGCGCGCGACCGCAACGGGTTGTTGAAGATGGCAGACGCGATGGTGTTCCCGAGTGAGTACGAGGGGTTCGGCGCACCGGTGATCGAGGCGATGATGTGCTCGACACCGGTCATCGCCAGCGACCGGGGGAGTCTCCCCGAGGTCGTCGGTGACGGCGGTGTCGTCGCCCCTCTCGTCACCGATGCGTGGAATGCCGCGCTCGACTCTGTGCGTTCCCGTCGTGACGAGATTGTCGCGGCCGGTCGTCGCCGGGTGCGACAGTTCACCACGTCGCTCTCGGCGAGCGACCTCGTGCGCGAGTACGACCTCGCCCTCATCGAGGACCCGCGGTGACCCGCCCGCTCGTCGTTCTGGTGCCGCACTTCGCGCCCGACACCGCCCCGACCGGCGACGTCATCACACGCATCGTCGACGAGTTCGTCGCGCACGGCAGGAAGGTGCACGTGGTCACGGCACTGCCGTGGTACCGCACCCACGCGATCGAAGAGGGCTGGTCGGGCCGTCTGGTTCGTCGCGAGAAGACGCCATGGGGCTCGGTCATCCGGGTGCATCCGTTCCCCGGGAAGAGCAAACGGAATCTCGCGCGGCGTGCGCTCGGGTTTCTCGGTTTCAGCATCGTGGCGGGCGTGTGCACGTTGTTCGCAGGCGGCATCCACCGCCGGCCGGCGGCTGTCATCTCGATGTCGCCGCCTCTCACACTGGGTCTCACCGGTTGGCTCGCTGCCCGGCTGCGGTTCACGAAATGCGTGTTCAACATCCAGGACGTCTTCCCTGATGCTGCGGTCGAGACCGGCGCGATCACCAATGCGAGGGTCATCTCCCTCGCACGGTGGCTCGAACGGGCCAGCTACCACCGCTCTGATGCGGTCGTCGTGCTGTCCGACGACCTGCGCGACAACGTCGTCGGCAAGGTCGCGCCGCGTCATGCGGCGAAGGTCGTGGTGATCCCCAACTTCGTCGATGCCGACCGGATCGTGCCGCTCGACCGCGGCACTCCGTACAGAAGCGAACTCGGCATCGGCGACGAACCGGTGGTGATGTATGCCGGGAACGTGGGGTACTCGCAGTCGCTCACCATGATGATCGACGCCGCACGCGAGTTGCCCGGCGCCACGTTCGTGATCAACGGAGACGGCGCCGCGCGCGCCGAACTCGAGAACCTCGCCCACGACGTGCCCAACATCCGTTTCTGCGGCTACCAACCGCGCGAACGGGTCGCCGAGGTGCTCGCATCGGGTGATGTCCACGTCGTGCCGCTGCGTGCAGGTCTCGGTGCCGTGAGTGTCCCCTCGAAGACCTACAGCATTCTCGCGGCGGCCCGACCGGTGGTCGCCGCGATCGACGAGGGCACCGAGGTCACAAGAATCCTGCAGCAGAGCGGTGCGGGCATCTCGGTCGCACCGGACTCGCCGCGCGACTTCGTCGATGCGCTTCGGGAGATGCTCTCGTCGACGGAGTCGGCCCGTGACATGGGGCGTCGAGGTCGTGAATGGGTGGAAACACATGTTTCTCCCGCGGCAGTGGCGAATTCGTACCTGTCTCTCGTTGATTCGCTTTGATGGCGGGCGCCCCCGACGGGCGCCCAGCAGGTAGCCTTTCTCCTTCGTGGCAAGTGGTTCATCAGCAAAAAAGGTCGCCCGTCTCGCTCAGAGAGGGAAAGGCAAGAAGGTCCGGTTCCAGGGTGGTTCCGTCTTCCCTGCGGTGATGACCGTGGTCGTCGTGCTCGGCCTCGCTCTCGTTGCCTACGCACGTGAGTCCGAACCCGACAGCGGCACCACCGCATCGGCCAGCGAGATCTCGTACGCGGCCTACGGCTTCTACAAATGCGACGCATTCCTGGGCGACCTGGTGGCCCCCGAGAACGAAGAAGTCGACAACACCCGCTACCGGCTGACGTCGTCCACCCCCGGTGTCTTCGAATGGCGCCCGGCGGGTCTCCCGCGCTACCGCGCCAAGCTCGGCGTCTTCCTCGACGCGTACGGAATCTCTCTCGACACGAAGAAGCTCACCTTCCCCGACAACCAGAACAACGGTGAATCGTTCGAGATGAGCGAGCTCAAGTGCAAGGACGCCGAGGGCAAGGAAGTCGATGCCCAGGTTCAGGTCATCGTGTGGGACTCCTACGACAACCAGAACGACAACAAGAAGTACATCACCGACTTCAGGAACATCAAGATCGACAAAGACGGCATGGCGGTCACCATCGCAGTCGCGGCACCGGGTGTCGACATCCCGATCCCGGCATCTGCGTCCGAGTTGAAGGCGCTCGCCGACGCGAACGACGCCGCGACGGGCACCACCACGACGACGGTCGCCGGCGGGGCCACCACCACAACCGTTCCCGGCTGATGCACGCAGTCGTTCTCGTCGGGGGGTTCGGCACCCGGCTCAGACCGCTCACGTTCAGCACGCCCAAGCCTCTACTTCCGATCGCCAACGTGCGCCAGCTCGAGCATCTCATCGCCAACCTCGCGACCGCCGGTGTCACCAACGTCGCGCTTGCCCTCGGGTTCAAGCCCGAGCCGTTCTTCGAGGCCTTCCCCGAAGGGGTGTGCGCGGGCGTGAACCTTCACTACGCCGTCGAACCCGAGCCGCTCGACACTGCCGGTGCGATTGCGTTTGCCGCGCGCCATGCCGGCATCGACGACACCTTCGTGGTGATGAACGGTGACATCATCTGTGACCTCGATGTCGCCCGCCTCGTCGGGTTCCACCGCGAGCGCGGCGCAGAGGGAACCCTTCACCTGACTCCCGTCGACGACCCGTCCCAGTTCGGCGTCGTCGAGACGAATGACGACGGTTGGGTCACCAGGTTCGTCGAGAAGCCTGCCCCCGGTGAGACGACCAGTTCGGTGATCAACGCCGGCACCTACGTGCTCGAACCGCGGGTGCTCGACCGCATGCCCGCCAACGAGAAACTGTCGATCGAGCGGGTGGTGTTCCCGCAGATGGTGGCCGACGGCACCCTCGCCGCAATGGCAACGGCCGACTACTGGATCGACACGGGCCGCCCCGACACTTACCTGCAGGCAAATCTCGATCTCATCGACGGAACACGCTCGACGATCCTGTCGTCGGTGGGTCCCCGCTGCGACATCAATTCTTCTGCGTCGATCGTTCACAGTGTGGTGGGCGAGGGAAGCACGATCGGTGCGCAGTGCGTGGTCACTGATTCCGTGTTGCTTCCCGGTGCGCGCATCGGGAACCGTGTGCGGCTCGACCGTTGTCTCGTCATGGGAGCCGTCGGTGACGACGCCACCCTCACCGACTGTGTCATCGGCGCCGACGGCGTGGTGCAGCCCTCGAGCGTGCTGAGTGGCGCAAAGATTCCGCCGCCTGAATTAGCGTCGTAGGGATGGCGGCCCGGAAAATCCTCGTGTGCGGCGGTGCGGGCTTCGTCGGCTCCCACCTGGTCGACCGGCTGATGGCAGAGGGTCACGAGATCGACGTCGTCGACGACCTCTCCACCGGTTCGCTCTCCAATCTCGCCGAGTCACGCAACGCGTCGGGCCGGTTCAAGTTCCAGAACATCTCCGTTCTCTCGGGTGAGTTCGCCGAGTTGGTTGCCCTGCGGCGCCCCGACCTCATCGTGAACCTCGCCGTGTTCTCCCCGTCGCACGCCCATCTCAGCGGGGCGATGTCGAGCCTCTCGGCATCGGTGGCGGTTCTCGAGGCCGCACGCCTCGGCGGGGTCTCGAAGGTCGTCACCGCGATTCCCGCTCGTTTGCTGTACGGCGAGTGCCTCGCGCGTGATCTTCCCATCAAGGAAGGCCACATGAACGATTCCCGGTCGGCCGAGGAAGTCATGGCGCGTGCAGCAGCAGACATGCACACGGTGTACCGCGACCGTCACGGGGTCGAGTTCACCGTGCTGGCGATGAGCAACGTGTACGGCCCGAGGCAGCGTGCCGACGACGGTGTCATCGCCGCGTTTCTCGACGCACTCGAGTCCGGCAGGGCACCCATCGTGCACGGCAACGGCAAGCAGACCCGTGATTTCGTCTACATCGACGACACGGTCGACGCACTCGTGCGGTCTCTCGACCGTGCAGGTGGACTCGTGATCAACGTGGGCACCGGCATCACGACGTCGCTTCTCGATCTGTGGGCGGTGATGGCCGGTGCGTCGTCGCCCGTGCCGCGCACGGCCGCGGCACGCCCGAACGACATCGTGCGTCTTGCTCTCTCGCCCGTGCGCGCCCGCATCCAGCTCGGCTGGTCGCCGTTCACCCCGCTGAAAGACGGCCTTGCGGCGCTGCGGGGCCCGGCAGCCCGCTAGCGGAAGAGGTCCTCGTTCGGTGGCCGGACGATCTCGTCCATCGACGAGTCCCTGAACCACGACGGGTCGGCACCGCGCACGATGGCCACGGGAACCCCGGTCGACTTTCCCATCACCAGTTCTGCTGCCGAGGCAAGTTCGTCGGCGACAGCAACCTCGGTCACCTGCATCACGCGGCCGAGTGCGTCCTCGGTTCCGCGCAGGTCGACCACCCCGGCGATGCCGGCCACCCCGATCGCGACGTCGGTGAGACCCTTGCGCCACGGACGACCGAACGTGTCGCTCACGATGACCCCGACCGACACGCCCAGCCTGGCCTTGATGATGTCGCGGATGCGGCGTGCGGAGCGGTCACTGTCGAGGGGCAGCAGTGCCGCATAGCCGCGTTCGACGTTCGAGAGATCGATGCCACTGTTGGCGCACACGAATCCGTGTTTCGTCTCGGTGATGATGAGGTCGCCACGACGGCGCACGATCCGCACGGCCTCCTGCTCGACCAGCACCTTGTGCGACAACGGGTCGTCGGGGTCGATGGGAACCAGTCGGTTCTCCGCCTTCGACACGATCTTCTGCGTCACGACGAGCACGTCGTTGTCGCGCAACGGCCCGTTCGGTTCCGAGGCGCACGCCTCGGCGATGATGTCGCCGAGCTGCATACCGGGTGTGATCTCGCCGATTCCCTCGACGCTCCATGCCATCAGTCGGGCCATGAGATTCCTCCTTGCTGCGGTGTCGAACACACGGTGATGCGGGCCAGTTCACGGGCAACCCCGGGTCTCGACATGATGGTGTCGGTGACGATGCACCGCATGCCCTCGCGCTCGACGGCAGGTGCGAGATGGGCATCCTGTGTGTCGATGACGAGGGTTGCGCACACCGGCGCGTACAAGCGGGCGACACCCACCACGGTCGGCTCGTGACCCAGTTCGGTCAGCATTCGGTCGGCGGGTCCCTTCAGTGCCGCGCCGGCGACGATGGGGGAGACCGCCACGACATGATCGCGACGTTCGGCGAGGATCTCGTCGACCTTCGGCAGTGCACGCACCGGTCCGATCGACACGATCGGGTTCGACGGTGCGATCACCACGGTGTCGGCCGACCGCAGCAACGACTCGTCGACGAACGACGCCGTGTCCGCGCCGACGATCTCGACGCCACGGACCGCGACCGAATGCTGCAGTTTCACGAAGTACTCCTGGAAGCTGACGCGCGAACCGTCGAGGTCGACCATCGTGCGCACACGGTCGTTCGTCATCGGCAGCACGGCGACCCCCACCCCGAACGCCCGGCGGATCTCGTCGGTGACCTCGCTGAGAGAGGCTCCCTCGCGCAGGCGTGCGGTGCGGTAGAAGTGGGTGGCGAGGTCGGCGTCGCCGAGGTTGAACCAACGCGGTGCGGCCGAGGAACCCTCGGGTCTCACCGGTTCGAATCTCGCGAGTGCCTCCATGGCGCGCCATGTCTCGTCGCGCAGACCCCATCCGCGCTGCGGATCGATCGCCGATGCGAGTGTGTACGTCACGGTGTCGATGTCGGGTGATATCGAGAGACCGTGCAGCTCGGTGTCGTCGCCCGTGTTCACCACGGTGGTGATCTCGTGAGTCGGCGCGACCTGCACGAGGCCCGCAAGAAAACGCGCGGCTCCGACACCGCCGGCGAGCACCACAATCATGACTTCAGGCTAGGGGTTCGGGTTCTCGCGGGTTCACCCGGTTCGGTGTGCCCCGGTGGTACCGTCATTTGGTCCAATTGTGCACGAATGAGGTCGTACCGATGCCCCGCGCTTTCATCACCGGAATAACAGGTCAAGACGGTCAGCACCTTGCCGAGTTCCTCCACTCGAAGGGCTACGAGGTCTTCGGGATGCTGAAGGGCCAGAACAACCCCCGCGCTCTCCAGATCCGCGACGAGTTCCCCTATGTCGAACTGGTGCCGGGTGACCTTGCCGATCTCACGAGTCTCGTGTCGGCTCTCGAGTACGTGAAGCCCGACGAGGTGTACAACCTCGGCGCCATCTCGTTCGTGGCGATCTCGTTCGGCCAGGCCGAACTCACCTCGAACATCACCGGTCTCGGTGTGCTGCGCATGCTCGAGGCGATCCGCATGGTCGGCGGCACGCAGAACAACCCGATCCGCTTCTACCAGGCGTCGTCGTCGGAGATGTTCGGGAAGGTGCGCGAGGTGCCCCAGAGCGAGCTCACCCCGTTCCATCCGCGCTCGCCGTACGGCTGCGCAAAGGTGTTCGGCCATGACATCACGGTGAACTACCGCGAGAGCTACGGAATATTTGCGTGCTCGGGCATCCTCTTCAACCACGAGGGTCCGCGTCGCGGGCTCGAGTTCGTCACCCGCAAGATCTCGAACACGGCAGCACGCATCAAGCTCGGCGTCGAGAAGGAACTCGTGATGGGCAACCTCGACGCGAAGCGCGACTGGGGTTATGCAGGCGACTACGTGCGGGCGATGTGGATGATGCTGCAGCAGGACCAGCCCGACGACTACGTGGTGGCCACGGGCGAGACCCACTCGATCGAGGAGTTCCTCACGCTTGCGTTCCGCGAGGTCGGCCTCGACGACTGGCGCAACTACGTGCGCCAGGACCCACGCTTCTTCCGCCCGGCCGAGGTCGATCTTCTCATCGGCGACCCGACAAAGGCCCGCGAGAAACTCGGTTGGGTGCCCGAGGTCGATTTCCCCACGCTGGTCAGCATGATGGTGCAGAACGACCTGGCGCTCGAGTCGGGCCGGCTGAAGAACTGATCACTCGAACGGCGTGTCGATCACGCCGTCGAGCATCGTGTCTGCGTCGGGTGTGATCCCTGCGGCGATGCGCGAGCGCAGTGCGACGCCGAATATCACGAGTGCGGTCGTCGAGCCACCCACGAGGCCGTACTCGACGCGCAGGAACAGGTCGTTGCTCGACCAGGCGGTGAGGGCGAGGAACATGGTCACCGCACTCAACCAACCGATGGCCACCCAGCGGTGGCCGCGCAGTGCGATCACGGCCTGGGCGACAGCAATGCACAGCATGTAGAGACCGCTCGCGAGGGCCAGCAGGGTGAGGGTGCGCCGGTCGAGACCCCCGTCGTACATCACGTCGAGGGCCCACGGCCCGAGAACGTACGAACCGACCGTGCCGAGTACCGCGACCGCACTCACGATCTTCAGCAACAACGAGAGTCCCTGCACGAACTCCGTGAGGTCGCCCTTCGCGGCAAGACGTGCGAGTCGCGGCAACAGAGAAGCCTGGATCGCCTGGAAAAGGAAGAGCGGAATCCGCGAGAGCAGCACCCCGTTGCCGAACGCAGTCACTTTCTCCGCCTCGGAGGCGTTCGCGAGAATGTCGACCCCGATCGGCCCGGCGTTCACGAGGGCCGCGGCCATCACGGACCCGAGCAGCAACCACGAGAGATTCGGTGTGAGTTCGGCGTAGTCGGCCGGTGGTCCGTCACTCGATTTCAGGTCGCCACGCGTCGCCACGAAAAGAACCGCGATGACGGGCGACAGTGCGACGGCCATCGCGTAGGCGCCGACCGAAGTGACGTCGAGTTGCCACAGCACGACACACGCGATGATGCGCGTTGCGCCGTCGATGCCGAGAATGAGGCCGTAGGCCGCGAACCGGCCGGAGCCCGACGCGATTCCCCGTGCGAGGTGCATCGGCGCGAACGCGAGCACCGTGATGATGAGCGCCGCGGTCACGGTCCAGTACCCCTCGAACATGTCGCTCGTGAGCCACGGTGACGCGACCAGGGTGGCCAGAACGAGAACGGTCGTGAGACCCCCCGCCAGCGGAAGCATCTTCTGCACGACGGGTCGACCGCCGTTGTTCAATGCCCGACGGTGGGCGAGGGCCCGGCCGAGTTCCTGTTCGACGGGCAACAAGAAACCGGGCACGAGTGCGAACGTGGTGAACCACAGCGCGACGATCGGTTTGAAGTCTTCCTTGCCGAGCGCCTCCTGGCCCACCTTGAAGAAGGCGTACGCGGTGATGCCCGCGATGAAAAGTCCGATGGCGACCGGAATTGTTCCCTCGGGGAGCGGAGCCTTCGGTGATGACTCTTGTTCGACGGCTCCCGACACGCAGGTCAGGCTAGTTGTGAAGATGTCGGCGGAGTCGTGACCCCTCGACCATCAGATGTGCGGCCGGCCTACTGGGCGGTGTTGAAACGCGCCTTCACCGACTCGAGCAGTTCGCGGCGGCGAACCTGGATCTTCTGGAAACCGAGCACTGCAAACCCGACTGCGGTGTACCCAACTTCGGTTGCCTGCTTCACGACGGGGTTCTCGAGAACCGCGGTGGGCGCGAGACGACGGAGGTCGACAGACGTGAGGTCGATCGAGTGCAACTGGGGCAGGGACACCTTCGGCAGGTCGATCTTCGGCAACTTGTCGAGACCGGGGAGGTCGACCTTCGGAAGAGTGATTTTCGGGATGGTGATCTTCGGGAATGAACTCATGGGAAAAATCGTAGGGCTTGGTGCTTGCTTTTGCTAGCACTTGGGGTCCTGCCGTGTGTCACATGGGGCAAAATGCCTGCCCCGAGCCCATTTGGGCATGGCACTAGCCTCGCGGGGGCGTGACCGAACCCGATGTTTCCCCGCCCACACCCCCCGTGGTGGCCGTCATGGTCGTCCACGAGCCGGGCGACTGGCTGACCGAATCCCTGAGAGGTCTGGCCGACCAGGACTATCCGGGGCTCCAGATGCTGCTGCTGCTCACCGGCACGAGTGAGACCCCCGGCGCGCGGGCCACGCTCGACCTCATCGAATCCACCGTGCCGACGGCAGTCGTGAGGTTCCTCGGGGCCAACCCGGGGTATGCGGCCGCGTGCAACACGGTGCTGAACCTGGTCCAGGGCGACAGCGGTTTCTTCTGTTTTCTGCACGACGACGTGGCGCTCGCCCCCGACGCCGTCACCCGTCTGGTGGAAGAGATCTACCGGTCGAACGCGGGGGTCGTGGGTCCGAAGCTCGTGCACTGGGACAACGCGGCGATGATCCAGTCGGTCGGCAGTGCCGCCGACCGTTTCGGTGTGGAACTGCCCTACGCCGACGACGGCGAACTCGACCAGGAACAGCACGACGCCGTGCAGGACGTCTTCGTTCTGGCGACCTCGTGTCTCATGGTGCGCGCCGATCTCTTCCGCACGCTCGGCGGGTTCGCGGCGGACATTCATTCGTCGGGTGTCGATCTCGATTTCTGCTGGCGGGCGCACGCAACCGGTGCGCGCGTCGTGATAGTGCCCGCTGCGGTGGCGCGTCACCGCGAGGCAATGGGTGAGCGGTCCGAAGCGAGCGAGAACGACACCGTCGACTTCGATTCGGAGACGACCCGCGTGCAGACGGTGGCGGCGTTGTCGTCACGCGGGCAGTTGATACCGGTTGTCGCACAGATCGTGCTGTTCACTGTCGCGCGGGCTGTTCTTCTCGTCGTCACCGGGAGGGCCCGGCGTGCGGGTGCCGAGATGCGCGCTGTCGCGTCGTTGCCGTTCGCCGTCGGTGCGGTCCGTGACAGGCGCGAGAGGATCGCAGGAGTCCGCACTGTCGACGGCGAGGAGATACGCGCCCTGCAGATCCTCGGGTCGGCACACACCACCGCCTACTTCCGGCGCAGGGCGCGACGAGCGGGAATCGCCCAGGCACTCGCCACAGACGACGTGCGCGAGCCGACTCCGCGCGGTGCGTACGTGATGTGGTTCGTGCTGGGTGTGCTGATGGTCGTCGGGTCGCGTTCGCTGTTGTTGAACGGGTCCGTGTCGGTCGGCCAGTTCGTGCAGTTCCCCGAATCGGCACGCGGAGCCTGGCAGTCGTACGCGTCGGGCTGGTGGGGTGCCGGCTTCGGTCAGGTGTCCGCACTGCCCACCGGTGTCGCGTTGGTCGCCACCGCGACGGCCGCATTCTTCGCGCAGTCGGGCCTGGCGCACACACTGGCGATAGTCGGGCTCCCGGTCGTCGGCTGGCTCGGAGCGTGGAGGTTCGCGTCGGTCGTCGGCACCCGCGGAGGGCGAATCGCCTCGGTCGTTGCCTACGCAGCGGTTCCGTTGCCCTACGCATCGGTTGCGTCCGGGCGTTGGGGTGCGTTGTTGCTGTATGCGTTGCTTCCGTGGATGGTCCATCTGATGCGCATGCTCGTGGGTCATGCCGATGTTCACTCGGCCATGACGCAGGAACCGATGGTCGTCGTCTCGGTGTCGACATGGAGGCGCTGGTTCGCCGGACTGTCGCTGCTGTGTGCCGTCGGGTTCGCCTTCGAGCCTGCAGTGGCGATGATCGTGCCGTTGGTCGGTGTCGTTGTTGCGGTGACATCGTTCGCGCAGGGGCTCGCACTCAGGTGGTCGATGCGCTGGGTGGGGGTGTCGTTGTCTGCCGCGGTTGCCGCGGTGTTGTTGAACCTTCCGTGGGCCGCGACCTACGTGCGCGGCGGATGGTGGGAGGCTCTCACTGCGGCCCCGGTCGACGGCGGCCGCAACCTCGGTCTGTGGGGTCTCGTGCGGTTCTCGGTCGGCGGCTTTTTCGGTTCGGCACTGTCGGTCGGTCTTTATGCGGCCGTGGTCGGTGCGGTTCTTCTGGTGCGCGGTGCACGCGCCAGCTGGTCGTTGCGCGGGGCCTCGCTGGTCGCAACCGGTCTGATGATCGCGGTACTCGACGACTCCGCCCTGTTGCCCGCGCACCTTGCCGAACCCGCGGTGATGTTGGTGCCTGTTGCCTTCGGGTTGTCGATGTGTGCGGCGACTCTCGGGTCGGCACTCACTCTCGATCTCGGACGGGGGAAGTTCGGTTGGCGTCAGCCCCTCGGTGCTCTTGTCGGGCTGGTTTTCGCTGTCGGTCTGGTTCCGTCGGCGCTGAACAGCGTCGACGGCGCATGGAACCAGCCGTCGCTCGCCCTGCCGCAGCTTCTCGAACAGCTTCCCTCCGAGGGCGATGTCGGAAACTACCGAACTCTGTTCGTGGGTGACCCGCGTGTTCTTCCGGGCGCGCCGCTGAATTTCGGGTGGGGCGTCGCGTACTCGGTGGTGAACGGGCCGTCGGCGCGTCTCGACGAGATGTGGGAGGCGCCGCCGACGCGCGCACGCGACAACGCCGTGGCCGCGATGTACGGCATCGTCAGGGGCCAGACCGCACGGGCAGGCCGTCTGTTGGCCCCGTTGTCGGTGCGTTACATCGTCGTCCCGATCGTCGACGGCGGTCAGTCGACGCGCGACAACCCGATTGCGCTGCCCGACGGTGTGATCGAGGCCCTCTCGAGACAGCTCGACCTGAAACGTCGTTTCGCCTCGCCCGACCTGGTGGTGTTCGAGAACACCGCGTGGATTCCTGTGCGTTCGCAGATGGGAGCCACCGGCGCGACCAGCAGTGCATCGGCGGGCGCCGAGTCGATGATCGCAACAGACATCTCGGGGGGCACAGCCTTCCCGGCCACGGTGTCGCCCGACGACACGTCCCGCGTCGCGGTCGAACAGGGAACCGTCCATCTCGCGGTTCCGTACACGTCGAAGTGGGAACTCACCGTCGACGGCGAGAAGGTGCCGGCGCGCCCGGCCTTCGGTCTCACAAACGCCTACGACGTGTCGCGACCGGGACAGGCCACTCTCGCGTACTCGACGTCGTTGTTCCACCGTCTGCTGGTGGCGGCGCAAGTGGTTGCGTGGACTCTGCTCGTCGTCGTCGCCACGTCCCGTCGACGAACGCTGCGACGCCAGCGAAAGAAGACGAACGAAGTGCCGCCGGCAACAGAACCGGCAGTGGTGATGGGTGAGGCCGACGCATGAACATCATCAGGCGACTGATCGCGACGGTGTTGATCGCCGGTGTGCTGGGCGGAGTCTTTGCCATAGACCAACAGGGCGGCAAGAAATCTGCGGGGGCGTCGCTCGCACTCGTGGAACTCGGGGGTTTCCCGCAGGCTCCCGGCGGTTCGCGCATCAGCACGTCGTGGTTCTGCCCCGGTGCGGCGGCAGGTGACGGTCTCGACTCCGCCAATGTCGTTCTGTCGAACCCGGGCGACACAGACCTCACCGCATCGGTCAGTTTCCTGAGCAGCGACCCCGCAGAGAACACGACCGTCGTCGTGCCTGCACGTTCGCAACTCGATGTCGACGTGCTGCGGGGCCGCACTGTTGGTGTCGTTGCGCCGGTGGTCGAGATCATCGGCTCGGTCGGCACTGTCGAGCAGGAACTGATCTATGCGGCCGGAGACGTCACGTCACAGTGCGTGGCACAGACATCCGACACGTGGTTCTTCGCCGATGGTTTCACGGCCGAAGGGTCGACACAACGGCTCGTGCTGGTGAACCCGTACCCGGACACCGCGGTGGTCAACGTTGCGGTCACCACAAAGGCCGGACGCCGCACCCCGTCTGATCTGCAGGGAGTCGTGTTGCCGTCGAGGTCGGTGAAGAGTGTGTCACTGTCCGATGTCGGGGCGACGAACGAATCACGCATCGCTGTCGAGGTGGTGGCGACGACAGGGCAGGTAGTGGCCTCGCGGATGCAGCATTATCTCGGCGGGGGCCGGCTCGGGTACTCGACGACCGTCGGGGTTCCCTCGGCACTCGGGGAATGGTGGTTCACCTCCGGCCGCACCGGTGCGCAGGTCACCGAGGAACTGGTCGTGTTCAATCCCTCGAAGAGTGCCGCCCAGGTGAACGTGTCGTTCTTCGGTGCCGGCATCACGAACGGTGTTCCCATCGACCAACCGACCGACGCGGCGCTTCCGTCGCAGGCCGTCGACATTCCCGCCGGTGGCATCGTGGCCATCAACACCGACTCGATCGCCGACCTGCCGAAGGGTGACCACGCGATGGTGGTGTCGTCGCTGAACTCGACACGTCTCGTGGTGGAGCACGTGCTGAGCCAGCGAACCAGCACGAGTGCGTTCACGGCGATCGTCAACGGGATACCTGCCGGCCTGCTCGGTGCGAAATGGCGCATACCTGCTGGGCTCGGCAGGGGGGCGCGCAACGCGATCTCGATTCTCAACACCACGTCGGTCGACGGGACCTTCACCCTCTCGGCTGTCGGGCCGGGCGGCGTCGTCGAACTGCCGAACTTCGTCGACGTTCCGCTCGGAGCCGCGTCACTCGTCAGCCTCGATGTTCCCGACGGGGTGTCCGACGGGGAAGTGGTGATCACGGCCACGGTTCCCGTGGCGGTGCAGCGACGCACCACGCGCGGTCACGGACTCATCGGTTTTGGCATCGTCGGTGCACTGCCTGTGAGAATGAAGTGATGGAACGGCTCGTCTATGTCGCCGTGGCGATCGTCGTCGCGCTGGTCGTGTCGGCGGTGCTGCGTCGCAGGCGCACCGATGCCCCGACGCAGGGCGGCTTCCACATGCCCACGCAGCTCGACCGGGGAGACTTCGACGCACCGACGGTTCCGTGGCTCGTTGCGGTGTTCACGTCGGCAACGTGCAACACCTGCGCCGACGTGGCGAACAAGGCGTCAGTGCTCGCCTCGCACGAAGTGGCGGTGCAGCGCATCGACTATGTCGACGATCCGGCTCTCCACAAGCGGTACAACATCGATGCAGTGCCCACCTTGGTTGTCGCCGACGCCCGTGGCGTCGTGCGCAACGGATTCATCGGGCCCGTGAAGGCACAGGACCTGTGGGCGGCTGTCGCCGAGTGTCGCGAGCCGGGTTCGACTCCCGACCCGTGCGACACACGTCAGGCAAACGCTGTGACCGACTAGGCCTCTGACGGCGCAGGGGCCCCGAGAGCCTCCTGCACGAGGCGACCGACGGTCGCGCCGTCGATCGTTTCGTCGTCGAGAAGTTTCTCGGCAACCAGTTCGAGTCCCTTGCGGTGCTTGGTCAGCAGATCGTGCGCACGCTGCTCCTGCTCGTGCAGGATGCGCGAGATCTCGTCGTCGAGCAGTTTTGCCGTCGAGTCGCTGTACTCGCGGCCGCTCGTCATGAGGTCCTCGCCGAGGAAGACCTGCTGCTGGCCGTTCCATGCCATGGGTCCGACCTTGTCGGACATTCCCCATTCACGCACCATGCGGCGCGCGATCGAGGTTGCCTGTTCGAGGTCGTTGGCTGCACCCGAGTTGAGGTGCCCGAAGACGATCTTCTCGGCGACACGGCCACCCATGGCCTTGCAGATGAGATCCTCGAAGAACTCGCGCGAGTAGGTGTGACGTTCCTCGGGAAGAGTCCAGGTGACGCCGAGAGCCATGCCCCGCGGGAGAATCGTGACCTTGTGGAGCGGGTCCGAATGGGGCAGCACGGTGGCGAGCACTGCGTGGCCGCCCTCGTGGATCGCGGTCGCCCGCTTTTCTTCCGTCGAGAGCACGAGGCTCTCGCGTCGGGCACCCATGACGACACGGTCACGGGCGTTCTCGAAGTCGATTCGCTCGATCTGTGCCGAGCCCCGTCGCACCGCGAAGAGCGCGGCTTCGTTGACGAGGTTCGCAAGGTCTGCGCCGCTCATTCCGGGTGTGGCCTTCGCCATGGTGTCGAGATCGACGTCGATACCCATGCGCTTGTCACGTGAGTGCACCTTGAGGATGGCAAGACGCTCCTCGAACTCCGGCAGCGGAACGATGATCTGGCGGTCGAAGCGACCGGGGCGCAACAGTGCAGGGTCGAGAATGTCGGGGCGGTTCGTGGCAGCGAGGATGACGATTCCCTCGGTGGTCTCGAAGCCGTCCATCTCGGCGAGCATCTGGTTGAGGGTCTGTTCGCGCTCGTCGTGACCGCCGCCGAGGCCCGCGCCACGCTTGCGGCCGATCGAGTCGATCTCGTCGATGAAGATGATGGCCTTGCCCATCTTGCGCGCCTGCTGGAAGAGATCGCGCACACGACTCGCACCGACACCGACGAACATCTCCATGAAGTCAGATCCGGTGACCGACAGGAACCCGACACCGGCCTCGCCGGCAACGGCACGGGCGAACAGGGTTTTTCCGGTTCCCGGGGGGCCCACCAGAAGGATGCCCTTCGGCACCCGCGCGCCGATCTCCTTGAAGCGCTCGGGCATCCGCAGGAAGTCGACGACCTCCTTGATCTCGAGCTTCACCCCGTCGTAACCGGCGACGTCGGCGAACGTGGTCGACGGCTTGTCGGCCTGGTAGGCCTTCGCCTTGCTGCGCCCGACCGACATGATGTTGCCGGCCTGGCCCATGGCGCGTCTCTGCATCCACACGAAGAATCCGACGATGAGGAGGAACGGAAGGATGATCGGCAGGAGGCTCGTGACCCAGTTCGGCTGCGGCGTCTTGAAGTCGTAGTCGACGTTCATGTCCTTCAGCAGTTCCTCGTCTGCATCGCTCATGTTGACGGCACCCGTGGTGGAGAACTTGCCGCCGTTGTCGAACTCGCCCGAGATGATGTTGGTCGAGTTGTTGATGGTGATCGACGAGACGTTGCCGCGCTTCACCTGGTCGAGAAACTCGGTGTACGAGATCTTCTCGCCCGTCGACGGGGCAAACGCCTGGCTGCCGAAGGCAAGGACGACGATGGCGGCGACGATCGCCCAGATGGCCCATTTCGGCATCGGCGGCTTCGAGTCGGGTGACTGCTTGTCTTGCCGCAGACCCTTGAACGGGTTGCGCGGGGGCTGCTTGCTGGGTGGCGGTGGCGGAGGGGGCATCTCGCTCATGGCCTCATGCTACGGGTGGGTTGGGCCGCTCATCAGTCGGTATCGCCGATTTTGGTCACCGTGATGACTACCGTTTTTGCATGGCAAGGCAGTGCACTCGACAGGGGTGTGTCCACAGGGCGTCGGTCACGTTGACCTACCAATACGCGCGTTCTCTGGTGTGGCTCGACGACCTGAGTGCCGAACGCGACCCGCACGCCTACGACTTGTGCGAGCAACACGCGGGTCGCCTGAAGCCGCCCTCCGGGTGGCACCTTGAAGACCGCCGACAGCGAGTACATGTGTACGACGCAAGTCGACTCGCTGGCTGAGCGCCATGGCGAATCCTGCTGTCGCGAGAGCCAGGGCCGTTCTCCGGGTGCTTCTTCTGTGGTTCACCTGCTACGTGGCGGGTTCTCTGGCCTCGGTCGTGGCACTCTTTGCCACGGGCAGAGCGGGCACCCCGGCCGACGAACTGCCCGTCTGGGTGATCGGCGTCAGCGTGACCGCGATGTGGGGTGTGTATCTCGTGGTCTTCCCGAGGCTGTTGCCGTTCGAACAACAACAACCGGCAGTCACCTACAGGCAGTGGTTCAGCGCCCGTGACCTGTACGTGGGCATCCCCGCGGGGCTTCTCGGCCAGCTCGTGCTGGTGAACCTCGTGAACTGGCCGCTCTCGAGATTGTTCCCCGAGACATTCTCGTTCGACGACGTGTCGCAGCGGGCTGAGGACCTCGCGAACACTGCTCCCGGGGCATGGATGGTTCTCCTCGTGGTGATCGTCGTGATCGGTGCACCCGTGGTCGAGGAGATCGTCTACCGCGGGTCGTTGCACACCAACATGGTGGCGACCGCGGGTACCGCCGTCGGGCTGGTGCTGACGGCCGCGCTGTTCGCGGCAGTTCATCTCGAACCCGTCGAGTTCCCCGGTTTGTTCGTGTTTGCGTTGCTGCTGGGCGCGTTGCGCCAGTGGAGTGGCACACTTGGCATGCCGATCGTGACCCACCTGGCGTTCAATGCAACGGGTCTGGTCCTGGTCTCACTGTTCTAGGAAAGCACCCCGATGGAAACGCACGACAACCACACCGAAACGGAGGTCACGCCCGACGCGACCGGTGAGTCAGAGTGGGTCGCGACGTTCAAGGCGATGAGCACGACCGCGGTGGTGCTCGGCGCCACCCTCATCATCCTGTCGGTTCTGCACCCGAACCTGATCCTGCGCAACAACACGCCGACGGGCGGCGACATGGGTGCACACGTCTGGGGCCCCGCCTACCTGCGTGACGTGCTGCTGCCGAACTGGCGACTGACCGGCTGGAGCATGGACTGGTACTCGGGTCTTCCTGCGTACCGCTTCTACATGGTGATACCCGCGCTGGCGATCGTGCTGCTCGACGTTCTGCTGCCGTACGGCGTCGCGTTCAAGATCATCGTGGTGGCGGGTCTCGTGGCGTTCCCCTGGTGTGTCCACTTCATGGGGCGCGTCGCACGTCTTGCATACCCCCTTCCCGAACTGATGGTTGTCGGCGCGACACTGTTCCTGCTCGACGAGAGTTTCACCATCTACGGCGGCAACATCGCTTCGACGATGGCGGGGGAGTTCTCGCACTCGATTGCGCTTGCTTTCGCGATGGTCGGCCTCGGTCTGTTCTCGCGGGGGCTCGACGACGGAAAGCACCGGGCATGGGCCGCGGTGTTCATCGCGTTGTCTGCGCTCAGCCACGGCATCGTGCTGTTGTTCGTGTTCGGCGGCGCGGTGGTGATGATGTTGCTGCGTCTCGACCGTCAACGGCTCAGGTACGGCATCACCACCATTGCGTGCGCGGTGCTGCTCTCGGCCTTCTGGGTCGTTCCGTTCCTCGGCGGCCACGCGTTCATGACCGACATGAAGTACGGCTCCGAACCCGGCGGCGGTTCGTTCACCTCGATGTGGGAGATGTACTTTCCGCTGTCGACAACGTGGGACATCGTGCTCGTCGCGCTGTCGTTGGCCGGTTTCGCGGGGTCGTGGGTCCGCAAGCGTCATTTCGGCATCTGGATGGGCGTCTACATCGTCGTGTTGATGGTCGGTGTGAAGGTCGCCCAGGGCGGTCTGCCGGTGATCGGGCTCCTGTGGAACCCGCGCATACTCCCGTTCCTCTACCTGTTGAGGTACATGCTGGCCGCGATCGGCGTCTACGAGGTTGCGGTCTACGTGAGGCGACTCATCGCACTCGAACGTTCGCCGATGTCGGTGCCGACGTCGCCGGGAACCCGGTTCGCAACCTCGACACTGTGGGTCTTCACGCTGTTCTGTCTCGTCGTGATCGGCGTGCGTTACCAGTCGCTGCCGTTCGCGAAACTCACTTCCGGTGCCTCCGGAACGAGTTACTCGTGGGGCCCCGTCGATTTCCCCGCCTCACGTGCGTTCTCCGACGGGTGGGCGCGGTGGAACTTCGAGGGCTACGAGGGGAAAGCGTCGTACGGTGAGTACCACGACGTCGTGCAGACGATGGACCGGCTCGGGAAAGACCCCGCGCACGGGTGCGGGCGCGCCTTGTGGGAGAACAACTCCGAACTGAACAAGTACGGCACGACGATGGCGCTCATGCTGCTGCCGTTCTGGACCAAGGGTTGCATCGGGTCGATGGAGGGCCTCTATTTCGAGGCTGCCGGAACCACGCCGTACCACTTCATCGCCGCCGCCGCGCTCTCGAAACAGAGCAGCAATCCGGTGCGCGAACTGCGCTACGACAACAACGACCCCGTACGCGGTGTCCGGTACATGGAGTTGCTCGGCATCAGGTACTACATGGCATTCACCCCCGAGGCCGTCGCGAAAGCCGATGCCGTGGTGCAGCTGGAGAAGGTCGCCACGAGCGGGCCGTGGCACGTCTACGAACTCGCCGACATGCCGATGGTGGTGCCACTCGACGCGAAGCCGGTCGTGGTGAACGAGCGCCCCGGCGACAGGCGCGAGCGGTGGCTGGAGATCGGCTCGTCGTACTTCCAGAACACGAACGAGTGGGCAGCGCTGCCCGTCGCCAGTGGCCCCGCCGACTGGCAGCGCATCGATGCGAAGGTCGACGAGTCGCGGACGATCGGCAGTGAGGGCGAACCCGGTCGGCAGGTCGATGTGGTCGTGCCTGCACAGACCATCGAGAGGGTCCCGCTCGAGAAGGCAACAGTCTCGAACGTGAAGATCGACGACGAATCCGTCTCGTTCACCGTCGACAAGACGGGTATTCCCGTACTCGTGAAGGTGAGTTATTTCCCGAACTGGAGAGTGAAGGGTGCAGACGGAATCCACCGTGCCGCCCCGAACATGATGGTCGTGGTGCCCACGGAGAACTCGGTGACACTGTCGTACGAGCCGTCGAACCTCGACCAGTCTGCGTACCTTCTGACATTCGCGGGAATCGCATGGACCGTGGTCATGTTCCGTAGGCGTTTTCGCTACGGCACTGCGCTTCCGCCGGCAGACGTCGACGATGCCGAAGCATCAGCCGACCCCGACGACGCCACCGATAGCGTGTAGAGACGATGAGCACAGACCCTGCGGTCCTTGACCGAATCGTCAAGGCCTACGACGTGCGGGGCACGACTCCAGACGAGATGAACGACGATGTCGCGTTCGCCCTCGGTGCGTCGTTCGCGGATTTTGTGCAGACAGAGACGGTGATCGTGGCCCGTGACATGCGCGTCACGGGCGAGTCACTCGTTGCGGCCTTCTCCGACGGGGCGATGACAAGGGGAGTCAACATCGTCGACCTCGGGCTCGCCAGCACCGATCTCGTGTACTTTGCGGCGGGTGTCCTCGATGCGCCGGGCGCGATGTTCACCGCGTCGCACAACCCTGCGGAGTACAACGGCATCAAGTTCTGTCTCTCGGGTGCACGCCCTGTCGGCATCGACACCGGACTCGCCACGATCCGCGACACGGCAAAGACGATTCTCGGCGGCTCCCGCCCTGTGGTGGCGGCCGCCAGGGGCAAGCGCACGCAACGCGACATGCTCGACGAGTTCGCCGACCACGTGGTCTCGTTCATCGACGTCGCGTCGCTCTCGCCGATGAAGGTCGTTGCCGACACCGCGAACGGCATGGGAGGCCTCATCGTGCCCGTGGTCTTCGAGCGGTTGCCGATGATGCAGCTCGAGGTCATGTATCCCGAACTCGACGGGACCTTCCCGAACCACCCGGCCGACCCGATCCAGCCGGCGAACCAGCGAGACCTGCAGGCACGAGTAGTGAGCGGCGGTTTCGACATCGGGCTCGCGTTCGACGGTGACGCCGACAGGGTGTTCGTGGTCGACGAAAAGGGCCGCGGGCTCTCGGGGTCGAGCACCACCGCGATCCTTGCGGCGGGTGTGCTGCGCACCAACCCCGGCGCGACGGTGCTTCACAACCTCATCTGTTCGCGCAGTGTCCCCGAGGTCATCATCGAGAACGGGGGCATCCCGGTGCGCACGAAGGTGGGTCACAGCAACATCAAGCAGGTGATGGCAGAGACGGGCGCGGTGTTCGGCGGCGAACACAGTGCCCACTACTACTTTCTCGACAACTTCCGTGCCGACTCCGGGATCATCGCCACGATGTTCATGCTGCAGGAACTGTCGCGGGCCGGCGTGCCGCTGTCTGAGTTCCGCCGGCCGTTCGAGCGCTACGAAGCCAGCGGCGAGATCAACACGAGCGTGTCCGACGCCGATGCTGTGATGAAAGCGGTGTCGCGTGCCTACGGTGACCGTGCGCAGGACTGGATCGACGGCCTCACGGTCGACTGCGGCGACTGGTGGTTCAACCTGCGCCCGTCGAACACCGAGCCGTTGCTGAGGCTCAACCTCGAGGCCGCGACCCGCGACGAGTGTGACGACCATGTCGCAGAGGTTCTGTCGCTCGTAACATCGGTGTAGGCCAAAGGACTCTCATGACCATCGACAAAACCCTCCTCGCAATTCTCGCCTGCCCCGAAGACAAGGGGCCGCTGTGGTACGTCGAGAGCGAGGGACTCCTCTACAACCCGCGAACCCACCGTGCGTTCCCCGTCATCGACGGCATTCCGGTGATGCTGCTCGAGGAGTCGACGGTGGTGAGTGACCCCGAACACGCCCGTCTGCAGGGAATCATCGAATCGTCGGGCATCAAACCCACATTCGGTGCCTGAGAGTTCGGTAAGGTGGAACACCGATCGGGCTGACATGAGTGGTGCCAGCAGGCCCCAGCCGCGATCACGTTGACGCTCACGCGCAGTGCGTGAGCCGATGTCCAAGGAGTTCCCATGTCCACCATTGCTGCACGCCGCGATTACCGCGTCGCCGACCTCAGCCTTGCCCCCTTCGGGCGCAAGGAGATCCATCTCGCCGAGCACGAGATGCCCGGTCTCCGTTGGCTGCGCAAGGAGTTCGGGCCCTCGAAGCCACTCGCCGGGGCCCGCATCTCGGGTTCGCTGCACATGACCATCCAGACCGCAGTTCTCATCGAGACACTCGTCGAACTCGGCGCCGAGGTTCGTTGGGCCAGTTGCAACATCTTCTCCACGCAGGACCACGCGGCCGCCGCGGTGGTGGTCGGCCCCAACGGCACCGAGAGCGACCCGCAGGGCGTTCCGGTGTTCGCATGGAAGGGCGAGACGCTCGAGGAGTACTGGTGGTGCACCGAGCAGATCCTGCGGTGGCCCGATGGTGGCGGCCCCAACATGATCCTCGACGACGGCGGAGACGCCACGCTGCTCGTGCACAAGGGTGTCGAGTACGAGCGCACCGGTGTCGTTCCCGACGCCACCGAGGAAGATTCGGAGGAATGGGCGATCGTCCTGGACGTCCTGCGTCGCACGGTCGCCGAGGAGCCGCAGCTCTGGCACGGCATTGCCTCGGGCATCAAGGGCGTCACCGAGGAGACCACCACCGGCGTGCACCGGCTCTACCAGATGCAGGAGGCGGGGCAACTGCTGTTCCCTGCGATCAATGTCAACGATTCGGTCACGAAGTCGA
>CAYRUT010000012.1:0-44631 GCA_964427545.1 uncultured Bifidobacterium sp. | reverse complement strand
CATTTGTCCCTGAGTAAACCAAAGGGGTGGTACACGGTCAGCAAACCCTTGTGCCGCAAGGGAAAGAAGCCCTTGTCAGAGCGAAACGTTGGTGACGGCACCCTTTTCTGCGCCCTGGACCAGACGTGCGAACTTGGCCAGTACGCCCGAGGTGTAGCGGGGCGGGTTCGGTTTCCAGCCGACCTTGCGCTTCTCGATGTCTGCGGGGTCGACCAACAGGTCGAGCGACTTGCTCGGCACGTCGATGCGGATGCGGTCTCCCTCGTTGACGAATGCGATCGGGCCGCCGTCGACAGCCTCAGGGGCGACGTGACCGATGCAGAAGCCCCAGGTGCCGCCCGAGAACCGACCGTCAGTGATGAGGGCGACTGTGGAACCGAGTCCGGCGCCTTTCAGTGCACCGGTGATGGCGAGCATCTCACGCATGCCGGGCCCGCCCTTCGGGCCCTCGTAGCGGATGACGATGACATCGCCGTGGTTGATGCGACCCGTCATGATTGCGTCCATCGCGCCGTCCTCCCCGTCGAACACGCGAGCGGGGCCCTCGAACTGAAGCTGGTCCTTGGTGAGACCGGCAACTTTCACCACGCTGCCCTTCGGCGCGAGTGACCCGGTGAGAACGTTGATGCCGCCCTCGGTGTGGATCGGGTCGGAGAGCGGGTGGATCACGTCACCGTCGGGCTGTGGTGGGTCGATCTCCGCCAGGTTCTCGGCCATCGTCTTGCCGGTGCACGTGAGCACATCACCGTGCAGCAGACCCGCGTCGAGCAGATGCTTCAGCACCACGGGCACACCACCGATGCGGTGCACGTCGGTCATGTGGTACCTGCCACCGGGCTTCGTGTCGGCGATGTGGGGAACCTTGTTCGCGATGCGGTTGAAATCGTCGAGATCGAGTTCGACCCCGGCCTCGCTCGCGATGGCCAGAAGGTGCAGTACCGCATTCGTGCTGCCACCGAGCGCGTTGGTGACCGCGATCGCATTCTCGAAAGCCTTCTTCGTCATGATGTCGCGCGGGCGGATGCCGAGCCGCAGCATGTTGACCACTGCCTCACCTGCCCGCTTCGCGTCGTCCTCGCGCGAGCGGTCTACCGCGGGTGCAGACGCAGAACCGGGAAGGCTCATGCCGAGAGCCTCGGCGATCGACGACATGGTGTTCGCGGTGAACATGCCGCCGCAGGCCCCCTCGCCGGGGCACGCAGACTTCTCGATGTCGGTGAGTTCGTCCTGGCTCATGGTTCCCGCAGCGCATGCGCCGATTGCCTCGAACACCGTGGTGATGTCGATGTTCTGGCCCTTGTGCACGCCGGGCAGTGTCGACCCGTTGTAGACGAACACGCTCGCGAGATTGAGACGTGCCGCCGCCATCAACATCGCCGGGATGCTCTTGTCGCACCCGGCGAGACCGACGAACCCGTCGAACCGTTCGCCGTGCACCACGGTCTCGACCGAGTCGGTGATGACCTCGCGTGAGACGAGACTCGCACGCATTCCCTCGTGACCCATGCTGATGCCGTCGGACACCGTGATCGTGCCGAACTCGAGGGCCACGCCACCGGCCTCCCGGACACCCTGCTTTGCCGAGTCGGCCAGGCGACGCAGCGACATGTTGCAGGGGGTGACCTCGTTCCACGAACTGGCAATGCCGATCTGGGGCTTCTGCCAGTCGTCGTCGGTGAGACCGACCGCACGCAACATGGCGCGTGCCGCAGCCTTCTGGTTGCCGTCGGTGACGTCGCGACTGCGGGGCTTGATGTCGATCGGGGTTCCATCGGCGTGAGACATGGCGTCAAAGGTACTCGCCGGGCCATTTCTGCCCCTGAGCCTGCGGGTTGCAATTGATGTTAGGGGCACCTATCATAAGTGAAGTTAGGTCAACCTAACATCAAGGAGGTCCCCATGAAGCCGTCGCGTCGCGCACTCGTTGTCGCCATCGCCCTGTCCGTGTTCGTGTCTGCGTGTGCATCCGGTGACTCGACGTCTGGTCCCGACAACGACACCTCTGTCACCGTGTACAGCGGTCGCAGCGAGGAACTGGTGAAGGACCTGTTCGACGAGTTCACCGAGGAAACCGGCATCGCAGTCGATGCCCGTTACGGCGACAGCGGCGAACTTGCCGCGCTGCTCCTCACCGAAGGTTCTGCGTCACCGGCCGACGTGTTCTTCTCGCAAGACGCCGGTGCGCTCGGTGCGGTCGAGGACAACCTGGCAGAACTTCCCGCGGCCACACTGTCTGTCGTCGACCCGCGGTTCGCCGCGACATCCGGCAGGTGGGTGGGCATCACCGGACGCGTCCGGGTCGTCGTCTACAACCCCGACCTCGCACCGGCTCCCCCGTCGTCCATCGACGGTCTGCTCGATTCACGTTGGAAGGGAAAGATCGGTTTCGCACCCACCAATGCATCGTGGCAGTCGTTCGTGACTGCGCTGCGCGTGTTGCGCGGTGAAGCCGGGGCAGAGAAGTGGCTGCGTGCATTCGCTGCGAATGATCCCGTTGCTTTCGAGAAGAACAGCGCCGTCCGTGATGCCGTGAACACCGGCGAGGTTGCACTCGGGCTCGTGAACCACTACTACCTCCTCGAGAAGATTGCAGCAGAGGGTCCGGCGGCTGTCGTCGCGAAGAACCAGTTCATGGATGCCGGTGACGTAGGGGGGCTCGTGAACGTCGCCGGGGCCGGAATCCTCGCGAACGCGCAACATGACGAGGCGGCGCAGAAGTTCATCAACTTCCTGCAGGGCGAGACTGCGGCCCGTTACTTCCGCACGAGGACCTGGGAGTACGTTCTCGCCAAAGGTGCCGCCCAACCGGACGGTCTGCCCGCATTCGAGCAACTCAACGCCCCGTCGATCGACCTCTCCGACCTGAAGTCACTGGAGGCAACACAGGAGCTGCTGCAGAAAGTCGGGCTGCTCACCAAGTGAGCACCCCGAGCAGCGGTCCGGTCATGAGAGCAAAACGCGGCTCGCCCACCTTGACGGGCCTTGCGTTCGTGTCGGCCGCCGTGTCTCTCGTGCCGCTGTGGTACCTCGGCGTGCAGTCGTTCTCGAAAGGACTCAGCCCGTTCCTCGGGGAGATCTTCCAGTGGCGGACCGCCACCCTGATCGTGCGCAGTCTGGTGCTGACGGCGACAGTCACGGCGGGAAGCGTGCTCATCGGCACCTTTGCAGCCTGGGTCACCGCGTTGTCCGGCGTGAGGGGACGCATCGCGTTGACCATCGCATTTTCTCTCCCGCTCGCTCTCCCGTCGTACCTCTCTGCGTTCGCGTGGGTTTCGTGGCTGCCCGGGTTGTCCGGCTTCACCGGTGCAACGATCGTGCTCACGTTCGCGTGCTACCCCTACGTGATGCTTCCCGTTGCCGCGGCGATGTCGAGGCTGAACCCGGTCCACGAGGACATTGCGCGCACGATGGGCCGCCGTCAGCGCGACATCATGAGAGAGATCATCCTGCCGCAGGTACGTCGGCCGATCGCATCGGGGGCACTTCTCGTCGCCCTGTACGCCCTCAGCGATTTCGGTGCGGTCGCCGCCATGAGACACGAGGTGTTCACCTGGGTGATCTACGGCGCGTACCGCGCAGGTTTCAACCCCACGCGGGCAGCGACTCTTTCTGTCGTGCTGGTCGCGGCCGCCGTCGCGATCACCCTCGTCGAGACCTTCGTTCGCGGCAGGGATTACTCGGCGTCACGCGGCGAGTCCGAGAGGACGCGGACAGCCCGTGTGTCGCGGAAGACCTACACGGTTGCGCTCGCGGGTTCGGTGGCGGTCCTTGTCCCCGCAATCGTGGTTCCCGTCGTCAACATCGTGTCATGGACCGGGCGCAGCACGACCCGCGACACAGAGTGGGCAGAGGTGATCGGTGCGACCTCGCAGTCGTTCCTGAACGGGAGCATCACCGCACTGGTGACACTCGCGCTCGCCCTGCCGGTCGCATGGTGCGCTGTGCGCGGCATGTCTTCGCTCGCACGAGTTCCCGAGAGGCTGAGCTATGTCACTCACTCGCTGCCCGGGATCGTCGTGGCAATCTCCATCGTCTATGTGGGAATCCGCGTCGCCCGCCCGTGGTACCAACAGACTCCCCTGCTGGTCTTCGGCCAGGTCATCATCTTCCTTCCCGTCATGGTCGCGTCGATCCGTGCGGCGTTCGAGAAGACCCCACGGGGACTTGAGGAGATGGCCCAGACGCTCGGCAGTGACCCGTTCCGCACATTCGTCCGCGTCACCCTGCCGATTGCGCTGCCGGGCCTGCTCGCAGGTTCGGCACTGACGATGCTGGCGGCAGTCAAGGAACTCCCCGTGACTCTTCTGCTGCGTCCGACCGGGATGGACACGTTGTCGACAAAGATCTGGGACTTCAGCACCGTCTCCGACTACGCCGCAGTCGGGCCATTTGCGGTTGCGATGCTCTTGCTCGCCGCTCTCCCGACCGCTTTACTTGGAGCAATGTCGGCAATGAAAGACACCCGATGACCGGGAACCTCGCTCTCGAACTGCGCGATGTCTCGCACCGATTCGGCAGCACCGAGGTGCTGCGGTCGGTCAGTCTCGAGGTCCGCAGCGGTGACATCACCGCCCTGTTGGGTCCGTCCGGCAGCGGCAAGTCGACGTTGTTGCGGATCATCGCCGGGCTCGAACGACCCACCGGTGGCACCGTGCGCATCAACGGCACGACCGTGGCAGACCCCCAGACTTGGGTCCCCGCGCACAAACGAAAGATCGCACTCGTACCACAGGACGGCGCCCTGTTCCCCCATCTCTCCGTCGCAGCCAACGTTGCGTTCGGCCTGGGCGACCGCAACTCCGCCCCGGCACGGGCACAGGTGGAACGCATGCTCGAGCTGGTCGGTCTCCCGGATGCAGCAGGTCTCATGCCGTCGGAACTGTCGGGTGGCATGCAACAACGTGTCGCGCTGGCGCGCGCTCTCGCGACGGAACCTGCGGTGGTTCTGCTCGACGAACCGTTCTCTGCCCTCGATGCCGGTTTGAGGGAATCGCTTCGGGACCAGGTCGTCGGCATCCTGCACACTGCGCGTGCCTCTGCACTGTGGGTCACGCACGACCAGGACGAGGCACTCTCCACGGCGGACACCGTCTGTGTCCTGCTCGACGGACGCATTGCACAGTCGGATGACCCCGTTGCCACCTACCACACGCCGTCGTCAGTCGAAACGGCCCGGTTCATCGGCGAGACAGTGTCGATCGACGGACACGTCACCGGTGCCGGTCTCACGGCCGAGACTGCCTTCGGCGCCGTCGACCTGCTGCGCCGCGGCACGATCGGCCCTGCAACCATCATCATCCGACCGGAACAGTTCGAGATCACACCGGCCACCGACGAGCGAGTGAAGGTCACCGGTCGTGTCTCTGCCACGCGGTACTTCGGCCACGACGGCACGGTCGACGTGGAACTGCCGGACAGTTCGGTGATCACCGTGCGCCTGCATGCCCGGCTGCTGCCGCAGGTCGACTCGACTGTCGGCGTGCTGGTGCACGGCAGGGTTCTCGCGTTCTAGAAAAGCGCGCGCTACCGGCGATCGGGCGGTGCCCCGAACCCGAACAAGTTGCTCGCCACCTTGCGCATCTGGATCTCTTCTGACCCTTCGGTGATGCGGTAGCGGCGGTGGTGTCTGTAGATGTGCTCGAACGGCATGTGGCGGCTGTAGCCGACGCCACCGCAGGTCTGCATCGCGCGGTCGGCCGCATCGCAGGCGAGCCGGTTCGCGCGGTAGTTGCACATCGCCACGAGATGGGTGACCTCCATGTGGTGGCGCTGGTCGAGCATCCATGCGGTGTAGCGGATCATCTGGCGCAGCATTGCGGCCTCGGTGTGCAGTTCGACGAGCGGGAACTGGATGCCCTGGTTCACGCTCAGTTTCTTGCCCCATGTGATGCGTTCGTTCGAGTAACGCACGGCTTCGTTGATGCAGAACTGTGCTGCACCGAGCGAACTCGCCGCCTGACGGATGCGGTTCTCGTGCACGAAGTGCTGGGCGAGCGCGAGACCTTCCTCCGGCGGGCCGAACACCGCATCGGCGCCGACACGAACATCGGTGAGGCTGACCTCGGCGTGATCGGTGGGCATGTTGAAGGTCCACCAGAAGAACTCCACCTTGAAACCCGGTGCATCGGTCGGCACCAGGAAGGCGGTGATGCCCTTCGGGTCGCCGGGCTTGCCGCTCGTGCGGGCAAAGATGATGTCGTGCGTGGCATGGTGCAGGCCGCTGTTCCACCGCTTCATGCCGTTCAGCACCCACTCGTCGCCGTCGCGGTAGGCGGTGGTCTCGAGATAGGTGGCATCGCTGCCGTGGTTGGGCTCGGTGAGACCGAACGCGAGTCGCTTGGTGCCGTCGAGAAAACCGGGCATCCATTCCTTCTTCTGGTCGTCGGTGCCGAAGTCGCGCATCATCAGAACCGTCGGGAAGTTGCCCACGATGCTCGATTCGTTCTGCAGGTCGTTGTGCAGACCGAGCCCCTTCGTCGCCAGGTGCTCACGGATGATTGCCATCGTCAGGTTGGTGGCCTCGCGGCCGCCGAACTCCTTCGGTAACGCAAGGCGCAGCCAGCCGGCAGCATCGGCACGTCGGCGCATCTCACGCAGCAACGCCTCCCAGTCGGCGCGCGGCACCCCGTCGTTGTCGAAATCGGTGCGTGCCCACTCACGACGGTGGTCGAAGAAGCGTTCGTTGTCGTCCTGGGCCTGCAACGGCTTGATCTCTGCCTCGATGAAGGCATCGATGTCGTCGAGGGTTTTCTGAATGTCGGCGGGTATCGCGAAGTCCATGGGCGAACAGTACGCCCAACAGATCGACTGTTACGAGCCGCGGCGTGACTGCATGATCGCCGACACGACCTTGCCGTCGGCCTTGCCCTTGCTCGCCTTCATCACGCGCCCCACGATGGCGCCGGCTGCTTTCTCCTCGCCGGCGCAGTACTTGGCCCACGCGTCGGGGTCGGCTGCGATGGCCTCGTCGACCATTGCCTCGACTGCAGAGGTGTCCATTGCCTCGAAACCCTTCGAAGCGGCGATGGCAACCGCGTCTCCCCCGCCGTTGGCGACGATCTCTGCGAGCACGGTCTTTGCCTGTGTGGCCGACAGTTTGTTGTCGCGCTCGAGCAGGGTGAGGGCCGCGATGTCTGCCGCGGGAACCGCCGGGTGCGGCCCTGCCTCGGCGAACGCCTGGGTGACATAGATGAGCGCCTTCACCGGGTCTCCACCTGCATCGACGATCTCTTTCACGTACTCGTGCTGGCCGCGTTCGACGGCGACAATGACCGCCTCGCTCTGCGGGTCATAACCCGTGAGTTCCTGCAGCATCGCGCGACGTGCGGCCGGGAGTGGCGGCAACGACGCCCGCACCGACTCGATCCACTCGTGCGACGGGTCGACGGTGACAAGGTCGGGCTCGGGGAAATACCGGTAGTCGTCGGCGTCTTCCTTGGTGCGCAGTGTGTGCGTGCGGCCCTCGGCATCGTCCCAGTGACGGGTCTCCTGACGGATGGTGCCGCCTGATTCGATGATGTCGATCTGGCGCCGCGCCTCGTAGTCGATCGCACGACCGAGCGCACGGATCGAGTTGACGTTCTTGATCTCGCACCGCGTGCCGAACGGCGTGCCCGGCTTGTGCACCGACACGTTGGCGTCGCAACGCATCGACCCCTCTTCCATCTTGGCATCTGACGCGCCGATGGCCTCGAGAATCGCGCGCAGTTCGGAGACGTACTCACGTGCCTGTTCGCTGGTGCGGATGTCGGGTCGCGACACGATCTCGACCAACGGCACACCAGCGCGGTTGAAGTCGATCAACGAGTAGTCACTGCCGTGGATGCGGCCGGTGGCACCACCGATGTGCGTGCTCTTGCCCGTGTCCTCCTCGAGGTGTGCACGCTCGACACCCACGACGGTTCCGCTCGGCAGGGCGAGATAACCGTCGGCATTCAGCGGCAGGTCGTACTGCGAGATCTGGTACGCCTTCGGCATGTCGGGATAGAAGTAGTTCTTGCGGTGGAAGATGCACTTCTGGATGCGGCAGTTCAGCGCGAGGCCGATGCGCATGGCAAGCTCGACGGCCTGTTTGTTCAGCACAGGCAACGCACCCGGCAGGCCGAGCGTGACAGGGTCGATGTTGACGTTCGGTTCGTCGCCGAACCGGTTGGGCGAGCCGCTGAACAGCTTCGTGCGGGTCGCCAGCTCGACGTGCACCTCGAGCCCGACCACCATCTCCCAACCGCCCGGCAGCAGCTGGTCGGCGGTGGCGACCACCGAACTCAACGGACTGTCGCTCATCGCGCACCCCCTGCCAGTTCCAGTGCTCCGCCGACGCGGAACATCGCCTCTTCGCCGAGTGCCGGCGCCAGCACCTGGATGCCGACGGGCAGACCGTGTGCCCCGGTGCCGAACGGAACGCTCATGGCGGGGTGCCCCGCGAGGTTCGTGGGGATCGTGTAGATGTCGCACAGGTACATGGCCATCGGGTCGTCGACCTTCTCGCCCGCCGTGAACGCCACGAGCGGCGAGGTGGGCATGACGATCGCATCGACTCGCGCGTAGGCACTGTCGAAGTCCTGGGCGATGATGCGTCTCACCTTGAGTGCCTTGCCGTAGTACGCGTCGTAGTAGCCGGCCGACAGTGCGTATGTGCCGAGCATGATGCGTCGTTTCACCTCGTCGCCGAAACCGGCGGCCCGGGTGACCCCGTACATTGCGTTGGTGTCGGCTGCGTTCACACGCAGGCCGTACCGCACGCCGTCGAAGCGCGCGAGGTTGCTGCTGGCCTCCGCGGGCGCAATCAGGTAGTAGGCCGTCAGCGCATACGAGAGGCTGGGCAGTGTGATGTCGACTATTTCGGCACCGGCGGCAGCGAGTGCTTCGAACGCGTCGTCGAGTCGCTGCATCACCTCGGGCTCGGCTCCGCCGGGCAGGTCGGTCACGCGACCGATGCGCATGCCCGCGACTCCCTGCGACACCGACGCGACCAATGACGGCGCCGGTTGCGGGATAGAGGTGGAGTCCATCGGATCGTGCCCCGCGATCACCTCGGTGATCAACGCGGCGTCAGACACCGTCGTGGCGAACGGGCCGATCTGGTCGAGCGAACTTGCGTACGCCACGAGTCCGTACCGGCTCACGAGGCCGTAGGTCGGCTTCACCCCGACGACTCCGCACAGGGCAGCGGGCTGGCGGATACTGCCGCCCGTGTCTGACCCGAGGCTGACGGGCGAGAATCCCGCCGCAACCGCAGCAGCGCTGCCGCCGCTGGAACCGCCGGGAACACGCGAGAGATCGAGAGGGTTCTTCGTCGGTCCGAACGCCGAGTTCTCGGTGCTCGAACCCATCGCAAACTCGTCAAGGTTGGTCTTGCCGACCGATATTGCACCTGCGGCATGCAGGCGCGACACGACGGTTGCGTCGTACGGGGGTTTCCAGCCCTCGAGAATCCGAGACGAACAGGTGGTCTCGACACCGTGTGTGCAGAGGTTGTCTTTCAACGCGACAGGCACACCTGCGAGCGGGCCGACCGGTCTGCCTGCCGCGATGTCGGCATCGATCGCGTCGGCATGCGCGCGCGCTGCATCGGCAGTGACCAGGTTGAATGCGTGAATCTGCGCCTCGCGCGCCTCGATGCGCGCCAGGTGTTCGTCGACCACCGCTCGCGCTGTCAGGGCTCCCGACGCCACCGCGCGGGCGATGTCTGTCGCTGTCGAAGGGACACTGGCCATGGTCAGCCGTCCAGTCCGATGATCGGCGGCACCCGGAAGCGGCGCTCCTCGGCTGCGGGAGCCGCCGCGAGAACCTCGTCGGTGTCGAGTGTGGGCAGCTCGACGTCGTCACGCATGACGTTGACGAGCGGGTACGGCTGTGTCATCGGCTCGACATCCGTCAGGTCGAGGGCGTCGATGTCACCGAAGTGCCCCATGACCTTCACCAACTGTTCGGTGAAATGCTCGACCTGGGCCGCATCGATGTCGAGCCGGGCCAACCGGGCGACCTTTGCCACGTCGGCGGCGGTGATGGGGTTTCCGGACTGGGTCACGGTTCACCAGCCTACGAGCAGTGTCTTCGGGACACCCCTGGCAATTGTGCGGTCAGGCGCCGGGGTCGACCGGCGGGAAATCGGCCTGGCGCTTCTGCACGAAACTCTGCACGCCCTCCTTGAAGTCCGGTCGACCGAACGACTGGCCCATCAGCACGAGGGCATCCCTGCTCGCAGTGGCCACATCCTTCGAGTAGTCGCCGTAGACCTGGCGCTTCATCACAGACATCGACGACGGCGACACGTTGCGGGCGAGGTCGGCTGCGTACGACAACACGGACTCCATCAGTCGGTCGGCGGGCACCACCCGGTTCACCATGCCGAGTGCCTGGGCCTCGTCGGCGAGAACGATGCGGCTCGACATCAACAGGTCGAGCGCGTTGGCCTGGCCGACGAGACGCGGGAGCACCCACGAGATTCCGTACTCGGCGATGAGGCCGCGCTTCGAGAACGCACACGTGAACTTGGCGGTGTCTGCGGCGAAGCGCATGTCGCACATCAGTGCCTGCACGAGACCGAGACCGGCCGCCGCCCCGTTCACTGCCGCGATCACCGGTTTCGGGATCTGGGTGATCTCGTGCTGCATGCGACCCTCGACGATGTTGTCGCTGCGTTCTTCGTTCTTCGGTGCGTCACTGCCCGACGGGATTCCCTGCAGGGTTCCCATGTCGGCCCCGGCGCAGTACCCCTTGCCCGCACCGGTGACCACGATGACGCGCACCGCAGGGTCTGCCACCGCCCTGTCGATCGCGTCGAAGTACTCATGACCCATGCGCGCGGTCCATGCGTTCAGACGATCCGGGCGGTTGAAGGTGATGAGCCCGATGCCGGGCTCGAGAACTTCGTACAGACACTCACTCATGGTCATTGACCGTAGACGGTGGCGTGCCGTTGCGTGAACGCCGGGCGTCCCGAACGAGCCACCCCACCGCAACAACGAAGACGACGACCGAGACCCACTGGTTCAGGCGCAGGCCCCCTGCGCTGCGTGCAGGGTCGATGCGGATGCCCTCGATCACGAACCTCATCGCGGTGTACCCCGCCGCGTACCAAGCGAGCAGCCGACCCCGGCCGGGTGACAGACGTTTCTCGACCCGTACCAGGAACCAGGCCAGCAACAGACAGCCGATCGATTCATAGAGAAAAGTCGGGTGGAACGTGGTGCCCGCCGCATACCCGGCACTTCGCGCGGTGCCGTCGGAGACGCTGAGAGCCCACGGAAGAGTCGTCGGCCGGCCGAACAGTTCCTGGTTCCACCAGTTGCCCCACCGACCGATCGCCTGCGCGACGGGAATCGCAGGTGCGGCGGCGGTGAGGATCCACCATGCATCGAGTCCGCGCACTTTCGCGCGCCAGTACCCGACCAGCACACCGACGAAGACGCCACCCCAGATGCCGAGGCCGCCCTGCCATATCTTCAGCGCGTCGATGAGGTTGCCGTCGAATCTGTCGAAGTCGGTGATCACGTGGTATGCCCGGCCCCCGATGACTCCCGCAGGAACTGCCCACGTCGCGATCGACGAGAGATCCTCGAGGGTGCCGGTGCCGCGGTGTTCGGCACGTTTCCCCGCGATGCGGACTGCCACCACGACACCGATGGCGATCATGAGCCCGTAGGCGTTCAGCCGCAAACCCCCGATGTTGATCGAACCGGACGACGGACTCGGTATCGACGACAGCAACGCCGACGCGAACTGCACTGACATCACGAAGTGACGCGACGGGCAAACGCGACCGATTGCTCGAAGATGATTCCCTTGTCGTAGTCCTGCGTGGCCACGTGGTAGCTGCGTTCGAGTTTCACGTGCTCGACCGCTCCGCCGTACGCGGCAACGAGTGCATCACTGTCGGCCGGGTTCACCACGTGGTCCTGCACCGACGTGAAGAGCAACAACGGCATCTTCATCGACCGGTAGCGCGCACTGAGCGGCACCAGGCCGTCGACCTGGAACGACAGCAACGGTGCCAACGGTGTCCCCGGGTATGCAGTCTCGACGACACCGGGTTCGGCGATGTCGGAACCGATGCCGTCCATCACCTCGGTGCCACCCTCGACCATGCCGCGCAGCATGCCGAGAACCTCCTCGGGTTGCGGTTGCGTCGCCGGGTTGACACAGACGAGGCCGCAGACCTCGGGGTGCTCTGCACCCACCCACAACGTGAGCGACCCGCCCATCGAGAGGCCCATCACCACGATGCGCGTGGCACGTTCGGCGAGGGTGCGGTAGGCGGCGTCGGCGTCAGCGCTCCAGTCCGACCAGCGGGTGGGAAGCATGTCCTCGATTGCGGTTCCGTGACCGGCGAGTTGCGGAAGTTCGACATGGAACCCGGCCGCCGCACACGCCTCGGCAAGCCCGCGCATCGACCCAGGGTTGCCGGTGAAACCGTGCAGAACGAGCACGCCGGCATCGCCTTGCCCGCGGTGGGAAAACGGTTCTGCGCCGGGAATGGTTGGTGCTGGCATCGAATACTCCTCGGGTGGAACGAAATGGTGTCCCGAGTGTATGTGAGTCACTTTCCCGCAGACGACAGGTCATTGACCCCGCACCGCGGTGCTGGTGGACTAGAGGTTCATGCCTCGCACCGACCGTCTCTCCCGCCAGCGCCGGCTCGACGGGTACGCGGTCGCAGCGGTCATCCCGGTTCTTGCGCTGGTACCCGCCTGGCTCGTCTCGGTCGCGGCGTTCTGGTGGGTGGTGCAGCTCTTCGTGAACATGGACTTCTGGTTGTTCGCGGTCGCGTGGATGGCATCGGGAGTCGTGTTCTTCCTGCGGCCGACACAGAAACTCGTGCTCACCCGACTGCTCGGCGCCCGCACGCCGACACGCCAGGAACTCGACGCCCTGCACCGCGCATGGCATGTCGTCGCCCAGGCGAACCACATCCCGGCGAATCGATTCGTGTTCGCCGTGGTCGACTCCGACGACCTGAACGCGTTCGCCTCGGGCGGACACCTCGTCGTCGTCTCGAGCTGGGCGATCGCCAACCTGTCACGCGAGGACCTGAGCGGTGTTCTCGCGCACGAACTCAGCCACCATCTCGGAATGCACACCGTCGCGCTGACTGCCGGCCAGTGGTTGTCGATCCCCATCGTGCTTCTCGCAAGAATCGGTTTCTTCGTGCAGAACATTGCACACGCGGCGACCGACACGTTCGCACGCAGGTCGGCCGGTGCCTCGTTCGTCGGGCGTGCCGTTGCGGGTGCGTTGACCGTTGTGTCGTGGCTCTTCCTCTCGATGATCACGGTCTCACAGGTCATCGGCAATGCGACCGGGAAGGGTGCAGAGTTCAAGGCGGACGAGACGGTTGTCCTCATGGGCTTCGGCAGGGAACTGCGCAACGCGCTCCGTATCGTGATCGCCTCGGGCAACGGCGAACGTGCGACCCACTGGCGCGACAGGTTGGTCACCGCACACCCGCCCGCCCGCACGAGGGTTGCCCGCATCGATGCACAGCTGAGAAAGGCATCCCGCGACAACCGCCGATAGCGTCTTCACGATGTCAAACGCAATCGAGGCGCACGACTTGGTTCGATCCTTCGGCGACAACGTGGCCGTCAACGGGGTGAACCTCGCCATCAAGAAGGGCGAGATCTACGGATTCCTCGGCCCGAACGGGGCGGGCAAGTCGACCACCGTGAGGATGCTCACCACGTTGCTGAACCCGACATCGGGATCCGCGACTGTCGCCGGTTTCGACGTGGCCACCGACACCGAGGACGTGCGGCTTCGCATCGGTGTCGCGCTGCAGGAGGCCGCTCTCGACATGAAACAGACGGGTCGTGAGATTCTCGACATGCAGGGTCGTCTCTACGGCCTCGGTGCGGTGCAACGACGCGAACGCATCGAGCATCTGCTCAAGCTCGTCGACATCGGCACGGCAATCGACGACATGGTGTCGACGTACTCGGGCGGAATGAAGCGGCGTCTCGATCTTGCGGCGGCGCTCGTTCATCAACCCGAGGTGCTGTTCCTCGACGAACCGACGACCGGCCTCGACCCGGTGAGCCGGGCGGCAGTGTGGGCAGAGGTGCGCACGCTGAACGAAGAGATGGGAATGACCATCTTCCTCACCACGCAGTACCTCGAGGAGGCTGACGAACTCGCCCACCGTGTCGGCATCATCGCGAAGGGCCGGATCGTGGCAGAGGGAACCCCCGCGGAACTCAAGCGGTCGATCGGTGCCGATGTCATCATCGCCAGGGTGGCCGCATCCGATTCGTCGCGGGCGGCCGAGGTGCTGCACAGGGTGCCGGGGCTCGACCACATCGAGGCCAAGGGCGAGAGCATCGTCATCGGTGTCACGAACGGCGGTTCTGCCCTCAGCCCGATTGCGGTTGCCCTCAGCGAAGCCGGAATCACAGTCACCGAACTCACCATGCGCACACCGACACTCGACGACGTGTTCCTCGAGACCACCGGCACACGGATGCAGGAAGAGGAGAACTGACATGGGCGCATCGACCCCCTCACTCGCGCGTCGCGCGGGCTTCGTGCACGACCTGTCGACGGTCGCACGGCGGGCACTGAGACTTTCGCTGCGCGACATGGAGGCGATCGGCCCGGGCCTCGTTGTTCCGTTGTTCTTCCTCGTGGTGAACATCGGGTCACTTCAGAGTTTCGTCGAGGGCAATCTGCCCCCCGGCTTCGACTTCAAGGGCTTCCAGTTGCCGGTGTCGATCATCTTCGCCGTCACGGGAATCTCCCGCGCGGGCTCGCTCGTGATCGACATCCAGGACGGTTATCTCGACCGTCTCCTGCTGACCCCCGTGAACCGGGCCACCCTTCTGCTCGGCTGCATGATCTCTGACCTGGCAGTCGTTGCGGTTCTCGCGGTTCCTGTTCTCGTGCTCGGACTCATCATCGGCATCTCGTTCCAGACGGGCGTTCTCGGGATGGTCGTGTTCGTGATGCTCGCGGTGCTGTGGGGTGTCGCATTCACCGGGTTCCCCTACGCCATCGCCCTGAAGACCGGGAACCCCATCGCGGTGAACAACGCGTTCCTGCTGTTCTTTCCGTTCGCGTTCCTCACCACTGCCTACGTGCCGCAGGCCCAGATGACCGGTTGGCTCGCCACTGCCGCCGACTACAACCCGGTCACCTACCTGCTCGACGGCATGCGGTCGCTGATTCTCACGGGCTGGGACGCGGCGGCCCTCGGCAAGGCGGTGCTTGCCTCGTGCTGTGTGGGTGCGATTTCTTTCACTCTGGCGTTCACCGCGTTGCGCGGGCGTGTGCACCGCAAGTAGTCAATAGGTATGACCAGTCGTCCGAACGATCCGTTTCTTGCCGCGGCACGCGGCGAGAGAGCCGGGCACACCCCCGTGTGGTTCATGCGACAGGCCGGGCGCAGTCTGCCCGAGTACCGGAAGATCCGCGGGGACGGGAGCATCCTCGAGGCCATCAAGCAACCCGCGTTGGCCGCAGAGTTCACCCTGCAACCCGTGCGCCGTTACGGCGTCGACGCCGCTGTTCTCTACTCCGACATCGTGGTACCCCCGCATGCCGTCGGTTTCGGCATCGACGTGGCACCCGGAACCGGGCCCGTTGCCCCGTCGCCGTTGCGCACCCGCGACGACCTCGCGCGACTTCGCCCCCTCGAGGCGGGCGACATCGCGTATGTCACCGACACCGTCGACATCCTGGTGAACGAACTCTCGGTGCCGTTGCTTGCTTTCGCGGGTGCTCCGTTCACCGTTGCCAGCTATCTCATCGAGGGCCGGCCGAGCCGCACCTACCAGAACACGAAGCGGCTCATGCGTGCAGACACCGACCTGTGGCACGACATCATGGCTCGTCTCGTGCAGCACTCGGTCGAGTTCATCTCTGCACAGGTCTCACACGGTGCCGAGGCGTTCCAGGTGTTCGATTCGTGGGCCGGCGCGCTGTCACGGCATGACTACGACACATTCGTGAAGCCGCACACACAGTCGGTCTTCGCTCAACTGGCCGACCGCCACCCCGGCGTGCGCGGCATCCACTTCGGGATCGGGTGCGACCACCTCCTCGAGTCGATGAACTCCGTCGGGAACTCGGTCATCGGGCTCGACTGGCGCACCAGCATCACCGATGCCCGACGTCGGCTCGGGGAGAACACGGTGGTGCAGGGCAACCTCGACCCGGCGCTGGTCCTTGCGGGCCGCGACATCGCGGTACGCGGTGCGACGGCCGTGTTGAGAGACAACGCCGGGCATCCGGGCCACATCTTCAATCTCGGTCACGGCGTGCAGCCCGACACCGATCCCGACGTGCTGCACGCAGTGGTCGAGCATGTCCATTCCGGAGGGAACCAATGAACAATTCAGAACGCACCGCGGTCATCGTGATGGCGTACGGCACGCCGCGCACGAAAGACGAGATTCTCCCCTACTACACCGACATCCGGCGCGGACGGCCGCCGACCGACGAGGCTCTCCAGGACCTCATCGACCGCTACGACGCGATCGGCGGGCTCTCACCGCTGAAGAAACTCACCGAGGACCAGCGCGATGCACTGCAGCGCGAACTCGACGGGATCCGCCCCGGTCACTACCAGGTCTTTCTCGGCCTGAAGCACGCCACCCCGTTCATCGAAGAGGCCGTCGCCGACGTCGCCGCACAGGGTTTCGGCGAGATCGTCGGACTCGTTCTCGCACCTCATTACTCGTCGTACTCGATCGGCCAGTACATGGGCCGCGTGCGTGAGTCTGCGGCTCCGCACGGTATTCCGGTGCGCGGTGTCGAGTCATGGGCGCGCAACGAAGAGTTCGTCGAGTTCCTCGCACGCGACATGAAACAGAAGCTGTCGGCGATGCCGGAGCGCACCAAGGTGTTGTTCACCGCACACTCGCTGCCACAGCGCATCATCGACGGCGGCGACCCCTACCCCGACGAGCTGCGCGCCACGGCCGAACTCGTGGCCGAACGTGTCGGTCTCACCAGATGGTCGCAGTGGTCGATTGCCTGGCAGTCGGCGGGCAGGACACCCGAGCCGTGGATCGGCCCGGACATCCTCGAGGTCATCGACTCGCTCGCGACCACACAGGGAACCGACGAACCTGTCGACGGCGTGCTGGTGTCGGCATGCGGTTTCGTGGCTGATCACCTCGAGGTTCTCTATGACCTCGACATCGAGGCTGCCCACCGTGCGTCCGCACACGGTCTCGCGTTCTCACGCACCGCCTGCGTGAACGACGACAAGGCAGTGATGGCGTCGCTGGCGCGCATGGTGGTGAATGCGTGAGCGAACCACGCCACGTGGTGGTGGTCGGGGCGGGAATCAGCGGGCTCACGACGGCCCTCACCGTTCTTGCTGATGCGGCACACCCCGTGTCGGTGACCGTTCTCGACGCGAACGAATCGGTCGGCGGCCTCATCCGGACTTCACCGTTCGCGGGACTGCCCGCGGTCGACGAAGGGGCCGACGCGTTTCTCACGCGCGTGCCGTGGGCCGCACAGCTTGCAGCACAACTCGGTCTGGGGGCTGCGCTCACGTCACCCACGGGGGCACACGCGTCTGTCTGGCACAACGGCATGCACCCGATCCCGGGCGACCTGCTGCTCGGTGTGCCGGCAAGCATGCGTGCGTTCGCCACAAGTCGTCTCATCTCGCCGCGAGGGAAGATCCGCGCGGCCGTCGAGCCACTGCTTCCCCGCACGACGCCCGACGACTCCATCGGCCGTTACGTGCGCCGACGGTTCGGAAACGAGATCCACGAAAGACTCGTCGACCCGCTCGTCGGGAGCATCTACGCCGCTGACACGGACAGATTCTCTCTCGAGGCGGTGCCGCAACTGGCTGCCCTCACGAACGAGCGCAGCCTGCTGCTCGCCGCGGCACGGTCACGGAAGAACGCAACGAAGGCATCTGACCCCGGTGCACCGATATTCGGTGCACCGTTGCGCGGCATGGGCGCACTCGTCGACACGCTGCACGAACGCGTCGTCGCACTCGGGGGTGCCGTGCGCACGTCGTCGAGAGTCCTGTCGATCGAACCCTCGGCCCGTGGCTACGTCGTCAGCACGGCCGACGACAGTCTGGCGTGTGATGCCGTGGTCATCGCGTCGCCCGCACGCCACAGCGCCGGTTTCGTGCACGACATCGACAGGAATGCATCCCGGCTTCTCTCGCAGTGGGAGCACGCATCCGTGGTGCTCATCACGATGGCCGTGCCGGCCGACCAGTGGCCCTCGACCCTCAAGGGAAGCGGCTATCTCGTCCCGAAGCCCGACCAGCGTTGGGTCACGGCGGCATCGTTCGGTTCGAACAAGTGGGCCCACTGGAGGCCCGACGACGGCTCGATGGTCGTGCGGGTCTCTCTCGGCCGCGACGGACTCGACGTGATGCAGTTCGACGACGGTCATCTCGTGGGCCTCGCGCTCGCCGACCTGAAACTGCACACAGGTGCCGACCTCGCGCCGACAGAAATTCGCGTCAGCCGCTGGGCCGAGTCGTTCCCGCAGTACCGGCCGCACCATTTCGAACGGTTGAGGAGCATCGAGGAGTCGTTGCGCGAGACAGCACCCGGGGTGTTCCTCGCCGGTGCCAGTTACCGAGGCATCGGCATTCCTGCGTGCGTGCAACAGGCACGCGCGGCAAGCGAGGCAACACTTCTTCATCTCGCCTCTCTGTCACAATAGGGAGATGCGTCGGGCCCTGATCTTGCCGGTCGTGATTCTGGCGTTGTTGCCCGTGTTCACCCCGCCGGTCGCCGCTGACGGCATCCCGGCAAAGCGAGCCCCGCTCGTCACCGTCGGGCGTCTCTCCATCGAGAAACTCAACGTCGACGTCACCATCTACAAAGGTGTCACCGAGCGAGAGTTCGACCGCGGAGTCGGGTACTGGCCCGGAAGTGCGCTTCCGGGGGACCTCGGCAACATGGTGATCGGCGGTCACCGCACGTCGGCCCACCGCCCCTTCTACGACATCCAGAAACTGAGGGTCGGAGACATCATCGTCGTGGCTCGCCCCCGGCACACGGTGAGGTACCGCGTCACCGGGAAGTACATCGTGCGACCGACCGACCTGTGGATCATCAGACCGACCACGCAGCCGTCTCTCACGTTGTTCACGTGCCACCCGAGGGGAAGCGTGAGCAAGCGGTACGCAGTGCGCGCCACGCTCGTCGAATGATGCGCAGGGCGACCGCACCCTTTCTTGCCGGCGCCCTCGTGGCCGCCTCGATGCCACCGTGGGGATGGTGGCCGCTCGCGTTTGTCGGTGTCGCGGCGTACGGATCGTTGGCGACCGCACGGCGCGAGTCGTCCCCGTTCCTCACCGCCGCCTTCTTCGCGGTCGGCTGGTTCCTGCCTGCGATGGCGTGGATGTGGTTCCTCACCGCGCCCGGGTACCTGATTGCCGTTGCACTGTTTGCATGTGTCCACGGGGTCGCGGGGCGGGCTGCGGCGACATTCCCGGTTCACCAGCACCGCACGGCACTCATCGTCTTCCACACACTCGCCGAGGTCGTGCGGCTGTCGTGGCCGTTCGGTGGTGTTCCGCTCGCGACCGTCGCGATCGGCCAGTCGCAGAGCCCCCTGGCCGCACTGTCGCCGCTCGGCGGTGTGATCGTGATCTCACTCGTCGTGTTCTGGATCTCGCTCTCGCCGCGGCGACTCAGGGCGGTTCTCGTGACCGTGATTCTCGTCGGAGTCGCGAACGCATGGGACTCGACGCGCGACACGGGTCGAACCGTACGGATCACCGTGGTGCAGGGAGGCGGAGAACAGGGAACGCACGCGGTCGACACCGACCCGCGCGAGGTCTTCGACCGGCACATGTCGCTGACCAAGTCTCTCTCCCCCGACGACAGGAGAGATTTTGTGCTGTGGCCCGAGAACGTGATCAACGTGTCGGCCACAGGTCTCTTCGCCGACAGCCGTGAGTACGTCGAGATCTTCCGTGAGGCGAAGCGACTGCAGACCCCGATGGTCGTCGGCATCACCGAGGACGCAGGTGTCGGCGCGTTCACGAACGCCCACATCGTCGTCGAGCCCGACGGCTTCGTCAGTTCGCGCTACGACAAGGTGAGACGGGTGCCGTTCGGCGAGTACATGCCCATGCGGTCGCTGCTGTCGTCACTCGGTGCCCCGACGCACCTCGTGCCGCGTGACGCGCGGCCAGGCGACGGGCGTGCGTGGCTCGACATCGGCGACGACCGCGCCTCGGTTGCCATCTCGTGGGAGGTGTTCTTCGGCGGACGTGTGAACGAAGGGGTCGCCGACGGTGCCGGGTTCGTCGTGAACCCCACGAACGGCTCGAGCTACACATGGTCGATACTGCAGACCCAGCAACTCGCGTCGTCGCGACTGCGGGCACGCGAGCAGGGGCGTTGGCTCGTGCAGGCGGCACCGACGGGCTTCAGTTCGTTCGTCGACCCCGACGGATCGGTGCACGACCGAACCGACATCGGCGAGCCCGCGGTCATCGAACGCACGATTGACGTGCGGGAGGGCCGCACCGTGTATTCGCGCCTCGGAAATAGGGTCTACATAATCGCCCTGGTGCTGTGGGCCCTGTGGCTCTTCCAGCGTCGTTCACGAGCCATTCCACGGGGTGCCAGTTAGCCTGCAACACCTATGTCAGGTGCTGCATACGACCCGAACGGCCCGTTGCGCCTCGCCTATCTCACGTACCGCGGAAAGCCGCATGTCGGCGGGCAGGGCGTGTACACACGTCATCTCACGAAGGCACTCGTCGATCTCGGTCATTCGGTCGAGGTGTTCGGCGGGCAGCCCTACCCCGTTCTCGACGACCGCATCACCATGCACAAGCTGCCGAGTCTCGACATCTTCAACGACATGTACCCGGGGCGACTGCCCGGCTACTGGGAACTGAAGACATGGCCCGACGTGGTGGAGACCGCACGTTTCCTCACGGGCCAGTTCTCCGAGCCGCTCGCCTTCTCCAAGCGTGCGTACCGTGAGCTCAAGTCACGTGCCGGTGACTTCCACCTCGTGCACGACAACCAGTGCCTCGGTTGGGACATCCTGAAGATCGAGAAGTTGATCCCAACGATCGTCACTCTTCATCACCCCATCACCAAGGACCGCGAGCTCGAGATGAGCCACGCACGCACGTGGTGGAAACGGCGCTCGTTGAAGCGGTGGTACTCGTTCGTCGACATGCAGGGGAAAGTCGCGAGCAAGATGCCGCGCATCGTCGTCGTCAGCGAGAACAGCATCACCGACATCAACAAGGACATGGGCGTCTCGCGCGACCGCATGCGCCTGGTGCCCGTCGGTGTCGACCCCGACCTGTTCCGGCCGTTGCCGCACGTGCAGCGCCAGCCTGGCCGGCTGATCACCACCGCATCAGCCGACGTTGCACTGAAGGGCCTGTCGTACCTTCTCGAGGCAATGGCGAAACTGCGCACCGAACGCGACGTGCGTCTCACCATCATCGGCAAACCACGGCCCGGCCACAGCATGGACCTCATCGAGTCGCTCGGTCTCATGCCCTACATCGATTTCGTGTCGGGTGTGTCAGACGAACGCATCGTCGAGCTCTACGCCGAGGCCGAGTTGGCCGTGGTGCCGAGCCTCTACGAAGGATTCAGCCTCCCTGCGATCGAGGCGATGAGCACCGGCATCTGTCTGGTCGCCACCGACGGCGGTGCACTTCCCGAGGTCACCGGCACAGACGGCGACACGGTTCTCCAGTGCCCTGCCGGCGATGCCGAGGCACTGGCCGCGGCACTGCGGCGCGGCCTCGACGACGCGGCCCTCAGGGAACGCGTCGGTCGTGCGGGTCGCGACCGTGTGGTGTCGCGCTGGAGCTGGAGACACTGCGCCGAACTCACCGTGCAGCAGTACCGCGAGGTTCTCGACATGCCCCACAACCGGAAGAAACTGGCGCAGCGGGGCTGACATGCTGACGGTTCGCTTCAACACACTCGGGCTGCGCCCGGGCGACAAGTTCCTCGACGCCGGTGCAGGCTTCGGGCGCCATGCATTCGAGGCGGCACGTCACGGCGCCGAGGTGTACGCACTCGACTGGGCCCAGGACGAAGTCGTCGGAACCCGTGCCACGTTCGGTGCGATGATCCACGAGAACGAGATTCCTGCCACCAACTACGGCGGTGTGTTGCGCGGTGACGCCACACGGCTGCCGTTCCCCGACAACACGTTCGACTGCGTCGTCACGTCCGAAGTGCTCGAGCACATCCAGAACGACGTCGCCGCCATTGCCGAGCTGCACAGGGTGCTGAAGCCCGGTGGTTCGCTGGCGGTCACGGTGCCGACATGGTGGCCGGAGAAGATCAACTGGATGCTGTCAGACGAGTACCACGCACCGAAGAGCGTTGGTGGTCACGTGCGCATCTACTCGGCCACCGAGTTGAAGGCGAAACTGCGCGCCGCTGGCCTCACGGTGCGCAAGAGCCACCATGCCCACGCACTCCACTCGCCGTACTGGTGGCTGAAGTGCGCGGTGGGCCCCACGAAGAACGACCACCCGCTCGTGACGAGGTACCGGAGATTCCTCGAGTGGGACATCATCGAGGGCCCCACGTCGACGCGCATCGCCGAGAAGGTGCTGAGCCCCGTGCTGGGCAAGAGCTTCATCGTCTATTCCACGAAACCGAGACACTCGTGACCCGGTCTCTTCCGCACCTTCCCGGCATTCTCACCACTGCCGACCTGCAGCGCACCGCCGACTCGATCGAGACACTGCAACTGTCGAACGGAATGATCCCGTGGTACCCGAACGGGCACTGCGACCCGTGGAACCACGTCGAAACAGCGATCGCACTCGACATCATGGGCCGTCACGATGCCGCTCTCGCCGCATACCGCTGGCTCGCGAACAACCAGGACGCCGATGGTTGGTGGTTCAACTACTACCTGCCCGACGGCTCGATCGAAGACGACAAACTCGACACGAACGTCACCGCCTACATTGCGGTCGGCGTGTGGGCACACTGGCTCTGCACCCGTGACACTGCCGCGGTGAAGGCACTCTGGCCGACGGTGCGCGCCGCCCTCGACTGGGTGCTCGACATGCGTCGCCACGACGGGACCATCCTGTGGGCCCGTGAGGTCAACAGTCAGCCGTGGGACTATGCGCTCCTCACCGGGTGTTCCTCGATACGTCACGCACTGCACTGCGGTGCGGCGATTGCCGACCTGGTCGGCGACCCGCACCCGGCCTACACGGCCGCCGCAGATGCACTCGACCGCATCATCACGACGGACCTCACCGCATTCGAACCGAAGGAACGCTGGGCGATGGACTGGTACTACCCGGTTCTCACCGGGGCGATGACGGGCATCCGTGCCAAGTCGCGCCTCGCAGAGAGTTGGGACACCTTCGTGCTGGACGACCGTGGCGTGAGGTGCGTCAACGACGAGATGTGGGTGACCGCCGCAGAGACGAGCGAATGCGCAATTGCGCACTGCGCGGCCGGGGACCGCGAGACTGCGCGCGAGTTGCTGCTGTGGACCATGCCCCACCGCCGCGACGACGGCGCGTACTGGACCGGCATCGTGTACCCGAGCGAACCCGACAAGACGATGGTGCACTTCCCCGCTGACGAGTACAGCGCCTACACGGCCGCGGCAATCATCATGGCCGCCGACGCAATCAGCGGCGGTTCACCCGCGGCCACGTTGTTCACACGGCCGATGGCGCGCCGGAACGCACACCTCCAGGTGCCCGTTCTCTAGACCCGTCGCAACACGCGCAACGAACCCGTCGAGCTCACTTCCTCGAACATGCCGCTGCCGAGTGCCGGCAGGTAGATGTTCTCGTACGGCGGACGGCCGCCGTCTGCCGGGTCGGGGAACACGTCGTGAATCGCGAGTGTCCCTCCGGGCGCGACATGCGGTGTCCACAGCTCGTAGTCGAGGGTTGCCGGTTCGACCCCGTGACCACCGTCGATGAAGAGGAACGACAGTGGGGTCGACCAGTTGCGCGCAACCGTCGGCGAATCGCCCACGATCGCGACCACGACATCGGTGAGGCCGGCACCGACGATCGTCGACCTGAAATGCGGGAGTGTGTCCATGCGGCCGGTGCGCGGGTCGACGAGATCGGGCTCGTGCCACTCCCATCCCGGCTGGTTCTCCTCGCTGCCCATGTGGTGGTCAACCGCAAAGACGACCCGGCCAGTGGCGCGTGCCGCACCGCCGAGCCACACCGTCGACCGGCCACAGTACGAACCGACCTCGAGAAACGGCCCGCCTGACTTCTGCGCGGCAGCCACTGCCGCATCGAACAACGCGTCACCCTCGTTCTCGGGCATGAAGCCGCGTGCCGCGAGTGCACGCACCCGCAGTTCGGCAGGAAGACTCACCATGCGTCCCAGTGGATGATGCTGTCGGCGGGCGGACGCGACGCCGGGGAGAAATCGGTTCCGACCGTGTACGCGAGCGGCGACAGGCACGTCTGCTGCACCGACTCGAAAGGAATCCCGAGAATGTCGGCGACCTGCTGTTCCATCATCAGATGGATGGTGGTCCATGCGGTGCCGAGACCGCGGGCACGTGCGGCGAGCATGAAGCTCCACATCGCGGGCAACACATTGCCCATCATCGATGCGGTCATCATCGCGGGTGCTCCCTCGACACGCGCACCCTTGTTGCACGCGAGCACCAGCACCGGTGCATCACCCATGTGGTCGGCCAGGTAGTCGGCAGAGGCCGCCGACCTCTTCTGCTGTTCGTTCTCCTTCGCGCCACCCTTGTCGATGGACCCGATGTACACACCGTCGAGCGACCGGTAGATGTCGTAACACTGACGGTAGACATCGCCGATCGCCTTGCGCTTGGCCTCGTCCCGCACGACCACGAACTGCATCGTCATGTTGTTCGAACCCGACGGGGACTGCATCGCAATCTCCACGCACTCGCGCACCACCTGGTCGTCGACGGGCCGGGAGAAGTCGAGGCGCTTTCGTACCGCTCTCGTGGTGGTCAACAATTGGTCAGCATCCAGGGGAAGAAGTGGCATGTTTCGACCCTACTATGGAGCCATGACGACACCTCTCGACGACCTCGTCTCGTTGCTCGACCTCGAAGTCATCGAGGTCAACATCTTCCGCGGGCACTCGCCCGAGGAGAACAGGGTGCGCGTCTTCGGGGGCCAGGTTGCCGGGCAGTCGCTCGTTGCGGCGTCGCGCACGGTCGACGAGTCGACCCGCTTCGTGCATTCGCTCCACGCGTACTTCCTACGCCCCGGCGACCCCGCGGCACCGATTCTCTACGAAGTCGACCGTCTGCGTGACGGTCGCAGTTTCACCACACGGCGTGTCGTGGCGATTCAGCACGGCGAGGTCATCTTCAACCTGCAGGCGAGTTTCCACGCGCCCGAGCCGGGCCTCGACTGGCAGATTGCATCGCCGTCGAACATGGCCGACCCTGACACGCTGCCCGACTTCAAGACGCGCATGGCGCCCTTCAAGGAGCAGATGGGCGATTGGTACCACCGTCCGCGCCCCATCGATCTTCGTTATGTCAACGGCTCTCCGTTCGAGAGACAGGGGGTCGAGTCGTCGGGTCAGCAGGTGTGGTTGCGGGCCGACGGAACACTTCCCGACGACCCTGTTCTGCACGCGTGCATCGTCACCTACGCGAGTGACATGACCCTGCTCGACACCACGCTGCTGCCCCACGGCCTCGGGTGGAACGAGGGCGGGGTTCAGATGGCGAGTCTCGACCACGCAATGTGGTTCCACCGGCCGTTCCGCGCAGACGAATGGCTTCTGTACGACCAGCTCGCACTCTCGACCTCGAATGCCCGCGGCCTGGCGGGCGGTTCGATCTACACCCACGACGGCCAGCTTGCCGTCACGGTGGTGCAGGAAGGTCTCATCCGCGTCAAGCCCCAGTGATGAGACGCGTCGTCCTCGCGCTCGTCGTTCTTGCCGCATGCGGTTCCTCGACAGAGGTTCTCGGGCCGTCGACCACCACCCAGGCTGCGAACACGACCGTGTCGTACCGGGTCTCGACAGTCGGCACGGTCGACTCCCCGGTTGACCTCGTCGAACGGTCCCCTGCAGATGCGTGGTTCTACGTGGTGTCACAGTCGGGCACCGTCGAGAAGTGGTCGAGGAACGGAGCAACGCGAACCACCGTTCTCGATGTGTCGTCATCAACGTCTTTCGGCGGCGAGAGAGGTCTTCTCGGGCTCGCCTTCCGGAGCGTCGACAACGAATGGCAGGCGATTCTCAACCGCACCAACACCGACGGCGACACCGAGATCACCGTGGCACTCATGAACGACAGCGACGGTACTTTCCGCTCGGCGACATCGCCGGGCAACCTGGTGCTGCGGGTCGAACAGCCCTACCAGAACCACAACGGGGGCTCCGTTCTCGTCGGCCCCGACAACATGGTGTACGTCGGCATGGGAGACGGCGGCAGTGCGAACGACCCCGAGCGCCGCGCGCAGTCGATGGGCTCACTGCTCGGCAAGATCCTGCGCATCGACCCCCGCGCCGAGGGCGGGTACGACGTACCCGACGGCAACCCGTTTCCTGATGGTGCACACCCCGAGATCTGGTCTGTCGGGGTGCGCAACCCGTGGCGCATGACCTTCGACGTGCACGGTTCGCTGTGGGTCGCCGACGTCGGACAGAACAAGTGGGAAGAAGTGACAGCGCTTCCCGCCGCCGACGGCTACCCCGGTGGCCGCGGCGCGAACCTGGGCTGGAGCGCCTACGAAGGCAGCCATCGGTTCAACAACGACGTGTCGGTCGATGACACCGTGATGCCCGTGCACGAGTACGACCACGGCGACGGTCGGTGCTCGGTGTCGGGTGGCGCCGTCGGCAACAACTCGTCGACCCCGGGGCGCGCAGGCTGGTACTTCTTCGGTGATTACTGCAGCGGCGACGTGTGGGCGGTGCTGACCGACGGCGAGATCACCGTGGGCAGAGAGACCGTGTCGACCGGGCTGGGAAACGTGACAGCGGTTCGGTCGACATCAGACACGTTGTACGTGTTGTCGGCCGACGGGAACGTGCGCGAGGTCAGGGCGGTGCGCGGCTGACCTAACGTCGCGTGCCCATGAACATGCCGCGCAACGCCTGGTAGTTCTCGATGCAGTGACCGGCGCCCAGCACGACGGCCTCGAGCGGCTGCGGCGACATCTTCACCGGAACCTCGGTCTCGCGGGCGATGCGCTGTGCGAGACCCCGCAGCATGCCGCCACCCCCGACGAGGTACATGCCCCTCGCAAGAAAGTCCTGTGCAAGTTCCGGCGGTGCCTTCGCGAGACATCGCTTCACAGACTGCACCATCGCGGCGACCGGCTCGTCGATTGCGAACCGCACCTCTTCAGACGTGAGACGCACGGTCTTCGGCAGGCCGGTGACCAGGTCGCGACCACGGATGTCTGCGCTGCGGTCTGCAGGGTCGGGTTCGGCAGAGCCGATCTGGATCTTGATCTCCTCGGCGGTGCGCTCACCGATGGCGACGCCGTGTTCACGACGCACGTAGGCCTGGATCGCCGCATCGATGTCGAAACTGCCGACGCGGATCGCCTCGAGCGCAACGATGCCACCGAGACTGATGACGGCAGTCTCTGTCGTGCCGCCGCCGATGTCGATGACCATGTTGCCGACGGGCTCGTCGATCGGCAGGTTGGCCCCGATTGCCGCGGCCATCGGCTGCTCGATGAGCTGTGCATCCGACGCGCCGGCACGACGGGTTGCATCGGTGACCGCACGTCTCTCGACCTCGGTGATGGCCGACGGCACGCAGATGACCACCTTCGGCCGTGTGAACCGGGAGACACCCACGCGCTGCAGCAGCAGACGGATCATGCGCTCGGTGATGTCGAAGTCGGTGATGGCACCACCGCGCAACGGCCGCACGGCCACGATGTAACTGGGGGTGCGACCGATCATGTCCCACGCGTCGTGGCCGGTGGCGAGAACCTCGCCCGACTGGCGGTTGACCGCGATCACCGACGGCTCGTTGAGCACGATCCCCCTGCCCTTCATGTACACGAGGGTGTTGGCGGTGCCGAGGTCGATCGCGAGGTCACGTGCCACTAGCGGTTCCACCGATCATCGTTGTTCCGTTGCACCGAATTGCGCCGCGAATCAGGCGACAGCGCATCGATGTGCCGACGGAACTGTGCGATTCCGTCGTCGATGCGGCTCTTGCGGTTGTCGAGGTACACCAGCACGAGAAGTGTCGAGCCGGAGATGACCGCCATGACCCAGAAGAACCCGGTGATGAACGACATCGAGATCATTGCGTGCGCCCGACCGATGTCGGTGACACGACATCGTGCGCCCCGGTGCCCCACCCGGAACCGCCGTTCCAGTTCTCCTTCTTCCAGATCGGCGCACTCTCCTTCAACGCGTCGATCGCGAATCTTGCGGCGTCGAACGCAACCGGGCGGTGCGCCGATGACACGGCGACCACGACCGACGACTCACCCAGTTGCAGGGTCCCGGTCCGGTGCAGCACGGCGATTCGCCTCGCGCCGGGGAACCGACGCCGCGTCTCGGCCGCAATCTCGCGGAACACCGGGATGACCGCGTCGTCGTAGGCCTCGTACTCGAGCGAGGTGACATCCGTACGGCCGTCGGCGTGGTCACGCACAGTGCCCGAGAAGAGCACCACCGCGCCGCACTCGGGCCTGACGGCCCACTCGTAGACGGCGCCGATCGGCAGGTCGTCGGCCGTGAGGGCCAACCATTCGTCTCCCTGCGCAGGCGTCACCATGTCTCTCATCGTACTCGCACCAGGTTCCCGGAAACCCGTGATGCTGATGCCCACGTGCCGACCGACGGAAGTACTCTTCTCTTTTTGTGACCGCGGATGAATTCGAGAACCCCGACTCGTCGCCCGTACCGCCCTACGACCGCACGTGGAGACATCCTGCCGAACTGGCCGATGCAGCGCGTGATTCACACCTCAGGACTGCGCCCCCGCTCGGGCGACGGCTCACCGCCATCACCGTGCTGGCAAGTGTCGTGTCGTCGCTGGTGGTTCTCGCCATTGCGATTCCCCGTGGAGTGCAGGACTACAGCGGTGACGACCCCAGAGTCACCACCACCACGGTCGTGATCGTGAGGGGAAGCGGCCTGACTTCGCTCGGTGTGCTCGGGGGCGCCGACGGCTCGACATCGGCCGTCTCGCTCGGCAGTCGTCACTGGCTGGTCGCCACCGAATCTCTCAGGATTCTTGCCGCCTCCTCCAGGAAGAAGTTCTCGGTCGTTCGGCAAGACCGGCTCGCAGGGGTCACGATCATCAAGTTGGCCACGGGATCAGCGGCTCCGGCAGTCGACCTCACCCACGTCAAGGATTCACTCACCTCTGACGAGTTGCCGCGATACACGATCGTCGATGCCTTCCGGCACCACGAGGCCGCGCCCGAACCGAGCCTGTCGTCTCAGTCGAAGACCGGGGTGCATCCGGTCAACATGTCGACCCCCATCAACGGCATCGCGCTGGTTCTCGACCGCATGGGCCGAGTGGCCGGTGTTCTGGTGCGCCACGACCACGCAGAATGGTCGCTGACCCGCGAGACACTTCTGGCTCTCGCCGCACCGTGACTCACCGGATCTTCTCCTAGCCTGACGACATGTCAGACGACGGCAACAACCCGATGAACCCGTTCGGAGGCCTCCCTTTCTTCAACGACATGATGCGGGCAATGTCTCAGCAGGGCCCGCTCAACTGGGACCTTGCCCAACAGTTCTCGCAGCTCGGCGCCGTCGGTGACTCACCCGATCCCGAGCCCGATTCCCAGACCAGACTCGCCTACAACGCCCTCGCCGACATCGCCGACATGCATGTTCGGGAGATCACCATGCTCTCGACAGGCCCGCGAGACTCGCATTCCGAGATTCTCACGACCACCCGCGCACGCTGGGCCCACCGCACACTCACCGACCTGCGACCGTTGTTCACCGACCTCGCAACCTCACTGAGCCAGCGCCCGAAGACCGGCGAGTCTCCCGACGACCCGATGATGGCGATGCTCGGCAACCTCTCGAACATGATGGCGCCCGCCATGATGGGCATGTCGATCGGCTCGATGGTCGGGGCACTCGCCGCCCATGCGCTCGGCCAGTACGAACTGCCGCTGGCCAGACCGCATGCCGCCGAGATCCTCGTGGTGTCGTCGTCGGTCGATGCGTTCGCCACGGAATGGAGCATCGCGACCGACGACCTGCGCATGTGGGTTCTCATCCACGAACTCTCGTCACACGCGGTTCTCGCCACTCCCGCAATCGTCAACGGCCTCATGGAACTGGTGCGGCGGCACGTCTCCGCATTCCGTCCGGATCCCGAGGCGTTGATGCAGCACATCGGCGAACTCGACCCCAACGACGACGACGCGCTCTCGCGGATCCAGTCGCTCTTTTCCGACCCGATGGTGTTGATGGGTGCGGTTCGCAGTACCGAGCAAGAGGCGCTCGCCCCCCTGCTCGACGCCCAGGTGGCCGCGGTCGCGGGGTACGTCGACTTCGTCGTCGACACGGTGAGTGCACGCCTTCTCGGGTCGTCGTCTCCGATTGCCGAGGCGGTGCGCCGACGACGTGCGGATTACGGGTCGGATGCCCAGCTCATCGAGCGCCTGCTCGGCATCTCGACGACACGTGCCCAACAGGTGCGCGGGCGCGCATTCATCGACGGCGTGGTCGAACGGGCAGGTGCAGCATCACTTCAGACGATGCTGACAGACCCCGGGCACCTGCCTACTCCGAACGAAGTCGACGCCCCGGGCCTGTGGCTCGCCCGCCTCGAAACACTTTGATCCCGCCGGGGAACCGGAAGAACAACACGAAGCCGACAAGACCGATCGCGCCAAGGCCCGCGAAGCCCAGCCAGCCTGCGGGCCTGAAGAACACCGGCAACAGACCGGCAGCCACCCATGCAAGTTGATTCTGGGTCTCGAAACTCGAGAACGCACGGCCCCGGTTTGCATCGGGCGCACCTTTCTGCACCACCGCCTCGAACGCGAGACGACAGATCGCAGCAGCCGCGTTCACGACCGAGGCAAGGATGATGCCCGCCACGATGCGGCCCGAGAACGCGGCACCGACACCCGCGCCGGCAACGAGCAACAGCGCCAGCGCGATCATGGTCTGCTCGCGCATGTGCCGCCTGATGCGCGGGCCCACGAAGTTCGCCGACAGCGTCGCAAGACCAGAGATGGATATCGCGAGTCCGAACCACAGGGTCCCGGCGGTCTCGTTGCGCAACCAGAACGCAAGATGGAAGAAGTTGAAGCCGACCGCACCGCGGAGAACACGCATGGCGAGAGCCGCCTGCAGCACCGCGGGCGAGTGGAGTTCCTCGATCTCGAGTGTGTTCGCGGGTTTCTCGGCGACAACGGTTCTCGGCAGCCGGAACGCATTCAACGACGCGAACAGGAACGCGAGTATGCCGAGGCCGAGCGACAGCTTGGCGTCGATCAACTGGAGAACACCGGCCGGAACCGCCACCACGAACCCGGTGATGCCGGCGATCTGGCCGAGTTTTCCGTTGGCGTCGACGAGTGCATCATCGTCGGTCACGATGGTCGGCACGATCGCCGACTTCGAGATTGCGTAGGTCTTGGCGAGCACCAGAGACGAAAAAACCAACGCGAACAACGGGATCCCGGAGTCCTGCAGCACCTGTGTCATGCCGAACAGCACGAGCGCCCGCAGGATTCCCACGGAGACGACCACCATGCGCTGGCCGCCGCGGATGCGGTCGATGCGCGGTCCGATCCACGGGGCGATGATGGCGAAGGGCAACACGCTCAACAGCAGAAAACCGAGCACCTTCGGGCGCGCGGCGTCGGGTGACACCGAGAGAAACACCGAGTCCGCCAGCGAGATCGTCATCGCGGCCTCGCCGGCCACCATCAGTGAGTGAACCCTGCCGAGCCGACGGATGGGCGTGATCGGCGGGAGACCGTAGTCGTCCGCGGGTCGTGCTGGTCGTCGGGTCGCCACGTGGCGATACTACGCCGAACGCGGTCTTTCGTATTTGTACCCGAGGCCCCGGATCGTCACGATGCGTGTGGGTTGGGCCGAATCGTGTTCGACCTTGGCACGCAACCGTTTGATGTGCACATCGAGGGTCTTCGTGTCGCCGACGTAGTCGCTGCCCCACACCCGGTCGATCAACACGTCGCGTGACAGGACTCTCCCTGCATTGGCGAGCAGCAGGTGGAGCAACTCGAATTCCTTCAGCGGCAGTTTCATCGTCTCGCCCCTGATGACGACGTTGTGCTCGTCTGGATCGAGTGCGACATCGCCGACTTGGATCGAGCCCGTCGAGAGTTCGCCACCCCGCGCCGTCGTGTCGGCGGGAACACGACGGAGCACGGCACGGATGCGTGCGGTGAGCTCGCGCAGGCGGTAGGGCTTGGTGACGTAGTCATCGGCACCCACCTCGAGCCCGACAACCGTGTCGATCTCGGCTCCCTTGGCGGTCACCATGATGATCGGGGTGAGGGTCTTCTTGCGCAGCTGACGGCACACGTCGATTCCGGACATCTTCGGCAGCATCACGTCGAGGAGGATCACGTCGGGCTTCACGATGTCGAACATCTCGAGGGCCTGCACCCCGTCACGTGCGACCTCGACGCGGAAACCCTCGCGCTTCAGCCCCACCTTCAGGGCCTCGACGAAGGACTCCTCGTCCTCCACCACCAACACGGTCGGACTAGCCATGATCAACTGCTCGTTCGTCATCGTCACCAATGGTGCCGACCCCGGCAGGGCTTCGACGCGGCAAACCCACCGTGAAGCGCGAACCTTCACCTTCCCGTGACCTCACGTTCACCTCCCCGCCATGATTGGTGACCACGTGCCTGACGATCGACAGACCGAGGCCGGTGCCCCCCGTACCCCGGCTGCGGGCCCGGTCGACACGGTAGAACCGTTCGAAGATCCGGTCGATGCTCGCCACCGGGATGCCGATTCCCTGGTCGATGACCTCGACCTCGACCTGGGCGGCATGGGCGCGGACGAGAGCGGTGACCGTCGCATTGTCGTCGCTGTACTTGATGGCGTTGTCGACGAGGTTCCCGATTGCCGACAGCAACTGGAAACGGTCACCCTGGATGGTGGCATCCGTCGTGCTGGGCTCGTTGACCAACGTGATTCCCCGCTTCTGTGCGAGCGGACGCGAACGCTCGAGTGCCTCCGTGACGACGTCGTTCATGTCCACCGGGGCGAGCACGAGGTCTCCGCCGAGTTGCACACGCGACAGCTCGAGAAGGTCGTCGATCGTGTCTGACATGCGGTGGCTCTCTGCGACCATCCTGCGGACGAGGTTCTTGATGTCCTCGTCGTCGGTCTCGCCCTCGAGAGTCTCGGCGAGAATGGAGATGGCCCCGATGGGGGTTTTCAACTCGTGACTGACGTTCGCAACGAAATCGGTGCGCACCTGGTCGAGGCGCGAGCGCTCGGAGATGTCCTCGACCGTGATGACCGCCCCGTTGCTGGCCGACGGAATCGCGTTGATCACCAGCACACGGAAGGGTGGCCCGACAAGATCGATCGTCTCGGTTGCTGACTCACCGAGAACGGCAGACCGCGAGAGTCTCTCGATGACGGCATCGATCAGCACAGCCTCGTGCCGGGCAATCGACCTGTCGCGTACCGCCGCATTTCGGAAAGTCTCGTGTCCGTCGGCATCGACAACCACGACGCCCAAGGGGAGCGAATCGATGATCGAGTCGACGGGAACCTGGGCAGGCGAATCCTGGTCGGTCTGACGGGGCTCGTCGACGGCAGTTCCGGCACGTTGTCTCGACCGGGACACCAGGAGAGAAACAGAAAGAGCCCAGCCCACAACGGCAAGCAGAGCAAGAAAAACCGTCATTCAGTGCCCCGACCGGTCACTGTCAGGCGCCGCCGGGAGAGATGGGAAGGTCACCGGTGTCGTCGCGACCCGAACGGAACCTTGCGGCACCCTTGTGCTCGGGCAACCACCCGGTGACGACATACTGGACCCGCTCGCCGATGTTGACGGCGTGGTCACCGATCCGCTCGTAGAAGCGGGCGACCATGGCCATCTGGATCGCAACCTGGAGATCGATCTTCGTGTCGGCGTGGCTCTCGAAGATCGTGCGGACGAACTCACGCTGGAGACCGTCGAGGAACGAGTCCATGTCGTCGATTGCTGCCGCCTTGGCGGCATCGTTCTCCTCGAACGACTCGAGTGCCGCGGAGAACAACTGCTGGGCCTGCTCACTCATCCGGCTGATGAGCCCGCGCATGCGCGGGTCGAGTTCGTGGCCGTAGATCTTCCGTGCGGCCTTGCAGATGTTCACCGTGAGATCGGCCGAACGTTCGATGTCGGCGACCATCTTCACGATCGCGACGAGCTGCCGCAGGTCGCCGGCAACCGGGGCCTGCAGGGCCAGAAGCTGGTAGCAGCGCTCCTCGAGCTCGATGGACAATGCATCGATCTCGTCGTCATTCCTGATGAGTGCGTTTGCCCCGTCGAGATCCTGGTTCAGGAGAACGTGTGTCGCACGCGGGATCGCCTCGATGACCGCCGCCGCCAACCGGATGAGGTCGGTGCGCACCTCGTCGAGTTCGTGATGAAAACCCTTGCGTAACTCGTCCATCATCCAAACCTTCCGGTGATATAGGCCTCGGTGCGACTGTCGTCGGGCCTGGAGAAGATCTTCTGTGTGCTGTCGAACTCCACCAGGACACCAGTGCGGCGGTCACTCTCCGAATTTACCTCGGTGGTGAAGAATCCGGTGCTGTCCGACACCCGGCCCGCCTGCTGCATGTTGTGGGTGACGATGACGATCGTGTACTGCTGCTTGATCTCCTGCATCAGGTCCTCGATGCGCGCCGTTGCGATCGGGTCGAGCGCCGAGCACGGTTCGTCCATGAGGAGAACCTCCGGTTCGATGGCGATCGAGCGGGCGATGCAGAGTCTCTGTTGCTGTCCGCCGGAGATTCCCATGGCCGATGCGTCGAGGCGGTCCTTCACCTCGTCCCACAGCGCCGCACCGACGAGCGATTTCTCGACGATCGCATCGAGTTCCGACTTCTTGCGGACTCCGTTCACCCGCGGTCCGTAGGCGACGTTGTCGTAGATGCTCTTCGGGAACGGATTCGGCCGCTGGAACACCATGCCGATGCGCCGCCTGACCTCGCCCGCATCGGCCTCTGCCCCGTACAGGTCGATTCCGTGGTACTCGACCGACCCCTCGACGCGTGCACCCGGAATGAGGTCGTTCATGCGGTTGAAGCAGCGGAGAACCGTCGACTTCCCGCAGCCCGACGGCCCGATGAAAGCGGTGATCTCACCGCGGCGGATCTCGAGATTCACGTCACGCACCGCCCTGAAGTCTCCGTAGAAGACGGAGAGGTCCCGTGCGGTGAGAACGATCTTGTCGACGTCGTTCTGCACTTCTGCCGCCTCTGCAGCAGACTCGTGTCCGAGGTTTTTCGTCTCCATGGTCACCACCGTTTCTGGTACTTGTTTCGAAGGAAAATCGCGGCTGCGTTCAGTGCAAGCAACACAACGAGAAGCACGACGATCGAGGCCGCGGCAAGTGGCTTGAATTCCTGCTTGGCGCTGCTGATGTAGCTGAAGATCTGGATCGGAAGCACTGTGTACTGGCTGTCGAGACCCGTCGGGTTGAAGGTGATGAAGGTGAGGGCGCCGAGCATCAGGAGTGGCGCAGATTCTCCGAGAGCCCGTGAGATCGACAGGATCGTGCCCGTGAGGATGCCGGGAAGTGCGTTCGGCAGCACGTGGTGGCGGACCGTCTCCCACTTTGTCGCGCCGAGAGCCAGCGAACCCTGCCGGAAACTGTCGGGCACGGCCCTGATCGCCTCTCGCGAGACGATCACGACCGTCGGCAGCACGAGCATCGACAGCACGAGGGCCGCCGTGAGAACGGTCGAACCGAGACCGAGCGGCCCCCTCTTGATGAACGCGAGCCCGAGAATGCCGTACACCACCGACGGAACAGCAGCGAGGTTCTGCACGTTCAGTTCGATCAAGCGGTTGTACCAACGGTCACGCCGGGCAAATTCCTCGAGATAGATCGCCGCACCGATGCCCGTCGGCAGGCTGATGATCGCCGTTGTCAGAACCACCCAGAGCGACCCGAAGATCGCCGACTGGATGCCTGCACGACGTGGGCGTGCCGAGGGCATGTTGCGGATGAGGTCCGTGCCCAACCGCGGCGCACCCTCGATGATGACATTGGCGAGAAGAGTCGCGAGCGATCCGAGAGCGATCCCGATTCCCGCGAACATGAAGATGCGAAAGACCATGTCTTTTGCCGACCGTGACGGCGTGGACGCAGCGCGGAGGTTCTGCAGCTCGGTCACTCGTAGACCTCACGGAACCGACGGACGATCCGGATGCTGGCGATGTTCAGCACGAGGGTCACGGTGAACAGCAGCGCACCCACCGCAAAGATCGACTGGTACCCGGTGCTGCCCGTGGCCTGGTCACCGATTCCGGCAAAGCCGATGAACCCGGCCATCGTCTGGCCTTCCTCGCCGGGGTTCGCGCTGAGCTGTGCCTTGCTGCCGGCGGCGAGCACCGCAATGGTGGTCTCGCCGATTGCCCGCGAGGCGGCAAGCACGATAGCCGCGACGATTCCCGACAGTGCCGCGGGGAACACGACCGAGGTCGAGACCTCGCGACGGTTCGACCCGAGCGCGTATGCACCCTGGCGCAGGGCGTCGGGCACCGACACCATCGCGTCTTCTGCCAGAGACGCCACGGTGGGCAGGATCATGAGACCGGTCACGAGACCGGCGGCAAGAACGCTGTAGGTGCCGACATCGCCGACCGGCCACAGTTTCGCGACGAGGTTCGGGTTCACGAAGTTGAGGGCGAAGAAGCCGAACACGACGGTCGGGATCCCCGCGAGAATCTCGAGAATCGGTTTCACGATCGTCCTGACACGCGGTGTCGCGTACTCACTCAGGAAGAACGCGGCACCGAGACCGAGAGGAATCGCAACCAGCAGTGCGATTGCCGCAACCCACAGCGAACCCACGAAGATCGACCACACACCGAAATGCGGGGGCTTGAAGAGTGGTTTCCAGTCGACGCTCCCGAAGAACTCAGAGATCTCGACGTCTCCGAAGAAATCGACTGCCGGCCGCACGAGTGCGTAGACGATCAGCACCGACGTCACCACGGTGAAACCGGCCATCGAACTGAGAACAGCCTTGATGGTGCGCTCGACGAGAAGCCGACGACGGGCGTTCGCCGCCGGCCGGAGACTGATCTCGTTCAGCACCACGACGCGCCCGGTGACTCAGGCGCCGGCGATGGCGTCGAGGTTCTTCTGTTCGATCGCCTTCTGGTCGTCATTCAGCGGGATGAACAGCGCCTCTTCGGTCAGAGCGTCGAGGTTCTCGCCGATGAACTCGAAGAACGCCTTGACCTCGGGGCGCTGCGCCGCCTTCAGGCTGACGTAGACATACAGCGGTCGTGACAACGGGGTGTACGTGCCGTCCTGGACGTGCTCGAGCGAGGGCGTGACACAACCTTTTCCGCCGTCGACCTCGACCGCCTTGACGCGGCCCTCGTTCTCCTCGAGGTAGGAGAAACCGAAGTACCCGATCGCGCCCTTGTCGCCCTCGACACCCTTCACGGTGACGTTGTCGTCTTCGCTCGGGTTGTAGTCGGTTCTGCTGGACCCTTCCTCACCGTTGATCTCCTTGGTGAAGTAGTCGAAGGTGCCGGAGTCGGTGCCGGCACCGAACAGACTCAGCGCCTGGTCGGGGAACGACGGGTCTACCTGGTTCCAGTTGGAGATCTTGCCTTCGGCAGCGGGCTCCCACATGGTCTTCAGTTGTGCGACCGTCAGACACTTGGCCCACGTGTTCTCGTTGTTCACCACGACGGACAGTGCGTCGTTGGCGATGATGACCTCGAGGTACTCGATTCCCTTCGCTGCGCATTCTTCCTTCTCGGAATCCTTGATCTCGCGCGACGCATTCGAGATGTCGGTCTCGCCTGCACAGAACTTCTCGAAACCGCCGCCCGTGCCGGAGGTTCCGACAGTGACTCGGACACCGTCGTTGTCCAGCTGGAAATCCTCGGCGACCAACGTCAGCAGCGGTGCCACCGTGCTCGATCCGTCGATCAAAATGTTGCCCGTCAGGTCGCTCGACGATGATGATCCGCCACCACAGGACGCCAGCGTCACCGCCAGCGCCGAGATTCCGACGATTCGAGAACGTGTCCACCTGCGAGCCATCTCAGATTCCTCCGATTGAAACGAGCCGACCGATTGTCGGCACCCCCAAACCGTAGGAAACGGAAGGTGAACAGACGAAAATGCCCAGGTGAACGCCAGGTGAACAGAAATGGCCACCCCCTTTCGGGAGTGGCCATTCACGGGATCCGGAGAACTCAGAATTCGTAATCGGGGTCGCCCATGTCCCATTCGATCGAGATCAGTTCGCGCTCGGCGTCGCGAACGATGCGGGCCATGTTGCGGCGGAACTGGGGGTCGTCACGGGGCAAAAGAACGAGTCGTGCGAGGACCCGTGCACGGAACTCCTCGACAAGGGCATGGTCTCCGTAGTCGCCGTAGACCTCCCAGTGGGGAGACACAGCGCCGAGATACACGATGCGGGCATGGGCCTTCGGCGGCTCGTGTGTTTGGACATCTGACATGACATGCCTCCGGACAGTGATGAGACTTGCACACTGCAACTATCTGTCGAGTGCGTGACAAGAGTCTATCGGGTGAACTTCGCTTCGCTTTTTGTGCTTTTTCGGCCCGATTTCATTGATTATTTTTCTCACCCCTGTGGATATCAGAGAAATTTGACGAACCTTTACCGAAGCTCGGCACATCACGAAGAAAATCGTGCTTGACTGAAATTGCGGGAACTTCCCGTCATGACTCGGCGTCAAAAAGACACCGACCGAGAGTGAGACCGACAAGGAATCACAGCGAGGAGAGCCATGAGTTCACAACTTCACGTCACACCGGTTCCTGCAAGGCAGATTCCGTTCGACGACTCACCGACGGCGTGGATGTCGCAGGGAAACTGCCGCAACTACCCGCCCGCCACGTTCTTCCCGTCTGACGGCGTCGGCGTGGACCGTGCCCGGGCCATCTGCAAGGGCTGCCCGGTGACCGACAAGTGTCTCGAGTACGCACTCGAGGAGCGCATCGAGCACGGCGTGTGGGGTGGCTGTTCCGAACGCGAACGACGACGGATCCTGAAGCGTCGCCGCAACGCGAACGCCTAGACGGCGAACTACTTCGACTCGGTCGAGTCGGTGTTCTTGCCCTCTTCCATGGCCTTCTTCAGTTCGCGCTGTGCCGAGCCGAGGTTCTTTGCGATCTTGGGCAACTGCGAGCCGCCGAAGAGAACAACAATGACGATTGCGACCATGATGAGTTCAGGAGTGCCCATGAACCGAACCCTACCACCGGTGGTGGCGGGACGTTCGGCGAGTTGATAGGAACAAGACGTGCTTGAGTGCGTGGTGAACGTGAGCGAAGGAACCGATGCCGGGATTCTCGGCACCCTCTTCGACAGCGTGAATGGCCACGTGCTCGACCTTCACAGCGACCGGCACCACAACCGCAGTGTCTTCACCCTGCTGGGAGAAGACGCGCCCCGCGCGCTCGCGGCGGCGGCGGTGGCCCTGCTGCACATCGACACCCATGTGGGAGTTCATCCCCGGCTCGGCGTCGTCGACGTCGTGCCGTTCGTTCCCCTCGATGGGTCCACGATGATCGATGCGCTCGCGGCCCGCGACCGGTTCGCCCGGTGGGCCGCAGAGACGCTCTCGCTGCCCTGTTTTCTCTACGGACCCGAACGCACGTTGCCCGCGGTGCGGAAGTCGGCGTGGACCACCGAGATGCCCCATGCCGGGCCGGGAACCGCTCACCCCACGGCCGGCGCGGCATGCGTCGGGGCACGTGAGCCCCTCGTCGCCTACAACGTCTGGCTGAGCGGCGTGTCGATCGACGAGACCAGGGAGATTGCGTCGCGGGTTCGCACGCAACATGTGCGCACGCTCGGTCTTCAGGTCGGGGACTTCACCCAGGTGAGCATGAACCTCGTGGCACCGCACGTCGCGAACCCCGCGCACGCAGTCGATGCTGTGGCACGACATGCAGCGGTGCACCACACCGAGTTGGTCGGGTTGATCCCCGCCGGGGTGTTGGCAACGATTCCGGAAGACCGCTGGGAGGAACTGGATCTCTCAGAATCCCGCACCATCGAGTGGCGCGTGCAGAACGGTTGTCCGCGGACTATCCGTTGACGATGCGACGATTTTCCTGGGCGCGCTGACGACGCAGACGGCGACGCTCGCGCTCTGAGAGGCCGCCCCAGATGCCGAACTTCTCGCCGTTGGCAAGTGCATATTCGAGACACTCACCGCGCACGATGCAGCCCTTGCAGACTTCCTTGGCCTCACGGGTGCTCGCACCGCGCTCGGGGAAGAAGAGATCGGGGTCGACACCGAGACAGTTGGCTTGGTCCTGCCAACCCCGTTCGTGACTCAAGGATTCTGCGTCTTCGTGCATGGTTTTGGTGCCTCCCAGCAGTGGGCAGAAGTGACTCTCCGGGGAGACATCAACTTGCGTGCCTGTAATTACAACGGTGTCATTGTGACAAATTCTCAGAGAAATAGCAACTTGAGGGGCTGAGAATCAGCGAGAACGGGCGGTTCTACGACGATTCTCGAGGAAATCGACGAGGACATAGCTACCGAGTGTGTCGGGCGTGGTGAAAAAAGCCCGGCCCTTGTTGATCTGGGTCATCTCCTCGACGAGGTGCTGCAACGACCGGCTCGCGTCGAGCACGAAGAAGTTGATGGTGATGTTGTCCTTCGTGCAGCGCTTCACCTCGCGCATCGCGTAGTCGACAGACTCCTGGATGTACGGGTAGGTGAAGATCGGGTACCCCTCGGGCGTGATGTGCGCCGTCGGTTCGCCGTCGGTGATCATGATGATCTGCTTCGTGCCGGTCTGACGGGCGAGCTGTTTGCGGGCCATGTCGAAGGCCTGGTGCATGTTGGTGCCCCACTCCTGGTCCCAGCTGACCTCGGGAAGGTCCTCGGGTCTGATCGGGTACGCGACGCTGCTGAACCCGATGATCGACAGGTAGTCACGCGGGAACTGCGAGGAGATGAGCGAGTGCATGGCCATGGCGACCTTCTTCGCCGGCACGAAACGCCCCGCCTGCACCATCGAGTACGACAGGTCGAGCAGCAGGACAGTCGACGAGCGCGACGTGTGTTCGGTGCGCTCGATCTCGAAATCGTCCGGGGTCAACGTGACCGGGGTGCCGGTTCCGTTGCGCGACAGTGCGTTGCGGATCGTGCGCTGCAGGTCGAGACGGAACGGGTCGCCGAACTCGTACGGCTTCGAGTCGTAGGTGCGCTCGTGCCCCATGCCCTCGTCGTGCATGCGGTGCTGACCGAACTTGTCCTTCGAGAGTTTTCCGAACAGCTCGCGCAGGGCGTTGTTGCCGATGGCCCGGAGGCCGCGCGGGGTCAGTTCGATGCGGCCCTCCTTGCGGTTGATGAGACCGGCTTCCTCGAGCACTTTGGTCATCTCGGCCAGTCTCTGCAGCGACTGGGCGCTCTGGTCGCCCAGGATCTCGCTGACCTTGTCGAGGTCGAACTCGCCCAGCTGCGAGGGCCCCGCAGCCTGGCGCATCATGTTCTCCATGGCGTCGAGGTCGGCCATTTCCTGCATGGCCTGCATGGCCTGCTGCATGTCCATCGGCTGGTCGCCCCGGAACCTGTAGCCCTGGCCGTTGCCGGGTTGCGGGAACATCTGCTGGAGACGCTGGCCGAGTTGCTGCACCTGCCAGTTGAGGTCCATGTCTTCCATCAGTTGTTCTGACAACTGCTGCAGCTGCGAACGCTGCTCGGGGGTCAACGAATTCATGAAGTCCTGCATCGCCTGCATGCGCTTGGCCATGTTCTCGAGCAGTTCGTCGAGTGTCTCGGGGTTCTCGGGGAAGAAGTCGCCGAACTCCTCCATGAACTTCTCGAACCCCGGGTCTTCTCCCCTCTCGCGCTTGTCGAGCATGTCGTTCAGCGCCGCCATCATGTCCTTCATGCGGGCGATGTCCTCGGGTTGCATGTTCTGCATGCCCTCCGACATCTGGTCGACGACCTGCTGCATCATCTGCTGGCGCAACTTGTCCATCAATTCTTCGAAGCGTTGACGTGCTTCCTGCGACTCGAAGTCGTAGTTCTGCAGTTCGCGGACCATGCCGGCGAGGTCGTCGGGCATCATGTCGAGACGGAAGTTGCGTTCCATCGCCGCGTCTCGCGCGGTCTCGGCCCGGCGTTCGTCACCCGATGCCTCTGCGTCGCGCACCGCGTTCTCGACAGCATGACGTTCCTCGTCGATGATGTCCTTCAGCGCGTCGGCGATCTCGGAGTACACGCCGCCGAGATCTCCGCTCTCCTCGATCTCCTTGCGCCTCTGACGGATTTTCTCCATCATCTCGCGGAGACCCTCTATCCGGTTGCCGTCCTTGTCGACCATGCCCTCGCGCATCAGGCGCCTCAGGGCCGCATTCACGTCGCCGTGGTACATGAGATCGTCGGTCAGTTCGGCCATCAACTCGTCGGCGTCCATGCTGAAGCCCGTTTGTGTGCCGTCCCAGCGGGAATACGTGAATCTCGCGGTCATAGGGGCAACTTACTTCCTCTAAGGTGGAGTCCAGCATGCGAGTACCACGAACATTTGTCTTCGTCGATATCTCGGGGTTCACGAACTTCACCACCGAGAACGGCGACGATGCCGCCGGGCGACTTCTTGCCGCCTGGCGCTCGGTCACGCGTGACGTCGCATCGGAAACCGGTGTTCGCATCGCGAAGTGGCTGGGTGACGGCTGCATGATCGTGGCCGTCGACCAACGCGACGCGGTCACATTCGCCCTCGAACTGCAGAAGAAGTCCGAGGCGCCGTGCGCCCCGCTCGCCATCCGCATCGGCATGGCGTCGGGTCTTGCCCTGTTGTTCGAGGGAGACGACTACATCGGCAGCGCCGTGAACATGGCCGCTCGACTCTGCGACGCCGCCCAGCCCTACGAGGTGATCATTCCTCTCGACCAGATCGAGAACCTTCCCGACGGTGTCGTGGCAGTTCCTCACGAGCCACTCGCCCTGCGCGGGTTGAACGAGGCCATCCCGGTTGTCACCCTGTCGGGCGAGGCCACCAACGCGGCACGCAACGACACGGGCGAGCTGTGGACTCGTTCGCCGTTCGTCATCTAGCGACTACACGCCGCGCGAACGGTAGGTGGCGCGGGCGCCCGACGCGTCTTTGTTGAGACGACGCGTGAGATGGAGACCCTCGAGCAGGAACTCCACCGCACTCGCGACGACCGCAGGCGTGTTGTCACCGCCGGTGACGACCGTGACCGGGGTCTGGAGCGCCGGTATCTCGGCGACGAGTGCGATGAGGTCTGCGCTCGGGATGTCTTCTCCCACGTGGGCAATCGCGCCGTTCTCGAACGACGACACGACCTCGGCCATCGAGATGCCCGCCGTCGTCTCCTTGTACACCGTGAGAACGGCCTGGGAGATCAGTTGCTGCAGAATCTGGGACTCACGGCCCTCCTCGAGCGATTCGATCTCGACCTTCCCCCCGGTCGATGCCGCCAGTGCGTCGAGGTCGCTGACGCGGGGTGCAACGTTCCGTTCGCCGGCGCGCAGCGCACGACGCACCGCATTGGCATTGAGGATCTCGTAGTTGCTCACCGAGAGACGCACGCTGACGCCGCTGCGCTGGTTCACGTGACTGCTGACGCGGGCCTGCTGCGAGAACGTCGCGATGATGTTCTCCATGAACTCGGGCATGGTCACCGTGACGTCGCCGATCGACGCGGGCCGTGCCTCCTGCCGGACAATTGCTATCTCTGTCTCGACATCGAGCGGGTAGTGCGTGCGGATCTGGCTGCCGAAACGGTCCTTCAGCGGCGTGATGATGCGGCCGCGGTTCGTGTAGTCCTCGGGGTTCGCCGAGGCCACGAGAAGCACGTCGATCGGAAGACTGATCTTGTACCCGCGGATCTGCACGTCGCGTTCTTCGAGCACGTTGAGAAGACCGACCTGGATGCGTTCGCTGAGGTCGGGCAGTTCGTTGATGGCGAAGATGCCGCGGTTCGTGCGCGGCACGAGTCCGTAGTGCAGGGTGAGTTCGTCGCTGAGATAGCGGCCTTCTGCCACCTTGATGGGGTCGACCTCACCGATCAGGTCGGAGATCGAGGTGTCGGGGGTGGCGAGTTTCTCGCCGAACCTGTCGCTGCGGTGCACCCAGGCGATCGGCGTGTTGTCTCCTTCTTCTGCGACAACGTTCTTTGCGTACCGCGACACCGGGTTGTACGGGTCGTCGTTGATCTCCGAGCCCGCGACGATCGGCATCCATTCATCGAGCAGATCGACGAGCGAGCGGATCATGCGGGTCTTTGCCTGACCGCGTTCGCCGAGGAACACCACGTCGTGGCCCGCGAGAAGTGCATTCTCGAGTTGTGGCATGACGGTGTCTTCGTAGCCCATGACGCCCTCGAACAACTGCCTGCCCTCGGAGATGTTGCGCACCGCGTTGCGGCGCAGCTCTTCCTTCACCGGCAGCGACTGCCAGCCGGAGGCCCGCAGGGCTGCGAGTGTGACGGGGAGGGACGCGGGCACTTCGGGCGTTGTCATGGCACCGACAGTACCTTC
>CAYRUT010000011.1:0-46722 GCA_964427545.1 uncultured Bifidobacterium sp. | reverse complement strand
CGGCGATGAGAATTCATCAACGATGCCAGCATCTCGGGTGATGCGGCCACCACGGGTCGGCGGCGCACGCCCGGGTCGACAGTCATCAGATCTTCGTCATTGGCCTCTGCAACCAGAGCGCCCGCCTCCGAGCAGATGAGAATCGCCGCGAGGTAATCCCACACCCCGAGTCCGTCGTAGTCGATGAAGCCGTCGACTGCGCCGCGCGCGACCAGCGAGATGTCGAGCGCGGCCGCACCGAGCGTGCGAACCTGCCACCAGCCGTGCCCCGGGGCAGGAAGCGCGTTCGTCGCCACAACCGCCCGGGAGGGGTCGTCACAACCCGACACCGCGATGCGCATGCCGTCGACATTGGCACCTGCATCGCGGATCGCCGCGTAGCGGGTCTCGCTGCCCGATTGCTCGGCCACCAGCGCGACACGTGGCCCCCGCGCATCGACCACGCACAACGACGTCGCGTACCAGGGAAAGCCCTTGCTCGCGTTCGTCGAACCGTCGACCGGGTCGACGACGATCAGCAGGCGGTCGTCGGCCAACGGCCACTGCAGGTCGCCCGCGCCCGACTCTTCGCTCAACACGTAGAAACCCGCGGCCTCGCACATGTCGACCACGACCTCGTCGACGGCGACGTCACCCGTGTACTGGCCCTCGCGTTCGCCCGTGAATTCCCACGCCGGCGTCTCGTCGAGAACATCGGCGGCCGCGTCGGCGACATCGTGCAGGAACCCCAGAATGTCGCGGTCGTCTGACTGCGTGTCAAAGTAGGGCACGAACCAACGGTAGTTCGCCCCGCCGTGTCACGGGCGACAATGACTCACCGCGCCGGAAGCGACACCCGCGCCACGATGCCCCGGCCCGTGCCACGCGACAGAAGCTGCGCATCACCGCCGCTCGCAATCGCCAGTTGTTTCACGATTGCCAGCCCGAGGCCCGTGCCCGGGGTGTTGCCCGTGTCTGACCCGCGCCAGAAACGTTCGAACGCCAGCGCAAGTTGTTCCGGTGGCAGACCGGGGCCCTCATCGACGACATCGACGGTCACCGACGCACCGGTCCGCGAGACTCTCACCTCGATCACCGAGCCGTCGGGCGCGACCCCGAGTGCGTTGTCGATGAAGTTGTCGACGATCTGCTCGAGGGCGCCTTCCATCGCGGTGCACGACGCCTCGGCAGGTGCATTCACGAGGAAATCAACCGATCGCTCTGATGCCAGGGGGGCCCAGATGTCGACCCGGCTGCGCACCACGGCAACCGCGTCGACCGCAACCGTCGCCGTCGTGCGCCCCTCGATACGGGCGAGTGCGAGCAACTGCTCGACCATGTCCTGCAGTCGGTCGGCCTCGGCACGCGACGCCTCGAGAGCCTCCGACGCAACAGGGTTGCCGTCGGGCAGGGCGGCCTGCGCCTGTTCGAGCCGCAGACGGAGGGCCGTCAGGGGTGTGCGCAGCTGATGCGACACGGCACTTGCGAACTGTTTCTGGCCGTCGATCAACAGGCCGAGACGGCCGGCCATCGTGTTGAACGAACGCGACAGGTCGCGCACCTCGGGAGGTCCGCTGGCATCATCTGCTCTCACCGAGAAGTCACCGTCGGCCAGTCGTTCGGTGCGTCGTGTGAGGCGTTCGATGGGCCGTGCGATGCCGAGTGCCAGCGGCACGGCGATGATGGCAGCGGCGAGAAGGGTGATCAGGCCCGCCACGGCGATGCCCGTGACACGGCGCCGCACCTCGTCGTCGATGTGCGACTGCGGGTGCGAGATGCGAACGACACCCAGCACGTCGTCTCCCAACAAGACGGGCACCGCCACGAAGACCAGGGTCTCGCCGAGCGTGCGGGAGGCGCGATCGCCCACAGCGGGAACCCCGGTGAGCGCTCTCGCCACCTCGGGGCGGTTCGAGAAGTTCGCACCGAGAACGATCGTCTCGTCGTTCGTCGCGATGACACTGCCGTCGCTGTTGACCACGATGACCCGCGGGTCGTCTATCGACCCGTAGGCATCGACGTAGGGCTGCAACGACGGCAACACAGCGCCTTCGGTGGTGTTCAGGGTCTCCTTTGCGTGCCCCGCGAGGATGAAGGCGTCGCGCTCGAGGGCGGTGATCAAGCGTTCGCGTTCCACGTCGCCCACGAACCGCGCAAGAGGAACACTGAACACGACGAGAATCACCGCGGCAACGGCGACGAGCGAGAGCGCGAGACGCCGTCTCACCCTTCGACGTCCACGAACTTGAACCCCACACCACGGACAGCCTGTATCCAGTCCGCGCTTCCGAGTTTCTTGCGGATCGACGCCACGTGCGCGTCGAGAGTCTTCGTGGTTCCGTACCAGTTGGTGTCCCACACGTGCTCGAGAATGTCGTTGCGGCGGAACACCACGTTCGGCTCGGCCGCAAGAAACGCGAGAAGATCGAACTCCTTCGCCGTCAGCGCCACCTCGGCCCCGTCGAGAGTCACGACATGGGCGCGCTCGTCGATTCTCAGGCGTCCGGTGGGCGCACCTGCTGCCGCGGGGTTCTCGGTGTTCCGGCGCGTGACCGCGCGGATGCGCGCCAACAGCTCGCGCTGACTGAACGGCTTGACCACGTAGTCGTCTGCGCCCAGTTCGAGCCCCAGCACCCTGTCGAGTTCGTCACCCCGGGCACTGACGATGATGATGGGCACCGAGGAGAATTCCCTGATCGCCTTCGCGGCATCGAGGCCGTCCATGTCGGGAAGCCCGAGGTCCATCAACACCGCGTCTGGCTGCCCGGCGCGCACGGCCTCCACCCCGGCCGACCCTGTCGACACATGGTTCACCTCGAGACCCGCCTGGGAGAGCGACGCAACCACCGAATCTGCGATCGATTGGTCGTCTTCCACCAGAAGGATTCTCACCCCTCCATTGTGCCTCGGGTGACCCACATCGGCCCCGCCCACGGAATCTTTGACGAATCTTTGACATCACCTCGCCGGCCCTTGGAAGAGGGTTCCGTACCGTCTCTGGCAACGGACACACCGTGACTGGAGAACCCCATGAAGACATCGATCGCCACATCGCTTTCCGTCGTCGGCGTCATCGCCGCCGGCGCAGCCGCATACGCAGTGAACACCACGGTGCTCGGTGCATCGGCCGACCCGGCGCCGTTCGCCGTTCAGTCGACGACGCCGGTCGCAGCCAACCCGGCCGCACCGGGTGGCGCATCGGTGGCCGGTGCATCGGTTGTCGCAGAGGCAAACGTGGTGAACGATTCGACGACCACCTACAAGGTCGGGAATGCTGGGTCGGTCGTGATCGACGCCTCGAGCGGACAGATCGTCGTCACCGGCATTCTCCCCGCTGCAGGTTTCACCAGCGAGCCGGCCCGTACCGATTCGAACGGTGCCGTCAAGGTGCACTTCGTGTCGGCCACGCAACGCATCGAGTTCGTTGCCCGCATGGTCAACGGGTCAGTCGTCACCGATGTTGTGAACGAGTCAAGACCGCCGCGTCGCGATGACGACGACCAGTACGACGACGATCACGACGAAGGCGACGATCACGACGACGACGATGATGACCGCGGCGAAGATCACGACGACGACGAGGATCATGACGACGACGATCATGACGAGGACGACGACTGATGACGATTCACGACCCCCTGCTCCCGCCGCCACCTCCGTCTTCGACTATGTCTTCATCTTCTTCGTCTTCTTCTTCATCGACGAAGAAGCCCGCGGCAACCCGTCGTACGCGCCGACCCAGCCCGGCTGCCGCTGCCCGGATTCTGGCAACAGGGCTCGCCACGACGGCGATGCTCGGTCTGACCACCGGGTATGCGCTCGCCAAGAAGACCCAACAACCCGCGGGCACCGAGACCAACACCGACGCGGGACCCACGACGCAGACCCCGGCGGCACCCGCTCAACCACAGACGGCAGCCCCGTCGTCACCCGCCGCAGATGCCAACCCGTCGTCTCCGACGGTGTCCGTGCCGCCGGTTGTCGAGATTCCTGTTCCCGATGTTGCCCCCGCACAGCCCGGCACCAACTGGGACGGGGGCAACAACCAACCGAGCAGCGGCTCGAACTGACCGTGTCAAAGCTTCTTCTGTCGGCCCGTGACCAACGTCGCCACATGGGCGTGCAGTGCCGGATCGAGCTCATCGCACACGATGCCCCGCTGTTGCTCGAGGACTCTTTCGCGATGGTTCACGAACTCGAGGGTCTGTGGAGCCGGTTTCTCCCGGAATCCGACATCATGCGGTTGAACCACGCCCGTGGCGTTCCCACACGGGTCGACCCCCGTACGGTGGCACTCGTTGCCGCGATGAAGAACGCGTTCGCAGCCACGAACGGGTCTTTCAACCCGACCTGCCTGCCCGACCAGATTGCAGACGGTGACGCTCGCTCGCTCGTGTCACCCCTGCAAACGACCCTCCCCGCCGGGGCGCGTCGGTGGGACACCATCGACGACATACTCATCACCCACGGCGATGTGGTCTCGCTTCCCGATTCGATGACCCTCGACGCGGGAGGAATCGCGAAGGGTCTCGCGGCCGACCTGATTGCGGAACATGTCATCCGTCACGGTGCCGAGGCGGTTTGTGTCAATCTCGGCGGTGACATCCGCGTCGCGAATGCAGCATCGACACGCCACGACTTCGCCGTCGACGTGCTCTCGCCGTTCGACCCCGAGCACACCACGACCACGGTCTCTTTGCGCAACGGTGCCGTCGCCACATCGGCCCGCGCGGCGCGTCGCCGAGGCTCCGCCGGGGTCGAGAACCATGTCCAGGGAGCACGTTCGGATCTTGCGTCGGCAAGTGTGATTGCCTCGACGGCGATGTGGGCAGAGGTGTGGGCCAAGCACGCGCTCGTCTCCCCCGCCGGCATCGACGACATCGACGCGCTCGGCCTGGCGGCACATACCGTCGACACACAGGGGCGCAGCATCTTCACGCACAACTGGGCGGGGTTCACACGGTGCTGAGTTCTGTCTGGTGGGACCTCACCCGTGCCTCGGCAAACGTCGCGTGGGGGCTCTGTCTCTTTGCGGTGCTGTGGGGCGTTCTTCTCACGACGCGTGTGCTGCGCGGCATGGACCGACCGGCGTGGCTGCGCGATCTTCATTCGTGGCTCGGCGGGCTCACCATCGTCTTCACCGCGATACACATGGCCACGCTGGTGCAGGACAACTACGTCACCTTCGGGGTGGTCGACGTGCTCGTGCCGTTCTCCTCGTCGTACAGACCGGTGCCCGTCGCGCTCGGGGTGCTCGCGTTCTGGACTCTCGTGGCCGTGCAGGGCACGTCGCTGATGATGAAAAAGATCAGTCGCACCACGTGGCGGCGCATTCACATGCTGTCGTATCCGCTGTACGCGACGATCGCGGTTCACGCCCTCACCGCGGGCAGCGACGTGGGCACCCCGCTCTACACCGGCTTCTCGATGTCGCTCGCCATGACCGGCACCGCAGTCGGGGGGATTCGTTGGGTGGCCGGCCGCTCGGTCGACCGCCGGAAGGCCCGCGGCGACGCAGTCGAGTGATGCCGCCCGACCCGGGGCGGTTCCCCGTGCAATCGGTGGGCCAGGCAGGGATCGAACCCGCGACCCAGGGATTATGAGTCCCCTGCTCTAACCAACTGAGCTACTGGCCCGAAGACGGCCCGGCTGGGCCGAGTCGATGTGGCTCCGGGGGTGGGGCTCGAACCCACGACACACGGATTAACAGTCCGTTGCTCTGCCAACTGAGCTACCCCGGAAGGGAAAGAACAGATTACCAGCGGCGCTCTCGGGCACCACGGTGCCGCTAGTCGATGTCGAGGAACCCTCGCAGGCGTTGGCTGTTGTTGGGGTGGCGCAGACGCGCCAGAGTCTTCTGCTCGATCTGGCGGATCCGCTCCCGCGTCACGTTCTCGAGCCGCGCCACCTCGTCGAGTGTCAGCACAACCGGGCGTATCTCGAGGATTCTCTCCACCGAGAAACCTGTCCGCTCGGCGAGGTCCTCTAGTTTCGGTTCCTTGCCTTTCTCGGTCGTCAGTTCGTGCTCGGCGGCCGTCACCACGTCTCTGTCGGCGAGATCCTTGGCGCTCAACTGTCTTCCGGAACTGATGCCGAACCGTCGCTCGAGGATCCGGCGGTCGCGTTCGGGGAGATGCTCGAGTTCGGATGCAATCGCCGCGATGAGTTGCCGCTTCTGCAGCACCTCGACCGGTGAATCGTCTTCGTCGTCGTCGACCGTGTCGCCGAACGTGCCGCTGTCGTCGTCCGAACTCAACGGCTCGTCGAGGCTCTTGGTGACCAGCGAGATCTGGCGCAGTTCCTCGATGCGACCGACCGGGATCATGGTGCGTTCGGAGAGTTCCTGCACGGTCGGTTCGCGCTCGAGTTCGACGGTGAGTTCCCTGTCGGCTTTCGTGAGCCTGTTGAGCAGCTCGACAACATGGCTCGGCACGCGGATGGTGCGACCCTGGTCGGCCATCGCGCGCATCATCGCCTGGCGGATCCACCACGTCGCGTACGTCGAGAACTTGAAGCCCTTCTCCCAGTCGTACTTCTCGGCCGCACGCATGAGGCCGATGTTCCCCTCCTGGATGAGATCGAGCAACTGCAGTTCGCGACCGTCGTACCGACGCGCAATCGACACCACGAGGCGCAGGTTCGACTTGATCAACTGTTCGTAGGCGGCCTCGCCGTCCTTGATGGCCGTGCGCAGCTCGCGGCGTCTCGTTGCCGATGCATCGCCGGCCGCCAGTTCTTCCTTCGCGTTCTGCATCTCGCGTATCGCGCGCCCGAGGGTGCGCTCGCCCTCTGCGGTCAGCAGCTCTGCCTGGCCGATCTCCTGCAGGTACATGCGAACGGCGTCGCCAGCCTCGGCTGACGGGCCCCGCGCGGGGGCGACCGGTTTTCTGGCTGCGGGAGGGGCCGGTTTGCGTTCGTGCGGGCCGGAGTCATCGGGCTCGACGGCACCGATCGAGATGTTGACTTGCTTGAGCACCGCTTCGATCTGACGAAGCATCTCCTGGTTTAGTTCCACGTTTCGGAACACGAACGAGACGGTGTTCGGGTCGACGGTGCCGTCGTCTGACCTGGATGCGAGGAGCGTGACCCACTCGGCCGGGTCGACGTCGGGGTGAGGAGGTTCCGGTCGATTCCCCTGTGTCACTCTGTTCCCTCCGACAATGATGCGAGCCACTGAAGCAGCTGCACCGACGCGGCCACAGCCTTGTCGGGTTTGCCGAGATCTTCAAGAGCAATTCGTACCGTTCTCTGCGTCTGCATCTCGGCCGCATCGGCGACACTGCGCCGTGCCGTCAGCGCACGCCTCACCGCCGCCGAGATGAGGGACCGTGCCTCGACCATCGGGTCGGCATCGCCGTCGTACACCGCGGCACGTTCGATGATCTCGGCCGCCTCGGGCCCGCACATCGCGATGGCCCTGTGCACGTCGCCCTCGCACTCTGCAAGGGCGAGGAAGGCCTCCCGGGTGGCGACGTCGGTGAACAGTTCGCCGATCAGCCACGGGGCAATCGAGTCCCACTCGTGGATCAGCATCGACAACGCGACGAACCCCGCACCCTCGGGTGCCTGCTGCACGGGCACCGCCACCTCGACCGGCGCCGAACCACCCCTCTCGGCGACACGCACCAGGTCGGCCGCCGACACCCCCGTGTGACTCGCCACCTGGCCCGCATAGAGACGCCGCACGTTTGCGTCGGGGTGCTCGTTGATGAGTTCCATCGCCTTCGACGCGAGACGCGACCGTGACTCCGGCGAACGCAACGGGTGTGCATCGAAGAGCCGCTGCAGACGGAAACCGAGGAACGGCATCGCGTCGTCGATGGCACGGGTCAGGGCGGCCGGGTCGGTCTGGGCGAGTTCACCCGGGTCGAGACCCTCGGGGAACTGAGCGACCGACACCGACACGTCGTACTTCTTCTCCCATGCGTAGAACTTCTCGGCGGCCCCCTGACCCGCCGAGTCGGCGTCGAAGGCCAGCACCACGTTCTTTGCGTAACGCTTCATCAGTTTCACGTGTTCCTCGGTGAGGGCCGTGCCGCACGTGGCAACCGCGGTGCCGAGACCGCTGCGGTGGAAACCGATGACGTCGGTGTACCCCTCGCAGACGATCACCTTGTCTTCCTTGATGACGCTGCCCTTCGCCCAGTTGAGGCCGTACAGCGTGCGCGACTTCGTGTAGATCGGGGTCTCCGACGAGTTCTTGTACTTCGCGGGGTCTGTCGAGCCGGGCAGGATGCGCCCGCCGAACGCCACCGGGTTGCCGTTCTCGTCGAAGATCGGGAACATCACCCGCGCACGGAACGAGTCCTGCAGGCGGCCTGCCTTGTTGACGAAACCGAGACCCACCTCGGTGAGCATCTTGGCGGGGGCACCGAGCGCCTGGCAGAGCTGGTCCCAGTCGTCGGGGGCCCACCCCAACTTGAACGTGCGCGCCACGTCGCCCGCGAGCCCTCGCGAACGCAGGTAGTCACGGGCGGCGCGTGCGTCGGGGCCCTCGAGCAGTCGCGCGTGGTACCACTCGACCGCCTGCACCATGAGATCCTGCAGTTCCTTGCGGTGCTTGCGCTCGCCCGTGCCCGCGCCCGACGTGTAGTGCAGTTCGATGCCTGCCTTCTGCGCCAGTTTCTCGACCGAGGCGATGAAATCGAGGTGCTCGATCTGCTGCACGAACGAGAACACGTCGCCCTTGGCGCCGCACCCGAAGCACATGAACCGCCCGGTCTCGTCGTTCACGTTGAACGACGGTGTGCGTTCGGAATGGAACGGGCAGAGGCCCACCTGGCTGCGCCCTGCGCGGCGCAGCTGTGCATACGGCGACACGATGTCGGACAACGTGACGGCGGCGCGGACTCTCTGAATGTCGTCCTCCGCGATGGCCATGGCACAACATTAGTGCCACGGGAGAGTCACTATGACGGGAGGCGCTCCTCGCGGAGTGAGGCGAAGATCGAGACGACGAGCACCAGTGCGATGAACGACAGCGAGTAGGCAATCGGCATGTGCCACCAGTACGAGATCGTCATCTTGATGCCGACGAACGCGAGAATGACCCCGAGACCCGTCTGCAGGTAGCGGAACCGGTCGCGCATGTCGGCCAGCAGGAAGTACAGGGCTCGGAGGCCGAGGATCGCGAAGGCGTTCGAGGCAAAGGCGATGTAGGTCTCGTTGGTCACCGCGAGCACCGCCGGAACGGAGTCGATCGCAAACACCACGTCGGTGATCTCGACGAGCACCAGCACCGCCAGAAGCGGGGTTGCGAGACGCTTCCCGTTCTTGACGGTGAACAGTTTCTGGCCGTCGAGCTCGTCTGTCGACGGGACGAACCGGTGGAAGATGCGCATCGCACGCGACTTGGCGGGGTCGAAGCCCTCGTCGTGGGTCTGCAGCAGCTTGATGCCCGAGTAGAGCAGGAAGAGACCGAACACGATGAGGGTTGCCTTGAAGGCGTTGATGATTGCCACGCCGGCGAAGATGAAGCCGATGCGCATCGCCAGCGCACCGAAGATTCCCCAGAAGAGCACGCGGTGCTGGTACTTCTTCGGCACCTGGAAGTGCGCGAAAAGAACGGCCCACACGAACACGTTGTCGACACTGAGGCTCTTCTCGATGAGATAACCGCCCATGTACTCGCCGGCGGCCTTCGCGTTGAACTGCCACATGACGAACAGGGCGAACACGAGACCGAAGCCGATCCACACGGCCGACTCGATTGCGGCTTCCTTCGTGTGCACCTCGTGCGCCTTGCGGTGGATCACGAGGATGTCGACGAGCAGCAGAGCCGCAATGATGCCGATCAACAACGGCCAGTGCCAACCGGCCACGTCGATGTCGACTTTTCCGCCCCCTCCCGTGGACGCACCGAAGAGAGCAGAACCGACACTGAGGGGGGTTGTCATGCCCGAAAGACTACTGCCTCACTTGGTGTCTGGCTTCGCACCGCCGATGACGGCCTGGGCGGCAGACAGCCGGGCGATCGGCACGCGGTACGGCGAACAACTCACGTAGTTGAGACCGGCACGGTAGAACAGCCCGATTGATTCGGGGTCACCGCCGTGTTCGCCGCACACGCCGAGTTTGAGACTTTTTTTCACCTTGCGTCCGCGTTGGGCGGCGATGTGAACGAGTTCACCCACACCGGTCTGGTCGATCGTCTCGAACGGATTGCGTTTCAGCAGGCCGGCCTCGAGATACGCAGGCATCATTCTCGACTCGACGTCGTCACGGCTGAAGCCGAACGTCATCTGCGTGAGGTCGTTCGTGCCGAAACTGAAGAAGTCGGCGACCTCGGCGAGTTCGTCTGCGCGCAGGGCGGCCCGCGGCGTCTCGACCATCGTGCCGATGGTGACCTTCGGGCGCTTGACGATCTTGCCGCCTTTCTTCGCCTTCGGCGCAGGTCGCGAGTTGATGTCGGCGAGCACCTCTTCGACCCATCCGCGCGCAACGGCGAGTTCCTCGCGCGTCACGGTGAGCGGGATCATGATCTCGACGATCGGCTCGTACCCCTTTGCCGAAACCTCGTCGGCAGCCTCCATCAGTGCCCGCACCTGCATCGCATACAGGCCCGGCTTCAGCACACCGAGTCGCACGCCGCGGGTGCCGAGCATCGGGTTCACCTCGCTCCAGTCGTGTGCGGCCTTGAGGAGTCTCTCCTCGTCTTTCGTCAGACCCGTCGTGGCCTTCTTGATCTCGAGTTCGTCGACGTGCGGAAGGAACTCGTGCAGCGGCGGGTCGAGCAGACGGACCGTCACGGGCAGACCAGACATCTCCTTCAACAGCCCGACGAAGTCATCCTTCTGGGCCAGACGCAGCGCCTCGAGTGCGGCGGACTCCTCTTCGGGGGTCGATGCGAGGATCATCCGGCGAACCACCGGCAGCCTGTCGGGGGCGAGAAACATGTGCTCGGTGCGGCAAAGACCGATTCCCTGTGCACCGAGTTCCCTCGCCTTTCGTGCGTCTTCGTCGGTGTCTGCGTTTGCCCTCACGTCGAGCCTGCCCTTGCGCACCTCGTCGCACCACTTCAGGATGATGTCGAACTCCTTCGGCGGTTTCGAGGCCGCAAGTTCGAGCCGGCCCAGCATCACCTCGCCCGTCGTGCCGTCGAGCGAGATCCAGTCGCCCTCGTCGACCCTGACGTCGCCCACCACGAACGACTTCCCGGTGATCTTCACCGCGTCGGCACCGACGATCGCTGGTGTTCCCCACCCGCGCGCCACGACAGCGGCATGACTCACGAGTCCGCCGCGCGAGGTGAGGATTCCCTTGGCCACCATCATGCCGTGCACGTCTTCCGGGCTCGTCTCGTTGCGCACGAGAATCACGTCGGCACCGGACTTCGCCGCCGCCTCGGCGTCGTCGGCAGTGAAGTACACGCGCCCCACTGCGGCACCCGGCGACGCGGCAAGACCCTTGGTGAGGGGCTTGCTCTTCGCCGCGAACTGCGGGTGCAGCACCTGATCGAGATGGTCGGCGGCGACCCGCATGATCGCCTCGTTCCTCGAGATCTTCCATGCGGTCTTGCCGGCGCCCGTGGGCTTCGTCATGTCGACCGCCATCTTGAGTGCCGCTGCGCCGGTCCGTTTCCCCACGCGCGTCTGCAGCATCCACAACTTGCCCTGGTCGATCGTGAACTCGGTGTCACACATGTCCTTGTAGTGGCGCTCGAGGCGGGCGAAGATCACGAGAAGTTCGGCGTGGATCTTCGGGAACTTGCGCTTCAGTGCGTTGAGGTCCTCGGTGTTGCGGATCCCTGCCACCACGTCCTCGCCCTGGGCGTTGACGAGAAAATCGCCGTAGGGCTTTGCCTCTCCGGTCGCCGCGTTGCGCGTGAACCCGACACCGGTGCCCGAGTTGTCGTCGCGGTTGCCGAACACCATCGCCTGCACGTTGACGGCGGTGCCGAGTTCGTGGCTGATCTTCTCGCGCACCCGGTAGGCAATGGCGCGCGGCCCGTTCCACGAACGGAACACTGCCTCGACCGCGCCACGCAGCTGCTTGGCCGGGTCCTGCGGGAACGGCTTGCCCGTCGCAGACGCAACGGCCCTCTTGTACACCTCGCAGAGAGCCCTCAGTGCCGGCGCGGGGATGTCGGCGTCGGTGCGGGCGCCGCTCGCCTCCTTTGCCTTCTCGAGTTCGTGCTCGAACACCGCGCCGTCGATGCCGAGCACGATGCGCCCGTACATCGAGATGAAACGCCTGTACGAGTCGTACGCAAAACGCTCGTTGTTCGTCGAGACCGCGAGGCCCTCGACGCTCTTGTCGTTGAGACCCAGGTTGAGCACGGTGTCCATCATCCCGGGCATGGAGAACTTGGCTCCCGAGCGCACCGACACCAAGAGCGGGTCCTTGGCGTCACCGAGTGCGCGGCCCATTTTCTTCTCGAGTGCCGCGACATGCTTCTTGATCTCGTCGTCGATCCCCTTCGGCCAGCCGCTGTGCATGTACGCACGGCACGCGTCGGTGGTGATGGTGAAACCGTGCGGCACCGGCAGGTGAAGAACGCTCATCATCTCGGCGAGGTTCGCCCCCTTTCCGCCGAGGAGGTCTTTCATCTCCATCGGCGGGCGGCGGTGCTTGTGATCGAAGGCGTAGATGTATGGCACGTCGGCAGTCTATGAAACCCCGCGAACCTGCCCCACTCCCGGCACATTCGGTACGAAGTGTGACCCACCCGACATCGCTGCACCACGGGGTTTCCCTACACTTCGCTCATGGCGCACACGAACCCCCGGGGAACTTTCCACCTCTTCGGGTTCCCGACCTCTTTGCGTCCGGGGTTCGCCGTGTTCGTCGTGTTCCTCACCTTCCTGTACCCCCTCCCGCTCGGGCTCTGGGTGGCCGGTGCCGTCGCCGTGTTCACGGTGCTCCACGAACTCGGCCACGCGTTCGCCGCGCGTCGGTTCCGGTGCGACGCGTCGATCTCGCTCGACTTCATGGTTGCCTACGCCACCTACAGGTCACCCGTGCCCCTGCCGTGGAACCAGAAGATCGTCATCTCGCTCTCGGGGCCGGCACTGCAGGTCGCCTCGGCCGTTGTCGCTCTCGTCGCGGTGGGGGTCAACCCGTTCAGCAGGAACGACATTGCGTCGAGCGAGATGGCGGCCGCCGTCTGGTGGGCAGGAATCGCCCTCGGTCTTCTCAACCTGGTTCCGCTGCTCCCCCTCGACGGGGGCGCAGTGGTGGCAGAGGTCGCAGAGCGCATGTTCCCCGAACGGGGCCGCACCCGCGTGCTGCAGGTGAGTTTTGCCGTCACCGTGCTCGCCGCCGCGTTGTGCACCTTCAACGGTCTCGTCGGTCTGTTGCCGCTGTTCGCCTTCATGTTGCTTCTGCAGTACCAGCAGCTCTTTCTTCCCCGGCGCATCTCCCGCGCCGTGTCGAACAACGAACTCTCGCCGCAGGGAAATGTCGAGATGGACGAGGCGGTCCTCTCGACTCTTCTCGAGCAGAACGAACCCGCGGTGGCCCTGTCGTATGCGACCGAGGCCTACACCAAGTGTCCGTCGTTCGAGAGCGCACTTGCCGCTGCCCGTGCCGCGCTCGCACTCGACCGCACCGATCTCGCTGATGCATGGCTAGTCGCCGCTCGTGCATCACAGATCGATTCGCAACAGTTCGTCTCTGCGATGAACTCGTCTGCCGACCTCGCCGCGCGGGCGCAGCACCTAGGGCTCGGTGCCGAGTTCGCGCCCAATCGCTGAGTTGCGGCCGACACGCACCAGCGCACGCGCAAAACCGATCGATGTCACGGTTCCGGTGTCGTGCGGTGATGCCTCGACACGCGAGCCGACGCCGACACCGTCGCGGTCGACGACACGGAGGTTCACCGGCGCACCGGCACCGCGGGAGTCCATGCGCTCGACGAGTTCCTGGCCCGGGTAGCACCCCTTCGTGAAACTCACCGCAACCCGCACGATCCCCGTTGTGGCGGGGATGTCGCCGACGAGAACATCGATGCCGAGCCGTGGCCACTCGCTGTCGACGCGGATCATGTCGATGTGCTCCGGCTCGGTCTGCTCGCCGGGAACCGGCTGCAGTGCTGACGGCGCGACGACATCGACGGCATCGGCACCGCCCCATGCCACAGTCGCGCGGTCAGAACCGGGCCCGACGGCCTGTACCGCGTTCGCCCCGCGGAAGGCGCGCACCACCCAGTCAACCGGGGTCAGTGTGACCTTCGAGCGCAGCACGAAACGCTGCAGTCTCGTGACCAACGACGGCCCGTGGGGAGAGTCGACGTCGAGCGTGAACACAGTGTCTGCGTGCCGCACGACGCGAACGATCGAATGAACATGGCCGGTCGGCTCGAGCAACAGACTGTGCACGCTCTCGCCGACCGCGAGAGAGGCGATGTCCTGGGCCAGTTGCGAATGGAGGAACACCGATGCGTCGTCGCCCTCGACCACGACAACGTCGCGGGCGATGTCGGCCCACAGCAGTGACGCCGTCATGCCTGCGTGCCCGCCTCGCGACGACGTCGGGTCATGCGTTCGGCCGCGGGCAGTGTCGCGAGCAGTGCGCGCGCCTTGTTCTCGCACTCGAGGTCTTCGTCGGCGGGGTCGCTGTCGGCGACGATGCCCGCACCCGCCTGGAGGCTCGCGATGTTCGGCCCCACGAACATGGTGCGGATCGCGATGGCCGTGTCGAGGTTGCCGGAGAAGTCGACATAACCCACGACCCCGGCGTACGGGCCGCGCTTCACCGGCTCGAGTTCGTCGATGATCTCCATCGCGCGCACCTTCGGTGCGCCGCTGACGGTGCCTGCGGGAAGCGTCGCACGCAGAACATCGATCGGCGAGAGTCCGTCGCGCACGTCGCCCGACACCTGTGAGGTGAGGTGCATCACGTGGCTGTAGCGCTCGAGCGTCATCAGTTCGTCCATCGACACCGATCCGTAGGAGGCGACGCGCCCCACGTCGTTGCGGGCGAGGTCGACCAGCATGATGTGCTCGGCAACCTCCTTCGGGTTCTCCCGTAGTTCCGCGGCGAGACGCCGGTCGTGTTCGTCGGTGGTGCCGCGCTTGCGCGTGCCGGCGATCGGGCGCGAGATGACGCGGCCGTTGATCACCTGCACCATCGGTTCGGGTGAACCACCGACGATCGTCAACCCCGGCTGGCGCAGGAAGTACATGTACGGGCTCGGGTTCACCTGGCGCAGCACGCGGTACACGTCGAACGGGTCGGCCTTCAGGTCGACGTCGAAGCGCTGCGAGAGCACCGCCTGGAAGATGTCGCCGGCGCGGATGTATTCCTTTGCCACCTCGACCGCACGGCGGTAGTCGCCGTGGGGCATCGACGACCGGGTCTCGGGCAGCTGCTCGCCTGCCACCGGGGGTTCGACCGCGACGTACGGCAACGGTCGTGCGAGATCGTTGACCGATGACTTCACGCGCTCGACGGCGTCGTCGTAGGCGCGACCGATCTCGTCGTCGGACAGGCCCGCGACGGGCACGCTCTCGAGCACGTACACACGCTGGCGCCAGTGGTCGAACGCGGCCAACGAACCGATGATGCTGATCGATGCGTCGGGCAGGCCGCGGTCGTCGTGCGGCACGTCGGGCAGGTTCTCGATCTCGCGAACGACGTCGTACCCGAGATGGCCCATGAGGCCGCCCTGCAACGGCGGCAGGTCGGGAAACATCGGTGCGCGGTAGATGCGCAGCAGTTCGTCCATCGCGGCGAGCATTCCCCTGTCGAGGGGCACAGACGGCGGAATGTCTCCCGTCGCGACGAGAACGCCGTCGCGCAACGTGAGGGTGCCGCGCGGGCGCCGGCCGACGAACGAGTACCGGCTCCATCGTTCGCCGTGCTCGACCGACTCGAGAAGAAATCCGTCGTCGTCACCGACGAGCTTGACGAAAGCGGCGACCGGAGTCTCGAGGTCGGCGAGGATCTGGGTCCACACGGGCACCACCGTGTGCTCGCGCGCGAGGGCGACGAACTCGTCACGTGTGGGTGTGATCGCGGTGGTCACCGCTGCCCACCGAAAGCACGGTGGAAACACGAGCGCTCGCCGGTGTGGCAGGCGCCTCGGCCCTCTTGCTCGACCTTGAACAACAGGGTGTCACCGTCGCAGTCGTAGTAGGCCTCGCGAACGAACTGACGGTCGCCGCTGGTGTCGCCCTTGCGCCACAGTTCGCGACGGCTGCGGCTCCAGTACACCATGCGCCCCTCTGCGAAGGTCATCGCGAGCGACTCCCTGTTCATCCACGCCATCATGAGAATGTCGCCCGTGTCGACGCACTGGGCGATTGCCGGCACGAGCCCGTCGCTGTTGTAGGTGACGGCATCGAGTTCTGCATCGGTCGGCACGATGACGCGCCCGCGTGGAGACGACATCAGATGTACAACCCTGTTCCGACCTCGATGCGCGAGGCGGCGACGGCGTGGATGTCGCGCTCGCGCAGCATGATGTAGTCGGTGCCCTGCACCTCGACTTCGTAGCGGTCCTCGGGGCTGAAGAGCACCTGGTCGCCCACCTCGGCCGCGCGCACGTTCGCCCCGAGAGCGACAACCTCGGCCCACACGAGACGCTTGCTGATCTGGGCCGTGGCCGGGATGAGGATGCCGCCCGACGACCGGCGCTCGCCCTCGCTCTGGGGGATGCGGACAAGAAGACGGTCGTTCAGCATCTGGATGGGGAGTTTCTTGTCGTCATCACTCACCCGAATCACGGTACCGTCTGATTCCGTGGGTGTGGAAACCGTTTATCTCGACACCATCGACGGCGTCGAGATCGAGGCTGATGTCATCCGCACCGACGCCGACTTCGTGCGGGCCACGGTCGTGATCGCCCACCCCCACCCGCTGTACGGGGGCGACAGGCACAACCATGTGGTGCGTGCGCTGCAGAGTGCGGCCGCCGGCCTCGACTGCCATTCCGTTGCTGTCGATTTCCGCGGGGTCGGGAACTCCGGCGGCGTCCACGACGGTGGCGACTCGGAGAGACTCGACCTGATGGCCGCCTGCGAACTCGCCGACATGATGAACCCCGACGGCCCGATCGTGATGAGCGGCTATTCCTTCGGGTCGGTCGTGGGGCTGAACGTGACGCATCCATTGATCGTCGGCTGGGTCTGCTTCGCCCCGCCGGTTGCCATGATGACCGGACAGCCGCTCGCGGCGAGACACGACAAACCGAAGGTGCTGCTCGCCCCCGAGCACGACCAGTTCACCGCGCCGTCGCAACTTCGCGAGACTGCGAGAAACTGGCCGAACACCACGGTTGTCGATCTCGCGTCTGTCGACCACATGATCTCGGTGGGGGCAGAGCAGGCAGCGGTGCAGGCGCTGGCCCTGGTTCTCGGTGCCGGGTGAGCGTCACGCCGGACGCACGCGCACGCCCGCATCGCTCATCGCCTGCTTGGCGTCGGCAACGGTGAACTCACCGAAGTGGAAGATCGATGCGGCAAGCACCCCGGTCGCGCCCCCGAGGGTCACGCCCTCGACGAGATGATGCAACGAACCCACACCGCCGCTCGCGATGACCGGCACCGGCACCGCCGACGCCACGGCCTTCGTGAGCGCCACGTCGAAGCCGTCGCGCGTGCCGTCGCGGTCCATCGACGTGAGCAGTATCTCCCCTGCGCCGTGTGCGACGGCCGAGACCGCCCACTCGACGGCGTCGAGTTCTGTCGGTGTGCGGCCGCCGTGCAGGAACACCGTCCAGCGGTTCTGCCCCGGATCCCACTTCGCATCGACCGCGCACACGACGCACTGCGCACCGAACTCGTCGGCAATGTCGGCGATCAGGCCGGGTCTCTGCACCGCGGCGGTGTTCACGCTGACCTTGTCGGCGCCGGCCCGCAGCATCGCACGCGCATCTGCGACCTCGCGGATTCCCCCGCCGACGGTGAACGGAATGAAGACCTCCTCGGCGGTGCGCGACACCACGTCGACCATCGTTGCCCTGCCGTCTGAAGACGCCGTGATGTCGAGAAAGACGAGTTCGTCGGCCCCCTGCTGGTCGTAGCGGGCGGCAAGTTCGACAGGGTCGCCGGCATCGCGCAGACCGACGAAGTTGACGCCCTTCACGACGCGACCGTCGGTCACGTCGAGACACGGGATCACGCGGGCCACCAGGTCGCTCACGACAGCACCCTCAGCGCATCGGCGACGGTGAAGCGGCCCTCGTACAGCGCCTTGCCGACGATCACCCCGTCGAGCCCCTCGACCGACGCGATGTGCTCGAGGTGGGACAACAGACCCACTCCCCCGCTCGCGACGACCGGCACCGGTGTCATGCGCGCGGCGCGCGCGAGACCCTCGATGTCGGGCCCCGTCAGCATGCCGTCGCGCGAGATGTCGGTGATGACGAACGCCGCGGCGGTCGGGTACATCGACAGCAGGTCGTCGACGCGTCGCCCCGATGATTCGGTCCACCCGTTCGTCGATGCAACACCGTCGCGGTGGTCGAGACCGACTGCGACGTCGACGAGTGTCGACACCTCTGCGACCAGTTCCGGGTGCTCGACCGCGGCAGACCCCATCACGACACGGTGCACACCGGCGCGCGCGAGTGCCTCGGCGTCTTCGAACGTGCGCACGCCGCCGCCGACCTGCAGCCGTGCGCGGCCCTTCAGTGCCTTTGCCACCGACGCGATGATGGCCCTGTTGACCGGACCCGAGTTGCGTGCGGCATCGAGATCGACCATGTGCACCCATGTCGCACCCTGCTCGACGAACGACTCGGCAACCGACACCGGGTCGTCGCCGTAGACGGTGCTGTCGTCGTACTCACCCTGGCGGAGACGCACCACTTTCCCGCCGAAGAGATCGATCGCGGGGTACAGATTCATCGGCCCACCATGCTGACGAAGTTGGCCAGCAGGCCGAGGCCGGATTTCGCCGACTTCTCCGGGTGGAACTGCGTTGCGAACACGTTGTTCTTGCGGAATGCGACGTTCAGGCGGGCGCCGTAGTCGACGGTCGCAACCACATGTGCGGGGTCGTCGGGCACGCCGTGCAACGAATGAACGAAGTACATCCACGGCTTCTCGCCGAGACCACGGAACATGTCGTCGTCGGACACGATGTCGAGTTGGTTCCACTGCATCTGCGGTCTCGGCACCGACGACGGGATCCATCTCACCGACCCGCCGATCACCCCGAGTCCACGGGCACCGGGGTCTTCCTCGCTCGAGTCGAACAACATCTGCATGCCGACGCAGATGCCGAGGAACGGCACACCCGACGACACCGCATCGCGTGCGACGGTCTCGAGCCCCGACGACCTGAGCGCATCCATGCACGCACCGAACGCACCGACACCGGGCAGCACAACCGCCCCGGCCGACGACACCACCTCGGGGTCACCCGTGAGCACCGCGTCGGCGCCGACCTTCTCGAGTGCCTTCTGGGCCGACCGAAGGTTTCCGATTCCGTAGTCGAGAACAGCCACACGAGGGGCTGGGGTCACGAAAGCACGCCTTTCGTCGACGGCACCGACGCCGACTCGACCCGCACGGCATCGCGCAGACAGCGCGCGAGCCCCTTGAAGGTGGCCTCGATGATGTGGTGCACGTTGCGGCCGGCGCGCAGGTTCACGTGCAGCGTGATCGCCGCCGCGGTCGCGAGCGACGACACCGCATGTTCGGCGAGCGACGGATCGAACGCAGGAGAACCGAGCGGCAGACACTCGGGCAGTTCCACGTTCCACGCAACGAACGGCCGGCCGCTGAGGTCGAGGGCAACATCGACGAGCGCCTCGTCGAGCGGGTAACTGCCGCTGGCGAACCTGCGCACACCGGCCTTGTCACCGAGGGCCGACCGCAGTGCCTCACCGACCGCGAGCGCAACGTCTTCGACGGTGTGGTGCGTGTCGATGTGCAGGTCGCCCTGTGCCTTCACCACCAGGTCGAAGCCGCCGTGGCGCGCAAGCTGGTCGAGCATGTGGTCGTAGAACGGGATGCCGGTGCTGACGTCGGAGGAACCGGAGCCGTCGAGAGTGAGGGAGACCTCGATCGAGGTCTCCTTGGTGGTGCGTGTGACCTGGGCTGTACGTGCCATGGCCCCATTCTCGCCCGTCAACGAACGAACGCCCCGCCCATTTGACGATTTCGCCCCGTGAATTCAGCCGGCCGACACGGCATCGGCAAGGGCGGCAAGGAACTGACGGTTCTCCGAAGGGGTTCCGACGGTGACCCTGAGACACCCCTCGAGGCGGGCCCACGAACTGCAGTCACGCACGAGCACGCCGCGGTCGAGAAGGTGCTGCCACACCGCCTTTGCGTCGCGAGACCGCGGCCGGAAGAGCACGAAATTCGAGCCGCTCGGCCAGACCTCGATGTCGTGACCGGCCATCGCGGTCTCGATCGCGGAGCGCTCGGCCTTGATGATGCCCACGCGCTCTTCCATCTCGTCGGTGTACGAGAGGGCGGCCACCGTTGCCGCCTGCTTGAACGAATCGAGATGGTACGGCAGCACCGCGGTGTTCAACGTGGAGACCACCCACGTGGGGGCGACCACGTAGCCGACGCGCAGCGCCGCGAGCGACAGCGTCTTCGAGAACGTGCGCGTCACCACGAGCGGGGTGTCGTCGTTCACCATGTCGACGGCCGACCACGCGGAGAACTCGGCGTAGGCCTCGTCGACCACCACGAGACCAGGTGCGTACCGCAACAGCGCATCGAGGTTCGACCGCGGCTCGACAAGGCCGGTGGGGTTGTTCGGGTTGCACAGGAACGACACCGACGGCGAATGGCGCTGCATGACCCGTTCGATCTCGCCCGCATCGAGGGTGAGATCGGCGCGTCGTTCGCCCGACACGGTCTCGGCACCGGTGACACGGGCGATCTGTGCGTACATCTGGTAGGTCGGCTCGAACGTGGCGACCGTGCGCCCGTGACCGCCGTAGGCGAGCAGAACGGTCTGCAGCACCTCGTTCGACCCGTTCGCGACGAAGATGTTGTGCGGCGAGACCCCGTGCCGCTGTGCGATCACCTCACGGACCGCCCATGCCGAACGGTCGGGGTACCTGTTCCACTCGATCGACCGTGCGACACCGGCGAGTCTCTCCACCCAGTCGGCCGGCGGGGGGAACGGTGACTCGTTCGTGTTGAGACGAACGGGCACGTCGACCTGCGGCGAGTGGTACCCCACCATCTCGCGGATCTGTTCGCGCGGCTCGAAGCGTGTCACAGGGTCAACCTAGCGACGGCCCGCCGTCACGAACGAGCGAGTTTCTCGGCGCGCACCAGCAGGCGCTCCGCGGAGACGAGGGCGCGCTCTGCTTCGTACATCGCGCTGATGAGGTCCTCGTTGTTCGGACCGATGTCGTCGACCAGCCGGGAGATGCGTGACCTGTACTGGCCCACCGCATCGACCGCCGCCCCGAGTTCTGCCCTGACCGTCTCGCTCATCACACGAACGCTACTTCAGCCGTTCACTTCGACTTCGATTTCGTCGGCAACTGCGACGACGGGCAGATGTCCTCCATCTCGCAGATGCCGCACTTCGGTTTCTTCGCGTCGCACACGCGTCTGCCGTGCAGGATGAGCCTCAGGCTGAACTTGCCCCACTCCTGCGGCGGGAGGAACCCGTTCAGCACCTTCTCGACCTTCACGGGGTCCTCCTCGACGGTGAGACCGAGCCGCCGCGACAGCCGACCGACATGCGTGTCGACGGCGAGACCCGGCAGGTCGAACACGACGCTGCGCAGCACGTTGCCCGTCTTGCGCCCGACGCCGGGCAGGGTGACGAGGTCGTCGAGGTCACGGGGAATCTCACCGCCGTAGACGTTGACCACGCGCGTCGCCATGCCGATGAGGTTCTTCGCCTTGCTCTGGTAGAAACCCGTCGACTTGATGATCGTCTCGAGCTCGGCGGGGTTCGCGTCGGCGAGGTCGTGCGGCGTCGGGTATCTCGCGAACAATGCCGGCGTCACCATGTTCACCCGTACGTCGGTGCACTGCGCCGAAAGAATCGTTGCCGCGAGCAGTTCGTAGGGGTTCGAGTGAGTGAGTTCGCACTCTGCCGCGGGATACAACACCGAGAGTCTCGACGCCACTTCTTTTGCGCGCCCTGCAGGTGTTCTCGGCTTTCCCATGGCACCGAAGGTACCCTGACGGCGTGCCCTCCCTCGAAATCAAACGACACATGGATGCCGACGGGCAGCACGAGGTGAGCACCTTGTTGACCGACGCATGGAGAGCCGACGGTGCGAGACCGTTGAACGACCACCTGTGGCTCGACCTGCGCGAGGGCGGGCGCGAGGGCTTCGCCGGCATCATCGCGCGCGACGAATCGCACAACCACGCGCTCGCCTACTGCCAGGTCTCGCGGGGCAACGAATCGTGGTCGCTCGACCTCGTGATACACCCGCACCACCGCTACGACACTCACGAGATCGCGCCCGGCCTCCTCGCCGCGGCGCTCGACGTAGTCGCAGGTGAAGGCGGCGGTCATGTCCACTGGTGGGTCTTCGAACCGAACAACCTCCACCGTCAGCTTGCCGACAGTGCCGGTCTCACCCAGGGGCGCCGTCTCATCCAGTTGAGGCGCAACCTGCCCCTCGAACAACATCTTCTCGACGAGGTCGAGGGTTTCTCCACCGCTTCTTTCGTCGTCGGCACCGACGAAGACGAATGGCTCGCGCTCAACAACTCGGCGTTCCGCCACCACCCCGAGCAGGGCGGCTGGACACGCGAGACCATCGAGGCACGCGAACGCGAACCGTGGTTCGACGCAGACGGCTTCCGTGTGCACCGTGACGACGGGGTCATGACCGCGTTCTGCTGGACCAAGGTGCACCACGAGGCCGAGCCCGCGATGAACGAGATCTACGTCATCGCGGTTCACCCCGCACACTCCGGCCGTGGACTCGGCCGCAAGATGGCGATCGCCGGACTTGCGAGCGTCTCGGCGCAGACGACGCCCGTCGCGATGCTGTACGTCGACTCTGACAACGCCGCCGCCCTCTCGCTCTATGCCTCGCTCGGGTTCGTCCACCACCACGAAGAGCACGCCTTCGTCGGAGACATCGCGCCGCACCGATGACCACGCTGTACGACCCCACGCGTGACGAACTGTCGGCGGCACTCGCGACCGAACCGCGCTACCGGCTCGACCAACTGTGGTCGGGCATGTACGAACATTTCCTGCGGCCCGCCGACATCACCACCCTGCCCCTCGCGCTGCGCACACGCCTGTCGACCGAACTGCCCGAGTCGCTCATCGAGGTGCAGCGCTCGGTGACCGACGATGGCGACACGGTGAAGTTCCTCTGGCACCTTCTCAACGGACAGCACCCGATCGAGACGGTTCTCATGTACTACGACAACCGGGCCACGGTGTGCGTCAGCACGCAGGCCGGCTGTGCGATGGCGTGCGGCTTCTGCGCCACCGGACAGGCCGGCTTCAACCGCCACCTCACCACCGGCGAGATCGTGGAACAGGTCGTGCGCGCCGCACGCGAGGCCGCACAGCGCGGGCGGCGCATCGACAACATCGTGTTCATGGGCATGGGGGAACCTCTCGCGAACGAACCGGCCGTGTGGGGCGCCGTCGAGCGCATCCACGGTGACATCGGCATCTCCGCTCGGCACCTCACCATCTCGACCGTCGGCATCGTGCCCGGCATCCGCACGCTCGCGACCCGCCCGCTGCCGGTGAACCTCGCCGTCTCGCTGCACGCGGCACGCAACGACCTGCGCGACGAGCTCGTGCCGATCAACACCCGCTACCCCATCGAGATGCTGATCCAGGCGTGCCGCGACTACCTGCACGAGAAGAACCGGCGGGTGACCTTCGAGTGGGCACTCATCGATTCGGTGAACGACACAGACCGCGACGCCGACGAACTCGCAGACCTCTGCACCCTTCTCTCGCCCGCGGCACACGTGAACCTCATCCCGCTGAACCCCACACCGGGCTGGCCGACAGTCGGCAGTTCGCCGGCACGGGTGCGCAGTTTCCAGCAGCGACTGCGTGACCACGGCGTGAACGCCACCACCCGCCAGAACCGCGGCACCGACATCGCCGCCGCCTGCGGGCAGCTGGCCGCCGGTCAACCGGTGACGGTCTCGTCGAAGCCGCCGCGTCGCTAGAGCATGTGCCGCGGGTTCGCGACGCGGACCTTGTCGTCGACCACGGGCGAGAGAACCGCGAGAACCGCGCCGAGGTCTGCGTCGAAGTCACCGTTGCGGATCTTCTGCGCAAGATCGCTGTCGCTGTCCGCACCGAGAGACGCGAGTGCCGCGGCGTGACGGTGCTGCATCGACTCGCCGGCGGCGAGTTCGCGCACCACGATGTCGAGCGAGTTCATCGCGACACGGGTGTGGAATGCAAGCCGGCCGTCGACAGCAGGTGCAACGTCGCGCTCGAGCCATTCGCGCACCGACTCGATCAGTTCGGAGGCCGTGGGCCGGTCGTGCGGTGCGGTCATGACAGTTCTTCTCCCAACAGGCGGACCAGGTCGTATTCGTTCTCGCAGACCCGCCGGCCGATCGCGGCCAGCTCGTGGCTGCGTGCGACACCCGAGAGATGCGTGTTCGCCTGGCCGATGCACATGATGCCCCATTTCAGCGTGCCGAGAATCTGCCACCACCGGACGACGGACGCATCGGGACGTGTTCCGCTTGCCGTCTCGTACGCGTCGAACAACTGCTCGTAGGTGCCCAACCCCGCGACAGGCTGTGCACCACCGAAACGCCATGCACGCACGCAGAGCCACCCGAGGTCTTCCATGGGGTCGCCGATGTGGGCGAGTTCCCAGTCGAGCACCGCGGTGAGTCCGTTCCGGTCGACCATCAGGTTGCCGAGACGGAAATCCCCGTGCACGAGACGGGTGCCGGTGCTGGCGGGACGGTTCGCCTCGAGCCAGCGGAACGCAATCTCGAACACGGGGTGCGGTTCGCCCAGGTCGTCGAGCACCCGGCGGTAGAGATCGACCTGGTCGGTCGAGGTGAGGCCCGTGATCGACGACGCGTCGATGGTGTGGAGACGTGCCGCCGCGACTCCGAGTTGTGCCGGAAGGTTCGAGCGTGCCGGCGCAAACTCGTCGTCACGGAGGATCTTTCGTGCGATCGTCTCGCCCTCGACCGCCCGCACGATCATGAACGGCAGTCCGAGGTCGGTCGACTCCGAGCCGTCGACCAGCACCTCGGGCACGGGCACACCCGCAGCGAACGCAGCCCTCAGAACCGCCGGTTCGGCCCCGAGCCCGTCGGGGCGCCCCGGGCGCACCCGCTGCAGAACGAAGTCTCCGCCGTCGGTGGTGAACCTCCACGTCTCACGCGACGCACCACCCGAGAGACGACGCAGGTTGTCGACCGACGGCACACCGAGAACGCCGCGCAGACCGCTCGCCAGTTCATCGGTCGTGTCGTGTGCCATGCCCCACTTTGCCACGCCCACTACCGTGAGCGAGGTGCCGAACCCCGACGAGCGAGTGCCTGTTCTCCGTCTCCGTGACGCGACGGTGACACGCGAGGGTCGGGTGACCCTCGACCGCGTGAACCTCGATGTTCACGAACGTGAGAGGTGGGTGGTTCTCGGGCCGAACGGCTGCGGCAAGACGACGCTGCTGCGGCTGTTGTCTCTTCATCTGCACCCGTCACGCGGCGACGTGTGGGTGAACGGTGCCCTGCTCGGCACATTCGACGTGCGGACGACCCGCAAGAGACTCTCCTACGTCTCGGCGTCGTTCGCGACCGAACTGCGCCCGGCTCTCACCGCGCACGAAGCCGTGATGACCGCCGCGCACGGTGCCCTCGAGACCTGGTGGCACGAGTACACCGACCACGACAGGGCACGCGCCGACTCGTGCCTCGCCGACATGGGCGTCGCCCGGCTGTCGGGTGCACCGCTCTCCACCCTGTCGTCGGGCGAGCTGCAGCGGGTGCTGATCGCGCGCGCCCTCATGTGCGACCCCGTGGCACTGTTGTTCGACGAACCGACGGCACGTCTCGATCTCGGCGGCCGCGAGCTCGTCGTCGCCCTGCTCGACGATTTTGCACGGACACGTCCGCTGCTGCCGATGGTCACAGTGACCCACCACGTCGACGAGATACCGGTGTCTGCCACCCACTGCGCGATGATGCGCGACGGCCGTGTCGTCGCCGCGGGCCCCGTCGACGAGTCGCTGACCTCTGACACGTTGTCGGAGTGTTTCGCCATGACGCTGCGCCTCGAGACGCGGGCGAACGGACGGCGCGTCGCATACGCGCCCTGAGGGTCGCTGCGGGCTACCCGCCCGTCACGACTCGCGCGAGACCCGACTTGCCGGCATCGACATGGTGGGCAAGAACCCGGTCGAGCACGCCGGCGGTCCACAGACTGCCGCCGTAGGCGAGGTCCATCTGCACGTTGCAGCCACCCGAGGTCGGTGAGACGGTGACACGGAGCACCCACGGCGAATGACGACGCCCGTCATCTTCGTCGCGCTCGAACACGATGACGACGCCGTCATCCATCGTCTTTCTCATGCGCAACCTCTTCGACCGCGCAAAGACGCCGACCTTCGCACGCAGCTCCGTGTTCCACACCGAATCGCCCGCCGGTACTGCCGAGTGCACGAGCGGCATCCACTCGACGTAACGAGACAGGTCGTTCACGTAGGGCAACACAACATCTGTTGTGGCCGCCAGATCGACCGACGATGCGTACTTCACGGGTTGTTCTTCTTGCCGAAGGCGCGGCCCATCAGACGGCCGAACACAGGCGCGTCATCATCGTCGTCGTCGACGGCGACAAGACGGGGTGACCACGGAATTGCCTTCGTCTCGTCGGGGTCGATCGCGGCAACGGCGGGCACGGCGTCGGGTTCTTCTCCGGCCCGGTCGGCGTTCTCGCGCGCGGCCAGCTCCGCCTCGATCGACTCGAACAGAGAGGGGTCGGCGGCCCGGTCGGGCTTCGGTTGCCTCGCCGCCCTCGGCTTGGGTGCGGGCTTCGGCGTGTCGCTGTCGACGATCCGGAACAACTGGGGCACCGGCTGGCGACGGTCGTCGATTGTCCAGCCCCGCGGCACCACGAGCGCATCGGCGTGGCGACGGCAGAGGCGGCCGGCCTGTTCTCTCTCGAGGAGGGCACGGTTGTCGACCCAGACGGTGAGCGATGCGTTGTCGATGCCGTACGACACCTCTGCAGGCGCACCGCAACCCGGTCTCTCACACAACTTGCGCACGCCACAGAAACTACTTGTGTTTGCCGTGCACGCCCATGAATACCCGGGTGACGACGGAAATGGTGGGCGCGACGGGACTCGAACCCATGACCCCCACGATGTGAACGTGGTGCTCTAACCGACTGAGCTACGCGCCCTTACAGGGACTGTCAGATTACCGAAACAGCCGGTGGTCACCTACTCGGACTGCGCCACGAGTCTGACGCACGCCTTGCCCATGCCCTGTCGATCAAGGTGCGCAAGGGTTTCGGCGGGGCATGTCTGGTCGAATGCCACGAACGACTCCACCACCGCGGCGTGCGGGCCCGCGCACGAGACTTCGACCGCAAAGCCCTCCCGGTCGATCTGCACGCACGAACCCGCCTGGATGAGTTGGTCGGGAACCCCCGGCTCTGCAGGTTCGGTGAACGCGTGGGCGACGAGCACCAACAGTGCCGCCACCGCTGCCACGATCAGCATCGCCCTCCAGGGAAACCGCGGCGGCACGAGCTGGGGCGGCCGCGACACTCCCCGCACGCCGTCACGGCTCGGTGGCACCGCAGACCCGGTCTCCGAAGCGCCGGCACGCTGGAGCCTGTCGTATTCGCGCCGGGTGACGGGGTCGGACAGCACCGACCATGCGTGGTTCACCTCGGCCATGCGCACGGCATCGCCGGGGCCCGAGCCGGATGCATCGGGATGGTGCCGTCGCGCAAGCTGCCGGTAGGCGTCACGGAGTTGCTCGGGTGTGGCGCGCGACGACACACCGAGAACCGAGTAGAGGTCGCGGTCAGTAGCCACTGCGCACATCCACGAGGCCGACCAACTGCTCGCCCGCGATGTACCGCCGCACGTTCGTGGTGATTCTCTCGGACAACAGCGGTACTGCCATCTCCGGAGTGTTGCCGATGTGGGGAGTGATGATGCAATTGGGCATGCCCCACAGCGGGTGCCCCGCCGGCAGCGGCTCGGGGTCGGTGACGTCGAGTGCGGCGCCGCCGATGACGTTGTTCGACAGAGCCCACACGAGGTCGTCGGTCACGATGTGACGGCCGCGTGCGACGTTGACGACCCACGCATGCGGCTCCATGACCTCGAGTTCGGCCCGCGAGATGATGCCGGTCGTCTCCGGGGTGAGCGACAGCGCGAGAAAGACAACGTCTGCGCCGACCAGTGCATCGACGAGGTTCTCGGTGCCGACCACGGTGTCGACACCGTCGATGTGCTCGACGCTGCGCCGCACGACGGTGATGCGACAGCGGAACGGCTGCAACAACCGCACGAGCGACTCGGTGATGCCGCCTCCCCCGACGATCGTGACCGAGGCGTGGAGAAGATTCCGGCCGACAGGGCCCGCCCACGTGGTCTCGCGTGCGTACCCGCCCACATGGCGCATCCCGGCGAGTGCGAGCGCGAGCGCATGCTCGGCGACGGGCTCGGCGTAGACGCCCTTGCCGCAGGTCCACACACGGTCGTCATCGAGAACGGGCAGGAAATTCTCGATACCGGCGAACGGCACCTGCACCCACCCGAGGTGACCGTGAGCGGTCAACAGGTCGGCGAGACCCTGCGCATCTCGGGCGGCGGTCCACACGACTGCGCTCGCCTCGCCGGGTGCGACAACCTGGCCGCCGCCGGCCACGACGGCGTCTGCCACCCAGCCCGGCGATCCGGCGGGCGCAACTGCGATGAGAGTGCGGTCGACCATGGGCTCGTCAGTGAATGCCCCGGCCCGATGCCTGCCGTTCGCGGCGGGCACCGAGAACGAGGCCGACCGCCATGATCGCGATGCTTCCCGCCAGCAGCATCGTGGCGAGCACGTTGAGCTGTGGCGGGATGGCGACTCGCGAGGCGCCGAAGACCTGCAACGGGAAGGTGATGAGCGACCCCGCGTTGAAGAAGGTGATGATGAAATCGTCGATCGACAATGCAAACGACAACAGCGATGCCGCGAGGATGCCGGGGAGGATCAACGGGAACGTGATCTTCCAGAACGCACGCCGAGGCGAGGCGCCGAGGTCCATTGCCGCCTGTTCGAGGGTCCAGTCGAAACCTCGGATGCGTGCACGCAGGGTGACCGCCACGAACGAGATCTGGAACATGATGTGCGCGATGACGACCGTGACGAACCCGCGCTCGACGCCGCGCGACAGGAACAACGTGGCGAGCGACGAACCGAGCACGATCTCGGGCGAGGTCAACGGCAGAACCAGGAACAGGTTGACTGCGCCGCTGCCCTTGAACCGGTACCGGCTGAGCGAGATCGCTATCAGAGTGCCGAGAACCGTCGCACACACCGTCGACACCGCGGCCACCTGCAGACTGACGACGAGCGCATCGGTGAACTCGGGCTTCGAGAAGGGGTTGGCCCAGTTGTCGAGGGTGAAACCCTGCCACACGATGTTGTACTTGCCCTTCGGCTTGTTGAAGGAAAAGAGCACGATGACGACGATCGGCGCGAACAGGTACAGAAGCGAGAACGCCGCGACCGCGTTGACGAACCGGCGGCCGTTCTTCTGCCGGGATGTGCGTGCAGCGGTCATACGAGGTCGTCCGTTCCCATGAACCGCGCGTAGACCAGCACCGATGCAGTGATGACCGCCATCAGCACGAACGACATCGCCGACGCGAGCGGGTAGTTCAACTCGCGCAGGAACTGGTTCTGTATCGAGTTGCCGATCATCGTCGTGCTCGGGCTGCCGAGGAACTGTGCGTTGACGAAGTCACCGGCGGCGGGGATGAAGACGAGCAGGCTCCCCGCGAAGACGCCCGGCAGTGACAACGGCAGCACGACGCGACGGAACGCACCGCTGGCTGTCGTGTAGAGGTCCATCGCCGCGTCGACGAGACGAACGTCGATCTTCTCGAGGCTGACGTACAGGGGCAGGATCATGAACGGGAGGAAGTTGTACGTGAGGCCCCCGATGACCGCCGCAGGCGTGTTGATGAGACGACCGTCCTGCATGATGTTCAGCCACTCGAGCGGCACATCGAGTTTCAGTGTGTTCAGCGCCGAGACCACAGGGCCACTGTCGGCAAGCAGGTTCTGCCATGCCAGGGTACGTATGAGGTACGACGTGAAGAACGGCACCGCGACGAGACCGAGCAGCATGGTGCGGTACCTGCCGCCACGGAACGCGATCACGTACGCCAGTGGATACCCGATGAGAAGCGTGAGCACCGTCGCCACCGCTGCATAGGCAAAACTCCGCCCGAACTGCGGTGCGAAGTCGGTGAGGGCGTCGCCGTAGTTGCCCCACTCCCACGAGAAACCCGGGAAGAAATCGAAACGGCTCTTCTTGCTCGACAGCGACATCCGGAACATGGTCCAGAGCGGGGCGAGAAAGAAGAGACTCAACCAGAGAATGCCCGGCTTCAGCAGTCCGTACGGGGCGAGCGCCCTGCGCGTGTCGAGGCCGCCGACGAATGCGGTCCAGACAAGGGCAACCACGCAGGCGAGCATCACCGTGACGAGCACGATCTGCGCCGACCCCGACACCCATTCGGCGCCGATCGCGACGATGCCGACGGCGAGTGCCGCCATCACACCCAGCCCCACCCACTCGGGGCGGGAGGTGAACCGCGGGGACTGAGTGGTCACGTGAGTGGTATCACCCGGGCGCGCTATGCGCCCGTGATCTCGGCGAAGCGCTCGTCGAACTTGGCTTCTTCTTCTTCCGACAGCGCACCCCAGCTCTGGAGACGCGCGATGGTCTCCTCACTCGGGAACAACAACTCGTCCTCGGCCAGTGCCGCGCTGTCGCCGCCCATCTTCGCGAGTTCCTCGCGCACACCCTTCACCGGCGAGATGTACTGCACCGACGCAGTGATGCGTGCGGCGTTCACGGGGTCGTACACGTAGTCGATCCACTTCTCGACCGACGACCCGTTCTCCGAGCCTGTCACCCAGATCATGGTGTCGTACCAGCTCGTGCCGCCCTCTTCGGGCACGTAGAACTTCACGTCGGGGTTGTCTTTCGACAGCTGCAGAACGTCACCCGACCACGCCACGCAGGCCGCGAAGTTGCCCGACGAGAGGTCGTCTGTGTAGTCGTTGCCCGTGAAGGCACGGATCTGGCCGTCTGCCTTGGCCTTCGCGATCTTGTCGAACGCAACCGCGGCATCATCGAATGTCTTCACGTCGTCGAGCTTCTTGCCCTCACCCATCAGCACGAGACCGAGGGTGTCGCGCATCTCCGTGAGCATCCCGATCTTGCCCTTGAACGCGGGGTCGAAGAGGTCGGCCACGCTCTTCAGCTCGCGGCCGGTGGTCTTTGCGTTGTATGCGATGCCCGCGATTCCGGTCTGCCACGGCATCGAGTACTCGCCGTTGGCGTCCCACGACGGGTTCTTCAGGTCGTCGCGCAGGTTCTTCGCGTTCGGGATGTTGCCCATGTCGATCTTCTGGGCCCATCCGAGCTGGATGTAGCGGGCGGCCATCCAGAACGTGGGGGCGAGGATGTCTGCGTCGATCTTGTTGCCAGCGGCGAGTGACGGCTGCACCTTCGCGAAGTACTCGTTGTTGTCGTTGTACGCCTCTGTGTACTTCAGGTCGATGCCGGTCGCCGCCTTGAACAGCGCAACGGTCTCCTCGTCGATGTAGAGCGGCCAGTTGTCGAACGCGAGCGACTTGGCGTCGCCGCTGCCGCCGTCGCCGCCACCGCACGCGGCGAGCAACGCGGGCAACGAGAGCGCTCCCGCGCCGACGAGACCGGAGCGCACCAGGAACTCCCGCCGCGTGTACGACATCGCGCGACCCGGCGTTGTCTTCTTCTGTGAACCCATGGTGTCCTCCCCTGGTGGTTGTTCAGTAAAACCTAGTTCGCACGCCCGGAAACCCGTGGCTAGAGCGCCGCCTCGACGTGGTCGACGTTCGTTGTGGTCGCCCCGGCGGTCTCCGGCCATCCGGCCAGCAGGTACGGCGACTGCGGATGCCAACCGAAACTGACGGTGTCGCCCGGTGCCGGTGTGCGGCGGTTCGGGTCGATCGGCAGCACGGCAGTGACCTCGGTGTCGTTCGACATGCGCCCGACGATGCGCAGCGAGGCACCCTGGAAGACGCTGTCGGTGATGGAGACCGGGAGGCCGCCCTGCCCGTCGATCGAGACCTGTTCGGGCCTGACCATGACCGTGACCTGCGAACCGGCCGACAGCACGGCGTTGTCGGCACTGTTGCCGGCGGCGACCACCACCTGCGAACCACCGACGAGGTCGACCCGGGTGCCGGATGCGTCGGTCGATGCGATGGTGCCGGGAAGCAGGTTCGCCGAACCGATGAAACCGGCCACGAACAGCGACTCGGGCCGTGAGTAGATGTCGTACGGCGCACCGACCTGCTCGACACGGCCCTCGCTCATCACCGCGATGCGGTCGCTCATGGTGAGAGCCTCGCCCTGGTCGTGCGTCACGAACACGAACGTGATCCCCACTTCCCTCTGGATGCGCTTCAGCTCGATCTGCATTGCCTCGCGCAGTTTCAGGTCGAGTGCCGCGAGGGGTTCGTCGAGCAGCAATGCCGACGGGTAGTTCACCAGTGCGCGCGCAAGCGCGACCCGCTGCTGCTGGCCGCCCGAGAGCTGTGAAGGGCGCCGCTCGGCGAACTCGCCGAGGCGCACCACGTCGAGCATCTCGCGCACGCGCCGTTCGACCTCGGCATCGTCGAGTTTCCGGCTGCGGGGCCCGAACGCCACGTTGTCGAAGACCGACATGTGCGGGAACAGCGCGTACTGCTGAAAAACGGTGTTGACGTTGCGCTTGTGGGGCGGCACGTCGGAGACGTCTTCTCCCTCGAGAAGGATGCGACCCGACGTGGGCTCCTCGAACCCGGCGATCATCTTCAGGGTCGTGGTCTTGCCGCAACCCGACGGGCCGAGCATCGCGAAGAACTCACCCCGACCGATCGAGAAGTCGGCTTCGTGGACGGCGACGAACGTGCCGTACTGCTTTCGGACTTTGTCCAGCCGTACTACGGAATCACCGGCGTCCATCCCACCTCCCTTGGCGTGCTGACCGAGCGTAACACCGGCAACTTGTGCGGGGTGCCCCCGGCCTCAGCTGTCGATGTTCGCCATCACGTGCTTGATGCGCGTGTAGTCGTCGAGCGCGTAGGCAGAGAGGTCCTTGCCGTATCCCGACTTCTTGTAGCCCCCGTGCGGCATCTCTGCCACGAGCGGGATGTGGGTGTTGATCCACACGCAACCGAAGTCGAGGTGCTTCGCCATGCGCATCGCCTTGCCGAAGTCGCGTGTCCACACCGACGAAGCGAGCCCGTACTCGACGCCGTTCGCCCACCGGAGCGCCTCGTCCTCGTCGGAGAAGCGCTGCACCGTGATGACCGGGCCGAAGATCTCCTGCTGGATCATCTCGTCGTCCTGGCGCAGGTCGGCGACCACCGTCGGCGAGTAGAAGTACCCGTCGCTGCCCACCCGTTCGCCGCCCGTGACCACACGGGCATGCGAGGGTGCGCGCTCGACGAACCCGGCGACACGTGCGAGTTGGTTCGCATTGTTGAGTGGCCCGTACGCCGCGCTGTCGTCGGACGGCGGCGCGGTCACCGTGGCACCCGCCTGCTCGGCCAGTGCCGCCACGAACTCCGAGTACACCTTCGGCCCGCACACCACACGCGTCGCGGCGGTGCAGTCCTGCCCCGCGTTGAAGAACCCGGCGGCAGAGATGCCCGCAGCGGCGGCCTCGATGTCGGCGTCGTCGAACACGATGACGGGTGCCTTGCCCCCGAGTTCGAGATGCACGCGCTTCAGATTCTTCGAGGCGGCCTCGGCGACCTCCATGCCCGCACGGACCGAGCCCGTGATCGAGACCATCGACGGTGTGTCGTGGGAGACCATGTGGCGGCCCGTGTCACGGTCACCGCAGATCACGTTGAACACGCCGTCGGGAAGAAACTCAGACGCGATCTCGGCGAGCATCAACGTCGATGCGGGGGTGGTGTCGGACGGTTTCAGCACCACGGTGTTGCCCGCCGCGATTGCCGGTGCGAACTTCCAGACCGCCATCAGCATCGGGTAGTTCCACGGTGCGACCTGCGCGCACACACCGACAGGCTCGCGACGGATCATCGATGTCATGTTCGGCATGTACTCAGCCGTCGCCTTGCCCTCGAGCATGCGGGCGGCACCCGCAAAGAAACGGATCTGGTCGATCATCGGGGGGATCTCCTCGCTCATGGTGAGCCCCACCGGCTTGCCGGTGTTCTTCACCTCGAGGGCCACGATCTCGTCGGCACGCTTCTCGATTGCGTCGGCGATGCGGTACAGCGCGAGCGAACGCTCTGACGGGGTGGTCTGGCCCCACGACTCGAATGCCTTCGCTGCTGCAGACATCGCCGCATCGACATCGGCGGCTCCCGAGAGTGATGCATCTGCGTACTTTTGTCCTGTCGACGGGTCGATCACGTCGGTCGTGCGACCGTCACGCGATTCGGCATGCTGGCCGTTGATGAAGTTCCTGAAGGTTGCCATGGCACAAGGATTCCACATCATGACGGGGATGCAGGAACGCCCGTCGTGTTTTCCAGCAGAATGGAACCATGACCGCAATCACCACCATCGGAGTCCCGCGCGAGATCAAGACCGCTGAGGGCCGGGTGGCGATGACGCCCGACGGTGTGCGGGAATGCGAACGACTCGGCATCAACGTGTACGTCGAGACCGGCGCCGGGGAGGGCGCGTCGATTCCCGACAGCGACTATGTCGCGGCGGGGGCAGACATCGTTCCCACGGCCGCTGATGCGTGGAGCCAGCAGATGGTGGTCAAGGTGAAAGAGCCGAAGGCCGAGGAGTTCGCCTTCCTGCGCCGTGACCTCACCCTGTTCACGTATCTGCACCTCGCCGCGTACCCCGAGGTGGCCCACGCTCTCGTGAGCGCGGGCACCACCGCGTTCGCCTACGAGACCGTGCAGACCGACAACGGTGCACTGCCCCTGCTCGCGCCGATGAGCGAGATCGCCGGCCGGCTCGCACCGCAGATGGGGGCACACTTCCTCGAGCGAACACACGGCGGGCGCGGAGTTCTGATGGGGGGCGCACCCGGGGTCCGGCCCGCACGCGTGGTGGTTCTCGGCGCGGGCAACGTCGGCTGGAACTCGGCGTGGATCGCAGCGGGCATGGAGGCCGAGGTTGTCCTCGTCGACAAGAACCTCGACCGCCTTCGCTACGTCGACCAGATCCACCGCGGGCGCATCATGACGCTCGCATCGAACCGCGGCGCAATCGAACGGAGCGTTCTCGATGCCGACCTCGTGATCGGCGCCGTGCTCGTCGCCGGCGGGAAGGCGCCCGTGGTGATGAGCGAAGAGATGGTCAGGTCGATGAAACCGGGGTCCGTCATCGTCGACGTGGCGGTCGACCAGGGCGGATGCATCGAGACCACCCGCGAGACGACGCACACCGACCCGGTGTATGTCGCACACGGCGTGGTGCACTACGCGGTGGGCAACATGCCGGGCGCCGTGCCGCACACCAGCACCTACGCCCTCACGAACGCCACCCTCCCGTACCAGATCGAGGTGGCGACACACGGCGCGGCCACCGCCATCGCGAGGAACGCCGCCCTCGGGCACGGACTCAACACGCACAACGGTCTCGTCACCTACCGCGCCGTCGCCGAGGCGCTCAACCTCTCGTTCACCCCGCCGCACGAGGCTCTCTCGCCGTAAGGTTGGGCCATGGCAACCCCCGCGAGCGAACTCGACATCCCGCTGCTCGATTTCTTCATCGGCACGAGCCGCAAGGACCGCCGCGAGACGCTGCGGTCGGTCGTGAACGAGAGCTGGATCGCACGGACCAACCTCGGGTACACCGTGCTCACCTACGACACCAACATGGGCATCCTGCGCGACAAGCGCTGGCAGTCCGCCACCGGTCTCGCCGCACAGTTCCAGGGGATACAGAACGAGGAGTACCTGAAGCGACGTCGCCGTGTGTCGATCCTCAACGCAGAGGGCGAGGTGCACGTGCGGCTGCGTCGGCTGGTGGCGCCCGCCTTCTCGCCGCGCAGCGCCGACCGACTGCGACCGTTCATGCAACAGGTCATCAACGGGCTCATCGACCCGGTGACGAAGACCGGGAAGGGCGAGCTCGTCGCCGACCTCTGCGAGCCCTACCCCATTCCGATCATCTGCGAGCTTCTCGGTGCACCGAAAGAGGACTGGCAACTGTTCAGCCGGCTCGCCACCGACGTGCTGCGCATCTTCAGCGACAATCTCGCCGAGGTGATCCACATCATCATGGATGCCCAGGACGAACTGAACGCCTACACGCGCCAACTGATCGAGCAGCGCCGCAACGACCCGCGCGACGACCTGCTCACCGAACTGATCACGGCAGAGGAATCCGGCGACCGACTGTCGACCGAGGAACTCGAGATGATGGTCGAGGCGGTCATCGTGGGCGGCACCGACACAACACGGAACCAACTCGGACTCGCGCTCGCACTGTTCGCCGAGCATCCCGACCAGTGGAACATTCTCCGGGAACGCCCCGAACTCGCACCTCGCGCGGTCGAAGAGGTCATGCGCTACCACGGGGCCGTCGGCGGAACCGTGCGGTTCGCATCGGAAGACATCGAGTACAACGGCGTGTTCTTCCCGAAGGGAACCATCATGAGCACCTCGATGGGAACCGGCAACTTCGACCCGTCGGTCTTCCCCGACCCCGACCGTTTCGACATCACCCGCGAGCCGGTCGGGCAACCCCAACTGTCGTTCGGCGCGGGCATTCACTACTGCCTCGGCGCGTCGCTCGCGCGTGCAGAACTGCAGGAGGCGTTCGTGACGCTGTCACAACGGATGCCGGATCTCGCCCTCGACGGCGAGGTCGAGTACAAGCCTGCGGGTGTGGGGATCTTCGGGCCGGCCAGGCTGCCGGTGAGGTTCACCCCCGGTCACTGACGACCGACGACGCGATCCCCTGTCGCAGCAGCTGTCAGTCGCAGCAGCTGTCGCGCCAACCGCACGAGAAACACTTGAAATGTGCATGCTCGGGCGTGAGCGAACCTCCGCACAGCGGGCACTCGGGGAACACACCGAACCGGGTGCGACACGACTCGTCTCTCTCTCGCGTTTCGGGCATTGACGTGCGGGTGTCCTGCGGTTCCATGGAAGACATTGTTGCCCATCGTGACGCCGTCACAGCGGACCACGAGACGGTCACCGGGCGCGCCGCGAACTAGCGTCTCGTACGCCCCTATGACACGACTCCCCCGCCGCCGGACCGCCCGTTCAGTCCCGCGACCGGGCACCGCACGTGCAGCGTTCTCGTACCCCGACTTCCGCGTCATGTGGACCGCGAACTTCCTGTCGAGCATCGGCACGTGGATGCAGAACGTGGTGCTGCCGGCCTACGTGTACCAGCGCACCTCGAGCGCATCGATCGTCGGGCTGTTCATCTTCGCCCAACTCGGGCCGTTGCTGCTGTTGTCGGTGCCCGCGGGGGTGCTCGCCGACCGGTTCGACCGACGCAGGTGGCTGGTCTTTGCCCAGATCGTGCAGATGACCGGTTCGGTGTTCCTCGGCGTCTTCACGATCGCCGACGCCCCGGTGCTGACCCTTTTCCTCGCACAGATGACCGTCGGTGTCGGCAATGCATTCAACGCACCCGCGTTTTCTGCCGTGCTGCCGAGTCTCGTGAGACCGGAGGACCTCGGCGGGAGCATCAGCCTGTCGTCGGCATCGGTGAACGGGTCGCGCGTGACGGGCCCCGTCGTGGTCGCCGTGATGATGAGCTGGGGTGTCACCACCGGCCAGGTGTTCCTCTTCAACGCCGCCACGTACCTCTTCGTGACGTGGGCAGTGATGCGCATCCGGATCCCGGATTTCCCGCGCTCGACAGAACGCGGGCTCGGTGCCCTCACCTCGGGGTTCCGCATCGTGCGCGAAAGAAAGGCGATCGCGCGGGTGCTGCTGACCATGAGTTCGTTCTCGTTGCTGAGCCTGTCGTACGTGGGGCTCTTCCCCGCCGTTGCCGACCTCACCTTCGGCATCGAACCGAAGACCACCATGTACAAATGGCTGTACGCCACATGGGGGCTGGGTGCGATGCTCGGCGCACTCGCCATCGGTTCGGTGTTCGCGTCGACCGACAAGCGCATCACCGCACGCCGGGGCTTTCTCGCGTTTGCCGTCGCGATGTTCGCGTTCGCGTCGGTACGGGGAACCGTGCTCGCGTTCGTGACCGCGTTCTTCCTCGGCATCGCCTACTTCGGCACGACAACGTCGCTGACGACGGTGGTGCAGAGCCGTCTCGAGTCAGAGGTGCGCGGCCGCGTGATGGCACTGTGGTTCATGTCGTTCGGCGGGACCATCCCGATCGGCAACGTGATCTTCGGCCCCGTCATGGACGCTGTCGGGTCGCGGCCGGTGCTGTTCGTCGGTGCGGCGTGGGCCCTGTTCCTGTCGTGGTGGTGCAACATCGAGAAGATCGACGCCCGCGAGGGAACATCACCCCCGCAGTAGACGCTCGACGACCCGCTCGCACGCCGCCACACGCGAGCCCTTCACCAGCAGCGCGTCCCACTCGTCGTCGTTGACCGCCCCGACCACCTCGTCGAGCGTCATCGCGTCGGTGCCGTACGCCGGTGTCTCGAGACCCATCACCGTGATGCCGAGTTCGCGGGCGCGCGACGCGACCGCAGCGTGCGCACCGACAGGATCAGTGACCTCTGACATGCGGCCGAGCACCGCGATCTTTCTGCCCGGCTCGGCAGATGCGAGCACCTCGAGTGCCGCGAGCATCGACGCCGTGTTCGCGTTGTACGAATCGTCGAGAACACGGCGGCCGTCGTTGCTCTCGAGCCACACCATGCGGCCGAACTCCTCGATCTCCTGGCCGATGCCCTGCGACGCCTCGTGCAGGTCGAGACCGCACGCAATGCCCGTCAGCACCGCCGCGGCGGCGTTGGCGACCATGTGCACCCCGGGCAGTGCCGGGGTCGCAGTCGACGTCTCGCCGCCGTACTCGAAACCCACCGTGACACGGCCGTACCTGTCGGTCGACAGGGCGACCCACCGGAGGTCGGCGCTCGACGACCCGTAGGTGAGCACGCGGCACCCCGCACGGGAGCCGATGGCAGCACACCGTTCGTCGTCGGCATTCAGCACGGCGGTGCCGTGCGACGGGAGTGACTCGACGAGTTCGCCCTTCGCGCGCGCGATGCCGTCAGGGCCCCCGACTCTCTCGCCGTGGGCGTCACCGATGTTCGTGATCACGCCGACCACGGGCTCGGCGATCCGGCACAGACGTTCGATCTCGTGGAAACCGCGCATGCCCATCTCGATCACGATCGCATCGACATCGGCGGGGGCGTTGATGACCGTGACAGGCACCCCGATGTCGTTGTTCAGCGAGTGGGCGGCGGCGTGGGTGTGCGAGTACCTCTGTGACAGCACCGCGTGGACCATGTTCTTCGTGCTCGTCTTTCCCGCCGAACCGGTGATGCCGACGACCCTGTCACCGACCCGCGGCGTCATGAGACGGCGCGCATGATTGCCCCACAGTCCGAGGGCAACCGTCGTGTCGTCGACCTCGACACACGTGATTCCCTCGACGGACCGACCCCGCGACACGAGTGCGAACGACGCCCCCGCGAGGGCTGCGTTGCCGACGAAGTCGTTGCCGTCGCGGCTGTCGACGATCGCCACGAAGGCATCGCCTGCGCGCAGCGTGCGGGTGTCGAACGAGACAGCGTCGGCATCTGTGTCTGCACCGACGAGGCGCCCACCCGTGAGGCGCGCCACTTCTGAGGCGGTGATGCGCATGCGTCGACCCTAGTGGCGAGTACCGTCGTGTCGATGGACACCGCCGGCGAACGCATCGATCTCGTGGTGATTTTCGGCGGTCAGTCGGCCGAGCACGACGTCAGCTGTGTCACTGCGGCGCACGTTCTTGCCGCGGCCGACCCGGGGAAGTACCGGACGGTTCCGGTTGCCATCTCGCGCGAGGGCCGGTGGTTCACCCCATCGCTGCCCGAACTCACCGCCGGCGGGGTCGACCCGCACGCTCTTCCCGCGAGACTCTCCGCAGACGGGTCACCCACGAACGCGAGCGTCATCACCTCGACGGCACGGGCATCTTCGACGGTGGTCGTGCCGCTGGTGCACGGACCTCTCGGTGAAGACGGCACGCTGCAGGGCCTGCTCGAGATCATGGGTGTGGCGTATGTCGGGAGCGGTGTGCTCGCCAGTGCCCTCGCGATGGACAAGGTGATGGCAAAGACGGTGTTTGCCCGGGCGGGCATCCCGCAGGTGAGGTTCGCGTCGTTGCGCGATGACCAACTCACCACGTCTGCGCTCGAGGCGATTGCGAGCGACCTGTCGTATCCGTTGTTCGTGAAGCCCGCCAACATGGGGTCGTCGGTCGGGGTCGTCAAGGCGCACACTCTCGACGAACTCGTCGCCGGCGCGCACTCGGCGGCCACGTACGACGAATGGATCATCTTCGAAGAGGCAGTGACCGCCCGGGAACTCGAGGTGGCCGTGCTCGGGAACCGCACGCCCCGCGCCTCGGTCGTGGGCGAGATCATCCCCGGCAACGAGTTCTACGACTACGACGACAAGTACGTCACCGACTCGGCGACTCTCGAGATTCCTGCACGTCTCACCGAGCAACAGAGTGCAGAACTCAGGGCACTTGCCCTGCGCGCGTACGAGACGTTGAGGTGCGAGGGAATGGCACGCGTCGACTTCTTCTTCGAGGAGAACGGCCGCGGGTTCCTCTGCAACGAGATCAACACAATCCCGGGTTTCACGCCCATCTCGATGTACCCGAAACTGTGGGAGGCCAGCGGGCTCGCCTACCCGGCCCTGATCGACGAACTCGTCGACCATGCGCGCGAGCGTCACGCGCGCCGCAAGACCAACACGGTTCGCTGACAGCCCGTCAGCCGGCGGCGGGGATGTTGATCTTCTGGCCCTTCAACAACACGACCGACTGCACGTCTGACCAGTTGTTCGCACCGAGCAGCGCGCCGATCGTGAAGCACGACTTGAACTTGTTCTGGATCAGCCACAGAGAATCGCCGTCCTGGATCGTGTAGGTGCCGGATGTGTGGTTCTCGCACCCCGGCTTCACGTTCGTGCCGGGAGCAGTCGTGCCGCCGCCCGGGACACTGGTGCCCGGGTTGACCACCGCCGACGGCGGGATCTTGATCTTGGTGCCGGGATACGGGAACTGCGCGGGGGTCACCCACGCGTTGTACGCGAGAAGCGTGGTGACGGAGATGTTGAACTTGTTCGCGACGGCAATCGGGGAGTCGCCCGCGACCACGGTGTAGAAGGTCTCTTCGCCGACCGCGCCGCTCGGCAGGGTCGTTGTGGTGCCCGGGGCGGTGCTCGCCACCGGAGGAATGGTCGCAAAGTTCGTGGGGGTCACGTTCACCACGGTGGTTGCCACACCGAGCGTGTCGCCACCGCACGCCGCACCGAAGACCGAGGCCGCGAGCACGCATGACAGGCCCGCAACGATGCGGCCTGGTCGTGTTCGGGGGTTTGAGTGCGGCACGAACAGACACAGTAGAGCCTGCGGCTCACCGAGTGGTGGCGCACCGACGGGCTACACGAGCGGTCGCGCAGTGGGCGGAATCGGAGATGGCAACGACGTCTCACCCATGAGATGTGCGTCGACTCCCGCGGCGCACGCACGGCCCTCTGCGATCGCCCAGACGATGAGACTCTGTCCGCGACCCATGTCGCCGGCCACGAACACGCCGGGCACGTTCGTGTGGTAGTTCTCATCGCGGGCAACGTTGCCGCGCTCGTCGAGCGCCACACCGAGTTGCTCGAGCCACGAACCCTTCTCGGGGCCGACGAACCCCATGGCCAGGAACACGAGGTCTGCCGGTATCTCGCGGTCGGTGCCCTCTTTCTTCACGAACGAGCCGTTCACGAACTCGACCTCGTGGATGAGCAGTGCACGCACGTTGCCGTTGCCGTCGTCGACGAAGCGCTCGGTGTTCACGCTGTAGATGCGCTCTCCGCCCTCTTCGTGCGCCGACGACACCTTGTACACCATTGCGTACTGCGGCCACGGGTTGCCGGTTGCCCTCGAGTCCGACGGACGCGGCATGATCTCGAGTTGCAGCACCTGACGCGCACCCTGACGCAGTGCCGTGCCGAGACAGTCGGCACCGGTGTCGCCGCCGCCGATGATCACGACGTTCTTGTCCCTGGCGTCGATGGAGGCATCAGAGAAGTCGCCTTCCTGAACCTTGTTCGCGATCGGCAGGTACTCCATCGCCTGGTGGATGCCGTTCAGTTCGCGACCGGGCACCGGCAGGTCACGCCATGCAGTGGCACCGCACGCGAGAACGATCGCATCGTGCGAGGCCCGCAGCACCTCCATGTCGACGGCGCCGCCGACGTCTGCGTTCGTGCGGAACTCGGTGCCTTCCTGCTTCATCTGCTCGAGACGCCGGTCGAGATGACGCTTTTCCATCTTGAACTCGGGGATCCCGTAACGCAGCAGACCACCGATGCGGTCGGACCGCTCGAGCACCACCACGTCGTGCCCGGCACGTGTCAACTGCTGGGCAGCGGCGAGACCGGCCGGGCCGCTGCCGATGACCGCGACCCGCTTGCCGGTCTTCGTGGCCGGCACCTGCGGCTCGACCCACCCTTCGTCCCACGCGCGGTCGATGATCTCGACCTCGACCTGCTTGATCGAGACGGGGTCCTGGTTGATGCCGAGAACACACGCCGATTCGCACGGCGCAGGGCAGAGACGGCCCGTGAACTCGGGGAAATTGTTCGTGGCGTGCAGACGCTCAATCGCCTCCTGCCAGTGACCCCTGTAGACGAGATCGTTCCAGTCGGGAATCAGGTTGCCGAGCGGGCACCCGTTGTTGCAGAACGGGATTCCACAATCCATGCAGCGCCCCGCCTGCTCGTGCAGCAGTGTCTGGTCGAAGGGCTCGTAGACCTCTTTCCAGTCTTTCAGACGGATCTTGACGGGGCGACGCTGCGGCCCCGAACGACCCCACTGAAGAAATCCTGTTGTCTCACCCACGGGAGGCCTCCATCACTCGTGCCGCGGTCTCGGCATCGTCGAGACCCTCTGCCTTCGCCGCCGCCATCACGGTCAGCACCTTCTTGTAGTCGCGGGGCATCACCTTGCGGAAACTCGACACCTCGACTGTCCATGCGGCGAGGAGTCGTTCCGCAACCTGCGAACCCGTGAACCCGAGATGCCGTGCGACGGTGTCGCGCAGCCACGCCTCGTCTTCGCCCGACACGTGCTCGAGGTCGACCATCTCGTAGTTCACGAGCGACGGGAACACGCCGTCGGGGTCGTACACGTACGCGATGCCCCCGGACATTCCCGCGGCGAAGTTGCGCCCGGTTGCACCGAGGATCACTGCCCGTCCGCCGGTCATGTACTCGCAACCGTGGTCACCCACGCCCTCGACAACCGCAGTCGCGCCGGAGTTGCGCACGCAGAACCGTTCGCCCACGACGCCGCGGATGAAGATCTCGCCACCCGTCGCGCCGTACCCGATGACGTTTCCTGCGATCACGTTCTCTTCCGCCACAAAAGGTGCCGAACGGTGCGGATGCACGATGATGCGACCGCCCGAGAGGCCCTTGCCGACGAAGTCGTTGCCGTCACCCTCGAGACGCAGCTGGATTCCCGCCGGCACGAAGGCCCCGAAGCTCTGGCCGGCAGAACCGGTGAGATGGATGTCGATGGTGCCGTCGGGAAGACCCGCACCGCCCCACGCCTTCGTCACCTCGTATCCGAGCAGCGTGCCGACGGTGCGGTTCACGTTGCGCACCGGAAGCTCGATCTTCACCCGACGGGCATCGGCAATCGCGTCCTTCGACAGTTCGATCAGGCGGTTGTCGAGCGCCTCATCGAGACCGTGGTCCTGTGCGACCGAGTTGAACGGGGTCTGGCCGTAGGGGTTCTGCGGTGTCTCGAGTATCGGCGAGATGTCGAGGCCACGTGCCTTCCAGTGGTCGACTGCCTTGCGTGCGTCGATCATCTCGACGTGGCCGATTGCCTCCTGCAGGCTGCGGAACCCGAGCGCCGCGAGGTACTCGCGCACCTCCTCGGCGATGTACTCGAAGAAGTTCACGACGAACTCCGGCTTGCCGGAGAACCGCGCACGCAACGTGGGGTTCTGCGTGGCGACGCCGACCGGGCACGTGTCGAGGTGACACACGCGCATCATGATGCAGCCGCTCACCACCAACGGAGCAGTCGCGAAACCGAACTCCTCCGCGCCGAGCAGCGCCGCGATGATCACGTCGCGACCCGTCTTCATCTGGCCGTCGGCCTGCACCACGATGCGGTCACGCAGGCCGTTCAGCAACAGCGTCTGCTGGGCCTCGGCGAGCCCGAGTTCCCACGGTGCACCGGCGTGCTTCAACGAGGTCAACGGCGACGCACCCGTGCCGCCGTCGTGACCCGAGATGAGAACAACGTCAGCCTTTGCCTTCGACACCCCCGCCGCGACCGTGCCGACACCGACCTCGGCGACGAGCTTCACGTGCACCCGGGCCTCGGGGTTCGCGTTCTTCAGGTCGTGGATGAGCTGCTTCAGGTCTTCGATGGAATAAATGTCGTGGTGCGGCGGCGGGCTGATGAGACCCACGCCCGGCGTCGAATGGCGCGTCTTCGCGACCCACGGGTACACCTTGTGCCCCGGCAACTGGCCGCCTTCGCCGGGCTTTGCACCCTGGGCCATCTTGATCTGGATGTCGTCGGCGTTCACCAGGTACTCGCTGGTGACACCGAACCGACCCGACGCGACCTGCTTGATTGCCGACCGCTTCGAGTCACCGTTCGCCATCGGCACGAACCGCTCGGGGTCCTCGCCGCCCTCGCCGGTGTTGCTCTTGCCGCCGATGCGGTTCATCGCGACCGCGAGAGTCTCGTGGGCCTCGGCCGAGATCGAGCCGTAACTCATCGCCCCGGTGGAGAACCGCTTGACGATCTCGGAGACCGGTTCGACCTCGTCGAGCGGAACAGCAGGGCGGTCGCCCGTGCGCAACTCGAACAGACCGCGCAACGTGGCGAGCCGCTGCGACTGGTCGTCGACGTCTCGCGTGTACTGCTTGAAGAGGTCGTAGCGACCTGCGCGGGTCGAGTGCTGCAGCCGGTACACGGTCTCGGGGTTGAAGAGATGGTATTCACCCTCGCGACGCCACTGGTACTCGCCGCCGAGCTCGAGCTTGCGGTGTGCGCGGAGTTCCGGGCGCTTCGGGTGGGCGGTCGCATGACGCTGCGCCACTTCTTCTGCGATCTCGTCGAGCGTGATGCCGCCGAGCCGCGACACGGTGCCCGTGAAGAACTCGTCGACGAGGTCGGTCGCAAGACCGATCGCCTCGAAGATCTGTGCACCCGTGTACGACGCGACCGTCGACACACCCATCTTCGACATGACCTTCAGCACGCCCTTGCCGGAGGCCTTGATGTAGTTGTTCACGGCCTTCTTCGGGTCCATTCCGCCGAGTCCGTACATGCCGGTTCCGTTGTCGGCCGCGATCATGTCCTCGATCGACTCGAACGCAAGGTACGGGTTGATGGCGCCAGCGCCGTACCCGATCAGCAGTGCCATGTGGTGCACCTCACGGGCGTCGCCGCACTCGACAACGAGACCCACCTGCGTGCGGCGCTTCTCGCGGATCAGGTGGTGGTGCACGGCGCTCGTCAGCAACAACGACGGGATCGGTGCGTACACCTCGTCTGAGTTGCGGTCGGACAGCACGATGATGCGCGCGCCGTCGACGATGGCCCGGGAGACCTCGGCACGGATCCTGTCGAGAGCCGTTCGCAGACCCGCACCGCCCTCGGCAACACGGAAGAGACCGCTGATGACCACGGAGGCAAGAGCGGGTTGTGTTCCGTCGTCGTTGATGTGGATGATCTTGGCGAGGTCGTCGTTGTCGATGATCGGGAACGGCAGGATCAACTGTCGGCAACTGTCGGCACCCGGTGCGAGCAGGTTCGCCTCCGGCCCGATGCTCGTGCCGACCGCAGTCACGACTTCCTCGCGGATCGCATCGAGCGGCGGGTTGGTGACCTGGGCGAACAACTGCTGGAAATAGTCGAACAACAGCCGAGAGCGTGTCGACAGCACCGCGATCGGCGTGTCGGTGCCCATCGAACCGATCGGCTCGGCACCTGCCTTCGCGGTCGGGGCGAGGATGACCTTCAGTTCCTCCTCGGTGTAGCCGAACATCTGCTGTCGGCGCGCGACGCTGTCGTGGCTGTGCACGATGTGCTCGCGCTCCGGGAGGTCGTCGAGATGCGTCAGCCCCTGCTGCAGCCATTCTTCGTACGGGTGCTCGGACGCCAGTTGAAGCTTGATCTCGTCGTCGTCGATGAGCCGGCCCTGTGCGGTGTCGATGAGGAACATGCGCCCCGGCTGCAGCCGGCCTTTTCGGATCACGCGCGACTGGTCGATGTCGAGAACTCCCGCCTCGCTGGCGAGCACCACGAGGTCGTCGCTGGTGACCCAGTACCGGCCGGGCCGGAGCCCGTTGCGGTCGAGCACGGCACCGATCAGGGTGCCGTCGGTGAACGCCACGTCGGCCGGGCCGTCCCATGGCTCTATCAACGATGCGTGGAACTGATAGAACGCGCGCTTGCGCGGGTCCATGCGCTCGTTGTTCTCCCACGCCTCGGGGATCATCA
>CAYRUT010000010.1:32660-47828 GCA_964427545.1 uncultured Bifidobacterium sp. | reverse complement strand
CCGCGGCCGCCTGTGGACGATGCGCCAGTACGCCGGCTTCGGCACCGCCGAGGAGACCAACGAGCGCTACCGCTACCTGCTCTCGCAGGGCACGACCGGCCTGTCCGTCGCGTTCGACCTGCCCACGCAGATGGGCATGGACAGCGACGACCCGCGCGCGCTCGGCGAGGTCGGCAAGGTCGGGGTCGCCATCGACTCCATCGACGACATGGGCCGACTCTTCGACCAGATCCCGCTCGACCAGGTGAGCACGTCGATGACCATCAACGCGCCGGCGAGCGTGCTGCTGGCGATGTACGTCGGCGTGGCGGAGCGCGGCGGGGTGCGCGGCGACCAGCTCAACGGCACCATTCAGAACGACATCCTCAAAGAGTACGTCGCGCGCGGCACCTATGTGTTCCCGCCGCGGCCGTCGATGCGCCTGATCACCGACACCTTCGCGTTCTGCGCCGAACGCGTGCCCAACTGGAACACGATCAGCATCAGCGGCTACCACATCCGCGAGGCGGGCAGCACCGCGGTGCAGGAGATCGCGTTCACGCTCGCGAACGCCATCGCGTACGTGCAGGCCGCCGTCGATGCAGGTCTCGATGTCGACGACTTCGCCCCGCGGCTCTCGTTCTTCTGGAACGGACACAACAACTTCTTCGAGGAGGTCGCGAAGTTCCGCGCGAGCCGGCGCATGTGGCACCGGATCATGACCGAACGTTTCGGGGCGAAGAAGGAGAGCAGCAAGCTCCTCCGGTTCCACACCCAGACGGGCGGCAGCACGCTGACCGCCCAGCAACCCCTGAACAACGTGGTACGCGTGGCGGTGCAGTCTCTGGCCGCCGTGCTCGGTGGCACCCAGAGCCTGCACACCAACGGCTATGACGAGGCACTCGGTCTGCCCACCGAAGAGGCCGCACGCATCGCCCTGCGCACCCAGCAGATCATCGGGTACGAAAGCGGAGTCGCCGACACGCCCGACCCGCTTGCCGGTTCGTACTTCGTCGAGTCGCTCACCGACGAGGTCGAGCGCCTCGCGTGGGAGTACATCGAGCGAATCGACGCCATGGGCGGCGCCGTCGACGCCATCGAGGCCGGTTTCCAGATGGACGAGATCGAGCAGAGTGCCTACGACTACACGAAGTCGATCGACGACGACCAGCGGGTGATTGTCGGCGTCAACAAGTTCCAGGTCGATTCCGAACCCGAACCGAACGTGTTCCCGATCGACCCGAGCCTGGCGGTGGGCCAGATCGCGCGCCTGAAGAAATTCAAGGAGAACCGTGACCAGGCAAGGGTGCAGTCTCTCCTGAACGACGTGAAAGAGGCCGCCAAGGGCTCGACGAACCTGTTGATACCCATGAAAGAGGCTCTGCGTGCGCACGCAACCCTCGGCGAGGTGAGTGATGCGCTGCGCGATGTGTTCGGCACCTACCAACCGGGCCGGTAAGAACCGGTTGCTGCCGTCATGACAGAGTCACTCGTCAGGGTCGAACTCCACGGCGGCCGCGCCGAGATCGTGCTGAACAGGCCCGAGCGCAAGAACTCGATCACCCACGAACTCACCGTGCAGTTGCGCGATGCGGTCACGACCGTGTCTGCAGATGCATCCGTCAACTGCATCGTGCTGCGCGGTGAGGGCGGGGTGTTCTGCTCGGGCATCGACCTGAAGGAATCGGGCGACGGCACGAGGCCCGGTGCGATGCCGGTGTGGCCCGAGGTGCACGCCGCGTTGTACTCGTCACCGACGCCGGTCGTCGTCGCACTCGAGAAGTACGCGATCAATGCCGGTGCGGCACTCGCGCTCGCGGCACCGGTGGTGGTGGCCGGCGAGTCGTCGTTCCTGCAGGTGGGCGAACTTGCCATCGGTGTCGCAGCGCCGATGTGTGCCGCATGGTTGCACCTGCGTCACGCGGCAGCGGTGGCCGACAGGCTGGTGTACCTCGCCGACCGGGTTCCCGCCGCCGAGCTGCTCCGTCTCGGGGTGGTCACCGAGGTTGTCGCCGACGACGACGTCGTTGCCCGTGCCCGCGAGATTGCCGACCGCATCGCTGCCTACCCTCCGCGCGGGCGTCTCGCCATGAACGAGAAATGGAAATCGCTGCGCGGCACCATCGACGACCCGGTTGCGTGGTTCACGCAACTCCTCGCGCGCTAGTTCGCCGGCCAGTAGGCGTCGCGCAGGTAACGCTTCTTCAGTTTGCCGTGTGCCTCGCGCGGCAGAGCATCGTGGAAGTCGACCGACTTGGGGCACTTGAACGATGCGAGACGCTGCTTGCACCACGCGATGAGGTCGTCTTCGGTCACCGACATGCCGGGTTCGATCTCGACGGCGGCCTTCACCTCCTGGCCGAACTCTGCGTGCGGGATGCCGAACACGGCGACGTCCTTCACCGCGGGGTGCTCGCTGATCACTCCCTCGATCTCGGCCGGATAGATGTTCGACCCGCCCGAGAGAATGAGGTCGACGCGACGGTCGACGAGATAGATGAAACCGTCGGCATCCATGTAGCCGAGGTCGCCGACGGTGAAGCGACCGTCGGGAAGACGGGATGCGTTGGTCTTTGCTTCGTCACCGTGGTACTGCGGGGGCCCGCCGTCGCGCAGGAAATAGAGAGTGCCGATCTCGCCGGGCGGCAGGTCGTTGCCGTTGTCGTCGACCACGCTCGCCTTCAGGATGGGTGCCGGCCGCCCGACGGTGCCGGGGCGTTGCATCCATTCCTCGCTGGTGCAGACCACCGGACCCGTGCCTTCTGAACTGCCGTAGAACTCGACGACGATCGGGCCGAGCAGGTCGATGAGACGTTGCTTTGCCCACGGCGGGCACGGCGCTGCGGTGTGCGTGATCCACTGCAGAGACCGGAGAGACCGGCGTGCAAACGCGCTGTCGTCGAGCTTGGCGAGACGCACCATGAGAGTGGGCACCAGCGGGGCGCTCGTGACACCGAGCGACTCGACGTCGTCGAAGAAGGTCTCTGCATCGAAACGTTCCTTGATGACGATCGTGTGGTTGCGCCCCATGCACGCCTGCAGCACACCGGTGCCGAACGCGTGGTACAGCGGGGTGGCGATGTAGCACACACCCTTGTCGGGCATGTTGAGGTACGACCCCCAGGCAGTCACGCCCGCAAGCCATGTCTCGAACGGCACGCCTGCATCTGCGCGCACGACGCCTTTCGAGGCACCCGTGGTGCCGCCCGTGTAGAGAAGGGGAGAACCGGTGGTGGTCACCTCGAACGGTGTGTCGGGCTGGCCGTCGCGCCATGTGTCGTAGTTGCTGCCGATGACGATGATCCGGTCGTCAGAGATGCCGACCTGTGCGGCGGCGTCGCGACCGTTCGCTTCGTTCTTCGCGTCGACGATGAGATGCGTGGCACCGCTGTTCTGCAGCAGGTACACCAGTTCGGGAACAGTGAGATGCCAGTTGAGGGGCACGTACTTTGTGCCGGCCAGTACGTTGCCGAGAAAAATCTCGGCCCACTCGAGCCTGTTGTCGCACAGGAACGCCCAGCTCTGTCCGGTGGACAGGCCCGATGCGCGCAGCGCATGTGCAACCTTGTGTGCGCGCTGCTCGAGTTGTGTCCACGTCAAGGTTCCCTGGGCGGCGATGACCGCCGTGCCCGTCGGGTCGTTCTTCGTCGATGTCAACATGTGCCCCACGAATGTGACCGTAGCCGTTCGGGCTTCGGTTGCGCTCGGTCGGGAAGTCACCAGGGGCGGATGACGCGCGATCTCACCCGCGGTGGGTGATGCGCGGTGCGGGGCGTTCCACCGGAGCCGCCTGTCGTGTCGGGTGACCGACATACACAAGGCCGATGACCGAATCGGTGGGGTCCATCCCGCAGAATTCGGTGATGGCGGAGTTTGCGCCCTTTGCGGGGGATCCCCAGAGAGCCGCAAGACCGCGAGCCTCGGCCGTCAGCAGCAGGTTCTGGGTTCCCGCGGCCACTGCATAGGAGTTCTCGATTGTCTCGGTGTCGCTCGCACCGACTGCCGACGCGATGACGAGAACGACAGGCGAGCGCATGTACTTCGTGCGGGTCTTCTCGACCTTTGCCGCATCGTCACCCCTGGCGGCCATCGCGTCTGCAACGGTCTCGCCGAGTGCGCGCCGTGAGTCACCGCTGACCACGCACACCCGCAACGGCCAGGTGCGCTTGTGGTTCGGTGCCCACTGTGCCGCCGTGATCATTGCATCGATGTCGTCGGCAGGCACCGGATCCGATGCATCGATGACGAGGTTGCTGCGGCGTCGCGCGATGAGGCCGGCGAGTTCGTCGGGCGACATGTCAGTTCTTGTGCAGGTCGGCGTTCAGCCCGCCCCACGAACCCGACCGCGCGATCACCTCGACGGCGCCGGTGAGCGAGTTGCGTCGGTACAGCAGGCCGGACTGACCCGAGAGATGACGCGCCTTCACGGCAGAACCAGAGGGGTCGATGACGACGGTTCCCGCGGTGACGTACAGACCCGCCTCGACGATGCAGTCGTCGCCGAGGCTGATGCCGATGCCGGCGTTGGCCCCGAGAAGACAGCGTTCGCCGATGGTGACCATCTCCTTGCCGCCGCCGGAGAGCGTTCCCATGATCGATGCGCCGCCGCCGATGTCGGAGCCGTCACCGACGATGACGCCCTGCGAGATGCGGCCCTCCACCATCGATGCACCGAGGGTGCCGGCGTTGAAGTTGCAGAATCCCTCGTGCATCACCGTGGTGCCCGGCGACAGGTACGCGCCGAGACGCACTCGGCTGGCATCGGCGATGCGCACGCCCGACGGCACCACGTAGTCGGTCATGCGGGGGAATTTGTCGACGCCGTGCACGGTGAGGTGCTCGCCCCTGCGCGCGAAGTTCCAAGTGACCGACTCGATCGCGTCGACAGCAACGGGGCCGCGCGATGTCCACGCGACGTTCTGCAGATGGCCGAAGATGCCGTCGAGGTTCACGGTGCGGGGTTTCACGATGCGGTGCGAGAAGAGGTGCAGCCGCAGGTAGGCGTCGGCGGGGTCTGTCGGGGCCGAGTCGAGGTCGACCGACACGGTGACCGGGCGCAGCGCAACCCCACGGTCGCGGTCGAGATCGACCGCCGTGTCGACCGAAGGCAGGTCAGCGGGTGCTTCCCCGGGTCCGAGAGCGCGGAACCGCACGTCGAGGGTTGCGCCGTTCGCGTCGAGCGTGGCGATGCCCACGCCCCATGCTGGTTGTGCCATCAGAAGACCTCCGGTCGAAGGGTGGGGAAGAGAATGACGTCGCGGATCGACGCTGCACCGCCGATCAGCATGACGAGTCTGTCCATGCCGATGCCGAGCCCGCCGGTGGGGGGCATGCCGAACTCGAGTGCGCGCAGGAAATCCTCGTCGACGGTGCCGGCTTCGGCGTTGCCTGCTTCCTTCTGGCGTTGTTCGTCCTCGAAGCGGGCGCGCTGTATGACCGGGTCGTTGAGTTCTGAGTATGCGTTCGCAAGTTCGCGGCCGCCGACGAACAACTCGAAGCGTTCGGTGAGGTGCGGGTCGTTGCGGTCTTCGCGCGCCAACGGGCTGATCTCGACGGGATGACCCGTGACGAAGGTGGGTTCGCGCAGCGAGTCCTCGCACAGCGCCTCGAACATCTCCTCGATGATCTTGCCGGTGCCGTGGTGCGCTTCGACCTTCACGTTGTGTTGCCCGGCGAGCGCCGCGAGTTGTTCACGAGGTTGTGACGGATGAACAGAGGTGCCGACGGCCTCGGAGACGAGGTCGATCATCCGCACGCGCCGCCACGGCTTCGCGAGGTCGACGTCGGTGTCGTCGATCTTCACGACGGTGGAACCCGTTGCATCGCGGGCTGCGTTCACGAACAGAACCTCGGTGAGTTCCATGATGTCGGTGTAGTCGGCAAAGGCCTGGTACAGCTCCATCATCGTGAACTCGGGGTTGTGCCGTGTGGAGATGCCCTCGTTGCGGAAGACCCGGCCGATCTCGTAGACACGTTCCATGCCGCCGACGATGAGACGCTTCAGGTGAAGCTCGAGGGCGATGCGCAGGTACAGCTGCATGTCGAGTGCGTTGTGGTGGGTGAGGAACGGCCGCGCATGGGCGCCGCCGGCCTCCATGTGCAGCACAGGTGTCTCGACCTCGATGAAGCCGCGGTCGTGCAGCGTGCGGCGGAAACTCGCTATGACCGCGTGCCGCACGGCGAACATGCGACGCGACTCCTCGTTGCCGATGAGGTCTGCATAGCGCTGGCGGTAACGGGTGTCGGTGTCGGTCAGGCCGTGCCACTTGTCGGGCAGGGGCCGTATCGCCTTCGAGAGCAGCTCGAGCGACTCGACCTTGACCGACAGCTCACCCTTGCGGGTGGTCATCACCGTGCCGGTCGCGCCGACCCAGTCGCCGAGGTCGAGGTCGTTGATGAATGCGAAGACCTCGTCACCGACGACCGACTTCGACACGAACAACTGGATCTCGCCGGTGCGGTCCTGCAGGGTGGCAAAGATCAGTTTTCCCTGGTCGCGTTTCAGCATGATGCGCCCGGCGACCGTGACCCGGTCGGCGGTCTCGCTGCCGGCCTCGAGTGCGCCGTGTGACGCGCGGATGTCGCCGAGGGTGTGGGTTCTGTCGAACCGGTACGGGTACGGATTCGTGCCCGACCCGCGGAGGGCTTCAATCGCTGCGAGGCGCCGACTCTTCTCGAGTTCGAGCCCGCCCTGATTGTGGTCCACTTCATCGCTCACAGAACCTCCACGGTAGTGGGCGGCGGCGCCGACAGAGGAAGTCTTTTGCTCCGCTACGGTGGCTCGGATGCGAGTGGTGCGTGTCGTGTGTGCGGTTGCGTTGCTCGTTCCGTTCGGAGCGCGCGCCGCACTCGCCGAGGACTCGCCGCTCGTGCCGCAGGGGTACCTGCAACCGACCATGGCCGTGTCGACGAACGTGTCACTGAAGGCCGACTCGATGGCGCGGATCGAGGCGGGCGTCCGCGACGCGGGTGCGGTTCCGCACAGGCTGAGCATCCCGACGGTCGGCATGACGGCGCACTCCCGTGACGGTCGTGACCTCATGAGACTGGGCAGCCGGTGGCGACTGCCGATGTCCACGGTCGTGGCGCCGCTCGCGTACCTCTCGGCAATCGGCGGCGAACAGATGGCGTCGGCCGCGGGGCCCGGAATGGTGCTGATGGGGGAGTCATCCGCCGGTCTTCGCGACGCCCGGGCCGGCGACACGATCGTGCTGCGCGACAGCCGGTTCCGCATCCGCAACTACACGATCGGTGCGGTGGTTCCCGATGCATTCGTCGAGTGGGGAGACCTCTTCATCTCGAGCGAGGCCGCGGTGCCTCTCGGCACCATGTCGGTGGCTCGAATCGCCATCACGGACATACCGTCACCGAGAACCGTTCTCTCCCGTCTGCGGGCGCGCGGGGTTGTCATCGGTAACACCTACCGCCTCCGTACGTCGTGGGACCGCAAGACCCCCGACGGAACGCTCGGGTCGGTGACGCTCAAGAAGAAGCTCGGTGAGTTCGCGTACCGACCCGCGGGTGGCAGTGCGATCGAGATCGACTTGAAGTGGCGTCTCGACAACATTCTCTACCGTCACACCTTCGGTGACATCCCGCTGCGGAACAACTGCCACAGGGTGGTGACCGAGGCGATCCAGGGTGCGCTGACCGAGATACGACAGAAGGGCCTCGCGAAACACGTCAATGTCGCGAACGCAAACAGGTACGGCGGGTGCTTCGTCAGCCGTCTCAACCGGATGGCCGGCACCTTCGGCTCGCCCTCGCGCCATGCGTACGGAGCAGCTCTCGACATCAACACCACCGAGAACTACCAGTGGCGCACGCCGAAGATGAACTGTGCGGTGGTGCACATCTTCCGCAAGTGGGGGTTTGCGTGGGGCGGGAACTTCTGGCCGACCGACGGAATGCATTTCGAGTACGTCGGCGAGCGCAGGGACACCATCGGGTACCCCTCCCGCTACTGCCCGAACCCTGTGCCTGTTCCGACGACGACGCTCCCTGAGTTCACGGGCGGAACCACGACCACCACGACCACCACCACGACTTCATCGACCACGACCACCAGTACGACAACCACCACCACAACACAGCCGCCGATAACCTCAACGACGTGAACCTGAACAAGCGTCTCGTCATCATCGGGGGAGGGCCCGCCGGGAATGCCGCCGCGACCCTGGCCGCCCGCAGGGGTGTCGACGTGGTCGTTGTCGAACGTGAGATCGTCGGCGGCGCGGCGCACCTGCTCGATTGCGTGCCGTCGAAGACCATGATCGCCACCGGCGGGGCGATGAGTTTCACCGAGAGCCTGAGCGGCATGGGTCTCAGCGACCGCGATGCCGAGGTCGACGTCACGGCCCTCACCGACCGTGTCGAGGGCATCAAGAACCGGTTGTCCTCGGACATGACGTCGCTCCTCCGGAGCCAGGGAGTCACCATCGTGCGCGGCACCGCGCGTCTCGTCGACCGCAACACCGTGCACGTCGACGCAAGCGACGGCTCGACGCAGACTTTCGAGGCCGACGACATCTTGATCGCCACCGGTTCGCGCCCCCGCATCCCCGCGTTCGCCGAGCCCGACGGCGACCGGATACTCACGACCCGCGACTGTTACCCGCCGCGGGTGTTCCCCGAGAGCGTCACCATCATCGGCTCGGGCGTCACCGGTGTGGAGTTCGCGCACATGTTCGCCTCGTTCGGGGCGAGGGTCACCCTCGTGGTGTCACGCCAGCAGGTGCTGCCCGGCAAGGACCCCGAGGTCGCCGCCGTTCTCGAGGAGACCTTCCTCGCCCGTGGTGTGCGGCTCTTCAAGGGCGCACGTGCCACGGCAATCGAGCACACCGACAACGGCGTGCGTGTCGTCTGCGACGACGGCCGCGTGTCGGAGACGACCCACGCCGTGCTCGCGATCGGGTCGCTGCCGAACACAGAGGGTCTCGGACTCGAGGAGATCGGTGTCGAGATGGACAACGGCTACATCGTGATCAACCGCCATTGCCAGAGCAGTGTCGACAACATCTACGCAGCCGGCGACGTCAGCGGGAAACTGCCCCTGTCGTCTGTTGCGTCGATGCAGGGCCGCAAGGTCGCCGAACAGGTTGTGGGCGGGCCGAAGGGGCCGCACCGTCATCTCGACTACGACAAGGCGGCATCGGCAATCTTCACCGAGCCCGAGATTGCAGACGTCGGTCTGGCCGAAGCCGAGGCATTTGCATCGGGCCGCAAGATACGCGTCACCAAGGTTCCGTTCGCCACCACGGCCAAGGCCCTCATCAACAACGACTCGCGCGGCTTCGTGAAGATCATCAGCGACCCGGCCACGGGCGAGGTACTCGGTGGTTCGATCGTGGGCCGTCACGCGGCAGAACTGATCAGTGTGATCGCGCTCGCTGTCACGGCGAACCTGAAGGTCACCGACATCGAAGAGTCGCTGCTGGTGCACCCGGCGCTCGCCGAGGCGCTGTCCGAAGCAGCCGACTGACTACTCGATCACGACAACGACGTCGCCGGCACCGACGGTGTCGCCCGGCTTCACGTTGACGGCCTTCACGGTGCCGGTCTTGTCGGCCTCGATCTGGTTCTCCATCTTCATTGCCTCGAGCACCACGACGCTCTGTCCGGCCTCGACCGACTGGCCGACCTCGACGAGCACCTTCACGATGGTTCCCTGCATCGGCACCGACACCTGACCGCTGCCGCCGCCTGCACCACCGCCTGCCGATGACGCAGAACGGGCGGCCTTCTTCTTCGCCGGCGCCGCCGCGACGCCTGCTGTCTCCGGAACCCACAGCTTCACGTCGAAACGCCGGCCGTTGACCTCGACGGTCGTCTGGCGCTGCACGAGCGGGGCGTCGCCGTCGGTCGGCGCAGCGGCGGGGGATGCTTCGATGTGCGAGAGGTCGAGGACTTCTTCCACCCACTTCGTGGAGTGCGTGACCGCGGCGAAGTCGGGATGCTCGAGAATCGCGATGTCGGCAGGGATCGTCGTGGCGACGCCCTCGACGGTCATCTCGTTCAGCGCACGCACGGTGCGCGCGATTGCCGTGTCGCGGTCCTTGCCCCACACGATGAGTTTTCCGACGAGGTTGTCGTAGTACTGGCTGATCTCGTCGCCCGACTCGTAGCCACCGTCGAAACGGACACCGAATCCGTCGGGTGCGGAGAGCTTGGTGATGGGGCCGGGCGAGGGCAGGAACTTGCCGCCAGCCGGGTTCTCGGCATTGATGCGCACCTCGATGGCGTGTCCGCGCTGCAGGGCGCGCACCTGCTTCTGTGTCATCGGCAGTTTCTCGCCGGCTGCGACGCGGATCTGCCATTCGACGAGATCGATGCCGGTGATCACCTCTGTGACGGGGTGCTCGACCTGCAGTCGGGTGTTCATCTCGAGAAAGAAGAAGTCGCCGTCCTGGTAGATGAACTCGACGGTGCCGGCGTTGTAGTAGCCGACTGCCTTTGCAGCCTTCACTGCGGCCTCGCCCATGGCATCCTCGACACCGTCGGGAAGTGCGGGCGCCGGTGCCTCCTCGATGAGTTTCTGGTGACGTCGCTGTGCCGAGCAGTCGCGCGTCGACACCCACACCACGTTTCCGTGCTTGTCTCCCACGAGCTGCACCTCGATGTGGCGCGGCCATGTGAGGTAGCGCTCGACGTAGATCTCGTCGCGACCGAAGAAATTGCGTGCCTCGCGTTGTGCAGAGTCCATCGCGTCCTGCACCTCGGCGGCGGACTGCACGACCTTCATGCCGCGTCCGCCGCCACCGAAAGCGGCCTTGATGGCGACGGGCCAGCCGAACTCGTTGCCGAAGTCGGTGATCTCCTTGGCGGTGGTGACGAACTCGGTGGTGCCGGGCACGATCGGCGCGCCGCCGCGCAGTGCGGCCTTGCGGCTCGAGACCTTGTCGCCCATCTCGTCGATGGCCTCGGGCGGCGGCCCGATGAACGCGACCCCCATCTCGGTGATGGCGCGCGCGAAGTCGGCGTTCTCGCTGAAGAATCCGTATCCGGGGTGCACTGCGTCGGCGCCGCTGTCCTTGATGGCCTTGAGGATGGCCTCGGTGTTGATGTAGCTCTCCGCGGCGGTCTGGCCCCCGAGCGCGTAGGCCTCGTCTGCGAGCCGCACGTGGAGGGCGTTGCGGTCGAGTTCGGAGTAGACCGCCACTGTTGCGATGCCCATTTCGCGGGCGGCGCGGATGACACGGACAGCAATTTCGCCTCTGTTGGCGATGAGGATTTTCTTCAGCACAGGTGTCAATATTGCCTTGATGAGCCACCCAAATGCGAACCAATCACGCAAGTGGCATGTCACATCGGTGCCCGAGACGGGAAGCACCAATACGGACCTACTCCAGCAAGGGTTTGAGGGTGCCGCCGACCGTACGGTGTTGAGGGCCGATTTCCAGTCCGCCGGCAGGGGGCGACTCGACCGCACGTGGGAGGCCCCGCGCGGGGTCAACCTGTTGGTCTCGTTCCTCTTTCGTGACGTTCCGGCACGTCTGCACGCCGTGACGCAGGTGGTCGCGCTCGCCGCGGTGCAGGTCGCGCGCGATGAGTGCGGCGTCGAGGTCGACATGAAGTGGCCGAACGATCTTCTCGTCGCGGGGGAGAAGGTGGCGGGCATTCTTGCCCAGGCCGCCCCGGCCGACGCGGCGGGCGGCATTCCGTTCGTGGTGGTCGGCATCGGCTGCAACATCGCATGGGCGCCCGAGGGCGCGACGTCGTTGTCGGCGCACGACGGTTACCGACCGATCGATCCGCACCGGTTTCTGCTCGCCATGCTGCCGCACATCGACAGGTTGTTCGGGTTGAACGACGACGAACTGCATCGTGAGTACCTGGCCCGTCTTGCGACGGTCGGCTCGCGCGTGCGCGCCCAGATGCCGGGAGACGTCGACATCGTCGGCCGTGCACTCGACGTGGAACTCGACGGTCGTCTGGTGGTGCTCGACGAGTGCGGTGTCACGCACCGCATCGACACCGCCGATGTGGTGCATCTCCGCACAGTCATCGACTGACTACCGTGGATTCGTGCCCACTGAGAACGCAGTCTCCCGTGTGAGCGGAGCCCCGCGATGGTTGGTTGCGGCATCCCTCGCACTCGTGATGACTCTCGCGGGTGCCCTCGGAATCGTGCGGGCAACGAACGCCGCACTCGACAGGGTGCCGAGGGTGTCTGTCGTGAATGCGGCCCTGTCGCCGGCGAGCGACGGCTTCGAGAATTTCCTCCTGGTGGGTTCCGATTCCCGCGCCGATGCCGACGCAACCGACGCCGATTTTGCGAACGTGGGTGACGAGACCGCAACCCCCGGCATGCGAGCCGACACGCTGATCGTCATCCGTGTCGACACGCGCAACGGCAAGGTGGCGACAATGTCCGTGCCGCGGGACCTGCGGGTGGCGATGGCCGACACCGGCAGGTTCGGGAAGGTGAACTCGGCCTACCAGCGCGGCGCGGATGTCCTCGTGCGCACGATCCAGGGCGCCCTCAACATCCCGGTTCACCACTATGTCGAGATGGACTTCGGGGGGTTCAAGGACATCGTCGACGCGGTGGGCGGTGTGCGCATCTGTGTCGATCATCCGTCCCGTGACAAGGCGACGGGGTTCTTCATCGGCTACCGCGGGTGCCGGATGCAGAACGGCCGGCAGGCACTTTCGTACGCACGGTCACGCCACTTCGAGGAAAAGGTCGACGGCAGGTGGCAGGTCGACGGCACCGGCGACGTGGGTCGCGGAGACCGGCAGCGCTATTTCATGACGGTTCTCGTCAAGCAGGCGATCCGCCATCTCGCCGAGCACCCGTTGGCCACCGACTCGGTGCTGTCGTCGTTCTCGTCTGCGGTGTCGGTGAACGACGGCCTGGATCTGCTCGACCTCGCACGGAAACTGCGCCCGCTCGCCGACGGGGCGGCGCTGTCTGTCGCACTGCCGGTCTCGAGCGACATGATCTCGGGAAGTTTCGTGTTCACCCTCAACGACGAATCGCAGCCGATACTGCAGTATTTCGCCGGCCTCGGCCCGTTGCCCGAGGTGGCGGTCGACTAGCGCGCGTCGTTCTGCTGCGCGGTCGCCTTGCGGCGCACCTTGTCGGCGAACTCCGTTGCCGTGACCGGCTCACCGAGGCGGTTGCCCTGCAGCAGGTCGCACCCGAGAACCTTGAGACGTTGCACATGGTCGTCGGTGGTGACCCATTCTGCGCACACCACGAGATTCAGCGAGTGGGCCAACTGGATGAGGGACCGCACCATCGGGTCGTCACCGCCGTCGGTGCGCCCCACGTCGCGCACGAGCGTGCCGTCGAGTTTCAGAAGGTCTGCGGGGAACGTGCGCAACGACGCCAGCGACGAGTAGCCCGACCCGAAGTCATCGACTGCGATGCGCACCCCCTGGCGCTTGAGGGCCGTGACGGTGCGCAGCACCGACGGGTTGTTCTCGACGAGGTTCGACTCGGAGGTCTCGAACACGAGTTGCGAGCCCTCGAGAGAGTGCGCGCGCAGGATCGTGAGCGTGCGGTCGACAAAGGTGATGTCGGAGAGCTGTCGACGTGAGGCGTTGACATGAACTGCCGCGCCGCGGTCGACGATGCCGCCGGAGATCCACCCGGCAAGGGTGCGCGCACCCTGTTCGAGCACCCAGTCACCGATGGGCGCGATGAGACCGGATTCGTCGGCGAGGTCGAGGAACGCACCCGGTGCGAGAAGGCCGCGCGTGGGGTGGTTCCAGCGCAACAGTGCCTCTGCTGCGACGATGCGGCCCGTGTGCGCGGACTCGATCGGCTGGAACAACACCGCGAACTGGCCGCCGGCAAGGGCCTGTTCGAGCTCGGACGACAGTTTCATGCGTTCGCGCGCCGCTGTGCGCATCTCGTCGTTGTACAGCTCGGAGCGGCCGCGTCCGCGTTGCTTTGCGCGGTACATCGCGGTGTCTGCAGACCGCAACAACGTGACCGCGGCGTCTGCGGCGGACTCGGTGGCAAGGAGATCGGGCGTCGACATTGCGACACCGATGCTCGCGCCGGCCTCGATCTCGACGCCCTGCAGGACGATCGGTCCGGTGATCGCCGTGCGGATGCGCTCGGCGACATCGAGCGCCACGTGCTCGTCGAGCAGCCCCTCGCACAGCACGACGAATTCGTCACCGCTGATGCGTGCGACGAGGTCGGTGGGGCGGGTGGCGGCCGCGAGCCGGCGCGCAACGGTGACGATGAGTTGGTCTCCCACTGCGTGTCCGATTGTGTCGTTCACGTGCTTCAGCTTGTCGAGGTCGATGAAGAGCACGCCGACGGTCGAGTGGGTGGTGCGGCTGCGCTCGAGGGCCTCTGTGGTCTTGCGCAGGAACAGCACCCGGTTCGGCAACCCGGTGAGCGCATCGTGCGTCGCCTGACGGGCGAGTTCTGCCTGGGTCTGGCGCTGCTCGGTGATGTCGCGGGTGATCGTCGACCAGTGGTGGACGCTGCCGTCGGCATCGCGCACGACCTGCACCACGACCGAGAGAATCCGCGCGATTCCGTCGGGCGAACGGAAGCCGATCTCGCCCTCCCAGCGGTTGGGCGAACCGTGCGGCGGTGCCGCGTCGAGAAGGACACGGGGCAACTGGTCGCGCACGGCCTGCATGAAGGCGCGAGCCGCGACGTCGGAGTTGCCGACGGACGAGTCGGAGACCCCGATGAGCGACCGTGCAGTGTCGTTCGCGAACTCGAGCTCGCCGACGCGGTCGAACACGAGGACTGCATCGCCGGACACATCGAGAAGCCCGACGAGTTGGTCGGACAACTGTCGTTGTGCAACGAGGTCGGTGCAGTCGGTGGCGGTGCCGATGTAGCCGGTGAGCACACCGTCGGTGAGCACGGGTTGTGCCGACACCTGGATCCACGTTGTGTCGCCCGTTGCGCGGCCGATGCGGAACTCGACGGCGAAGTGCCCGCCACCCGATGCGTACTCGACCCATCGTCGTTCGCACTCGGTGCGTTCGTGCGGCAGTGCATTCGCCCACGGCGCGACGCCCGGGGCGATCGGGGCACCGTCGAACGCGAGTGCACGGAAAGCGGCGTTGCCCGACACGAGACGACAGTTGGTGTCGGCTTCGAATACCCCAATGGGAAGTGCGGCAGTGATCGGGTCTATGCCGTCATTCTCACAGATGGTTCACCGTGTGCGGTGGACTGACCCCGCAGGGTGGTGACACCCTGCCTGA
>CAYRUT010000010.1:0-32560 GCA_964427545.1 uncultured Bifidobacterium sp. | reverse complement strand
ACGGATGGTGACTACCGGGTGACCGTGAAGATGGTGCTGGCCGCCTGGATGGCGGCCGACTCGATGTCGGCGATGATCGTGGGTGCGTCGGGGTCGTCGGCGAGGGGAGTCAGCGAGTCGAGGGCATACACCGAGACCACGTAGGTGCGGGTCGAACCGGCCTTCGGGCAGGGCGGGTCGTAGGCGGCCACCCCTGAGGTGTTCCTCGCCACGACGCCCCCTGTGGGCACCGACCCCTCGGGGCTTGTGGAGGCGCCGAAATCGATGTTGGTGACGACCCAGGAGATGACGGAATCGTCATCGATGTCGGAGATGGTGATGGCATAGGCCTGGGTGTCCTCGGGTCCGGGTGTCCACGAGAGCGACGGGGAGAGTCCCGCACCGTCGCATGTGTAGCGCGGGTCGATCTCGTCGCCGCTCGTCCACGGGCCAGAGACCGACATGGTCGAGCCGTCGGACACCGACTCGCCGACTGTTGTCGCGGTTGCGATGGTGTCGGTCTGCCCCGCCGACGGAGGCTTCATCGTGCGTCCGTCGTCGGTGGAACACGACGCAAGAACAACGATTGTCACGGCGAGCAGGGATCGGCGGGCGTGACGGAAGCCGGGCATGGACCCCACACTATTCAGTGCCATCGGGCGGGCGAAGGTCGCGTTCACTATCCTGAGACCATGGCACAGGCCCCCCGATCGTTGACGCACGACCCGTTGTGTCTCATGACGATCCACGCCCACCCCGACGACGAGGCATCAAAAGGTGCACCGACCGTCGCGAGGTATTTCGCCGAGGGAGTGCGGACCGTTCTCGTGTGTTGCACCGGTGGCGAAGAAGGTGACCTGCAGAACCCGTCTCTGCGCGAGCCCGGCCAACCCTTCCACGCCATGACACCCGAGCAGGAGCGCGAGTTGATTGCCCGGGTGCGTGCGGGCGAACTGAAGAAATCGACCGACGCCATCGGATTCTCGGCGGTCCACATGCTCGGGTACCGCGATTCGGGAATGGCGGGCGCAGAGTCGAACTCGCATCCCGACTGTTTCCACATGGCCGACATCGACGAGGCCACTGGTCGTCTCGTGCAACTCATCCGCGCCGAGCGACCGCAGGTGATTCTCACCTACAACGACGACCAGCGCGGGTACCCGCACCCCGATCATCTGCGGGTGCACGACATCAGCGTGCTTGCGTTCGAGCGCGCCGGCGACCCCACGTGGTACCCCGAACTCGGAGCGCCGTGGCAACCGTCGAAGATGTACTACACGTTGTGGGCGAAAGAGCGCATCACGGTCGTGCACGATGCATTGCTGAAGAAGTTCGGTGAGTCGCCGTTCGACGAGAACTGGTTGAAGCGGCCCTCACAGGACCATCGCATCACCACGAAGCTGAACATTGCGGGGTACCTGCGGGCACGCACCGAGTCGCTGCTGGCACACGCAACGCAGGTCGACCCCACCTCGAAGTGGTGGTTCGGCCTCACCGACGACGAACTGGCCGAGGTCTACCCGTGGGAAGACTGGATTCTTGCCAAGAGCGTCGACGGCGGCATCCCCGACGGTGAGATCGAGGACGACCTGTTCTCGGGTGTGCGTGAATCGTCGAGGGTCACCGCGTGACCGCGCGCTACCACGTCGTGTTCAAGAAGAACGACGAGGCGGTCGAGGGCCCCGACGCAGCCGACGTGGTGATCCGCATCGACGCAAAGCACGCCCACATGAACCCGACGGCGGCGTTCATGGCAGGGAAACTGAAGAACGAGGGCAGCACCCGTGCGTTGTTCGAGGCTCTGTGGAGCGGTGAGGCCGAGTCGGTGATCAGCCGGCTCGCATCGCGTCCCTGAGTTCGCGGTAGCCGACCAGCACCGCACCGCTGTCTGCGATCGCCGAACGGACCTCGTCGTCGGTCGTGACGAGAGCAAGGTCGTCGATCCATCCGGTGGCGTCGGCGCCGAGTGCGCGCACCTCGGGCGTGTCGATCGCCGGCTGCACGTGGATCTCGGTGACGCCCGGCTGCAGGTTGCGCAGTGCGGAGATGACCCGTTCGCGGCTGCCCGCGCGCCAGTCGTGGTCGAAGTGGTCGGGGAACACGATGCCTTCGTCGTGGGCGAGCTGGCGGAACGGGAAACCCGCGGCCTCGGCGCTGATCGTCGACGGAAGACGGATCGGAAGCGAGAACTCGACGGCGAGTTCGAGGTACACGTCGAAGAACTCCGGACGCAGCGTGATCGAGGTCAGGTGCGGGGCGAGATGGGTGACGTCGATGCCCCACGCGATGGCCCGCTCGATCTGCGCGCGGCACTCGCGGAGCACCTCGGCACTGTCGGCGTGCTCCCAGAGATCGTCGACCGACCGGGGAAAACCCCCCTCGCCGGAGAGCAACGAGGGGGCGTGTGTCAGCGGGCCCCAGCGGTACTCGGGGTGTTCTGCATTCAGCGTGAGATGAACACCGATGTCGTCGCCTCGGTATTCGCTCGCGGCGAACCGCGACCACGGTGCCGGCATCATGATCGACGCACACGTCGCGACACCCTCGCGGAGCGCCCTGTACACGCCGACCGTTGCGGCATGGCAGGAGCCGAGGTCGTCGCACGAGATGATGACGAGGCGCGAACCGGCCGGGTGCCCGAGACGTTCAGCAAGCGTGGTGTCGACGGCCATGACGAAACCCTACCCGTGGCAGTGACCCCACAGCCCGAGCCGGTTCACTCGTGCCTCGTTCTCTGCTGCCGCCAGGTCTGACGCGAAAGTGGTGTTGGGCGGGTACGGGTACGCACGTGCAGACCCGGCACGCACGAGTTCTTCGTTGACGAAGAGACCGTCTGAAGCGCGGTACACGTACGCGAGCAACCGCTGGTACCTGTCGCGCGGTTCGACGTCGCGCACGACGGCAACGCGTGTGCCGGCGGGGATGAGCGACTCGGTGTGCCGGGTTGCCTCCGGACCCCAGCACTCGACGGGCTTTTTCGGGTGCTGGGTTTCGGGTGTGTTGACGCCGATGAGGCGGATGCTCTCGCTGCTGCCGCCGAACGACACGGTGACGGTGTCACCGTCGCTGACCTTCGTGACGGTGCCGAGAACGCGACCGCCCGCGTCGGGTTCGACGCGGGCGGAGCACGATGTGATGAGTGCAGCCGTCGCACAGAGTGCGGCGACCAGGCGCACGGATGACCTAGAGACGCTCGATGAGTGTGCCTGTGCCGAGACCGCCGCCGCAGCACATGGAGATGATGCCGTAGCGGCCCCCCGTGCGCTCGAGTTCGTTGAGGGCCTTCGTGACGAGAAACGCGCCGGTCGCACCGAGGGGGTGTCCGAGTGCGATGGCGCCACCGTTGGGGTTGGTCTTGTCGAGGTCGGCACCGAGTTCTTTGGCCCAGGCGAGAACGACCGACGCGAACGCCTCGTTGATCTCGAACACGTCGATGTCGTCGATCTTGAGGTTGTTGCGTTCGAGGAGTCGTTGGGTCGCATCGATCGGGCCGGTGAGCATGAGTACCGGGTCGACGCCGACGAGGCAGGTGTCGATGATGCGCGCGCGTGCACGCATGCCGAGCTGGGCTGCCTTCTCCTCGGTCATCATCAGCACTGCTGCGGCTCCGTCGGAGATCTGCGAGGAGTTGCCCGCGGTGTGCACACCGTTCTCCCGGGCCACCGGCTTCAGCGACGACAGCTTCTCGAGTGACGTCTCGCGCAGGCCTTCGTCTTTCGCCACGCGGCGTGTGCCGACGACCTCGCCTGCTTCGTTCACTTCGGGTGCGTCGACCTCGATGTACTGACCTGCGAAGCGGTCTTCTGCCCAGGCGCGGATCGCGCGGTCCTGCGACGCCAGACCGAAGCGGTCGGTGTCGTCACGCGAGATCTTCCATTTGTCGGCGATGCGCTCGGCGCCCTCGAACTGCGAGGTCATCTCGTACTGCTCGAAATAGGTCTTCGGGATCGGGACACCGAGCCCCAGTTCCTTGCGGCTGTTGCTGCCGATGGGAACCCGGCTCATCACCTCGACACCGCACGCGATCGCGATGTCGACGACACCCGACCCGATGAGTGACGATGCGAGACCGGTGGCCTGCTGCGACGAGCCGCACTGAGTGTCGACCGTGGTGGCCGCGGTGGTCAACGGGAGACCGGCGGCGAGCCATGCGGTGCGGGTGACGTTGAACGACTGTTCGCCGACCTGGCTGACGCATCCGCCGACGACCTGTTCGACGAGTGCGGGGTCGAGTCCGGTGCGCTCGAGGATGCCCTTCTGGGCGATGCCGAGGAGCTCACCGGGATGGAGTGTGGAGAGACCGCCGTTGCGGCGCCCGATGGGGGTGCGCACTGCATCGACGATCACGACGGGGTTCTGTTGACGTGCCATTGGCTCATCCTACGCAGGCCGCCACCCACTACCGTCAGTGGGGATGGCAACGCATGACACACCTTTCAGGCCGACGATGGCCCCGTCAGAAGTGGTGGCCGAACACCGCTACATCCACGTCGTGGGGTCGAAAGTGTTCATCGACAACCAGTCGGCCGACGAGGGCTGGGAGAGGCATTTTCTCGGCATGCACGGCGAGGTTGCGTGCTGGGGAATCGATGTCCCGCACGGGGAGGACCCCGCGTACGGCGCCGAGACCGACCTGCGTGCGCTCTTCGGGCGTGTCAGCGAGGTCGAGTGGGCGGTTGCGGGCCGCGCTGTGCAGCTCGTCGAGTGGGCACGCACCCACAGGTTCTGCGGCCGGTGCGGCGAGCGCACGCACATGGCCGACAACGAACGCGCCTACAGGTGTCCGTCATGCGCACTTCTTGCATTCCCCCGGCTTGCCCCCGCGATCATCACGCTGGTGACGAGGGGCGAAGGCGAGAGCGAGAAGGCTCTGCTCGCCCGCGGGGCGAACTTCCCGGTGCCGATGTTCTCGTGTCTCGCCGGCTTCGTCGAGCCGGGCGAGAACCTCGAACAGGCGGTCGTGCGCGAGGTGGAGGAAGAAGTCGGCGTGGTCGTCGATTCGGTGGAGTACGTCGCGAGCCAGCCGTGGCCGTTCCCGCACTCGCTGATGCTCGGGTTCCGTGCGCGCTGGGTGTCGGGTGACATCGTGTGCGACACGACCGAGATCGCAGAGGCAGACTGGTTCGACCGTGATGACCTGCCGATGATCCCGCCCGCAATCTCGATCGCACGCCGCCTCATCGACGAGTGGGTGCACCGCCGCTGACGGAACCCGGGCCGTCAGGGCGTAGCGTTTCGCCCATGACTCAACTGAAACTCGGTCGTGTCGGTCTGTGGACCGCCGATTTTGATCTGGTACCGATGAAGGTCGCGCAAGAGGGAATCGCGCGCGTCGAAGAGATGGGGTTCTCCACGGTGTGGGTGCCCGAGGCGGTCCTGCGCGAACCGTTCGCCTCGACCGCGTTGTTGTTGTCGGCGACCAGGTCGATGGTGCTCGCGACGGGAATCGCGAGTCTGCACGCGCGCACCGCACAGACGATGCAGGCGGGGTGGAAGACCCTGACCGAGGCATTCCCCGATCGGTTCCTCCTCGGCATCGGTGTCAGCCATGCGCCGATGGTGCAGGGAGTGCACAAGGGTTCGTACGACAAGCCGTACTCCACCATGGTGGAATATCTCGACGCGATGGACGCCGGCGTGTTCTTCAGCCCGCAACCCTCGACGCCCCCGCGCCGGGTTCTCGCTGCTCTCGGCCCGAAGATGTTGCGGCTCGCAGCAGAACGCGGCGAGGGCGCACACCCGTACTTCACCCCGGTCGAGCACACGGCATTCGCCCGCGAGACCATCGGCAAGGATGCGCTTCTCGCGCCCGAACTTGCCGTGGTGCTCAACAGGCAGCCGTCTGAGGCGCGCGAGATCGCCAGCAAGTACATGTCGACGTACACGCGACTGCCGAACTACGCGAACAACCTCAAGCGGTTCGGGTTCACCGACGACGAGATCACGGGCCATGCCGACCGCCTCGTCGATGCGATAGTTCCGTGCGGCACGATCGACACGGTCGTTGCGCGCATCCGCGAGCATCTCGATGCAGGTGCCGACCACGTGTGCGTGCAGGTTCTCACCGGTGCGCCCGGCACGCTGCCGATGCGCGAATGGGAAGAACTGGCCGACGCTGTCCGGGGTCTCTGAGTGGACCACGCGCGGCGATTCGCCGCCATCGACACCAACGGCCACCGACTGTTGTCGTCGGCGCGTTCCGCGCTCGACGCCCCGGTGCGCGCGTGCGGTTCGTGGCGGGTCGCAGACCTGCTGTGGCATCTCGGCGAGGTGTACAGGTTCTGGGCTGCAGTCGCCGTCTCGGGGATGGTGAACCCGCCGCCCGTCGAACGCGAGCCCCGACCCAGCGACACGGACATGTTCACGTGGTTCGAGACCGGACTGCGCGCGATGGTGAACGTTCTCGGGTCTGCCCCCGACGACCGACCGTGCTGGACATGGGCAGGCCAACAGGACATCGCGTGGCTGACCCGTCGCATGGCGCACGAGACGACGGTGCACTCGTGGGACGTGCAGTGGGCGGCTGGTCACCGTCTCGAGATCGACGCCGACCTGGCGAGCGACGGCATCGACGAGTTCCTTCACGTGATGACCCCGCTCGTGAGAGAAGGTCAACCAGTGGTGGGCGGTTCGGTGCACGTGCACTGCACCGACGTCGAGGGAGAGTGGCTCGCAGTGCCGGCCGACGGGGTGAACATGACGGTGACGCGCGAACACGCCAAGGGGTCGGTGGCGTTGCGGGGCCGTGCGTCTGACCTGTACCTCGTGCTGTGGCGGCGGCTACCCGTCGACCTCGTCGAGGTCATCGGTGACGCATCGGTTGCCGAACGTTTCTTGTTGCGTGCCGACCTCGACTAGCGAACCCTCACGCTCTTCCACCTCGAGTAGTTGCCGGCGGCGTCGCGGACGCGCACCTGCACCGACTTCGCACCGCGCGGGAGCCTCACCGAGTGAGACCCACGACGCACCGCATCGACCTTGGTGACGATCGTGCGGCCCGATGCACGCACCTCGATTCGCGTGACGCCGGACCGTCGGTCACGGGCGCTGACGGTGAACACCGGGCCGGGGGCCGATGCGCTTGCGCGCGCCTGTGCGGTCGTCGACGCGCGCGAGACGGAGACAGACTCGATGACGGGGGCGTCGGTGTCGGGGATCTCGACCTCGGTGAGAAGCGTGATCGAGTCGCTGTACACCACGGATCCGTGGGAGTAGTAGATCTGCACGTACACGGTGCGCTGCACTGCTTCCTCGTCTGCCGCCAGCAGTTCCCACGTGATGGGCGACGTCGGCAGGAACACCCGTGCGTTGCGGAACGACGCGTTGTTCGACACGCGGTAGGCGAGTGCGCCCGGCGCGGCCGTCACGGCGAGTGACACGGTGGCCGAGGTGGTCTCCTCGTCGTCATCGTTGATGAGGACCCCGAGTTCGGCGAGGGTGGTGAACTGTGATGTGCCGGAGAGGGTGGTTCCCGCTGCGTTCGTCGCACGCACCGACACGTAGTAGGTCTTGCGTGGTGAGAGCTGGGTGAACTGCACGGACGAGTCTTGCGGTGTGTCGGAGGAGTCGTTCGCGACGAAGTACTCGGTGGCATCGCTGAGGTCGGGGTTCTCCGACACGACAGCGACCACCTGCGTGGCGAGTCCGGTCGAATCGAACGAGAGGTTGACCTGTGCCGAACGCGGCCCGGGAACCGTCGAGGTGATGCGCACAGACGGCAGCCCGCCGCGGGTGCGCCGGGTGACGACTCGTGAATCTGTGCCGACCGCGTTCGTGGCGACCACCCGGAACCAGTAGTCGGTGCGTGGCTGCAGGTTCCTGATCTCGAACCGGTGCGTCGTCGGCCCGCGGCTCGTGAAGTAACCCGCCGACGTGCGTTGTGCGCCTGAGAACGACGACGAGGTGGCGTACTCGACGACGACCTCACCGCGTACACGGCCTGTCTCGACCGACGCAGTGACAGTCACCGACGTCGCGGTGGAATCGGTGTCGACAGACTCGACGACCGGCCGTGATCCGACTGTGGTGAAAGTCGAGACGGCCCCTGTCGTCGTGCCGAGCCGGTTCGTGGCGACGGCCCGCACGTGGTACGTGGTGTTCGGTGCGAGGTCACCGACATTTGCGAGATGCGTCACCGGGGAATTGCCGCGCGTGTCGGGCAGTTGCACCGAGTGCACCCCCTCGCCGAATTCGGGATCGGTCGAGTACTCGATGCGTGAGGTTGTGACGAGCCTGTGCGGGTGAACGGAGACCGTGAGTCGGGTCTCGTTGCCCGTGATGTCGCCGGCGTCGACGACGGAGACGCCGGGTTCCTCGCCGAGAGTCGTGAACACGGCCGTGTCGCCGGTGACCGTGCCGAGGGTGTTGGTCGCGATGATGCGCACGTAGTGGGCGGTGCGCGGCGACAGGTCTGCCAGCGAGAGGGTGAACGTGCCCGGCACGTACGAATCGTTCGGCAGTGACACCGACACGTTGCGTCGTGTCGATGTCGCAAAGGTCGGAGACGTCGAGATGTCGACGACGACCGATGTCGCGTAGCCGTTCGGGTTGACACGCCCCGCAATCCGCGCGGTCTCCGCATCGACCGCCTCGGGGGTCGTCGAGACCACCGACGGCGAGCCGACCGGCGCTATCGGTTCGGGGAAGAGCGACGCATTGACGCGACCGGTTCCCTGCGAGCCCCAGTTCAGCCCGCCCCAGCACCACACCCTGCCCGTCGAGTCGAGACCGCAGGTACCTGCGATTCCCGCAGAGAAAGACGTGAAACGGACACCGGCGGGAACTGCGGGTGCGCGCCATGTGCGGCCGCCGAGAGTGGTGCCGGTGCCGAGTTCGCCGTAGTCACCGCGACCGGCACACCACAGTTTTCCGCTCTCGGTGGAGATGCACGTGTGGTACCAACCGCCTTCGATCGCGGTGATCTTCTCGTTGTCGGGGACCACCATCTTGCTGAAGCGCATGCTGTCGCTGTACGTGCCGTCGCCGAATGCGCCGTTGTAGTTGTCGCCGGCGCAGTAGCCGTTGCCCGCGACGGTCACGGCACAGATACGTCCGAGTGCGACGGATGCCTGTGCCCACACCTCACCTGCAGGTGCCGGCACGAGAACCGGAGTCCACGAGAACGAGTACGGATGCTGCTGGGCGTACCCGAGGCCGAGCTGGCCGTCTGCGTTGTTTCCCCAGCAGTACATGTTGTGGTTCGACGAGACGGCACAGACGCCGTGGATGCCCATGTTGAAAGAGGAGACGGTGCCGTTGTCGGGAAGCGGGACGCGCACAGGGACGCGCACCGGGTCGATGTTGCCGTCTCCGATGTACTGGGCGTCTCCCCAGCACCAGAGTTCGCGTGACGTGGTGGTGGCGCAGGCCGTCGATGCTCCGCTCTGCACCTCGAGCAACTGCACGCCGGGTGCGAACTCGACCTCGACGGGTGTGCGCGAGGTGGGTGTGAGAAAACTGCCGATGTGGTGGTTGCCCCAGCACCACGCACGGTTCGTCTCGCTGAGCCCGCAGTTTGCGTAGGCATCGCCGACGTTGACGCTCTTCCATCTCTGGCCGTTCGGCAGGGAGACACGGGTCGGTGTCGGCACTGCGCCTGCGGGGCGGTCGGCCATGACATAACGGTCGGGGTTGTCTCCCCAGCACACCACGACACCGTCGGGCGTGAGTGCACACGCACCGCGGTGCGACACCGACACCGCGGAGTACGTGAACGGGTCGGCAGACGCCGACGTTGCGGTGGCCGCAACCGTGGCAACCGGGGTGCCGAGCAGGGCGATGACAATGGCAAGACGACGTGGTAGACGCATGGCGTCACCGTAACGCCCGACTGTGTCGGTCTTGAGTTGCAGATTGCCACCGAGTGGCGCGCGGGCTATTCGGCGATGCCGACGGGGGAGCCGTCGATGATCTGGTCGAGATACTCGGACATGCCGTAGCCGACGGCACCCTGGTGTTCACCGGCGGTGATTGTCCATGTGGTGGCACCCTCGCTGATGCGGGTCATCAGCCAGTTGCCGTCTGGGTCCTGGCGACGGTTGCGCAGTGGAATGAGGCTGTCGACCTCGCCGCGGAAATGCCATTCTTTCTGCGAGCGCGACGACCTGATGACACCGGTCACGACGTCGTGGTAGTTCTCGTCGCCCGAGGTCTCGGTCGAGATCTGGACGTCGTCGCACAGGTGCAACTCGCCGTTGTCCCACACGAAGCCGCCGCGACTGCCCGGGCCGTCTTTCTTTGCGACTCGACTCGCCATGAAGCCGAGGTCTTTCCCGAAGTTCGCCGTGAGCCACCGGTAGTACCACGGCGCCTGCCAGTAGCGCGGGCCCCACGAGTGGTCGCGCAAGCCGAAACCGTTGATGTGCCACTCTTCGTCGCCCACCCGCAACGAACCGGACGCTGCGACCAGCTGCTCGTAGTGGCCCTTTGCGAACTCCTCGCCGGGCGCCTCGTGAGGCGTGTCGGGTTCGCCGCCGAACATGCTGCTGCGACCCTGCCCGGTGAAGGTGATGTGTGCCTCGCACTCGGCGAACGGGTTGTTGGCGAACGCGGTCTTGGGGTCGGCCATGTCGTGCGGGTTGTCGAGAATCACGACCTTGCCCACGTAGTCGATGCGCAGCTCCTCGAACGGTTTCACCATGGTCCAGGTGAGCCCGCCCGCGTCGAGCGCGTCGTTGTTGTCGATCGTGGGCCGCTTGAACATGAAGCCCACGCGCCCGTCAGGAAGGTAGAGGCAGATGGTCATCTCTGCGTACCCTTCGTTGGCACGGTTGCCCATGCGGAACCATCCGCCGACCTTCGTCTCCGGGTCGAAACAGTTGATGTACATGCTCTCGTTGAAGTTCGGCTCGGGGCCGAGTTCGTGCATGTACTCGTCAGAGGGTTCGAGACGTACGCCCATGGTGGTTCCTTTCGGGTGTTCGGTCAGCCGTTGAAGATGCGTGACTGAAGCTTGCGCATGCCCGCCAACCATCGGTCGCGGTCGGCAACCTTGCGTTGCTCGTACGTGTGCACCTCCGGGTGCGGCATGACGAGGAAACGTTCGGCCACGATCGTGTCGTGGACGATCTCGGCCACCTCGTGAGGTTCGAGCACGGAACCAGAGGCCTTCACGACGTCGCCGCCGCGCTTGTCGATGCCGTCTTCGCGCCCGGGTGGGTTGAGCATGTTGGTGTTGACGCCCTGCGGGCACAGGCAGGTGACGCGGATGCCGCGGTCGCCGTAGGTGATCGACAGCCACTCGGCGAACGCCACTGCACCGTGCTTCGACACGCTGTAGGTCGCGCTGCCGATCTGCGACAGAAGCCCCGCCGCAGAGGCGGTGCTGCAGAAGTAACCCTCACCTGCCGCGAGCCATTCGCCCATCAGGTGTTTTGCGGCCCATCGGTGGGAGTGGAGATTGATGTCCATCACCGTCTTCCATGTCTCCTCGTCGGTGTCCTCGAGGAATGTCCCCATCGCGACGCCGGCGTTGGCGAAGAAGAGGTGGATGAAGCCGAACTTGCCGCGGGCGGCATCGATGAGTGCCATGTTGCCGGCCTCTGACCCGATGTCGGCCACGACCGCGAACGCCGAACCGGGGCGGACCGAGTTGAGTTCGTTCTCGATTGTTCCCAGATTGGCGGCATCGCGGTCGGCGAGAACGACGCGCGCGCCGGCCGCGTGGAAGCGTCGTGCGAGAGCGGCACCGATTCCGTTTGCTGCACCCGTGACGACAGTGGTTTTTCCGTCGAGATTCATGGTGAGACCTTATGGCAAGGGTCACGGCGCCCCGTCATCCGGTGGGCGAGGGTGTCCACTTTTCGGGGTGCCCCATCTGTACGATGAGGTTCACGGGCGGAACCGGAAACTCTGGTTCGTGTCCCGTGACCCGAGAGGAGCTCCACATGATTGACACCCGCGAATCGGTCATCACCGAAGCGATTGCTGTCATCGACAAGGCACTCGCCGAAATGTTGCGCCGCGAATTGGTGTCAGCAGTCGAAGTCGGAGACTTGCTCCTCGACCTGCGTTCGCTGCTCAGCGCGAACGCCGCCACCACCGACGCGTAGCCGTCGTCTGGGGCTCACCCCCGGGGGTGGACACCACGGGTTCTTCGCGCGCCGGCGCGTACGACGCAAGCTCTGCGAATGACTCGACGAGCGAATCCCTCAGCAAGGCAGGGCTCTCCACTGCCGCCTCGTCGATGTTGATTCCCACGTCCATGCTGCCGAGATACGACATGAGGGTCAGGTTGAATGCCACGCCGCCGAGCGGGCCGACGGGGTAGTTCTCGAGCAGTTTTGCGCCCGCCATGTAGAGAGGCACGCCGGCTCCGCGCACGTTCGAGGTGGCGAAGTCGACGGTCTCGGCCTGTGCGCGCGCGAGACGGGTGATCACCGACGTGGGCATCAGGGTCGACATCGTCGCGATTGCGTCGAGCGAGCCCGAGGCGGAGTCGCTGCGCGCCGCATGGAGAATCTCGTTGACCGCCGCAAAGCGCTCGGGCAACGGCATCTCGGACGTGGGCACCAGCATGCGCGCAAGGGTGAAGGCGTTGCCGCCGCTTCCCTCGGTGCGTGTGCTGATCGCCATCGACGCCCTCAACGACTCGACCGGTGCGCCGAGTTCACGGTGGTATTTCCCTGCTGCGTGGGCGGCGGCGGTGACGAAGGCGGTGTTGAGGGTGCCGCCGAGCGCCTTTGCCGCACCGCGCATGTCGTAATACGAAACGCGTGCCGTCTCGAGGCGCCGGCGGAGCGAGCGTTGGGTCCACAACGGTGACCGTGCCCCGTCGGTCTCGCTCAACTGGGTGACGAGACCCTTCACGGTGGCAGAAGCCGAGGTGCCCATCGTGCCGATGAGCGACGGGTCGCTGAGCACGTCGCGCACCTGGCGCAGCACCGAGAGAGGAATGCGCAACGAGTCGGACATCGCGCCGCGGAGAGCCTCGGTTGCGTCGGGGGAAGAAATGTCTGTCGACGCGTTGACCAGTTCGGGGTCGATCGGCGGCAGGGGTGCCGGGTCGCGCTCGAGATCGAGGAAGTGCATCGACAACTCGACGCCACCCTGGCCGTCGGTGACCGTGTGGTGCAGCTTCTGGAGAAGAGCACTCTTGCCGCCGCGCAAACCGTCGATGATGACGAACTGCCACAGGGGGCGCGAACGGTCGAACGGGTCGGCAACCAGCAGGGTGACGAGGTCGAGCAACTGGCGCATGTCGCCGGGTTCGGCGAGCGAGATGTGCCGAACGTGGTAGCGGATGTCGAAGGCGGGGTCGTCGACCCATGCCGGGTTGCCGAGATTGCCGGGGGCGGGCTGCACCCGACGACGGAGACGGGGGAAGAGAAGCGATGCACGTTCCATGCGCGCATAGAGCGAGTCCATGTGCGGCGGGCGGTCGAGGATGGTGATGTTGCCGAAGGTCGACGCGAGATGGGGGTCTTTCTCGAGTCGCCACATCAGCGACTCGGTGTCACTCATTCGCTTCTCGTGGTCGGTCATGTTGCCCAACCTACAAGGCTCACATGGGAACGCTTGTGTGCTTGAACTCGTTGAGGATCGGCCAGTCGATGTCGTCGAGAATGCGGTTCACCGCAGACTGTGCCCGTGCAGGGTCTCCGTGTGCGTGGTCGAGCAGTCGCACGAACACGGCCTTGTCGTCGACCACGAACGTCGGGGTGCCCCAGACCTGGTGCGAACGCACGTACCTCGTGTGTTCGTCGCGGATCACCCCGAGCGGACGCCCGGATTCCACGTCGGCAAATGCCGCGTCGGGGTCGGCCGCGACCTCGGTCATCAGCGACTCGAGTGTTGCACGGTCGCGCAGCGAGCCGCCGCCGTTGTGACGGTGGTTGAACATGCGCTGGTGGAAGTCGAGAAACGTGTTGGGCTGGCTGTCGCGCAACGAGATCGACAACTGCAGGGCGAGAAGACCCGAGTCGTCGTCGGGTCGTTCCCAGATGTCGACGTCGCCATCCTCGACATGGGCCTGGCCGAGACAGAACGGGAGGAACGTGACATTCCAGTCGGCGCCGGCGCGCAGACCCTCGACGACATGGTCGTGCACCAGCCGGGCGAACGGGCACCGGTAGTCGTATGTGAGACCGAAGGAACGTGTCATAGCACCCTCAACCTGTGCAGCGGCCCGGTCTATTCCCGGTGCGGCGCCGGCGGTCATGCGACGAGTCGCGAGATGACCGGCAGTGCCGCACCCGCGAGAAGCGCCCCCGTGACGATGCCCCCGAGAATGTCGCTCGCGTGGTGGATGCGCACCACCACCCGGCTGAGGGCGACGACAACGGCGAGCGAGACCCATGCGAGTGCCAGCGGCCAGCCGGTGAACGATGTGAGCACGATGGCCGCGAAGGTGGCCGACGATGCGTGACCGCTCGGGAAACTCGATGTTCTCGGTGTGCGCACGTCGAAACGGTCGTCGCCCGATGCGGTCGGGCGGGTACGCCGGAAGACCCGCTTGATTCCCTGGTTCACGACGAGACTCTCGAACCCGAGTGCAACAGACAGAGTGAGAGCCTGCCCGAGCCGGTCGCGCGAACCGATCGCGTAAAGAAGGCCGCATGCGTGCCACACGATGCTGAAGTCGCCAACAGTGCTCGCGAGCGAGAACACGCGCCGGGCACGCGCGTTCTGTCGAAGCGGCTCCATGGCCGCGTCGAAGCGTGCGTCGAACGACGTCATTGCATCGTCGCAAGCGTCGATTCGACCAACGCCGCGATCACCGACGGTTTCTCGAGCGGCCCGAAATGCCCCATCTCGTCGTACTGGACATAGGTGGCCCCGGGTACCGTCTCTGCAATGCGACCGGCGATCGCCGAGGGCTGGAACGGTGCCACCGCACCGGCGATCACCCATGTCGGCACGGTGACTCGTTCGAGGTCGCCCCATGTCGTGTGCGAGCCCCCGGTCTCGTAGGTGCGTGCCTCGTGCTCCGGCAGGCACTTGAGTTCGATGGTTCCGTCTGCGGTGGGCTTGAACCCGTGACGAACGTAGGCCTCGCGTGCTCGCGGGTGAAAAGCCGACATCGGTGGTTTCGACGCAAAGTTCTCGAGCGCGGCCTCGAAACCGGCGAACGAACTACGGCGCTTGCGCGCCCCACCAGCGAGCGGGTTCGGTGGGCGCTCCGGTTGGTCGGGGTCGGGCGGGGGGAACACGATCGGTTCGAACACGAACAGGGCGGAGAACAGCGCCGGTTCGACGAGAGATGCCATCAACAACGACGCGCCGCCCATCGAGTGTCCGACTCCGACCACCGGTGCGCCCCCGTGTGCGGCAGACAACCACCGTGCCGCCGCGAGGGCGTCGCCGCCGTACTGGCGCCACTCGATGCCGGCAGGGTCGACTGTCTCGGCGTCGCCGTAACCGCGGTGGTCGAAACCGACCACATGATGGTGCGCGGCGAGATCAGCCGCGAGCGGCTCCCAGCAGTGCGCATGGAAACCGGTCGCGTGCGACAGAAGCACGGGGGAGCCCCCGCCCCCGAAATCGTGAAGGGCAATGGTGACGCCGTCGACCGAGGGGATGAGGGTCGCATCGTTGCACGCGATGTGCGCGGTCATTTCGGCTCCCGCGGAAGACCGAGCAGACGTTCGCCGATGATGTTGCGTTGCACCTGGCTGCTGCCCCCGGCGATGCGGCCACCGGGCGCCGCGAGCATGCCGACTGCATCGGGCCCCTCGAGCAGTGCGTTCGCACCGGAGATGTCACCCCGCAGCATGGCGACTCCGAACATCATCTCGGTGATGCCGAGCTTCATCAGCGACGATGCAGTCGACGCGACGGGGCCCTGAGTCTGTGCCATCGCCTTGAACGCGGTTCCCTGCGACAGCAGGGTCACGAGGCGCTCGCGGCGCGCCGCATCGAGTCCGGAGCCGCGCCCGAGGGCGGCGATCGACTCGAGACGCCGTTCGAGACCGATGACGCTCGCACCGATGTGCCCGCGTTCGTTGGTGAGAACCGCCATGCCGACCCCCCATCCGCCGTGCAGCGGGCCGATGAGGTTCTCGGCGGGCAGTTGCACGTCGGTGAAAAAGACCTCGTCGAATTCGGCTTCACCCGTCATCTGTCGCAGCGGCCGGACCTCGATGCCGGGCAGGTCCATCGGCACGAGAAAGAACGAGATTCCCTCGTGCTTGGCGACGTCGTGGTTCGTGCGCGCCATCAGGATTCCCCAGTTCGAGCAGCGTCCGCCGCTGCACCACACCTTCTGGCCGTTGACGATGAAGTTGTCGCCGTCGCGGTCTGCACGGGTGGCGAGTGACGCAAGGTCACTTCCCGCCCCGGGCTCACTGAAGAGCTGGCACCACACGCTGTCCGCGGTCAGCGTCGCCCTCAGGTGCTGTTGCTTCTGCGCCTCGCTTCCGAAAGCCATCACGGCGCCGCCGGCGAGAACGAGACCCACCATGTTCAGCAGCGGGGGCACACCTGCCTTTGCGCACTCCTCGACCCACGCACCGTGGTGCGAGGGAGTGAGGCCCTGGCCGCCGAATTCGGTCGGCCAGTGCAGGCCCGCGAAGCCGGCGTCGAACAACCTGCGTTGCCACCCGACTGCAGCGTCGATGAGGTCGGGCGGACAGATCGCCCCGTAGTCACGCGGCGCATGCTGTCGGTTTTCTGCCAGCCACTGCGCTGCACGCGCGCGGAACGAGCCTGCGTCTTCGTCCGGCACTTACTTGAGAACGTTGAAGAACATGGCCGTCTCTTCGGGAAGATTGGCCGGGATCTGGTAACCGTCGGTGTCGCGGATCTGCGACCAGTTGTCGCGGATGTCCTCGAGCGTGAGGTCGGGCTTGTAGTAGCCCTGTGTCTCGCCGATGAACACACGCGCAACACGCCCGCCGCCGACCGAGTAGATCTCGCCCGAGACGTCACATTCCTCGTGTGCCAACCATGCGACGATCGGTGTGACGAGGGCAGGGTCGAGCTTGTCGCCGATGCCGCCCATGAGGTTCTCCGTCATGCGCGTGAGTGCGAGCGGGGCGATTGCGTTGGCCTTGATGTTGTACTTCGCGCCTTCCGCGGCAAGAACACGGGTGAAACCCACGAGACCCATCTTCGCCGCGCCGTAGTTTGCCTGGCCGAAGTTGCCGAAGATGCCCGCGGCCGACGACGTCGAGATGACGCGGCCGTAACCCTGCTCGCGCATGCGCACCCATGCGGGCCGTGTCACGTTGAACGCGCCCTTCAGGTGCACGTCGAAAACCGGGTCGACGAGATCGGGTGTCATGTTGTGGAAGGTCTTGTCGCGCAGGATCCCGGCGTTGTTGATCACGATGTCGACGCGACCGTATGCGTCGACGGCGGTCTGGATGATGCCCTCTCCGCCCTCGGGGGTGGAGACACTGTCATGGTTCGCAACTGCCTCTCCGCCTGCGGCGCGGATCTCGTCGACCACCTTCTGGGCGGCACTTGCGTCTGCCCCGGAACCGTCGACGGTGCCGCCGAGGTCGTTCACCACCACGAGTGCACCGCGGGCGGCGAGAAGAAGGGCATGCTGGCGACCGAGACCGCCGCCTGCACCGGTGATCACTGCAACTTTTCCGTCGTATGTCAACTTGCTCATGTGGTTCACGGTAGCCCCGAGGACTTAACCTGACCACATGGACGACCTGTTGCCCGGCGACGACGACCCCCGTCGGCAGCACGTGCGGCGCTGGCTCGCCGAGCATCCGCACCCCACCAACCGTGAACTTGCCGAGAGCGGGTTTGTTGCTCCGCACTGGCCGAGGCCGTACGGCATCGATGCCGACCCGGTGCACCAGTTGATCATCGACGACGAACTGGCACGCGCGAAGGTGTCGCGCCCGTCGAACCAGATCGGCATCGGCTGGGCCGCGCCCACCATCATTCATGCGGGCACGAAGGAACAGATCGACAGGTACGTGCTGCCTGCTCTTGCCGCCGAGGAGATCTGGTGCCAGTTGTTCAGCGAACCGGGGGCGGGCAGCGACCTTGCGGCGCTGTCGACGCGGGCGGTGCGCGACGGCGACGAGTGGGTGGTGAACGGACAGAAGGTGTGGACCACCGGGGCGCACTACTCGCAGTTCGGCATTCTCATCGCACGCACCGACCCTGATGCCCCGAAACACCGGGGCATCACCTACTTCATCTGTCCGATGGACCTGCCGGGAATCGAGATACGCACGATCAGGAACATCGCGGGCGCAGACAGTTTCAACGAGGTGTTCTTCACCGACGTGCGAATTCCCCATGCGAACGTCGTCGGCGAGGTGAACGACGGCTGGCGACTCGCGAAAGTCACCCTGGGCAACGAACGTGTGTCGCTGTCGACCGGCGGCGTGCTGTGGGGAAACGGCCCGACCGCCCTCGACGTGATCGATGCAGCGCGCGGACTCGGCATCACCGACCCTGTGCTGCGGCAACGTCTCGCAGGTGTCTACATCGAGCACACGGTTCTCGAGATCATCCGCATGCGTACCCTGACTGCTCGTCTGCGCGGTGACCAGCCCGGGCCCGAGGCGAGCATCCGCAAGATCATGGCCGACGAACACGGCCAGCGGGTGATGGAACTCGCGCGTGACATCACGGGTGCCGATGCGATGGTCGTGGGCCCCGACGATTCAGTGGCCGGCAAGACCATCCGTTCGAGAAGTTGGTACAGCGGGTACATGTTCTCGAAGGCGCTCACCATCGGAGGCGGCACCACCGAGGTGCAGAAGAACATCCTCGGGGAGAGGGTGCTCGGTCTCCCGTCGGAGCCGAACCCCGACAAGGGTTTATCGTGGGCCCAGAGCCGCAGGGGAGGGTGACCATGTCGATTGTGTCCGAACGTCTGGTTGTCGATCTGCTCGACCCCGAGCTGTACCGACGCAATCCGCACGACGTGTGGTCGTGGATGCGGGCGAACGAGCCCGTGTACCGCGACGAGAAGAACGGCCTGTGGGGCATCACGCGGCATGCCGACGTGATGGATGTCGAGCGGCGTTCGACGGTTTTCTCGTCGGCCGGCGTCTACCGCGCGGTGCTGTCGCCGGGCGAGAGCAACATGATCGCCCAGGACGACCCCCGGCACCGTCAACAGCGGATGCTCGTGCAGCCACAGCTCACCCGCGCGGGAGTGTCGACGCGCACCGCCGAGATCAGCGAACTCGTCGCCGAACTCGTGGGCGAGGCAATCGAGCGCGGCGAGTTCGAGGTCGTCGACATGATCGCGGGCCAGTTGCCTGCACGCCTGACGTCGCGCCTGCTCGGTTTCCCCGAGGAGATGTGGCCGCAACTGAAGTCGTGGAGCGAGCGCCTGATGCGCACCGACATGCGCGAGCGTGACGGTGCGGTGATGGAGGAGTTCATCGAGGCGAACCGTGAGTTCATCTCGGCGATGACACCGATCATCGGCGAGGTCGCGGCCTGCCCGCGCAACGACTTCATGTCGATCTGGACCCATGCGCGCATCGACGGCAAGCCGTTGCCGCCCGAGTCGATCGTGCACGAGGTGGGTCTCTTCATCGCCGGCGGCGCGGAGACGACCAGAACGGCCATCAGCCACGGACTCCGTGCATTCTGTGATCACCCCGACCAGTGGGATGCACTGGGCGCCGACCCCTCGCTTGCCGACTCTGCAGTCGAGGAGGTGTTGCGCTGGGTCACCCCTCTGAACAATTTCTTCCGCATGGCACTGGTCGACGACAACATCGGTGGCCAACCCGTCGCGGCGGGTGACCGCATCATCATGTTGTACCCGTCGGCGAACCGCGACGAGGCGGTGTTCAGCGACCCGTTCACCTTCGACATCCGGCGTCACCCGAACCCGCACCTGTCGTTCGGTTTCGGAACCCATCTGTGCGTCGGGGCGAACCTCGCGAGGTTGGTGCTCACCACGGTGTTCGCCGAGTTGTCCCGACGGGCGACCGACCTGCGGCCGGTCACCGAACCCGATGTCGAGGCCAACATCTTCGCCCGTGCGGTGAGGTCGTTCACCCTCGGTGTGTCACCCCGCTGACCTGCGGCACAATCGAGTGCATGCGCAGTTAGCCTGACAGTCATGCGTCGACTTCCCCTGATTGCCTCGATTGTTGCCGTCTCACTGGTTCTCCCTGCGTGCGGGGATTCCGGCAGCGATGGCGTCGTCATCACCGACCCGCCCGAGGGCCAGGCCATCGACCCCACCGTCGACGACGCCGAGTCCAAGGCCGCTCTTGCCGCCTGCGCCGCGACGAAGCAGGTGACCGGCCGCAAGGTGCGCATCGTGTCGACGGTGTCTCCCATCACCAGCCTGGTGGCAGGTGTCGCCGGCGACGGCAACGTCGAGATCAACGGCATCGTCCCCGAGGGAACCAACTCGCACACGTACGAGCCGCCTCCGTCGGCTGCCGGAGTGGTCGAGAGGGCAGACGTGGTCTTCGTGAACGGTCTCGGCCTCGAGGACCCCACCATCGATCTCGTCTCGAACGTCGCACCCGATGCGACGGTGTGCGAGATCGGCACCGCGGTCCTGCCGCGGGGAAGCTGGCTCTACGATGCGTCGTTCCCCGAAGAGGGTGGCAAGCCCAACCCGCACATCTGGACGAGCCCGCCCCTCGTTCTCAGCATGATCACCGTGATCCGCGATGTGCTGGTGCAGGCCGACCCTGACAACACGGCCAAGTACGACGACAACTACATCAAGCTGACGCAACTCATCAACGGACTCGACCAGGCGATGGTGACTGCCACCGCCACGATCCCGGAGGCGTCGCGCAAGCTGCTCACCTACCACGACGCGTACGCCTATTTCTCGGTGCGGTACAAGTACAAGGTGCTCGGCGCCCTGCAGCCGCAGTCGTTCGAGGAGCCCTCGCCCCAGGACATCGCGGCGTTGATCAAGCAGGTGAAAGACGAAGACGTGAAGGCCATCTTCGGCAGCGAGGTCTTCCCCTCGCCGGTGCTCGAACAGATCGGCAAGGAGACCGGCGTGCGCTACATCGACGTGCTGCGCGACGACGACCTGCTGGGCAAGCCCGGCGACGAGGACCACTCGTGGGCCGGACTCATGAAGTTCAATTTCGTCACCATGGTCGAGGCGCTCGGCGGCGACGCAAGCGCTCTCGAGGCGTTCGACACGACTCTCGCGGTTCCCGACAAAGCGACCTACGCGCAGTGACCGCCGACATCCTCGTCGAGTGTGCGCACATCACGTGTGCGTATGACTCGACCGTGGCTGTCCGCGACGCCCATGTCACCGTCTACCGCGGCGACTTCGTCGGGGTTGTCGGCCCCTCGGGCTCCGGCAAGTCGACCCTTCTCAAGGCGATTCTCGGCGCCGTCACGCCTGTCAGCGGCCATGTCACGAAGAAGCCGGGTCTGCGCATGGGATACGTGCCGCAGGTCGAGAGTGTCGACTGGAATTTCCCGGTCACCGTTCTCGAGGTCGTGGTGATGACCCGCACTGCGGGGCGTTTCTTCCCCCGCATCACCGCCGGAGAACGTGAGGCCGCGCTCGACGTTCTGAACCGACTGGGGCTCGCGGGGCTCGAGTCGCGGCACATCCGCGAACTCTCGGGCGGCCAGCAGCAGCGCGTGTTCGTTGCGCGGGCACTGTTCCACCGTCCCGAACTGCTCGTGCTCGACGAACCGACCTCGGGTGTCGACGTGCGCACGCGTCACGAGGTGCTGCACCTTCTCGCCGACCTCCACGACGGCGGAATGTCGATCGTGCTCACCACGCACGACCTGAACGGACTGGCTGCGCATCTTCCGCGTCTCGTGTGCATGAACACCGACATCACGGCCGACGGGCCGCCGCTGCAGGTGCTGAACTCGGGGGTTCTCGAGCGCACCTACGGGGCTCCGATGGAGGTTCTCATCCACGGCGGCATGCCCGTGGTGCTCGACCAGGGCAACAACGACATCGTGCGACGTCTCGGAGGCATCAGCTAGATGGTCGCGGCGGGCATCTTCGAGCCGTTCGGCTACCAGTTCTTCAACAACGGTCTCGTCGTGGCAACCGTTGCGGGCGCGCTGTGCGGCTTGCTCGGTGTGTTCGTCGTGCTGCGCGGCATGTCGTACATCGGTCACGGCCTGTCGCACGCGGTGTTCGGCGGAGCGGCGGCGTCGGCCGTGATGCAGCTGAACTATTTCGTGGGTGCCGGCATCTGGGGAATCGCCTCGGGCATCATCATCGGGCGCATAGCCCGTCGTCGTCTCATCGGTGCCGACGCCGCCATCGGGGTGGTCACCACTGCGTCGTTCGCTCTCGGTCTGGCACTGTTGAACCGGTACGGCCAGGCCAAGAAGAGCATCGAGGCCGTGTTGTTCGGGTCGGTTCTCGGAGTGGAAACCGTCGACATCGTCGCGGTCAGCCTCGTCGCCGTCTGTGCCGCCGTTGTGATCTTCGGTCTCTACCGGCACTTTCTCTACGCCACGTTCGACCCCGAGGTCGCGCAGACGTCGGGCGTTCGTGTCGCGTGGGTCGAGGCGTTGTTGATGGCGCTTCTGTCGCTGACGATCCTGGTCACGATGAGGGTCATCGGAACCCTGCTGATCTCGGCCCTGCTCGTCATCCCTGCATCGAGCGCACGGATGATGACGAATTCGTTCTCGCGCATGCTGCTGGTGTCGCCGTTGATCGGTGCCGCATCGGCGGCGGTCGGCATGTACCTGTCGTACCACCTCGACACCTCGTCGAGTGCCACCATCATCCTGGTGGGAACAGCGGTGTTCGTCTCGGTGTACGCGTTCACCGGGATCCGCGGCAGGTCGCGCATCGCGCACCTGCACCACGTCTGACTACGCGTCGTCGCGTATGTTCCACTCGACGCCCCCGGGCGTGTCGCGGACCTCGATGCCGATGTTCACGAACGCGTCGCGGAGAATGTCAGACAGGTCGTAACGCTTCTCTGCGCGCACCGTGGCCCGCACCGTCAGCATCGCCTCCACGTACGGTGCGACCACCTGCCGGGGGTCGCGCACACCGCTGACCGCGGCGTCTCCCAGTTGCGAGATCATCGACCGGATCTCGCGTCGGCACTGGTCTGCCACGTCGCTCTGCAGTGTGTCGGCCGCCCAGTCGTGCATCGCCTGTTCGAGCGCGAGACACGCGCGCACCGCACCGTCGGCGTCGCGCCGGGAGAGCGCGTCTGCGAACTGCGAGCGGCGCAGGGCGAGTTCGTCGCCGAGGCTCGCCGGCGCCCCGGACGACGACCGGGGGTCGGTGCCGGCACCGGGTGACGTTTGCCCGATCGTGGCGCCTGTCTGCTCTGCGGTGTCGTTGTGTGTCGCGGTGGCGCCTGTCAACAGGCCCCAGGGATTCTGCAGCAGAGACAGCGGCAGCACGGTGCCGGTCGGCTGCACGAACGACTCGCCGCGCAGGCGCAGTGTCACGGTGCCGTTGCCGACGACGGTGGCGGTCTCGGCGTCGATGTCGATGACGAGGCCCGTGTGTTCGTCGACACCGAGCACCCATGTGTCGTCGTCGAGCATCGTCTCGAACAACCGTAGACGTGTCTCGCCCAGATAGCAGAACCGCGTGTCGTGGTTTCCGCCCTCGGCGTTGTCGTAGTGGGGGATCACAGAGGCGTTGATGCCGATCGTCGAGAGAACATCGAGGCCCTCGAGTCGTTCGACGTTCTGGCCCACCTTGTAGATCTCGTAGACCGGAACAGTCGCCCGGCCCAGTGTGAGAGCGGCCGCCGACGCGAACGTCACCATCCCGCCGCCGGCGATCTTCGAGGTGAGAATGCCGGCGATCGGCGAGCCGCTCCACTGGCGCAATGCATAGGTGGGCGACCCGGGGCCGGCAAAGACGTACTGCGCATCGGCCACGGTGCGGATGCCGCGTTCGACGGCGACCGGGTCGGCCTCGAGATGCGTGTCGACCAGTCGCACCAGACCCGCCACCGCGATGTCGATGTTCACCGAGGTCTTGAAATAGTCGACCGCACGCCGGGCAAGTTCGGGGGCGTTCTCCTGGAAGCCGTAGGGGGTGTCGAGCAGTGTGGCCTTCACCGGCTGCGGGAGCCGTGCAACCAGCGACCGGTGCGTCGACACCATGGTGGGCGCAGTCTCGCCCGAACCCATGATCGTGAGAACGCGTGGAAGTGTCATGAGAAGAATCCTGTGCTTATTGCGTCGTCGACGACAGCGGCGAAACGGTCGGGAAACTGGGCGTGCAGGTCGTGGTCGGCCGGCTCGAACCATTCTGCACGGCCCCGCGCGAGACTCGCCACGGCGTGGGCAACCTGTTTGCGTTTGCTCTGCGTGTGCTGGTCGTTGCCCTTTGCCGCAGGGGTGAAGAGAACCGGAACCGTGATGTGCGGCCACAGCTGCGACGGCGTGTGCTCCCACAGACCGCGCAGCACCGTGATGTGCCGGTCGCGGGTGAGCCACGGCCGGATGGTGTCGTCGGGCAGCCGCTGCATGTTGTGCATCTGGCCGTCGATGGCCTCTTCGCTCCAGTCGGGGTGCGCCGCACGGATGTACGACCGCAGACGCGAGTACTTCATTCCGTCGAGCGCGGGCGGGCTGAGAGTGCGTGCGCATTCGTCCCATTCGGGAAAGGCACGGGCCAGGTCGATGGTGCCACCGTCGACGGCCACCGCACCGCACACCATGTCTGCGTGTCGGTGTGCAACCTCGACGACGATGTTGCCGCCCCACGACTGGCCGATCACGAGCGGCTTCTGTGTGCCGGAGTACCCGGGCAGGGCGCCGAGGACATCGGCGACGTCGTCCGCGACGTCGGACATCGCGTAGCCGTGGTCGGGTTTGTCGCTGAGGCCGTGACCACGCAGGTCGATCGCGGTCACCGCGTGCCCCATGCGGGCAAGGGTGCGTGCGGCGCCGTCCCACAGGCGCGCATTCGAGGCGAGGCCGTGGATGAGCAGCAGGGGCATGCCGGGGGAGTCCTCGACCCGCGACCACTCCACTGTTCTCAACGACACCCCGTCACGGAGGGTGACGGATCCGGTTGCGGGGGAGGGAGCCACCCCATCAGTGTCGCAGGAGATTCGCCCGAATCGGCACCCGAATCGCAGCAGGTTGCGACGGGCGAATAGGGTCGGGCAACAACCTTTAGGAGGAACCATGAAGTTGTCGATGGGTCTCGGATACTCGGGCGGATTCAAAGAAGGCGTTGAGCAGGTGGTCAAGCTCGAGAAGGCCGGCCTCGACCAGGTGTGGATCGCCGAGGCGTACAGCTTCGACGCGATCTCCCAGGTCGGGTACATCGCGGCCAAGACCGACCGCATCGAGATCGGCACGGGAATCGTGAACGTGTACACCCGCACCGCGGCGCTCATGGCGATGACGGCGGCCGGCTGTGACTTCGTCAGCGACGGGCGTTTCATTCTCGGCCTCGGTGCATCGGGGCCGCAGGTCATCGAGGGTTTCCACGGGGTTCCCTACGAAAAGCCGATGCAACGCATCAAGGAGTACATCGAGGTGTGCCGCAAGGTGTGGGCACGCGAGGAGCCTCTGCAGTACGACGGCAAGACGGTGCAGGTTCCGTTGCCCGCGGGCCAGGGAACCGGCCTCGGCAAGGCGTTGAAGATCATCAACCACCCCGTGCGCAAGGACATCCCGATCTGGTGGGCCTCGCTGAAGGACAAGAGCGTGGAGGCAACCGCAGAACTCGCAGACGGCTGGCTGCCGATCATGTTCTACCCGGAGCGCTACCACAACGTGTGGGGTGACCAGTTGAAGGCCGGACTCGCGAAGCGCGACCCGAGCCGCCCACGGCTCGACATCTCGGCGGGTGGCATGCTCGCCATCGACGAGAAACTGACCGGCGACGAGCAGACCAAGATCCTCGACCGTGCACGCCCGAACATGGCGCTGTATGTCGGCGGAATGGGCGCACGCGGCAAGAACTTCTACAACGACGTGTGCCGTGACTACGGATTCGAGAAGGAAGCCGTCGAGATCCAGGACCTCTACCTCGACGGCAAGAAGGACGAGGCTGCCTCGAAGATCCCCGCCGAGTGGATCCTGAACGCGAACCTCGTCGGCAGCCCCGGGTTCGTGAAAGAACGCATCGCGGCATACAAGGAGGCCGGCGTCACCGTTCTGTCGGTGAACCCGGTGGGTCCGGACCCCGTGGCCCAGATCGAGAAGCTGCGCGCCATCGTCGACGCCTGATCGTGTCGCTGCTGACGTTTGACTCGGTTGCTCCCGGCTGGGAGCCCGTGCGCGACGCCTTTCTCGAGGGTTTCGAGAAAGGCGAGGAACACGGGGCCCAGGTCGCGGTGTACCACCGCGGCCGGTGCGTGGTCGACCTGGTCGGCGGGTGGCAGGACAAGGACCACACGGTTGCCTACGGTGACGACGCACTGCAGGTGGTGTTCTCGACGACGAAGGGCATCACCTCGATCGCCGTCGCGATGTGCGTCGAGCAGGGGCTGCTCGACTATTCAGAGAAGGTCGCCGCGTACTGGCCGGAGTTCGCCGCCAACGGCAAGGAACACATCACCGTCGCACAGTTGTTGTCCCACCGCGGCGGTCTCTACACCGTCGACGGCCCGATCACGCTCGACGAGGCGCTGAACTGGCACACCGTGACCGAACGTCTCGCCGTCACCGCACCGCGTTTCCCGGTCGACTCGGCCCACGGCTACCACGCGATCACGTTCGGATGGTTGGCCGGCGAACTCGTGCGCCGTGTCACGGGCAAGAGTCTCGGGACCTTCGTGCGTGACCACATCGTCTCGCCGCTCGGTGCCGAGTTCCACATCGGACTGCCCGAACATCTCGAGCCGCGCGTGGCACGTCTGCTCGCGCACCCGATCCCGAAGTTCCCGCCCGACATCGCGCGGATCATGATGGAGCGAAGCGCCCCCGGCACCCGCGGCGCCGAGGCGCTCAGCGTGAACGGTGCGTTCGGCCAGGGCGCGTTCAACAAGCCCGAGGTGCACCGTGCCGAGATCCCCGGCGCGAACGGCATCGGCAACGCCCGCTCGCTGGCACGCATCTATGCCGCGACACTCGGAGAGGTCGACGGGGTGCGGTTGATCGGCGACGACGTGCGCATCCGTGCCACCACGAACAACACGCCTGACGGGGAGATGGACCTCGTGCTCATCTCCGAGACCGTGTTCGCCATGGGGTTCATGCTGCACTGCGACCGCTCGAAGTTCTCGGGGCCGGGCGCGTTCGGCCACAACGGAGCCGGCGGGTCGGTGTCGTTCGCAGACCCGAACCGCGACATGGGTTTCTCCTACGTGATGAACACCATGATGACCGTGTACGACGAGGACCCGCGCCGGTCGCGGCTCGTCACTGCGGCTGCGCGGTGCGCAGACGCCGTCTGATGCTCGCTGTCGCCAGCAGGTAGGTCACCGAGGCGCACGCGGCGGCGCACGCGAACACGATGATCGCGGGACGCACCCCGAAGGCCTCCGACGTGAGTCCGGCGAGGATGCTGGTGACACCGATCATCATGTTCACGAGTGCCATGTCGCCGGCCAGCACGCGGCCGCGGACATGGTCGGGCGACTGCATCTGCAGGCCGAGGGTCGACAGGGTCCACTGGGCGCCGCCGCTCAGATGGGCCAGCGCAACGAACAGGGCGGCAACCCCGAGAAACGGGCTGAGTGCCGCGCACAGGTAGCAGACACTGAACAGCAGGCCGGCGACACCGCAGACGCGCAGCAACTTCTCCATGTCTCGGCCCGCGATGCGCGCGCCGATGATGGGGCCGAGTCCGCTGCCGATGCCCCGCACACCGATGAGCAGGCCGCGGCCGGAGTCACCCGCGTTGAACACGTTGCTTGCGAGCACCGCCAGTTGGCTCACGATTCCTGCGCCGACCGCGAAGGTCATCTTCGAGCAGAGCAGGGCGAGGATCACCTTGTCCTGCCGGGCGACATGCACCGCCTCTTTCATGTCTGCCAACGGTCGCGCACGGGTTGCGGTGGCCTTCTGAGTGTCGTGACTCTGCATGCGCGTGCGGACACCGGCGAACAGCAGTGCCGCAACCACGAACGTGACCGCGTCAGCGACGAACGCGGCGTCGCGGCCGAAGACACTCGCGAACACCCCGCCCAGTGCGGCACCGATCGCGAGCATGATTCCCCACGTGCTGCCGAACAGCGCGTTGGCCCTGCGCAGGTCTTCCTCGTTGTCGACGAGGTTCGGTATCGCCGCACCGCTGGCGGGGCCGACGAACGAGGCGAGACCCGCGATTGCGCACTGTGCGACGAAGGTGACCCAGATGCCGGTGACCGAGTGAAGCAGCATCAACAGGGCGGCGCCTGCCTGCAGCACCGACACGAGAACAAGGATGCGTCGACGGTCGAACCTGTCGGCGAACGAACCGGCAATCGGAGACATGACGAGCCCGGGGATGGTCATCGACACGAGAACGAGCGAGACCAGGAAGCGCGAGTTCGTGGTGTCCTCGACCAGGCCGGCCATCGCCACGAAGGTGAACCAGTCACCGAGGAACGACACCACCTGCGCGGCGAACACCAGGCGGATGTCTCGGTTGCGGCGCAGCAGGGAAATCATGGCGTTCCGAGACTACGGCCCGTGGTCACCCGGGCGGGGACTGTCTACCGCAGCGAGTCGAGGCGCGCGAGGGCCGCACGTGCCTCGTTCATGATCTCGTCGACCACCTGACGTGCGGGCTTGATCTCGTCGATCGCGCCGACGGCCTGCCCGATCGCCATGAAGGCACGGTTGGTGTCGAGTTCGACGTCGGGACCGACACCGAGATGATGGATCCCCGCCTGGATCGTGGCGATCGCCTGGCCGGGGAAACCCTGCAGTTCCTCCGGGTGCTCGTCGAAGTACTGGGTCCACTCGGTGCGCGCGACACGGCAGGTCTTTCCGGTGTACGCCTTGCTGATGACCGTGTCGTCCTCGGCCATCTGCAGCATCTTCTCCTTGTAGCCGCGACCGGTGTGGGCCTCGTGTGTCGCGATGAACTTCGTGCCGATCCACACGCCCTCGGCCCCGAGTGCGAGTGCAGCCACGAGACCACGTCCGTCGAAGATTCCCCCTGCGGCGACGACGGGCACCTTTCCGTCGACTGCGTCGACCACCTGGGGCACGAGCGCCATCGTGGCGACGGTTCCCGTGTGCCCGCCGGCCTCGGTTCCCTGTGCCACGACGAAGTCGCAGCCACTCGCAACAGCCGCGGTGGCGTGACGCACCTTGCCGCACATCGAACCGACGAGAATGTTGTGACGGTGCAGTTCGTCGATGATCTCCCGCGGCACGCCGAGCCCCGCGACATAGATGCTGGCGCCGCCCTCGATGATCGCCTTGAGATTGCGTTCGATCGAGTCGGGCGAGGCAGTCAACAGGTCGACACCGAACGGTTTGTCGGTGAGCGACCGCACCCGTGCCATCTCCGACACGAGAAGATCGGTGCTCATCGGTGCGGCCCCGAAGGTGCCGATGCCGCCTGCGTCGGACACCGCGGCGACGAGGTCGCTGTACGACACGCCGCCCATGCCTGCCAGCATGATCGGCAGTTCGATGTTCAGCATTTCGGTGAGACGTGTCTTCATGGCCCCAACCGTAGTTCCGGTCTATTTGCGGTATGCACCCGGGCGCCCGAGGAAACCTCTGTGCCACCGGCGGGGTGTGAACACGACCGCACGCGGTTCGTCCTCGAACATCCACCGCACGAAGTTGCGACGGGTCCAGTCGTTCGTGTTGACGAGGGCGAGAACCGTGCGCGCGACCCGGGGCGAGGCGAGGAGCCTTCCGAGCACCACCGACATGCGGTGGTCGGCCAGCAACGTGCGGTCGAGCGCCCGGGAGTAGAGGTGTCGTGTGTGCGCGGCATCTCTCCCGGCGTCGATCGCGCGCGCAACTGCGATTCCCGTCTCGAGTGCCTGGCCGATGCCCTCGCCGGTGAGGGTGTCGGTTGCACACACCGCGTCGCCCACGAACAACACGCGTCCGGACGACCGCACGGCGGTGTCGATGCGTGCCGGTATCGGCCATGCGGTGTGGCGGCCCTCGGGGGCGAACCCGGGGCCGAGAGCCTCGACGATGTGCGACCGGGTCAACAGATCGTGCCAGGTCTCGTTCATGAACTGAACGCTGCGGTCGGCCGTGCGCAGGATGCCGAACCCGAAATTGACCCGGTTGTCGGGCAACGGGAACGACCACGCGTAGCCGGGCAGGAGATCGTCTTCGAACCACACGTGCAGCCGACGAGACGCCGACCCGGTGACGTTGCCGATGTACTGACGGAATGCGTGCCACTCGCCGAGGTATCCCGGTGTCGAGAGCCCGAGCGACTTGCGCACGGGCGACCACATTCCGTCGGCCGCGACGACGAAGTCGACCGTGACGTTGCCGAGGTTCTCGAGCGACACCGTTGCGGCATCGGCGTCATTGCGCGGCAGGTCGACGAATGCGGTGCCCTCGTGAATCGTGATACCGCGCTCGCGGCACATCTGCACGAGGGCATGGTCGAGATGCATCCGCGGTGCGATCGCGGCGAACGTTCCGCCGTCGCCGGGGAGCGGCAGGTCGATGTGTGTTCCCGAGGGCGACCGCACGACCACGTCGCTGCACTCGGTGAAACCGGGCACCCGGTGCGGCTCGAACCCGAGCGACTCGAGAATCCGCAGTGCGTTGGTGGTGAGACCGTCTCCGCAGCACTTGTCGCGGGGGAACACCGCCTTGTCGACGACCGTGACGTCGTGCCCGAGGTCGTGCAGGGTCAGCGCACATGCGGTGCCGGCCGGGCCGGCTCCGACGACGAGGACCTTGTGTGACACGAAAGTGAGGCTATGGCGCCGCCGGGCTAGGTGCGCTGTGACACCAGTTCGTAGTATCGAGAAGGGCACCACCGGGTGCCACGAGTGAACGTAAGGAGCCGTCATGGCAAAAATGTGTGAAGGTCGCGTTGCAGTGGTCACGGGCGCGGGTCGTGGAATCGGTCGTGAGCATGCGTTGAGCCTGGCGAGCCAGGGCGCAAAGGTGGTCGTGAACGACCTCGGCGGCAATGTCGACGGCAGCGGCGGCGACGTGAGCCCCGCGCAGTCGGTGGTCGACGAGATCAAGGGCATGGGCGGCGAGGCCGTCGCGAACGGCGACGACATCTCGTCGTGGGAGGGTGCCCAGCGCCTGATCAACACCGCAGTCGAGACGTTCGGCGACATCAACATCGTGGTGAACAACGCCGGCATCCTGCGCGACCGCATGCTCACCAACATGACCGAAGAAGAGTGGGACGCAGTCATCAAGGTGCACCTGAAGGGGACCTTCGGCCCGAGCCGTTGGGCGGCCGCATACTGGCGCGAGCAGGCCAAGGCCGGCAAAGAGGTCTACGGACGCATCATCAACACAACGTCGGTGTCGGGCATCTACGGCAACATCGGCCAGACGAACTACGGCGCGGCGAAGGCGGGCATTGCATCGTTCACCGTGATCGCGGCACTCGAGCTCGCGCGTTTCGGTGTCACCGTGAACGCCGTCGCGCCTGTTGCGCTCACCCGCATGACCGAGGGTCTCGGCAACGCGCCGGAGACAGACGAAGAGCGTGAGATGCGTTCGCCCCGTTGGATCGCACCCATCGTCACCTGGCTGGCCGGCAGCGAGGCAGGTCACGTGACCGGTCGCGTGTTCGAGGCAAGCGGCCAGACACTGGCGATCGCAGAGGGCTGGCACCGCGGACCAAGCGTGTCGCCGATCGACGACCCGACCAAGATCGGGCCCGTTGTCGCTGACATGCTCGCGAAGGCCCGCCCGAACGCCGGAATGGACGGTCGCGACGGCTCGTACCCGCAGAACACTCTCAACAAGAAGTAACCACCGCAGGTCACAGGGGGAACACCAAATGGCACTGAATCCAGCAGCAGTCGGCTCCGTCGGTGAGCCGTACCAGATCTCATGGACATCGAAGGACTCGCTTCTCTATGCAGTGAGCCTCAACGTCAGCTCTGACCAGCTCGAGTACGTCACCGAGAACTCGGACGGCGTCACGCAGAAGGCACTGCCGACGATGCCGGTGATCCTCGGGTACGGCCAGGGCGGCGCGAACTCGAACCCGATGCGCAACGTCGGCGAGTTCAACTTTGCGAATCTCGTGCATGCCTCGCAGGCAGTCACGTTGCACCAGCCGCTTCCTGTCGAGGGAACCGCAACGGTGCAGAGCAAGGTCGTCGCGATGTACGACAAGGTGAAGGCGGCGGTCATCGTGACCGAGGCCGAGGCGACCGATGCCGCCGGCAAGCCGTTGTACTCGACGCGGTCGTCGGTGTTCATCAGAGAGGCCGGAGGTTTCGGCGGCGAGCGCGGCCCGAGCGGCGCGGTCAACGAACCGCCTGCAAAGGCTGCCGACCACGAGATCACGTTCCAGACGACCGCCGACCAGGCGTTGCTGTACCGACTGAACGGCGACCGCAACCCGTTGCACTCCGACCCGAACCACCCGGCAGTGAAGGCCGGCGTGTTCCCGCGCCCGATCCTGCACGGTCTCTGCACCTACGGATTCACCGGTCGGGCCTTGCTGAACGCGGTGTGCGGCGGCGACGCCGACCGCTTCAAGCACATCGAAGGCCGTTTCGCATCGCCGGTGTTCCCCGGTGACGCACTCACCGTCAAGATCTGGAACAGCGGTGCCGGTGAGGCACTCTTCGAGACCTACGTGGGTGACCGCAAGGTCATCGACCAGGGGCTGGTCCGTTTC
>CAYRUT010000009.1:0-48930 GCA_964427545.1 uncultured Bifidobacterium sp. | reverse complement strand
ACCCGCGCAACCCCGCAACCATCGCCGACAACGTGGGCGACAACGTGGGCGACTGTGCCGGCATGGCGGCCGACCTCTTCGAGAGCTACGAGGTCACGCTTGTGGCATCGATCATTCTCGGTGTGGCCGCGTTCAAGTCGATCGGTCTCAACCCGGCCATGGGCCTCGTGTTCCCGCTTGCTGCGCGCGCCATCGGCGTGGTCGCATCGATCGCCGGTGTCTTTGCCGTGAAGGCGAAGGAAGGCGAAACCGACGCGCTGAAGCCGATCAACAAGGGCTTCCTCGTTGCTGGTTCGCTGACACTCGTCGGAACCCTCGCACTCGCACTGAGCTACATCGGCAACGCAAAGGCGACGCCGGCCGAGATGGCCCGTTTCTTCAGTGCAGAGGACATCAAGAAGATCGATCCCCTCGCGGGCGCCGGTTGGCGCGTGTTCGGTGCAGTGGCAATCGGTTTGATCCTGGCCCAGTTGGTCAGCCGTCTCACCGAGTACTACACCGCCACCCACCACGCACCCGTGAAGGAGATTGCCGAGTCGGCCGAGACCGGCCCGGCCACAGCGATCCTCTCGGGCACCGCGTTCGGTCTCGAGTCGAGCGTGTACGCCGTCATCGCGATCGCGGTGGCAATCGGCGTGGCACTCGGTCTCGGCGGAGGAAACCTGACCTTCTCGCTCTACCTCGTCGCCCTGTGCGGCATGGGAATGCTCGCCACCACCGGCGTCATCGTGTCGGAGGACACCTTCGGCCCGGTGTCGGACAACGCGGCAGGCATTGCCGAGATGTCGGGCGAGTTCCACGGAGAGCCGCAGAAGATCATGGTCAGCCTCGACGCTGTCGGCAACACCACGAAGGCCGTCACCAAGGGCTTCGCGATCGGTTCGGCGGTCATCGCGGCCGTCGCACTGTTCGCCTCGTTCATCGAGACCGCAGGCGCGAGCCTGAAGGACGCAGCAGGAAACCTGCTGTCGGACCAGATCGAGCACTACAGCGACGGTGTGTTCAAGCTGCCCGAACTCGCGATCAACGTCGCCGACCCGAAGATCTTCATCGGTCTTCTCATCGGTGGCGCAGTTCCGTTCCTCTTCTCGGCTCTGTCGATCCGTGCCGTGGGTCGCACCGCGGGCGTGGTCGTGCAGGAAGTGCGCAACCAGTTCCGCGACGGCGGCATCATGGCCGGCACCAAGAAGCCCGAGTACGGCCCGGTCATCGACATCTGCACCGAGGCATCGCTGCGTGAGCTGGCAACACCCGCTCTGCTCGCAGTGCTCACCCCGGTCATCGTCGGTTTCGGGATCGGCTGGCAGGCACTCGGCGGATTCCTCGCCGCGGTGATCCTCACCGGTCAGTTGATGGCGAACTACCTCAGCAACGCCGGTGGCGCCTGGGACAACGCGAAGAAGTACATCGAGGACGGCAACCACGGCGGAAAGGGATCCGAGCCCTACAAGGCTGCGGTCATCGCCGACACCGTGGGTGACCCGTTCAAGGACACCGCAGGCCCGGCCCTCAACCCGCTCATCAAGGTGATGAACCTTGTGTCGTTGTTGATCCTTCCCGCGATCATCACACAGCAGGACAACGACGGAACCCGTCTGTTGATCGCTGCAGTGGCGACGTTGGTGCTGGCCGCATCCGTGGTTCGTTCGAGCCGCCAGAGCGCAACGCTCTCCGCGAACCTCTGATCACACTCACACAAAAAGGGCCCGGGCAGAAATGCCCGGGCCCTTTTTGCTGCCCGCCACAACGCCGTTTCCGCCCGCAGGGCGGGCACACTGTTGCCATGCGATATCTCAGTCTCGAATGGATTGAAGCCATGCAGGAACAGGTGGCCGCGTCGGAGGCACTCGCGACTCTCGCGGGTTCGCTCTCGATCGGCGTCACCCAGGTCGTCACCGATGGCCCGGAAGGGAACGTTCTCTACCACCTGCAGGTCGGTGACGGAGTCGCGTCGTTCGGCCCCGGGCCCGCCCCCGACGAACACGTGCGCATGGAACAGTCATGGGAGTCAGCTGTCGCGGTTGCCACCGACAAGATTCCCGCACAGGAGTTGTTCATCAAGGGCCTCGTGCGCATCACCGGTGACACCCAGCGACTCGTCGACTGCTCTGCCGTGTTCAGTGCTCTCGATGCCGCGTTCACATCCGTGCGCAGTCGTACCGACTACGACTGACCGGCGACCGACACAGGTTTCGGGCTACCTCGCCGACACCGACGACACGCCCGGCCGGGCACGCGATGTGTCGTCGTTGCTGCCGTAGGCGAGGCTCACCACGGCGAGCGCCAGGGCAGCCAGGGTGATTCCGGCCCGCAGGACCCAGTGACGGGGCACAGACGGCACCTGAGAGGCTGTGAGGGGCGCCCGGGTGGCCCCGACCGAGTGGGAGTGCCTGTGGGTTTCTGGGTGCTGGATCGTGGTCATTGCGGTGTGGATTCTGTGATTCCCGATAATTCTTACTGAATTAGTCAGGTATTCAACCACGGACCATACGGCCGTTGCAACCCGGGCGCCGGATTACTGGCGGAAGTAGGGATTCTCGGGAGAAATCAGATCCGCGCGACGGACGGGACCCGGGGGCGCAACTGCCATGGCGAGTGCCGCGGCGGTGGCCGTGCGGTTGTTCGCGAACACTGCCTCTTCGTCGTCGGCCTGCGGATTCACCCACACCGCCACGATCAACACCGAAGACTCGTGACCCGCGACATGCCGGTGCGCATCCCCCACCCCGGCCGAGACCCCGGCCTGCGCGGCGCCCCAGGTGAGTTGTCCGTGGCGGTCACCCTCGATGGTGGCCTTGTTCACGAACAGAGTGAACGGTTGCACCGGCACACCCGGACGTGCCACTGCGACAAACGGGACATGCCCGGGGCGCGGAGTGGCAAGCGCCGTGGCCCACGCCGTGCCGACCGGGCCGTTGCGGTCGCCGAGCACGACATTGACGTGCGCCGCATTCACGCCCTCGCCTGCGAAGCCCTCCCCGATCAACACTGCAAACGCCTCACGCGGGAAGCCGCCCGTAGCGGGCAAGTTTCAGTTCGTCGTTCGAGTCGGTGCCGGGTTTGGTGTCGTAGGCGAGCAGTGCGACATGGCGGGGCACGTCTCCCCTCACCTCGGACACCCGGTGGTAGCTCCAGCGACCGTTGAAGATCATCAGGGTTCCCGGGGTCATCGGCTCGGTGCGCACGAGATCGTTGCGCTCGCCGCGACGGACTGCCGCCACCACCTCTTCGTTGCCGTCGGTGGCCGACCGCACCATCGGAACGTTCTCGAAGTGGCCGCCCGATGTCGACGGCTGGATCGCGATGCTGACAACGAAGTCGGTCTGGTCGAAATGCCATCCGAGCACGTGACCGTCGCGCATCACTGACAGGTTCAGCGCACCGAACGGATCCGCGTAGCGGAACAGGGTGTCGTGCCCGAGGACCCGTGCGACGAACTCCATCAACGGGTCCCACTCGTACAGCGCACGCAGCATCGAACCGGCGGGGAACTGGTCGTAGGCGACGACGTCGAGGTTGGCGTTGTTGTCGGTGTGGTGCGCGATGCCGGCCAGTTCGTCGCACTCGGCAACAAGCGACGGGAGAACCTCCGGCCTCAGGAAGCCCGGCAGGATCGCAATGTGTTCGGCGGCGAACTGCCGTGCCAACGGCTCGATGACGGCGTCGTCATCGAGCGGCCACCGATCGGTGTCGATCAGGGCCGCAGGGTTCATCAGATGAGACCCAGTTTCTTGACCTCGTCGCGTTCCTCGATGAGCTCTGCCACCGATGCGTCGATGCGCGCACGGCTGAAGTCGTCGATGTCGAGGCCCTGCACGATGCTGTAGTCACCGTTCCTGCACACGCACGGGAAGGACGAGATGATCCCCTCGGGAACCCCGTAGCTGCCGTCGGACGGGATCGCCATCGACACCCAGTCTCCGTCGGGCGTGCCGGCGACCCACGAGTGCATGTGGTCGATCGCTGCGTTCGCGGCCGACGCCGCAGACGACAGTCCGCGGGCCTTGATGATGGCGGCACCGCGCTTGGCGACCGTCGGGATGAAGTCGTTCTCGAGCCACGCCTGGTCGTTCACCAACGCGGCTGCGTTCTGGCCGTTCACCTCGCAGTGGAAGAGGTCGGGGTACTGGGTGCTCGAGTGGTTGCCCCAGATGGTCATCTTCTTGATCGCGGTCACGGGCTGTCCGGTCTTCGTCGACAGCTGCGTGAGTGCCCGGTTGTGGTCGAGCCGTGTCATCGCTGTGAAACGCCGCGGGTCGAGACCCTTTGCGTTGTTCATCGCGATGAGTGCATTCGTGTTGGCGGGGTTTCCGACGACGAGCACCTTGACGTCTTTCTTCGCCGCGGCGGCGAGCGCCTGGCCCTGCGGCTTGAAGATGCCGCCGTTCGCGCTCAACAGGTCGCCACGCTCCATGCCGTCCTTGCGCGGCATCGCGCCGACGAGAAATGCTGCGTCGGCGTCACCGAACGCCGCCTCGGCGTTGTCGGTGCGCACGATGCCCGCCAGCAGCGGGAACGCGCAGTCGTCGAGTTCCATCGCGACCCCCTCGAGAGCCCCGAGGGCCGGCGTGATCTCGAGGAGCTGCAGAATCACGGGTGTGTCCGGGCCGAACACGGCACCGGATGCGATACGGAAGAGCAGGCTGTAGCCGATCTGGCCGGCGGCACCGGTGACGGCAATACGTACGGGAGTTGTCATGACGACAAGCGTAGGCACCCCGACGGGGTGCGACCCAATACGGGTGACCCCTTTTCAGCCCTGTGCGCGGCCGAGACCCTTGAGGATGAACTGGACGTACTGGTCCTGGCCGATCTTGTTCAGGTGAATCCCGTCGGAGGCGAACCAGTCATCGTGACCCTTCGTGTGTGCCAGCCAGTCGAGCACCGTGACATTGGGGTACTTCAACGGCAGGGCGTTGATGATCGCGTTGTTGATGTTCTGGTACTGACGACCGGGCACCTTCAGGGTGAGCACCAGCACCCGGTCGACGTCGGAGAGCGGTTCGAGAATCCGGTCGAAGGTGGTCTCTTTCGTGGTGCCGTTCGTGCCGAGATGAATGACCACGTTCTCACCGAGTTCGTTCGTGCTCTTGCGGTAGTTGAACACCTGGAGTGCCTCGAGAACCTGGCGGTTCTTCACTGCGTCGACGGTGAGCCCGGCGGCCGTCAGTTTCCTGGCCGAGCCGAGCATCACGGAGTCGCCGACGGCGAGCACGTCGATCTTCTTCGCAGGAACGGTGGTGGTCACCACCGGAGCCACCGTGGTGCCGACAGGGAGAGTCGTCGACGGCACCGTGACGACCACGCCCTCGTTGTCATCGAGATTCGCCGCGTTCTCGTCGGGGATCACGCGCGCACCCGCCATGCTGACGATGGCAAAGACGGGAACGACCGCGAGCGTCGCGCCGATGACAGGCAACGGCCCGCGCATGCCCACGCCGCTCGCCCGCCAGCGCACCCAGGCTTCGCGTGCGCGGCCGGTCCGCACGGGCATCTCGACGAACTGGTACGACGCCTCGGTGATCACGATGGTGATCGCCATCAGCGCGATGAACTCCTGCACGTTCAGCGCGACACCCGCGCTCTTGCGGTACGCCTGGAACACCACCCAGTGGTACAGATAAAGACCGTACGAGCGCTTGCCGAGCCAGACGAGCAACGGCGTGCCGATGACGTACTTGCCGAGCCGCGAACGCGGGTGCGTCACCGTGGCGATCGCCATCACGCTCGCGAGCCCGACCAACAGCAGACCGCCGCGGTAGAGAAGTCCGTAACCCTCGGTGCCGCTGTCGGTGACGACCACGACCTCACGGAACTTCCAGCACATGAACCCGAGTGCGACGATCGAGGCGATGCCCACCATGTCGAGACCGTTCGCGTTCGAGCCCGCACGACCGCGTCGTATTGCCCACGGCCTCCACCACGTGGCCAGCGCCGCACCGAGCAACAGACCGGATGCCCTCGTCAACGTGCCGAGATAGAGATAATCCGTGCGCAGCACGGTCCGCCCGAACATCTCCATGTACTGGTCCGGGGTCTTGGCGATCGTGTCGATGGGCCCGGCCCTGAAGATCGACGCCGAATACACGGTGACCGCGACGGCGAGCGCGGTGAACAACAAACCGATCACCGGCAGTTTCCTGCCGCTGAGTCTCCGCAACAGCACGAACATCACGACCGGCCAGATGATGTAGAACTGCTCCTCGACGGCGAGCGACCACAGATGCCTGAGCGGGGCGAACTCTGCCGCGGTGGTGTACGACGAGCCGGTCCACACCTGGAACCAGTTCGACACGTAGAGAACACCCGCCACCACGTCGCCGCGCAGCTTTCCGAGTCGGTCGGAATCAAAGAGCGCGCAGTAGGTGATGGTCCCGATGAGGAGCACGAACAACGCAGGCAGCAACCTGCGTGCACGACGCATCCAGAAGTTGCCGAGCGACACCGTTCCGACGCGCTCGCGTTCGGCGATCAACAACAACGTGATGAGGTAGCCGGAGATGACGAAGAACACCTCGACACCGAGGAACCCGCCGCCGAGCCACTCGCGGTTTGCGTGGTAGACGACCACTGCGAGAACGGCGAGCGCACGGAGGCCGTCGAGACCCGGCACGTACGGCACGATGGGCCCGCGGCGTGTGCCCCACGCGGGTGTCCCCTCTCGTGCCTGCTCTGTCTCTTGGTAACTCATGAGAACGCGCGTCTAGGCGACAGGGAGCCCCAGTTGGGCGTAGATCTCCCGTGTGGCCGTCGACTTGTTGAGTGTGTAGAAGTGAAGACCCGGTGCACCTGCCTCGAGCAGACGGGCACACAGTTCGGTGGCGGCCTCGACGCCGATGCGACGCACGTCGTCGGGGGTCGTTCCGGCCTCCAGTCTCTCGCGCAGCCACGTGGGGAATGCCGCACCGGAGAGTTCGGCCATGCGCTCGACCTGGGCGATGTTCGTGACCGGCATGATGCCGGGAACCACCGGCTTGTTGACACCGAGGTCGGCGAGATCGTTCACCAGCGACAGATAGTGGTCTATGTCGAAGAAGAACTGTGTGGTGGCAAAGTCTGTGACCCGCAGTTTCTCGGCGAGGTGCCGGCGGTCGGTGGCAAGATCGGGTGATCTCGGATGACCCTCGGGGTGGGCGGCGACACCGATGCCGAGGCTGGTGTGCTCGCGGATGTGCTCGACGAGTTCGATGGCGTAGGCGAAGTCGCTCGGCGACGCGTCGTCGGGGTTCTTCGGGGGGTCGCCTGCGAGCGCGAGCACGTTCTCGATGCCGGCGTCGACATAGGTGGCGAGGATCTCTGTGATCTCGTGACGGGTGTGCCCGACGCAGGTGAGATGCGGCATCGGCGGCACGTTGGTCTCTTTCTTGACCCACAGAACGGTGTCCCGGGTGTGCTCACGCGTGGAACCCCCCGCACCGTAGGTGACAGACACGAACGACGGGGCGAGAGACTCGAGTTCGGCGATGGTGCGTCCGAGCGACATCGATGCCGCGGCCGATTTCGGCGGCGAGAACTCGAACGAGAACGTGCGCCCGGCCGCGAGGAGGTCTGCGATTCGCGCCATTGCTGCAGTCTACGACCTCTGCTAGTGGCGGAAGTGGCGCGTGCCGGTGAACACCATGGCGATTCCGTGCGAATTCGCCACAGAGACCGACTCTGCATCACGGATGCTGCCGCCGGGTTGGATCACTGCGGTCACCCCCGCACGCGCGAGCTCTTCCACCGTGTCACCGAACGGGAAGAACGCATCACTCGCGGCAACGGAACCTCGCGCCGACTCCCCCGCCCGACTGATGGCGATCCGGGCCGCGTCGACACGGTTCGGCTGGCCGCCGCCGACACCGACGACGACGTCGCCGGCGGCGAGAACGATCGCGTTGCTCCAGGTCGCCGACACCGTCTGCCACGCAAGGAGAAGGTTCTGCCACTCGTCGTCGTTCGGTGCACGTTCGGAGACGACCGTGAAATCATCGAGGGAATCGTTCATCTCGTCGACTGACTGCACGAGCAGCCCACCGTCGATCGAGCGCACACTGACGGCCATCGAGTGGAACGGGGCGACCGCCTCGATGAGACGAAGGTTCTCCTTCTCGCAGAGAATCTCGAGTGCACCCGAGGAGAACGACGGTGCGATCACCACCTCGGTGAACACCTTCACGATCTCGCGCGCGGTGTCGGCGTTGACCTCACTGTTCACCGCAACGATGCCGCCGAAGGCGCTCGTCGGGTCAGCAGCGTGGGCCCTGGTGTAGGCCTCGAGAACCGTGGGGGCCAGTGCCACTCCGCACGGGTTGGCGTGTTTCACGATGACCGCAGCCGGACGGTCGAACGTGCTCACCAACTGCCATGCGGCCTCGGTGTCGTACACGTTGAGGTACGACATCTCCTTGCCGTTCAACTGCATCGCGGAGTCCCACCAGCTCTCGACGCCGGGCAGGCGGTACCGGGCACCGGTCTGGTGCGGGTTCTCTCCGTAACGGAGAATCTCTGCACGTTCGGCGACCAGCGTCAGGATCGGCGGCACCGTCGCGCTGGCACGGTCGGGGCTCTCGTCGGCCAGCCACGACGCAATCGCCGCGTCGTACGCGCTGGTGATGCGGAAGGCCTTCTGTGCGAGCACACGTCGCGCGCCGACACCGAAATACCCGCCCTCGATCATCTCGAGCACGTCGGCGTAGTCAGCGGTGTCGACCACGACACCCACATGGGCGAAGTTCTTGGCGGCGGCCCGCACCATTGCCGGTCCGCCGACGTCGATGAGCTCGACCCCGGGTTGCGACGAGAACGGGTACAGGTTCACCACGACGAGATCGATCTCGTCGATGCCGTGCTGACTCAGTTCGTCGACATGGTCGGGCTTGTCGCGGTCGGCGAGGATGCCGCCGTGGATCTTCGGGTGCAGAGTGACCACGCGGTGATCGAGAATCGGCGCAAGTCCGGTGATGTCGGCCACGTCGGTGACCGGGACGCCGGCCGCGGTCAGGGTCGCGGCGGTACCGCCGCTCGACACGAGTGACCACCCCAGCGCATGCAGCGCGGCGGCAAACTCAACGATGCCGGTCTTGTCGTAGACAGAGAGAAGTGCGCGTGGCACTCAGCGCAGCCCGGCGACGATCTCGGCCATCAGTTCACCGGCTTCGGTGGGGTTCTGGCCCACCTTCACGCCGGCATCGCGCAGTGCATCCATCTTTCCCTGGGCGGTTCCCTTGCCGCCGGAGACAATGGCGCCTGCGTGGCCCATCTTCTTGCCGGCCGGTGCGGTGACCCCGGCGATGTATGCCGACATCGGCTTCGTGACGTTGGCCTTGATGAACTCTGCGGCTTCTTCCTCGGCCGAGCCACCGATCTCGCCGATCATGATGATGGCGTGAGTCTCGGGGTCGTTCTGGAACTCACGGAGACAGTCGATGAACGATGTCCCCGGCACCGGGTCACCGCCGATGCCCACGCACGTCGAGACTCCGATGCCACGCTGCTTCAGTTCGTACAACGCCTGGTACGTGAGGGTTCCCGATCGCGAGACGATGCCCACGTTCGGGCCCGACGCAGACGGCAGCTCGGCGATCTCGCCGGCGGTGATGCCGATGTTGCACTTTCCGGGGCTGATGATGCCCGGGCAGTTCGGCCCGAGCAACCGCACGTTCGGGTGGTCACGCACGAGCGTGTTGTACGTGCGCGCCTCGTCCTGTGCGGGGATGCCCTCGGTGATGCAGACGATGAACGAGATTCCCGCCGCGGCAGCCTCGAGGATGGCCGCGGATGCGGCCTTCGGGGGTACCGTCACGAAAGATGCAGTCGCACCGGTGGCGGCGACTGCCTCGGCGACGCTGTTGTAGACGGGGATGCCCTCCACATCGGTTCCGCCCTTGCCCGGCGTCACGCCGGCGACGACCTGTGTGCCGTAGGCCTTGTTGCGCAGACCGTGGTACTTGCCCTGGCCGCCCGTGAGCCCCTGCACGATCACCTTTGTGTGTTCGTTGACGAAGATTGCCATGTCGATGTTCCTTACTTTGCGAGCGCGACAGCGGCGCGGGCGGCTTCAAGCATGGTTGGCTTGCTGGTGAGTTTCGATTCGGGGATTCCTGCGTTCGCGAGAATCGCGCGGCCCTCTTCGGCGTTGGTCCCGTCGAGACGGATCACGATCGGCGCACGCAGGTCGACGCGACCGAGTGCCTCGACGATTCCCTTCGCAACTTCTTCCCCGCGGGTGATCCCGCCGAAGATGTTGATGAAGATGCTCTTGACGTTCTGGTCGGAGTTGATCACCTCGAGTGCCCCGGCCATCAGGTCGGCGTTCGCACCGCCACCGATGTCGAGGAAGTTGGCCGCGGTGCCCCCGACCTGGTTCACCACGTCGAGGGTGCTCATCGCAAGCCCTGCGCCGTTCGCGATGATGCCCACGGTGCCGTCGAGCCCGATGTACTGGAGACCCTTCTCGCGGGCGAGCTTCTCGCGGTCGTCGAGTTCTTCGGTGGCCTTGAACTCGGCCCATTCGGGGTGACGGAAGTCGGCGTTCGAGTCGAGGCTGACCTTCGCGTCGAGTGCGTGCACCTCGCCGGTGGGCTTCAGGATGAGCGGGTTGATCTCTGCGAGGTCACAGTCACCCTCTGTGAAGCAGCGGTAGAGCTTCACCAGAATGTCGGCGACGCCCTGCTGTGCCTTCTCCGGGATCCGCGCATCGACCGCAGCCTTCATCGCGGCAGGGGCAGAAAGCCCGTCGACCGGGTCGATGTGCAGCATGAGGATTGCCGACGGGTTCTTCGCCGCAACCTCCTCGATCTCGACGCCGCCCTCTTTGCTCAGCATGAGGAGATGCTTCTTCGCGCCGCGGTCGAGCGTGAACGAGGCGTAGTACTCCTCGGCGATGTCACTTGCGTTCTCGACCCACACGCGCTTCACCACGTGACCCTTGATGTCCATGCCGAGAATGTTCGACGCATGGGTGCGCACCTCGTCGGCATTGTTTGCCAACTTGATGCCGCCTGCCTTTCCGCGGCCACCGACCTGCACCTGTGCCTTGACGACGACCGGGTACCCGGCTGCATCGGCGGCCTTCACCGCCTCGTCGACGGTGTGGGCGACGTCGCCCTTCGAAACGGGGATGTCGTAGCGGGCAAAGTACTGCTTGCCCTGGTACTCGAAGAGGTCCATTCAATTGCTCCGTGTGTGTTTATTCTCGATTGTCGAGTTCGTCCTCGAGCCACTGGCAGATGGCCTTCAGCGACGAACCGGGTCCGAAGATGTTGCCGACGCCCTGCTCGCGGAGAACGCGCGCATCGGCATCGGGGATGACACCGCCGCCGAAGACGAGAACGTCGGCCATGTCGCGGCTCGTCAGTTCTTCCATCACTCTCGGGAACAGGGTGTTGTGCGCCCCGGAGAGAAGCGACAACCCGACGGCGTCTGCGTCTTCCTGGAGTGCGGTCTCGGCGATCTGCTCGGGAGTCTGGTGGAGACCGGTGTAGATGACCTCGAACCCGTGGTCGCGGAGGGCGCGGGTGATGGTCTTTGCTCCGCGGTCATGTCCATCTAGACCCGGCTTGGCTACGACGACTCGGTAGGGGCGCTTCACAGAAAAGAAACCCTACGCCGAACGGGTACTTCTCCACCAACCCGCCACAATGGGGGTCATGAAATCCCCCCGATTGCGCTCTCCTTTTGCCCGGGCCGTTGTGCCCGTGGTCGGCGGCATCGTGTTCTTTGCGGTGTTCTTCGCAGGACTCTGGGTGGTGGCGGGCACCATCAACGACAACGCAGACCCGTCGGACAAGATCGCGAACAAGGTGTTCGAGGTCGGCAAGGTCGATGCAATGGCCGACGCAGTCGCCGACGACGGCCCGCTGCTCTTCCCCGACCTGAAGAGCCCCGACGGGGTGCGCTCGATCGTGCTCGACCACACGGGAGACGACCCGGCGCGCGGGTGGCGCGTGTACTACGGCTACCCCGCCGACCGTGACAGTTCGTGTCTCGTGACGCACACACCGGGAACCCGGGAGTTCGTCGACTGTGACGGGCGCACCCTCACGGTCGACGACCTCACGTTGCCCGAATCGGTGAGACCGATCGTGGAGAACAGAAAGACCCTCTACATCGACCTTCGCGGCGTCACCACGCCGTCAGCGCCGTGACGGTCAGCGCGAACTGAGCGAGTCGACCAGACGAACGGCGAACTCTTCGGTGTGGGCGGCGAGCTTGCCCCGGTGCAGAGCGAGACCGCCCACCACGTCGGCACCGCGTGACAACAAGGTGTCGGTCATCACGTCGAGAGACCTGCCGGGGTTCAGGGCGAACGTGCAGAACGCCACGGCCTTCTTGCCCGACATGGCAGGAAGTGCGCGGAGCCGGTCGACGGCCCACGGTGCCTGACCGACCACGAAGAGACCGTGCACCCATGTTCCGACGATGACGGTGTCGGCATCCTGGATCGACGCATGGTCGGGTGACTTCACCGGGGAGATGCCGGTGATCGACCAGTTCTCCTGCTGGAGGTTCGCGGCGATCATCTCGCCCGCCTTCCATGTGTTGCCCGTCAGACTCTCGATGAGGATCGCCGCTTTCATGCCCTCATTTTTAGTCGCTGGCGCCCCGTGCGGGGCACTCATCAGAGTTTCTTCAGCGGGGCCCACGCCAGGGCGAGGTGTTTGGTGCCCCTCTCGCGGAAACGCACCGTGATCTCGGCTTTCTCGCCGGTGCCCTTGATCTCGATGACGACCCCCTCGCCGAACACCGCATGCTCGACATCGTCGCCCACCTTGAGACCGCTCAGGTGTTCGGTGTCGCGGGGCTGGGCCGGGGCACGCACCGCTCGCTCGGCACGGCGGGCACCGAACGTGCGCCCCTCGGGTTCGTCGTCGTGGCGACGGCGGTATTCGGGAACCTCGGCATCGTGCCAGTCGCCCGGCGTGCGGCCGTAACTGCGACGGTGGTCTGCACCGGAGTCGACGTTGCCCTGCCGGTCGAACAACTCGAGGGGAATCTCGGAGAGAAAACGCGACGGCGGGTTGTACTGCGACTGACCGAACAACATGCGGTGCCATGCGTGGGACACGAACAGCCGCTCGCGAGCGCGCGTGAGACCGACATAGGCGAGACGGCGCTCTTCCTCGAGTTCGTCGGGCTCGGTGAGCGCGCGGCTGTGGGGGAAGATGCCCTCTTCGCAGCCGACGAGGAACACCACGGGGAACTCGAGGCCCTTGGCCGAGTGGAGAGTCATGAGCACGATGTGGTTCTCTCCGTCGAGGTCGTCGGTGTCGGCCACCAATGCGACCTGTTCGAGGAACTCGTCGACCTGGGTGAACTCTGCGGCAGACCCGATGAGTTCTGCGATGTTCTCGAGACGGCCGGCCGCCTCGACGGTGTCTTCGTTCTCGAGTTCGGTGAGGTAGCCGCTGTTGTTCATCGCCACCTCGAGCAGGGCCGCCGGCCCGTCGGCGAGTGATGCGTTCATCTCGTCGACAAGGGCGACGAACGAGGCGATCCCCTTCGCGGCCGCACCCCCGACCCCCGCTTCCGGGGCACGGCGCATCGCCTCTACGAACGGCAGGCCGTGAGTCGCGGCGAATGCATCTACCTTGCCGATGCTGGTGTCGCCGATGCCGCGTTTGGGCACGTTGAGCACGCGCTTGATGCTGATCTCGTCGAGCGGGTTGGCCCCGGCACGCAGGTATGCGATGGCGTCTTTCACTTCCCTGCGGTCGTAGAACTTGGTGCCGCCCACGACCTTGTAGGGAACGCCCGAACGCATGAGCGACTCTTCTATCGCGCGGCTCTGGGCGTTGGTGCGGTACATGACGGCGATGTCGCCCCACTGGCGACCGTCGTTGTTGTTGAGATCACGCGCCGTGGTGGTCACCCATGACGCCTCGTCGTACTCGTCTTCGGCGTAGTAGCGCACGATGCGCTCGCCGTTGCCCGACGATGTCCACAGGTCTTTCGGTCGGCGTCCGAGATTCTGGGAGATGACGGCGTTTGCCGCAGACAGGATCGTCTGGGTGCTGCGGTAGTTCTGCGACAGGATCACGACGGTGGCCTCGCCGAACGCACTCTCGAACGCCTCGATGTTGCGCATGTCGGCACCACGGAACTTGTAGATGCTCTGGTCGCTGTCGCCGACAACGCACACGTTCTTGTGCAGGTCGCCGAGCATCAGCACGATGCGGTTCTGCGCCTGGTTCGTGTCCTGGAACTCATCGATGAGGATGTGCCTGAAACGTTCCTGGTAGTGGCGCAGCACGTCGGGAAACCGCTCGAACAGGCGCACGACGTTGACGAGAAGATCGTCGAAGTCCATGGCACCGGCCTTCTCGAGACGGGCCTGGTACTCGCGGTAGATCTCGGCGTGGCGCCGTGCCGCGATGTGTTCGGCGCCGTCGAAGGCGCGCGAGGGCGTGACCAGTTCGTTCTTCCAGAGACTGATGCGTGACTGCGCCGCACCTGCCGGGAACTTCTTCGGGTCGAGCCCCATGTCGCGGATGACGTACCCGACGAGCCTCTTCGAATCCTGCGAGTCGTAGATGGTGAACTGCTTCGGATAGTCGAGTGCGTCGGCATGTTGCCGCAGGATGCGCACGCAGGCCTTGTGGAACGTGGTGACCCACATCGCCCTCGAGACCCCGCCGACAAGATCGGCGACGCGGTGGCGCATCTCGTCGGCGGCCTTGTTGGTGAACGTGATCGCGAGGATCTCGCTGGGGTGCACCCCTTGGCTCATCAACCACGCGATCCGCTGGGTGAGAACGCGGGTCTTGCCGGACCCGGCACCCGCCACGACGAGAAGAGGGCCGCCGGGGTGGTACACCGCATCTTGTTGCTCGGGGTTCAGCGGGATGCTCTCCCCCGGCAACTGTTGATGCGAACGCGTCATGACCCGGTCATTGTACGACCAGGTTGTGTCGCGTCGGTGATGGCGCCTGCGCTACGAGCGGGCGTTGATGCGCAACGGAAGCTTGCGTGGTCCGCGCACCTGACCCGTGCTCCACACCATCTCTTCGGTGGTGTTGAGTTCGAAGTCGGGGAAACGCTCGAGGAACACCTCGACGGCCACGTTCATCTCGAGGCGGGCGAGGTTCGAGCCGATGCAACGGTGGATGCCGAGGCCGAACGCGGCGTGACGGTTCTCCTCGCGGTCGATGATGACCTTGTCGGGGTTCTCGAACTGGTTCGGGTCACGGTTTGCCGCAGGGAACGGAAGAAGAACCCAGTCTTCTTCTTTCATCTGCACACCGTGGAACTCGTAGTCCTCTTTCACGAGACGTGCCATGGTGACCGGTGCGTACGCACGCAGGAACTCCTCGATGGCCATCGGGATCATGCCGGGGTTCTCGACGAGACGACGGCGGTCGACCGCGTTGGTGGCGAGGTGCCAGATCGAGTTGCCGATGCCGCTCCAGGTGGTGTCGATGCCGGCAACCATCAACAGGATGATGGTTCCCGCCACGTGCTGGTCAGACAGCTTGTTGCCCCCGATCTCGGCTTCGAGCAGGAAGCTGATGAGGTCGTCACCGGGATTGGCCCTCTTCTCTTCGACTGCCTTCGCGAGATACTCGTTGAGGGCAAGGAACACGGGCTCGCGCTCTTCGCGCGATTCACCGACGCCCTCGAGGATCACATGCACCCACGAGCGGAAGATGTCGCCGTCTTCCTTCGGAAGTCCGGCCATCGACGCGATCACCATCACCGGAATGTGCTGTGCGTACTCGAACGCCGCGTCGACGAGCTCTTTGTCGCCCATCTTGTCGATGAGGTCGTTGCACATCTGGCGGATCTCGTCACGCAGGGGGTCGATCTTCTTCGGTGCGAATGCGGGAAGCAGCAGACGGCGCGCGTGCTGGTGGAACGGCGGGTCTGAGGTGATCGGCGGCGCGCCACCGATCGGAGCGGGCATGGCGTCCTCGACCTGCGACGGCTTCAACTGACCCACGACGACGCTGCGGCTCGTGAAGTGGTCGGTGTCGTACGCGATCTCGTGCACCATCTCGTGGGTGAGAGGCAACCACACGCCGCCGTAGCGCTCGGTGTGGGCGATCGGGCATCCGGAGGCCTTCAGGTTCTCCCAGATCTCGTGGATGTTGGCGTTGTACTCGGGTGCGCCGTGGTCGAAATCGGTTGCCCAGTCGGTCACGGGGCCAAAAACTGTGTCAGTCATCGGGGGTTCCTTTTCAGTCTTTGTCGGTTCAGTCTTCGATGGAGATGGCGAATTCGGGACAGTTGGCGACAGCAAGACGCGCCTTGTCCTCGAGGGCAGCGGGCACGACACCGTCGTTCAGCTCGAATGCATTGCCCAGGTCATCGACATCGAACAATTCCGGGGCCAACGCATAGCAGCGGTTGTGGCCTTGGCACTTGGATGGGTCAACGTGTACTCGCATGCACATAGCGTAGGAGGAAGAAAGGGGGTAACGCACTATGGGAGCGCCTCTCTTCGTCGTCCTCCTCCCCCCGTCGGAGGGGAAAGCAACCGGCGGAGACCTCGACACCCCGTGGTCCCCCGAATCGGGTGTGTTCGCCGAATCGCTCGGACCGTACCGACGTGACATTGCACGGGCCCTGCAGAAACTGAAGGGCGGCAACGAAAAACTGCTCGGTGTGAAGGGAGTTCACCTCGCACACGCAACCGCGCAGAACCGCGGACTGGTCGGTTCGCCCGCACTGCCGGCCTGGCAGCGCTACACCGGCGTCGTCTGGGACCACCTCGATCTCGGTTCGCTTGCGCCGGCTGTCCGTCGCCCCCTGCTGCGCCGCATATACGTGCCGTCGGGACTCGCAGGGCTTGTACGTGCAGACGACCCGCTTCCCGACTACCGGCTGAAAATGGGTGCCCGCCTGCCACCGATCGGTGCCGTCGGGGCGTGGTGGCGCGACGACCTCACCGACGCCTTCGCCGACGTGGTGAAATCGACATTGGTGGTCGACCTGCTGCCACAGGAGCACAAGTCGGCTTTCGACTGGTCCAGGCTCGCCTCGGTGGTGCACGTCGACCTCGTCTCACGGAAAGGTGGGGTCGTCGGCGGGCACAACGCAAAGGCCGCGAAGGGGCTCTTGGCCCGGCACCTCCTGACGGGGAAGAATGCGTCTCTCGTTTCCCTCGTCTCATCGTTCTCTCACCCCGAGTATTCAGCAAAGGCAACGCAATGACATCGACAGATCTCTTCTCACTCGAGGGCCGCACGGCCATCATCACGGGCGGCAGCCGCGGTCTCGGGCGCGAGATGGCCCTCGCGTTCGCCGAGCACGGGGCGAACGTCGTCGTGGCGAGCCGGAAGATCGAGAACTGCGAGGAGGTCGCGGCAGAAGTGAGGGAACGGGGCCGTGATGCGCTCGCCGTCGGGTACCACGCTGCATCGTGGGACGATGCCGGGAAACTTGCCGAGGCCGCCATCGCACGGTTCGGCCGCATCGACATCCTCGTGAACAACGCAGGCATGTCACCGCTGTACCCGTCGCTCGTCGACGTGTCGGAAGAGCTGTACGACAAGGTGATGGGCGTCAACCTGAAGGGTCCGTTCCGTCTCTCCGCGCTCATCGGCACCCACATGACGACGCCCGGGGCCGACGGAGCGGTGCACGGCGGATCGATCATCAACGTCTCGTCGATCGCAAGCACCAGGCCGTCACCGAACGAGGTGGTGTACGGAGCCGCGAAGGCCGCCGTGAACAACCTGACGATGGGTCTCGCCAGGACGTTCGGGCCGCACGTGCGCGTGAACTGCATCGTTCCCGGACCGTTCCTCACCGACATCTCGAAGGCGTGGAACATGGAACAGTTCGAGCAGCGCGCAAAGGTCGCCTATTCACTGCAACGCGGCGGCCTCCCCCACGAGATCGTCGGGGCCGCGTTGTACTTCGCCAGCGACGCGAGCAGCTACACCACCGGGACACTGCTCGCCATCGACGGCGGCCCCCGCTGACTATTTCAGCTTTTCCGAGAAGAAATCGATGACCCTGCGGACACTCGGTTCGTGACGTTGCTCGGTGAGAACACTGTGGTCCTTTGCGTTCTGCGAGGGAATCTCGACCGCGACGAACGCATCACCGAGAAGGTTCCTCAACGAAGCGAACCGGTCACCCACGAGCTTGTCCTTGTCGAAACGCAGCCCCAGCACCTGACAACCCTGTGATGCACGCTCGGCGATGACTGCAGCGTCGTCGGGCGACAGGTTGAGGTCGGCCCCGCGCGACTTTCCGACGGCAAACGGCAGGGACGGCTGCGACAGAACCGGTGCGACCATGATGTCGTCGACCATCATGCCGAGCGCGAACCCCCCGGAAAAACACATGCCGACAGCGCCGACACCCTTGCCGCCGACTTCTGAATGCAACGAGCGGGCGAGCGCACGCAACCACGAGATGATCGGAGAGGTCCTGTTCAACGCCATGTTCGTGAACTCCTTCGAGATGCACACCTTGAACATCGACGACATCAGGTACCCACCCGACACCTCACGGCCCGGTGTCCCGACCAGGTCGGGCATCACCACCGTGAATCCTGCATCCACCACGTCGTTCGCGAACCGTTCGACGGCCGGTGTGATGCCGGGTATCTCGTGCACAACGATGACCACGGGGCCACTGCCCCTGCGGTAGGTGTCGCGTGTGTACGTTGCCGCGGTGAACGTGCCCTTCTCCCATCCCTGCAGTGTCATGTCAGTTCCCTTTCAGTGCTTTCAGTGCCGACTCGGCGAGGTTGTCGACGCTGAGTTTCATCGGTTCGAGATCGATCTCCTGGTCTCCCATCGCGCCGTGCAGATAGCGGGCATAGACGCCCTCGGCGATGACCGCAAGCCTGAAACTGGCGAACGCCTGGTAGTACGCAATGTTCGACACGTCGCGACCGGTCTTCGTTGCGTACCGGTCCACGAGATGGTCGAACGTGCAGAATCCCGGAAGACCTGACGGGTCGTTCGTTCGCGTCAACGGCATGCCGGGATCGGTCCAGTAGATGCCGACATACCCGAGGTCGGCAAGCGGGTCACCCAGCGTGCACAGTTCCCAGTCGAGCACCGCTGCGATGCGGCCCGTGCGGATGTCGGTGAGACAGTTGCCGAACCGGTAGTCGCCGTGGGCAATGGCGACACCGTGCTGGACCGGGATCTTGCGCGCCAGACGTTCTGCGACCTCCTCGATGGCGGGCAGTTCACGGGTCTTCGAATTCGCCCACTGGGTCGACCAACGCTTCACCTGGCGCTCGACGTACCCCTCGCGTTTGGCGAGGTCACCCAGACCGACCGCATCGACATCGACAGCGTGAAGCTCGGCCAGCACGTCGATGAGATGCTCCGAAGCCGTTGTGCGCAGGTTCTCCGGCAGTTGCTGACCTTTCTCGGGGCTGTCGAGCACCACACCCGGCACGAACGACATCACATAGAACGGTGCGCCGTTCACGTCGTTGTCAGCGCAGACCCCGAGAGTCCGCGGCACGGGAACGTCGGTGCGGCCCACTGCAGACATGATGCGGTGTTCGCGTTCCATGTCGTGTGCGGTGGCCAGCACGTGCCCCATCGGCGGCCGGCGCAGCACCATCTGCAGTCCGTTCGCATCGGTGACGTGAAAGGTGAGATTGCTGCGGCCGCCCGCGATCAACGAGTAGGAATAGGGCCCCTGTGCGCCGGCGATGTTGGCATCGAGCCACTTCTCGAGATGCTGCTCGTTGATCCCCTGCATGGAGACCGACGGTAGTGGTTCTCAGCGCGGGCGCACGACGCCGACGACCTTCCACCAACGGATCGGCCCGATTTTCACCACGTCACCCGTCTGCGGGGCATGAACCATTGTTCCGTTGCCGAGGTAGATGCCGACGTGGTGAATCGGCGACCCGGTGAAGATCAGGTCGCCCGGCTGGGCGAGTTGCTTCGGGATCTTCGGAAGTGCGTTGTACTGACGGCGCGAGTTCCGCGGCAGCCCGACCCCGGCCTTGCCCCACGCATACGTCGTGAGACCCGAGCAGTCGAATGCACGGCCCGGCGAGCTCATGCCGTAGCGGTACGGAACCCCCAGCTGCGACAATGCCGCGCGCACTGCGGTCTGTGCCCGTGCGGACACCGACGGGATGTTGCCGTATTTCTTCTGCAACGACGAGTACTTGCTCTTGTATCCGGCCGCCTCGCGTTGGGCATCCTCGAGAGCCTGACGTTCCCTTCGCTCGCGCTCCTCGCGCAGCAACACCGCAAGGTCACCCTGGACGGATGCCTGCAGTTGCTCGTACCGTGCCGCCAGTGCCTCGGCCGCGTCCTTTCGCGTCAACACATACGCCGCCACGTTCTCGGCCTTCTTGCGCTTCTTCTCGAGGATGCTCTTTTTCTTCACGAGTTCGGTTGCGGTCGCATCGAGCGAGTCGGTGGTGAGGGCTCCCTGGTTCATCGCGATCGAGGTCAACTGACTGCGCTGCAGTGCGTCCTGCACGCCGCCGGCCGACGCAAAGAGGTTCGTGAGCGTGGAATTGCGGCCGCCGTGCATGAACTGGGTGACAGCAGACATGTAGAGGGTTCCCCGCATCTGCGACAACTGGGCCTCGGCAGCCGCGACATCGGCCTGGGCCTGTTCGATCTCCACGGACAGTTCGGCCTGCTCCACCAGGGACTCGGCGTAGTCCTCGCCCAGCATTCCCATCTGTTCGGAGAGATTCTCGAGTTGGTCAGCGATCGCCTCGACCTGGCGACGTTTGTCGTCGATGCCGTCGGCCGACACACCGCCCGGAACGAACACGAGACCGCCGAGAAGAACGGAGACAACCGACACTGCGAGGGCTGACCCGCGTGGTCGAGGGCGTCGAGGGAACGCAAACATGACCCTTTCACGGTAGTTGGGTCGATGCGACACTTCGCTTCGGCGGGGCGCAAAGCCTTGTGATGTCTGGGAAAAAACCCGACCGTCTATTCCCACTCGATGGTGCCGGGAGGCTTCGAGGTGACGTCGTACACCACGCGGTTGATTCCCGGCACCTCGTTGATGATGCGGTTCGACATCTTCTCGAGCAGGTCGTAGGGAAGCCGCGCCCAGTCGGCGGTCATGGCGTCGTCGCTCGTGACCGCACGGATGATGATGGGGTGACCGTAGGTCCGCTCGTCGCCCATCACACCGACACTGCGGATGTCGGCGAGCACGGCGAACGCCTGCCAGATCTCGCGCTCGAGTCCGGCTGCCTTGACCTCGTGGCGCACGATCTCGTCGGCATGCTGCAGGGTCGCCACCTTGTCGGGTGTGACCTCGCCGATGATCCGCACCCCGAGACCGGGCCCGGGGAACGGCTGGCGCCAGACGATGTCGTCGGAGAGCCCGAGTTCGATTCCGACCTTGCGTACCTCGTCCTTGAAGAGGGCTCGCAACGGTTCGCACAGTTCGAGCACCATGTCGTCGGGAAGACCCCCGACGTTGTGATGGCTCTTGATGACTGCTGCGGTTCCGTCTGCGCCGCCGCTCTCGACGATGTCGGGGTACAGAGTCCCCTGCACGAGGAACTTCGCATCGGTGATGCCGCCGGTGTGTTCCTCGAAGATGCGCACGAACAACTCACCGATGGCCTTGCGTTTGGCCTCTGGCTCGGTGATGCCCTCGAGCCTCTCGAAGAACCTCCGGCCCGCGTCGACATGGATGAGTTCGATCCCCATGCTGCGGCGGAACGTCTCGACCACCTGCTCGCTCTCGCCCCTGCGCATGAGCCCGGTGTCGACGTACACGCACGTGAGTTGCGAACCGATTGCACGGTGCACCAGTGCCGCCGCGACCGACGAGTCGACTCCGCCGCTCAGCCCGCAGATGGCGCGTTCTGACCCGACAAGGGCACGTATCGCAGACACCTGGTCGTCGACGATGTTCGCCATGGTCCAGTCGCGTGAACAGCCCGCGACATCCACGAGGAAACGAACCAGCAGGTCCTGTCCGAACGACGAATGGACGACTTCGGGGTGGTACTGCACCCCGAAGATGCGTCGGTCGGGGTTCTCGATGACGGCATTCGGCGCGTCGGGGGTGGACGCAGTGGTCACGAAACCCTCGGGGGTTGCGCTGACGAAATCGAAATGGCTCATCCACACGTCGTGTGTCGACGGTGCCGCATCGGGAAGGATCACCGACGACGCGAGGCGTGTCAGCGTTGCGCGCCCGTATTCGCCCCGGCCACCGCGGGCGACCGTGCCGCCCAGTTGTTGCGCAACGAGCTGGCAGCCGTAACAAATGCCGAGGATCGGTATGCCCAGGTCGTAGACGGCGGGGTCGAGCGACGGTGCGCCGTCGACATGCACGCTCTTCGGACCCCCCGAGAGAATGATCGCCTTGGGGGCACGTTCTGCCACTTCGGCGGCGGTGATGCGGTGCGACACGATCTCTGAGTACACCTGGGCCTCGCGCACACGTCGTGCGATGAGTTGTGCGTACTGGGCACCGAAATCGACGACGAGCACAGTGTCGTGATGTGACGGTTCTGATGCCCTCATGATTTGTTTCACCCTAGTTCGCGTGTGACGATGGGGGCATGCCCCGGATTGCCGCGCTCGCCTGTGCAACGGTTCTCACCTGCGCTCCGTTCGGTGTGACGTCCGTGCATGCAGCCGACACTCCCGACACGACTGTTCCGCAGTCCCCCGACTCGACGTACGTCTACGACCTCGAACGGGAGCCCGACGACTGCATCGGGTTCCTGCCGAAGCCCGGGTGCGGGAAGAAACCGCAGCAGGCAGGCGACCGCGGTGGCTCGCTGCAGTACGCCACCTTCGGGCTGATGATCGCCGGGCTCGCGACGATCGGCACTGTTCTCGCCCGCAACGTGATGAAGCGCGACCGTGCGATGGCCGACCGCTTGAAAGACACCCCGGAGTAACACCGCCCACCACTACCGTTGATGCGTGGGCGTTTTCTACATTCTTGTCAGTGGCGCCGCCTTCGGACTGTTGCCCTGGTTCGCCCGCATCGCGTACGACCACGGTGCAGAGCCGTTCGGGATGTTGATGGCCCGCTTCGTCTTCGCCTCGGTGGTGATGCTGGCCGTGCGCATGTTCGTCAGACGTGACGAGCCCCGGCCCGTCCGCCCTCTCGAGGTGCGGCTCTTCCTTCTCGGTGCGCTCGGGTACGCACCCCAGGCGAGTTTCTTCTTCTTCGGGGTCGACCGCATCGACATCAGCCTCGCGACCGTCATCTTCTATTCGTACCCGGTGTTCGTGGTGCTGGCGGGCTGGGCCGTGTTCCGTCACGCGCCGTCGATGCGCACGATTGCATGTCTTGCTGTCGCCGTTCTCGGCACGGCCCTGACAGCCGGACAGGTGCAGGCAGGATCATGGACCGGCGTCGTGCTGATGCTCGGCGCCGCGACGTGGTACTCGGGGTACATCCTCGTGAGCAGCAGGATCGTGCAGCATTCAGGCGCGTTCGTCTCGCTCATGTACGTGATGATCGGTGCCGCAGCGGCGCACATCGTGATCTTCCTCGCAACCCGGCCCGACATGCCGGTCGACCGCACCGGATGGCTGGCGATCTTCTCTGCAGCGATGATCTCGACGATTCTCGCCATGGGATTCTTTTTTGCCGGTGTCTCGCGCATCGGCCCCGCCGAGGCGGCGGTGCTGAGCACCATCGAACCCGTGGTGTCGATTGCGATCGGTGTGACGTTGCTGAACGAGGACCTCACCGCGCCACGCTTCCTGGGTGCGCTGTTGGTGCTGGCCAGTGTCGCGGTGCTGGCTCAGTTGTCGCGTGCCGACACGAAGTAGAACTCGAGAGCCGAGAGCATCTCTGCGTACGCCTGTTCAGTACGCTCGGCCCGCGAGGTCTCCCACCAGGTGATGCGCATGGCGAGCACCGTGAGGAACGCGAGAACCGCAGCATCGGTGAGAGCGACGTGGCTGAGCGACCACACCTCTGCGAAGGACTTGCCGGGATTCGTCTGCCAGAACCACAGGAAGTTCGCACTGCTCTGCTGGTTCTGGAGATAGAGGGCGAAAGGCCCGATGACCTGTGACAACGCGAGCCAGGTGAGGAGAATCGGCAGGAACAACGCGCCCGCACGGATGACGAGCAGCAACCGGGGTGTCTCCGAACGGAACGGCAGGATCTGCTCGACGTTGACCCGCGACCACTCGCGTTGATTGCGGTTGGCCTGCAGATCGTCGACAAAGACACGGGCACTCGCACCGAGCGAGTTCTGCTGCTTCGAGATCGTGAGCCACCGGTCGACAGCATCGACTGCGTCGCGGTGTGCTTGGGCTGACATGGGCATCTGGACTCCTAACGAGTGCAATCTTCCGTCAGTGGCGGGCCACTGAACAACAAATACATCACCATCACGAACGATCCTGCGCCACCGACCGTGGTCTGGTCTCCGTTGATGCGCACGGCCTGCGCGCCACCGGTGCGCATCTCGACCTGCTGCAGCATCGGCGTGGATGCCCGCAGTCGAGGAAGTATCGACCGCGCACGCGAATCGCCGTCACCGGGGGTCTCGCCGCCGGAGAAACCACCCATCACGATGACGAGACCTGGCTTCGACGACTCGGGGGTCCACCCCCGCTTGGCAATCTCGCTGGCCACCGCTTTTTCGATCTGTGCCCCGCCGCCGGCCACGTTGCCCGGCACACGCACGCCGAACTCGGCACAACTCAACTGGAATGTCTTCGGTGCAGTGGTTGCAGAGGGTCCCGACGGCGACGAGGCCGTGATGACCGCCGAACCGAGACCGACGACCATCAAGGCGAGAAACAAGTCGGCATAGATCCAGCCCGCGCCGTCCTCACCGGAGCCGGCCTTCTTGCGGAACCCGAAGCCTCTAGCCACGGCTCGGCTCCGTCGGCTCTGCGGGAATTCGGCAGCTGGGCATCTCGTTCACACTAGTGAGACGTGCCAATTCGCCACCTGCCTGAGTTTGCGCACGCACGCCAACCTACTGCTTTTGAGTAGTCTGTGACTGTTCACAGACGCGGCGCGGCTGCGGTGCGAGACTGTCAACAGTCGGTTGGCAGGATTAAGGTCTAGAGGTGGAAAAGATCGTGGCGGCAAAGAAAAAACCGCAAGTGGCGGGCAAGCCGAAGCGCCGGTCGCCCATCACCCGAGCCGAGGGTGAACGCCGACTCATCGATGCCGCCGCCGAACTCGTGCGCAGCCGGCCGTTCTCAGAGGTCGGGGTGCGCGACATTGCCGAACTCGCCGATGTGAACCACGGTTTCGTGCACAACTGGTTCGGCTCGAAGAACGAACTGCTGCTCGCCGTCGTGCGCAAGCAGTTCAAGGAACTCGCAGACGACGTGCGCAGTGCAGAACCCGGCCAACCTGCACTCAACTTCATCGACCCCAAGGTCACATCGGTCGTGCGGCTCGTGTTGTGGCTCGATCTCGAGGGTGTCGACACACGAAGGTTGTTCGACGACATGCCGATTCTCGATGCGCTCGTGGCGCGGTACATCGAGATCGAGGGAATCGACCCGAAGATCGCACGCGAAGCTGCGATCCAGGCAATCTCCATCGGTCTCGGGGCGGGGACGTTCTCGCCGATCCTCGGAATGGACAAGCCCGAGGAGTTTGTCCCCGTCATGGCACTCTGGCGCCACATCGTCGGGTTGTTGGGAAAGTACCCACCCGCATAGCCTGAGAGTCGTCTGGGTCGCCCGACCCCGGCACACAAATACACCCCTTGCAGGGTTTGGGTGCAAGTCCCGACCGGCGGTTACAGCCCGCGAACCTCGTCACCTCGGTGGTGAGGCCGACTCAGTGGAATTCTGAGGCCGACGGTAAGAGTCCGGATGGGAGCAAGGACACAACATGGCACATCACGAGGCGGACAATCGCCCCGCGATGCGACACGTGGCGTTGATGAGTCACGCTGTTCGCATCGCCGACACTGCGCGTCGACACGCGCACCCGAACCCGTGGGTCGGAGCCGTGATCGAGTGTGCCGACGGACAGATCTTCGACGGTGTCACCCAACCTCCCGGTGGGGCACACGCAGAGATCGTCGCGATCAGGGCAGCGGTCGACAACGGCGCCCCGACCGTCGGGGCCACGTTGTTCTCGACTCTCGAGCCGTGCAACCACACCGGCCGCACCGGGCCGTGCACCGAAGCCATCATCTCTGCCGGTGTCTCGACGGTGGTGGTGGGCATCACCGACCCGGACCCTAAGGTGGCGGGCCGCGGACTGACCCGCCTGCGCGAGGCCGGCATCAACGTTGTCACCGGTGTGATGACCAGCGAGATCTCCCGACAGCTTGCGCCCTACATCCACCACCGGTCGACGGGGCGCCCGTACGTCGTGCTGAAGATGGCCACGACTCTCGACGGGCGCACGACTGCACCGGGCACCGACCGGTGGATCACCGGCGACCTCGCGAGGCGGCGGGTGCACGAGATTCGTGCCGCCAGTGATGCCGTGGTCGTCGGTGCCGGCACCGTTCGCGATGACGACCCGCAACTCACCGTGCGTCACGTCGACGGGGAGTCTCCGAAGCGGATCGTGCTCTCGCGGTCGACATCGATACCCGACAGTGCCCGCGTCCGGCCATGCACGGTGTGGGACTCAGACATCGAGGCCCTGCTCGATGACCTCGGCCGCAACGGCACCATGCAGGTGATGGTCGAGGGCGGGCCGACCGTCGCCACGGCATTCCACTCGCAGGGACTCGTCGACGAATACGTGTTTCACGTTGCGCCCGTGGTGAACGGCAACGACGACGCACCCGGCGTGTTCACCGGTGACGTGCAACTGCCGCTCGCCCGGTTCGGAATCGAATCGTCGACCCCCCTGGGCAACGACATCGAGATAGTCATGAAACCATTGAAGAAAGAAACAACAGCATGAGCCAGTCAGAATTGGACCCGATCGAGGATGTCATTGCCGCAATCGCGCGCGGGGAGATCGTGGTCATGGTCGACGACGAGGACCGCGAGAACGAGGGCGACTTCATCATGGCCGCCCAGCACGCGACACCCGAGAAGCTCGCGTTCATCGTGAGATACTCGACCGGCGTCATCTGCGCGCCGCTCACCGACGAACGGTGCGAGGACCTGCGCCTTCCTTTGATGGTCGAACAGAACACCGAGAGCCAACGCACCGCCTACACCGTCACCGTCGACGTGATCGAGGGCACCACCACGGGAATCAGTGCCGCCGACCGCGCCCTCACCGTCAATGCTCTTGCCGACCCGAACGTGTCGTTCAAGGCATTCGCCAGACCGGGTCACATCTTCCCGTTGCGTGCGCGGCAGGGCGGGGTGTTGAAGCGCGCGGGGCACACCGAGGCGGCCGTCGACCTCGCCCGGCTTGCCGGGTGCGAACCGGTCGGTGTGATCTGCGAGATCCAGCACGACAACGGCACCATGATGCGCCTGCCCGATCTCAAGAAATTCTGCAAAGAACACGGTCTGCTGCTGTCGTCCATCGCACAGTTGATCGAGTACCGCCGTCACAACGAACGTCTCGTCGAGCGCATGGGCGAGGCAGTGGTGCCCACCGAGTTCGGCGCGTTCACCTGTGTGGCATACCGAAGCACGATCGACGGGGTCGAACACCTTGCGTTCGTGAAGGGCGAAGTCGATGCAGAATCGCCGGTGCTCGTTCGTGTGCACAGCGAGTGTCTCACGGGCGACGTGTTCGGGTCGCGACGTTGCGACTGCGGGCCACAGCTGGCTGCAGCGATGGGCATGGTCGACCGGGCAGGCTCGGGCGTCATCGTCTACCTTCGCGGCCACGAGGGTCGTGGCATCGGGATCGGTCACAAGATCCGCGCGTATTCGTTGCAGGACCAGGGCCTCGACACGGTCGACGCCAACGTGGAACTCGGGCTTCCCGTCGACAGCCGTGAGTACGGCATCGGCGCACAGATTCTTGCCGACCTCGGGGTGGGCAAGTTGCGGCTCATGACCAACAACCCGGCCAAGTACGGTGGCCTCGGCGGGTACGGCCTGTCGGTGGTCGAGCGGGTGCCGATCAACACCGTTCCGACGCCCGAGAACGAGGCATATCTCAGAACGAAGAGGGAGCGCATGGGGCACCTTCTCGACATCGAAGACGGAGGTTCCAAATGACACGCGCAGGCTCGAGCAGTGCGTTGCCCGACCTCGACGGTTCGGGTCTCAGGATCGCGGTGATCGGAGCGAGGTTCAACGACCACATCGTCACCAAACTGCGTGACGGTGCGTTGCGCGGCCTCGAGCGACTCGGGGTCGCAGACAGCGACATCATCGAGGCCTGGGTGCCGGGTGCGTTCGAGTTGCCGCTCGCGGCCAAGGCTCTCGCCGAGACGGGCAAGGTCGACGCGGTCGTGTGTCTCGGCACGGTGATCCGCGGTGACACCCCGCATTTCGACTACGTGTGTGCCGAGGCGGCGCGGGGTCTGCAGGACGCGCAGATGTCGACGGGGGTCCCGGTGATGTTCGGCGTGCTCACGGTGAACACCGAGCAACAGGCACTCGACCGCAGCGGACCCGGAGTCGACAACAAGGGCGACGAGGCGGCCGTCGGTGCCGTCGAGATGGCACTCTTGCTGAAGTGCCTGAGGGCCTAGGCGGCGGCACTCTTCCCGTGCGTCTGCGGCGTCGCACACACGGTCGGGCAAAGGAGATTGCCATGGCCATTGTCGGCACACTGCTTCTGGCTGCGTACATCGCGGCCTCTCCTCCCCCCGCGCCGCACGTGGTGGCCCATTCCCTCGTGTTCGAAACTCCCCTGTCCACGTTCGTTTCCCTCGCCGATTCACCGAGGAGGGACTCCCGTCTCGACTGGGCGACCGATGGATGTTCTGCACCAGTGTTCGGCAGCACGGGCCGGTCGTTCGACTTCTACGACGCCTGCCGCCGGCACGACTTCGCCTACCGCAATCTCGGGAAGATCGACAACGGAAAATGGTGGACATCCCGGATGCGGTCCAGGGTCGACGCGGTGTTCAAGAGAGACATGCTGAACAATTGCTCGACCCGGGGAACAACGTCCAGGTGGTCATGCAACGCCTGGGCAGAGGCGTACTACCGCGCCGTGCGCATACATGCGGGTCCCTAGTCTGCGGACACCACATCGATCAATTGACGAAGAATTCGCCCCGTGGCACCCCAGATGGTTTCGTCGTCGAGCAGGAAGAAATGAATGTTCAGGGTTCCCCGCGGCGAGACCCACCACTCGTTGTGGTAACTCGCCTCGTCTGCAAGGTCGCCCAGCGGAACAACGAGGATGCGCGACACCTCGGACGCCTGTGCCCTGAACTCGGGGCGACCCTCGACCACACCCACCACCGGCACGATCATGCTGTTGCTGACGAACGTGGCGTGTGGGTCGAGCTGTCCGATGACCCTCACGTTGCCGGGTGGCAACGAGATTTCCTCGTGGGCCTCGCGCAGTGCGGCCTCGACGATCGACTCTGACTCCTCGACTCTTCCCCCGGGGAACGAGATCTCCCCGCGGTGGTTGCGCAGGTCATCTGACCGGCGTGTGAGAACAACCGACACCCCGTCGGGCGTCTCGAGCAACGGAACCAACACGGCCGACGCGCGTGCAGTGGACAGCCATTCGTCGTTCACCCCGGTGGACGGCGGCCGGTCGGCCGGCACGTAGCGCGAGACGCGCGCCTCGATTCCCTCGATCGAGAACCTGGGTGGCGAAGTCACCCACGACGGGGACTCGCCGGTGCTCCACTGTTCGGGACGCGGAATGAGTTGCGACCCACCGCGTCGCTTTCTCACGACTCGCTCGGAGTCCACCCCGATGACTTCAGTTCGTTCAGCACCTCGGCCAGACCTGCGGTCTTCAGGTTGGCGAGCACCCGGCCGGGTTGCTCCTCGCCCTTTTCCCATGCTTCCCACGCGGCAATCAGTTTGGTCAGGTCGGGTGCTGGTCGTTCAAATGCCATGCCCGAAGCGTACCGACACAACACCTTCGACAAGCGCGCCCGTGATCAACAACGCCTTGGTGGTTGCATCGACGTCGATGAAGACTGCGCACGCGAGTGCGGCGACGCCGAGGAGAACCCCGATTGCCCTGTGCACCTGCGGGCCATTCACCCGGAATGCCGCCAACGGGGCCTTCATCGTCGCAGCGTTGGCAATGACAGCGGCAGCAACGACTGCAGGAACCAACGGATCATCCATTCGTGATGCGGCCCATGCAATCGAGAACCCGATTGCGTACTCGATCAACTGGACCAACCACAACAACCTGCGCGTTCTCGGGAACTGTTCGTCGAACTTGCGCGTGATGGTCTCTTCCACTCGGTCGTTGATGTCGTCAGGGTCCACGGTTGTCACCGTAGGTGAAAGAAACGACCCGACAAATGATTGATGGCCCAGCCCTTTCGGGTCTGGGCCATCAACGGGAGGCTCTAGGTACAACCAGCCCTTGGCGGGGTTTATTCCAGGGTTTCCCCTACATCATCCCCATGCCGCCGGGCATCCCCCCGCCGCCCATGGGGGCAGGGTTCTTCTCGGGCTTGTCGGCCACCAGGCACTCGGTGGTGAGCACCAGGGCGGCAATGGACGCCGCGTTCTGGAGGGCCGCACGGGTCACCTTGGCGGGGTCGATGATCCCCGCGGCAACCAGGTCGACGTACTCCCCGGTGGCTGCGTTGAGGCCGGTCGAGCCCTTCTCGGACTCGACACGCTGCACCACGACCGAACCTTCCATGCCGGCATTGTCGGCAATGTGCTTGGCGGGGGCCACGAGGGCCTCGTACACCGTGCGGGCTCCGGTGGCCTCGTCACCCGAGAGCGACTCGACGACCTTCAGCACCGCAGGGCGGCTGCGCAGCAACGCGGTGCCTCCGCCTGCGACCACACCTTCCTCGATCGCTGCGCGTGTGGCAGAGATCGCATCCTCGATGCGGTGCTTCTTTTCCTTGAGTTCGACCTCGGTGGCGGCGCCGACCTTGATCAGTGCGACACCGCCGGCGAGCTTGGCAAGACGCTCCTGGAGCTTCTCGCGGTCCCAGTCGGAATCGGTGTTGTCGATCTCGGTCTTGATCTGGCCGATGCGGCCGTTGACCTCTGCCTTGTCACCTGCGCCATCGACGATGGTGGTGGTGTCCTTGGTGATGATCACACGCTTCGCACGACCGAGGAGATCGAGTGTCACGTTCTCGAGCTTGAGGCCGACTTCTTCGCTGATGACCTGTCCGCCGGTGAGGACGGCCATGTCCTGCAGCATCGCCTTGCGACGGTCACCGAAGCCGGGGGCCTTCACTGCGGTCGAGTTGAACGTGCCGCGGATCTTGTTGACCACGAGGGTCGCGAGGGCCTCGCCCTCGACGTCTTCGGCGATGATCAACAACGGACGACCGGTCTTCATCACAGCCTCGAGAGCGGGCAGCAGAGACTGCACCGACGAGATCTTCGATGAGTAGAAGAGGATGTACGGCTCGTCGATGATCGCTTCCTGGCGGTCCTGGTCGGTGACGAAGTACGGCGAGAGGTAGCCCTTGTCGAACTGCATTCCTTCGGTGAAATCGAGCTCGATCCCGAAGGTGTTGCTTTCCTCGACCGTGACGACACCGTCCTTGCCGACCTTGTCGATCGCGTCGGCGATGACGCCGCCGATGCTCGCATCGGCCGCGGAGATGGTGGCGACGCTGGAGATGTCTCCCTTGTCGTCGACTTCCTTCGCCTGGCTCTTGATCGACTCGACAGCGGCCGCAACGGCCTTCTCGATTCCGCGCTTCAGGCCCATCGGGTTTGCACCGGCGGCGACGTTGCGCATGCCCTGCTGAACCATTGCCTGGGCGAGAACGGTCGCGGTGGTGGTTCCGTCACCGGCGACGTCGTTCGTCTTGGTGGCGACTTCCTTCACCAACTGTGCACCCATGTTCTCGAACGGATCGTCGATCTCGACTTCCTTCGCGATGGACACGCCGTCGTTCGTGATGGTGGGGGCACCGAACTTCTTGTCGAGCACGACGTTGCGGCCCTTGGGTCCGAGAGTGACCTTGACTGCATCGGCGAGCTTGTTCACGCCGGCTTCGAGTGCGCGGCGTGCCTCGTCGTGGAATTTGAGTTGCTTGGGCATCGGTTGTGCCTACTTCTCGACGACTGCGAGCACGTCGCGGCTGGTGAGAATGAGGAGATCCTCTCCACCGTGCGAGATCTCGGTTCCGCCGTACTTGCTGTAGAGAACAACGTCGCCGACCTTGATGTCGAGCGGGAAGTGCTCGCCTTCGTCGTCGCTCCAGCGTCCGGGGCCGACAGCAAGAACTGTGCCCTGCTGGGGCTTTTCCTTCGCGGTGTCAGGGATGACGAGGCCGGATGCAGTCGTTTGCTCGGCTTCGCTCGGCTTGACAACGATGCGGTCATCGAGTGGCTTCAGGTTCATGTTTCCTCCGAAATAATCAGCGTTTCGCAGATGAAATCCGAGCCGGAGACCCGACTCGGGGGGTTAGCACTCGGGGAGTGCGATTGCTAATGATACGGAGAAGACCGGCGGGTTAGCAACCGCTCAGGCAGAGTGCTAACGGGGTTCGGGCGGGACACTCGAGGCCTCGAGGCCCAGCAGTTCCGCAGTTTCCCGCAGGGGCAGCCCCACCACATTCGAGAATGACCCGCGCACCCCCTCGACCAGGGTCGCGCCCAGCCCCTGCACGGCATACGACCCCGCCTTGCCCTGCCACTCCCCGGTGCCGATGTACCAGTCGAGGGTTTCGTCGGTGACAGGGCAGAACGCGACGAATGAGCTCACGACGATGGCCTTCATGTCGTGCGAACCCCGGCTGAGGCACACTCCCGTGTGCACCCTGTGGGTGCGCCCGCTGAGAGCCCGAAGCATGCGGCGCGCCTCTGCCTCGTCGAGTGGTTGCCCGAGAATGCGTCCGTCGATGTCGACAGTGGTGTCGGCCCCGAGAACGAGGTCATCGGGACGACGGCGTTGCACAACGTCTGCTTTCTCACGTGCCATCCGCTCGACGTAGGCGACCGGGTCCTCCCCGTCGTGCGGAGTCTCGTCGATGTCGGCCGGGTCGACGACAGGGTCGATGCCCAACCTCGTCAACAACTCGAGACGTCGTGGTGACCGCGACGCAAGCACGAGTGCCATCACTCACCCACCGCTCGGTGCGGTGTCGTATGCATCATCGGGAACCGTCATGTCGTCGCGATGGTCGAGATACCCCTCGGGCAACACCACCTTGATGGGGCCGTTCGTGTGACCCCGCGCCAGTCGCTCGCCCCCGGGCACCAGGGTGAGCGCACGGTCGAGTTGTCCGGCGAGGCGGCTGAGTTCTGCGTACGACGCGACCATCGAGAACGCACGACGCACGTCCGGCCCCACGGGGTACCCCGTGAGATACCAACCGCAGTGCTTGCGGAAATTCCGGATGCCGAACTCCGGGCCCATGATCTGCATGAGACCCCGGGCGTGGTCGAGCATGACATCGAGCACGAACCCGAGCGCGGGCGCAGGTTGCACCTCGCGACCGGAGAAGGCATCGGTGAGATCGCGGAACAACCACGGCTTTCCGAGACAGCCGCGCCCGACCACCACACCGTCGCACCCGGTTTCCGCCATCATGCGCACGGCATCAGATGCCTCCCAGATGTCGCCGTTGCCGAGCACCGGTATCGACGTGACGGCACGCTTGAGTTCTGCGATGCGCTCCCAGTGCGCATGACCCGCATAGTGCTGCTCGGCGGTGCGTGCGTGCAGGGCGACCATCGCGATGCCCTCGTCTTCTGCGGCTTTCCCCGTGTCGAGGAACGTGACGATGTCGTCGTTGATGCCGATGCGGAACTTGCACGTCACCGGCACGCCGAACGGCTCGGCGGCCTTGACGGCAGACCTCATGATCGCCCGCATCAGGTTGCGCTTCACGGGGACTGCCGCCCCGCCGCCCTTTCGCGTCACCTTGTTCGCCGGGCACCCGAAGTTCATGTCGATGTGGTCTGCGATGTCCTGTTCGCACAGCGCCCGCACCGCTCTTCCCACGAAGTCGGGGTCGCTTCCGTAGATCTGCAGACTGCGGAAATCCTCGTCGTCGCCGAAGGCCACCATTTTCCTGGTCTTTTCGTTGCCGTGCACCAGTGCGGCCGCCATCACCATCTCGCTCACGTAGACGAGGCCGGGACCAAAACGACGGCACTGCGCACGGAACGGAATGTTGGTGACGCCGGCCATCGGTGCGAGCACCACCGGCAGCGGGAACTCACGACCGCGAAGGACGAGCGGGAGTCTGCTCATCTCGGCACGTCCGAGAGTTTCAGGTTCGGGTACGCACCACAGGTGAGATCCATCGGGCCGTCTGACCTCAGCCGGTACCACGCGGCTGACGCGATCATCGCGGCATTGTCGGTGCACATGGCGCGGCTCGGCAGTGCCACGGGAAAACCGGCCTCGTTGCCGCGACGCGTCATCTCTGCACGCAGTGAAGAGTTGGCCGAGACACCGCCGCCGAGAACGATCCCTCTCGCCTTCACGCTCTGTGCCGCCTTGATGGTCTTGGCACACAGCACGTCGACCACTGCAGCCTGGAACGACGCAGCAATGTCGGCATTCGACACCTCGGGGGTTTTCCGCACGAAATTGATGACCGAAGTCTTCAGACCGCTGAACGACACGTCGAAACCGTCATGCATCATGGCCCGCGGGAAGTCGACCGCCGTCGGGTTTCCCTCACCCGACAGCCGGTCGATCAGCGGACCTCCCGGGTAGCCGAGCGAGAGGTAGCGCGCGACCTTGTCGTACGCCTCACCCGCGGCGTCGTCGATGGTGCGGCCGATGATCCGGTAGTCGGCATGGTTGCGCATCTCGATGATCATCGTGTGACCGCCGGACACGAGCAGCACCACCAGCGGAAACTCGAGGGTGGGATCGTCGAGCAGACCCGCGTACAGATGTGCCTCGAGATGGTTCACCCCGATGAAGGGCCTGTTCCACACGAGCGACAGTGCCTTCGCCGCCGACACTCCGACCAGCAGCGCTCCGATCAGGCCGGGACCCGCCGTGGCCGCCACGGCATCGATGCGCTCGGGTGCCACGCCGGCCTCGTTGATGGCCTGGGTGACCACGGGGACGAGCGCCTCGAGATGCGCGCGGCTCGCCACCTCGGGAACCACACCGCCGAAGCGGGCGTGAATGTCGATCTGGCTGCTCACGACCGACGACAGCACGTCGTTGCCGCCCATCACCACCGATGCCGCAGTCTCGTCACAACTCGTCTCGAGAGCGAGAACGACCGTCGATTCGTTCACGTTCATGCCGGCCTGCGCGATTCGATCAGTCTCAGGCGCTGCACGAACTCGTCGGTGTTCACACCGTGTGCCCACATGATGATGGCGTCGTCGGTGTTCTCGTAGTAGCGCTTCCGCACCCCTGCAGGCACGAAACCGAACCGGCGGTACAGCTGTTGTGCCGCGGTGTTCGTGTGACGCACCTCGAGAGTCATCGCGTCGCATCCACGGTCGTGGGCGAGAAAAGACAGGTCGAGCATCATCTCGGTGGCCACGCCCCTGCCCTGCCACTGCGGGTCGACCGCGATGTTGGTGACGTGGGCGTCGTTGCCGGCGAACATGAGCCCCGCATAGCCCACCATCACGTCGTCGACGTACGCCACTGTGTAATAGCGCGTGCCGTTGCGCATGCCGGCGAGTTCGCTGACGAAGGTCCGGTGCGTCCACGGCCGCGGATACACCTGCTCTTCGATCTGCAGCACCCGTCTCAGGTGCCGGCGACGCATCACCTCGGTGGTCAGGGTGTTGACGCTTCTCTCGCGCATGAAACTCATCGCGAACCGTCCCGGGTCACCCAGTTGATCTCGGCATCCGGTGCACGCAGGTACATCGGCTCGACCGCGGCAGCACTGACTGTGCGGTCTGCCGCAAGCGCGTGTGTCGCAAGCGCCACCACCGAACGCGCCGCGGGGAAATCGTGCCGCGCCGGCAGCACCGACAGCCACGGACTCGCCGACAGCACTTCTGCGAAGCGGGTTGCCCCGGTGCCCAGGCAGGTGATGTGTTCTGCCCTCTCCGCAAGATGAATCGCGAGGTCGTCGGGCGACGACACACGGGGCTCCGTGACGCGTTCGGGCTCACGACCGGGCTCACGCATGCGGTACATGGCCCAGTACACCTCGCCGCGCCGGGCATCGAGAACCGATGCCACCACCGAATCGACGGTCTCGATGTTGAGACTGAGCGCATCGAGACTGCACACCGGCACGACGGGCAGATCGAGTGCCCACGCCATGGTCTGGGCCGTTGCGATGCCGACACGCATGCCCGTGAACAGGCCCGGGCCGACGTCAACGGCCACTGCCGAGAGGTCCTTCATGTCGACATCTGCCTGGCGCATCACGAACTCGATCATCGGCGCGAGCGACTCCGCGTGGCGCCGGTCGCTCGCCACCATCGATTCTGCGCGCACACCCCTCGAGTCGCCGACGGCGACGCCGACGTGCTCGACCGAGGTCTCGATACCCAGGATCATGCTGCAACCCTCCACGGGCGGAGAGCCTCTTTCAGGCGCTCCCACCGTGAATCCCACCCGTGACCCTCGACAGACACCGTGATGTCACGTGTGTTGTCGTCTGTCTCGACGAACTGCAGCTCGACGGTGAGGGCATCGCCGAGAACATCGGCGACGACATCACCCCACTCGACCAGCGCGACGGCACCGGCATCGACCTGTTCGCGCAGACCGAGGTCGACGACCTCGCCCACCGTGTTCAGGCGGTACAGGTCGGCATGGAGAATCGGGTGCCTCCCCGAACCGTACGAGTGCACCAGCGTGAATGTCGGTGACGACACCTGGTCGTCGTCACTCACCGACATGGCCCGGGCGAATCCCACGGTGAAAGCGGTCTTCCCGGCACCCATGTCACCCGCCAGGATGATGATGTCGCGCGGGCGGGCGAGAGAGGCGATGGCCGACGCAATTGCATGGGTGTCGGCGAGTGAGTGCGAGACGCACGTGATCACTGGTATCTCCGGTGAACCCGTGGCCCGATACCGCACACGATCTCGTATCCGATCGTGCCGAGCGCATCTGCCCAGTCGTCTGCAGACACCCGTTCGTCGCCCTGGCGGCCGATCAGAACCACCTCGTCGCCGACGGTGACCGAGGAATCCTGTTCGCAGTCGATCATCAACTGGTCCATGGTGACGGTGCCGGCGATGCGACGCGGAACACCGTTGACGAGAACGCGCACGCCGGTGGTGCCGAGACCCCTCGGGACACCGTCGGCGTACCCGAGCGGAACCGTCGCGATCAGCGACGATGCCTCGAGCGGCGTGCGCAGCCCGTACGAAACGGCTTCGCCGGTGTCGACCCAACGCACCGCCGACACGCGGGCTTTCAGAGACAGGGCAGGGATCAGACCGGTGCACAGATCGGCGACGCCCGGCCCCGGCCGCAGACCGTACATCGCAATGCCGAGACGCACCATGGAGAAGCGTGCGTCAGGGTTCGCGAGCGCCGCGGCACTGTTTGCTGCATGCACGAGTTCGGGTTCGACACCTGCCTCCTTCAGTGCGTCAAGACACTCCGCGAAGCGCGTCATCTGCACGGCATTCGACGGATGTGACGGGTCGTCGGCAACCGCAAAGTGGGTGTACACGCCCTCGATCGAGAGTGATCCGTACGAACGGACGAACTGTGCGAGTTGCACTGCTTCGTTCGGCGCGACACCCATGCGGTGCATGCCGGTGTCGATCTTGATGTGCACGGAAACGGTGCGGTCTGCCATCGCGGCCGCGGTCGCGAGCACCGCTGCACCCCGGGTCGTGGAGACGGTCGGCGTCAGGTTGTAGCCGACGACGAGTTCGGCCATCTCGGGTGGTTGTTCGCTGAGAAGAAGTATCGGGCAGGTTGCGCCCGCGCGGCGCAGTGCGACACCTTCGTCGACGATCGCGACACACAGACCCTGCGCCCCGGCCTGCAGTGCGGCCTGCGCGACCGGAACTGCACCGTGTCCGTATGCATTCGCCTTCACGACCGCCCATACCTTTGCGGGGGCCACCTTCTCGGCGACGACAGCAACGTTGTGCTGTATGAGACCGGTGTGCACCTCGGCCCAGCCCCATCGGGTCGAGAAATCAGTCGACATGACGGCTCACCTCTGACAACACATCGGACAGCGTCGCCACGATGTCGCGGGCAATCGTTCCCTCGACGGCGCACGACGACCCGGCCATGCCGTGCACGAAGGCTCCTGCTGCTGCGGCCTCGTGGGCAGAGAGTCCGCGGGCCAGGAACGCCCCGATGATTCCTGCCAACACGTCCCCACTTCCTGCCGTCGCGAGGCGTTCGTCGCCCGACACAACAAGGTAGACGGCTCCGTCGGGGTCGCTGATGATTGTGGTCGGTCCCTTACGCAGCACGACGCAACCTGTGACGCGTGAGAGACGGCGCGTTGCTTCGATGCGGTCTGCAGTCGTTGCATCCCCGCCCAGGGCGGCAAACTCCCCGTCGTGGGGTGTCAGCACCGTCGACGACCGACGCGACTCGAGAGCCGAGTACCCACCGACGGGGTCGACTGCGGCCACCAGACCGTCACCGTCGACGACGGCAGGCAACCCGACCGACTGCAGAACTCCCCTCACCTCGACACCGACGTCGTCACCGCGACCGAGACCCGGCCCGATCACGAGCGAATCGAATCGCACGTCGTCAGTTGCGACAAAACGGGCCCAGTCCGATTCGGGCAACGGACGCCCCACGACCTCGGTCGGTACGGAAAGCGTCTCGCCCTGTCGCCACGAGAGATGCACGATTCCGGCACCGGCGCGCATGGCGGCAGCAGAGACCAACGATGCCGCACCGCCCATGCCGGGACTCCCCGCAATGACACGCACCGCATGGTTCCATTTGTGCGCACCACGCGTACGCGGGGGCAACCAAGCTGCGACATCGGCGGCCTCCACCACACAGGTGTCGACGCTGTCGACCGGGTCGATGCCGACATCGACGATGTCGATCTCGCCGCACACGGACGGCCCGTCGTTCAGAACCATTCCCGTCTTCAGAACGGCAAACGTCACCGTGCGCCGCGCGGGAATCACACCGCCGCGCACCTCACCCGTGAGCGCGTCGAGACCCGAGGGAACATCGACGGCGAGCACCGGCACGTCGATCACGATCGGTGCCGACCACTCTCCGCGGAACCCGATGCCGTATGCGGCGTCGATCACCAGGTCGTACTCGCGGGGAACGAACACCGATTCCGACACTGCGTCTGCCGGGAACTCCGAGACACTCGCGCCCCACTCGGTCAGCCATCGGGCCGCGACGCGGCCGTCGTTGCCGTTGTTGCCCGGCCCCGCAATCAGGGCCACCCGCCGACCGTAGGCGCCGTTCATCATCTGTTTTGCGGCGCGTGCGACAGCGTGCCCGGCACGGCGGATGAACACCTGGCTGTCGCTCACCATCGCGAGGGCAGCCGTGTCGGCATTGCGCACGTGCTCGGGCGTGAGGACAGGAATCACCCTGTCAGCGTATTGGCGAGCCGGCTCCCACGCTCTCTACAGAGCGGCGACAACAGCCATTGCGACGGAGTCGGTATGGGTGATGGACACGTGCCACCCCTCGACCCCGCTCTTCCTGGCGAGAACCTCGGCACGACCCGACACTCTCAACATCGGTGCACCCGATGCGTCACGGTGCACCGACACATCGTGGAAGTCGAATGCACCGAGCCCGACGCCGAGTGCCTTCATCGTCGCTTCCCTGACAGCAAACCGCGCAGCAAGTGATGCGACGTCATCGGTTCTCTGCGAGAGCGACTCGAGTTCGTCAGACGTGAACAACCGGGTGCGCATGTTCGGCCGTCGCGAGAGAACCCGACGGAACCTCTCGATGTCGACAGCGTCGATGCCGATGCCCTTCATGGCCTACTTCCCGTCCCCGCGCCAGAGGTTTGCGCTCTCCGACACGGGAAGAATCAGAAGATCGGCAATCGAGACCTCTCCGAGTCTGTCGTCGCGGAACGAGCCCTCGGTCTCGGTGACCCAGTCGACAAGCCGGTCGTAGCGCCGGTCGTAGCCCTGCAGCACCTGTCGCGCGACCGCCGGTGACACTCTGTCGCGGAACACGACGTGCAACAACGTGATGCCCACCGTCGTGGCGCCCTTGACCTCCGGAACGAACACCACGGTGCGGTTGTCCTTGCGGCCGCGCGCCACGAGCACTTCCTGTTCGGCCGCGACGCGTCGCTTCGTGCCCAACAGAGTGGAGTTCCCGTCGACACGGGAGGACAACTGCAGTGCAATGCCTCCCCGTTCGACGATCGAGATGCTCGCGTGTCCCGACTGTGGCTCACCCTCGACGGCGTAACGTGTGAAGCCCGACACCGACTCGACCGCGGCATCGAGAGCCGCCAGCACCTTGAGGGTCTCGTACGACACCGAATCGCGTGCGGCTCCGGCATCGAGCACGGCGCGCACGAGAGCGCGGTCGAGGAGACCCTCCTCGCTCCGTGAGATTCCGACGGTGACGGTCTTGGCCTGGTGCTTGATGGCGTCGATGGGCCTGGTGAGTTCGTCGATTCCGCGTGTGAGAGCGGCGAGAAGATCGTCGAGAACGGCAGCAGGCGACGACACCCGGCCGGTCTCGCGTTGGTACGCCTGCAGCGGGTTCGGCCCGGTGACGATACGCAGCAGGGAAACCGTGCGCACCGCAGTCGACGCCTCGAGATTGCCGTCGTACTGGCCCGTGTGGAGCGCCGCAAAGAAATGCTGTGCGACGGATGCGATGTTCTGGCCCACGCGCTGCAGGGCGATGTCGCCTGTGCCGCCGCGGTCGACCACGTGCTCGACCACCTCGCGCAACTGTCGCAGGGGCCTCGCGAGTTCGTCGATTGCGAGGGCGGCCTCGTAACCGAACAGGTGACCCGCCATGGACGACAGAACGAACGCAATCGCCGGGTCGGAGACGGGTACGTGAATAACCGCGGCCGCGGCGTCGAAGCGCGATTCGCCCTCGGTCGCGATCACGATCGGAACCGCCTTGTGCGCCTTGAAAATCGCCACTTCCTTCGCGACGTCAGTTGCGGTGCCCTCGGTGAGCCCGGCTGCGCAGACGAGAATCATCGGCTCGCACGACAGGTCGATGTGCTTCTTGTCCTCGGTGACGTCGCAGGAGATCGACTTGTAACACAGCTCGGACAGCTTGATGCGAACCTCGTGGGCGGCGACGGTGTTCGGGCCGTTGCCCACGACCGCCCAGTAACGCCGTGCCGGGGCATGACGCCGGGCGACTGCACCGATCTCTTTCCTCTGCGCGATGACGGTCTGCATCGCGCGCGGCATCTCGATGAGCGACGCCAGGATGCGGTGCATGCGGTCGGCGTCGACTCTCCCGGTTGCACGGGCGATCGCGCACGACAGCACCGCGCCGGCAGCAACCTGTGCATAGAACGCCTTCGTGCTCGCCACACTCATCTCGATGTCGCGGCCGTCCGACGTGTAGTACACGCCGTGTGCCTTGCTCGCCAGTTCGCTTCCCCGGCGGTTCACGATGGCGAGAACCGCGGCTCCCCGTGTCGAGACGAGATCGACCGTCCGGTTCGTGTCCGTGGTTGTTCCGCTCTGGCTCACCGCAATCACCAGCATGTCGGACATGTCGGATTCCATCGCGAACCCCGAGAGTTCGGTGGCGGTCATCGCCTCGACGTGGATGTTCGACCCGAGCAACGAGGAGAGCACGGGAACCAGCGATGTTCCGGCAACGGCAGCCGTGCCCTGGCCGATGATGCGGATGCGGGTGATGGATCCGCTCGCCAGTCTCTCCCTGATTTCTGTCGGCAGCGTCGCATCGTCGAGATCGGGCACGAGCACTCCGTCGGTCTGGGTCGTGCGGCCGCGAAGTGTCTTCTGGAAACTGCGCGGGGCCTCGCCGATCTCCTTCAACAGGAAATGCGGGGCATCGCCGCGGTCGATGTCGCGCGTCGTGACCTCGGCCGTGATGATGTCGTGGCTCGACAACGGCAACGGGGTTCCGTCGTAGGCGAACCGGCGGATGCCGCCGAGGGTTCCGGCCTCTGTGCCGAGAAGCTGCACGACCTGCCCCCGTGAAGACGGTTGGTCGGCAATGTGCGGGGTCTCACCGTCGAGGCGAACGTAGTGAACCGTCTCCTCGACGGTTCCGTAGGGTTCGCTGGCCACAACGAACCGGTCTTCCGCGATGCCGACATAGAGACCCTGCCCGCTGCCGTTCAGGGCCAGATACATGTTCTCGGGTTCGTCGGCCGCGCAGTAACCGATTGCGACGGAACCCTCGAACTGTGTCACCGCATCGAGGAACGCCTCGAGTGTCGACGCGCCGTTCTTGCGGCCGCGGTCGACAAGAGCAGGGATCACTTTTGCGTCGGTGGTGATCGGGTCGGCGAACCGCAGGTTGTGGCGGGCCTTCAGATCTGCGTGGTTGTCGACGTCACCGTTCAGCACGGCCAACGACAGTGATTCGTGACTGTCGCTGACTTCCTCACCGTTCACCGGGTGTGCGTTCGGTTCGGAGATGATGCCGACACTCGCCCACCGCGTGTGGCCGAGCACCGAGGTGCGTGCACCGACGGTGCCGAGTGCGCGCCGCAGCAGGTCGTCAGACGCGAGAGACGCGCGCATGTGCCGGGTGTTGTCGCCGAGTTCACCGATCTCGGCCGCCGCCTTGTAGACGAACACGATGGTCGACCCGGTCCGGCGCACGCTCCGGTCTGTGAACAGCGGGTCTGATGCCCGCTCGGTGACTGCGAGCGCGAAATCGTCGCCCGGCACGGCGAACGACGGCGAGGTGACGAGAACGCTGATGCCCGCAGAGTCGCGGCCGCGCACCTCCATGCGGTCGATTGCAGAGAGTGCCTGCTGGATGCTGAGGTAACCGGCAAGTGTCGACTCCGACGCGTTGCGCCCCGCGAGCGCATGCACCTCGTCGGCGGTGCGGAGTCGGTCACGACGGATCGACCATGACGCATCTTTCACCTGCGACAGAACCAGCGAGCGCGCATCGAGCGTCGCAGAGTCGAGATGTGCCGAGTCGAGCCGTTGTTCCTCCTCGTCGGCCCGTTGGTCGACGATGTCGAGGCGCGACACGATGTCGTTCGCGAGGGTCAGGTTGCCGGCCAGGGTGCGGATGCCGGCGTCGCCGCGCAGCAGGGCGTCTGCGGCAGAGAGCGCTTCGCCGACGAGCGCGAGGTCGTCACCTGCCGCGACTGCGGCGTCGAGCTGTGCGATGACTTCGGCCGGCGACGGAGGGCGGCGAGAACCGGGTCTCGGGAGGATTCCGACGATTCCACACATGACGAAAGGTTACGGCAGCCGGGGCTGTCAGCCGTGCGCACCCTCTATTGCGCCACCGTGCACGGCGATGAGAGCAGCTGCAAGATGCCTCGCGGTCGATTCCGCAGTTTCTTCGTCTGATGCCTCGACCATCACGCGAACGAGTGGTTCGGTGCCCGACGTGCGCACGAGAACGCGCCCCGACTCGCCGAGCGAGTTCTCGACGTTCTCGATCGCAGAAGAGATGTCCGACACCGGGTCGTGCACCTTCTCCTCGAGGCGCACGTTGATCAGCACCTGTGGAAACGTCTGCATGAGAGTCGCCGCCTCGTCGAGCGACGAACCCGTGCGCACCAGGTACTCGCACAGGATCAACGCGGCCACCAGACCGTCTCCGGTGGTTGCATGTGCCCGGTGCACGATGTGGCCGCTCTGTTCACCACCGAGAACGAAATCGAATTCGTCGAGTGCGGTCAGCACGTTGCGGTCGCCGACAGGGGTGACCACGACATCGATGCCCGCCGCTTCCATCGCGCGATGGAAACCGAGGTTCGACATCACCGTGACGGCGACTCCCTTGTTGCGAAGCAGTCCCCTGTGCAGCAGGTCGAGTGCGGCAATGGCCATCAGGTGGTCGCCGTCGACGACGAGACCCGTGGCGGTCACTGCCAGCATCCGGTCGCCGTCGCCGTCGAACGCAATGCCGACGTCTGCGTGCTCGTCGACCACGACCTGTCGGAGACCACCGGGGTGGGTCGCGCCGCACCCGTCGTTGATGTTGCGGCCGTCGGGTGCGTTGTTGATGGCGACCACACGGGCGCCGGCCGCCTCGAACACACCGGGCGCAACCGACGACATTGCACCGTTCGCACAGTCGAGAACAACCCTGAGTCCGTCGAGGCTCGCCCCGACGATTCCGAGACGATGGGTCACGTACTCACCCACCACCGCACCGGCGTCGTGTTCGGTTCCGAGTGCCACGGGCGCCGGCTCGGCCACGAGGGCGTGCCAGACACGCTCGATCTCGATCTGCTCTGTGTCACCGAGTTTCGTGCCGCCGGCTGCAAACACCTTGATGCCGTTGTCGGTCCACGGGTTGTGCGACGCAGTGACGGCGACACCGACCCAACCGTGCCGTTCTGCGGCGAACGCGATTGCCGGTGTCGGCACGACACCCAGCAACTGAACGGGTATTCCCTCTGCGGCGCATCCGTCGACGATCGCCTGCTGCAGCACAAGCCCGCTCTCTCGTGTGTCGCGCCCGATGACAACGGACGACGGTTGCAGGACACGGACCACGGCCCGCGCGAGGTCACGCGCGAGAGCAGGAGTCAGTTCGTCGAGTGCGACTCCACGGACACCGTCGGTTCCGAAGTGCAGCATGAGTGTTCCTTCTGCCACCACGCAATGCGTGGCACACGCAGAATCAGCGCTTGGTGAACTGCGGCGCCTTGCGCGCCTTCTTGAGTCCGTACTTCTTGCTCTCCTTGCGACGTGCGTCGCGGGTGAGCAGTCCGGCCTTCTTCAGTGCGGCACGCGACTCGGGGTCGATCTCGACGAGCGAACGCGCGATTGCCATGCGCAGCGCGCCCGCCTGGCCGTTGACGCCGCCGCCGAAGATGTTGGCGGACACGTCGTACGAGGTCTCGCGGTCGACGACACGCAGCGCCTCGGTGACGACCATGCGCTGTGTCGCCGTGGGGAAATACACCTCGATGGGCTTTCCGTTCACGGTGATGACTCCGCTGCCTGCGCGGAGGACGGCGCGCGCGACGGCTTCCTTGCGACGACCGGTTGTCTGGGTGAGAGGTGCGTTGGCCACGATGACTCCTGGTGTGATCAGCGTGCCTTGGCAGCGCTGAGATCGAGAACGACTGGGGACTGTGCGGCGTGCGGGTGCTCGGGGCCCGGGTACACCTTCAACTTCTTCACCATCTGGCGACCGAGGGGTCCCTTCGGAAGCATGCCGGCGACCGAGCGCGTGATTGCGTCGGCGGGCTTGCGGTTGAGAAGGTTCTGGTACGACTCGCTCTTCAGACCACCGGGGTAACCCGAGTAGGTGTACACCATGTTCTTGTCGGCCTTGCCCGAGGTCATGACAACCTTCGATGCGTTGATGATGATGACATGGTCACCCATGTCCATGTGCGGGGCGAAGACCGGCTTGTGCTTGCCGCGCAGGATGCGCGCAACCTCGGTGCAGAGACGACCGAGAACGAGACCTTCGGCATCGACCACGTGCCAGGCGCGCTGGACTTCGCTTGCTTTGGGTGAATAGGTACGCATGAGACTTCTGGGACTTTCGTAAGGGGGCCAACCGGCCGCCGAACCACCAATCAGGGGGCTTGGTAAGGATAGGGGCGGATTCGGCCCCACGGCAACCGCCGGGGCCGTATCGGCTGCACTCCCGCGCCCGGATTCAGGGGTGGATTCGCACCCCGTCGTAGCCCACGTCCCACAACACCAGACCGTGCGCGGGGGCGACCTGCGAGCCGTGGTTGCGGTTCTTCGCGAGCATCACTGCCCGGGTGTCGCTCGGTGGGCGCTTCGCGAGGCCGACATCGACCAGGAACCCGACGAGGCTGCGCACCATCTGGTGGCAGAAGGCGTTGGCCCTGATCTCGAACTCGAGAAGTCCCTCCCCCTGCTGACGCCAGGTCGCATCGAACACGTAGCGGTTCATCGATGCCTCGGTGCCCCCTTCGGGAACATCGGGCCGGCGGCAGAAGGCAGAGAAATCGTGTTCGCCGATGATCGCATCGCAGGCAAGGTTCATGAGCGGCAGCGACATGGGTCGCCACACATGCCATGCCCGGTCGAGCAACAGCGGGTCGGGATCAGGCGAGTTCCACACGGTGTAGCGGTAACGACGCCAGGTCGCGCTGCGACGCGCATCAAAGTCGTTGCCTACCCACCCGGCGCCCGACACCGCAATGTGAGGGCCGCACAACCCGTTCACGCTCCGCACGAGAGCCGCAAGGTCCGTGTCGTGGGGAACATCACACGACACCACCTGGCCACGGGCGTGGACACCCGCATCCGTGCGGCCGGCAGTGCTGATCGACACTGTGGTCTGCGTGATCGTGGAGATTGCATCCTCGAGACGGCCCTCCACGGTCTCGACCCCGTCGTTGCGGGCGAAGCCGTGGAAATGCGCGCCGTGGTACGACACACGCAAACGGGCCCGCCGTGTGGCGGGCCCGTTCACTGCGTTGTCTTCCGGTTCCATGACCGGCGGTTCTACCTGACCAGTTCGATGCGCGCCATCGGCGCGGCGTCACCCTGGCGGGTTCCGAGCTTGAGGATGCGTGTGTACCCACCGTTGCGGGCCATGTACGACGGGGCAATCTCGTTGACGAGCTTGTTCGTCATCTCCTTGTCACCGAGGTAGCCCTCGATCTGACGGATGCGATGAACGCGCATCGGGTTCTCTTTGCCCTGTGCCTTCTTCGCCTTCGTGATCAGCTTCTCGGCGATCGGACGCAGAGCCTTGGCCTTTGCCTCGGTGGTGGTGATGCCCTCTGCGGCGAAAAGCGAGGCGGCCATGTTCGCCATCAGCAGACGCTGGTGCGCGGCACTTCCGCCGAAACGGGGGGCGCGACGTGGTGTAGCCATTGTGGTGCTCCTTGGGTCCGGTTACGAGCGGAGCGACAAGCCGCGCTCATCCAGTTTCTGGATGATCTCGTCGAGGCTCTTCTCGCCGAAGTTGGTGATGTTCATGAGGTCGTCTGCGCTCTTCAGCAGAAGCTCGCCGATGGTGTTGATCTGGCCGCGCTTCAGACAGTTGCGCGGACGCTCGCTGAGGTCGAGATCCTCGATCGGGAGGTCGAGGTCGGGCACGCCGACGTTCGCCCCGACGGGCTCGCTCAACTCGAGTGCCTGCGGCTCTTCCGACAGGGTCGCGATGAGGTCGACCAACGAACGCAGTGTCGCGGCCGCGGATGCGAGCGCCTCACGCGGGGTGATCGATCCGTCGGTCTCGATGTCGAGAATGAGCCGGTCGTAGTTCGTGCTCTGGGCGACACGGGTCGGCTCGACGTCGAACATCACGCGACGCACGGGCGAGAAGATCGCATCGATCGGGATGACCCCGATGACGCGGTTGTCGTTCTCGCGGTCGGCCGACAGGTAGCCCCGGCCACGCTCGATGGTGATGTCGAACCCGAGCTGTGCGCCCGCGTTCAGCGTGGCGAGGTGCAGGGACGGGTTGAGGATCTCGATGTCGGCGTTGGTCTGGATGTCGCCGGCGGTGAACGACGACGGACCCTTTGCATCGACGCGCAACACGACAGGCTCGTCACTCTGCGAGACGACGACGACGTCCTTCAGGTTCATGATGAGTTCGGTGATGTCCTCGGTCATGCCCTTGATGGTGGTGAACTCGTGCTGCACGCCGTCGAACTTCACCGTGGTGATGGCGGCACCGGGGATCGACGACAGAAGCGTGCGGCGCAGCGAGTTGCCGATGGTGTGGCCGAAGCCGGGCTCGAGTGGTCCGACGGCAAAACGCTGGCGCGTTGCGTGGTCTTCGCCAAGTGCTTCGACTGAAGGGCGCTGGATAACAAGCATGGTGCTCTCCTCTTGTACGGCTGTGAGAATTACTTCGAGTACAACTCGACGATGAGTTGTTCGCGGACGGGAACGTCGATGTGCTCGCGCTGGGGCAGGTCGCGCACGGTGACCTGCTTGTCGCCGGCCTCGAGCCAACCGACAAGCGAACGATCGATCGTGTCGATGTTGTGCTGGATCTGGATCATGTCCTTCGCCTTCGGCGACAACGACACGACCTGACCGCGCTTCACACGGAACGACGGGATGTCGACGCGCTTGCCGTCGACCTGGATGAGGCCGTGGCTGACGAACTGGCGGGCCTGCGGACGGGTCGAGGCCCAACCCGCACGGAACACCACGTTGTCGAGGCGCTGCTCGAGCAGGCGCAGCAGGTTCTCGCCTGTGGGGCCTGCGAGACGGTTTGCCTCTTCGTAGGTGCGACGGAACTGGCGCTCGAGAACGCCGTAGATGTACTTGGCCTTCTGCTTTTCCTGCATCTGCGCGAGGTACTCGGAACCGGCGTTGCGACGACGGGTGCGACCGTGCGCACCCGGGGGGAACGGGCGACGGTCGAGCGCCTTCGAGCCCTTGGCGTTCTCGAAGATGTTGGTGTTGAGACGGCGCGAGATGCGCACCTTGGGTCCGGTGTAACGGGCCATGATCAGCTCCTCCGACGCTTCGGCTGGCGGCAACCGTTGTGCGGCACCGGGGTGACGTCCTTGATGCCCGACACTTCGATGCCGACGTTCTGGATCGAGCGCAGAGCGGTGTCGCGGCCGGAACCCGGCCCCTTCACGTGCACCTCGGCGCGACGAAGACCGTGCTCCATCGCCGCCTTTGCTGCCTTCTCTGCCGCCATCTGTGCTGCGAACGGAGTCGACTTGCGCGAACCCTTGAAGCCGACACCTCCGGACGACGCCCACGAGATGACGTTGCCCTCCATGTCGGTGATGGACACGATCGTGTTGTTGAACGAGCTCTTGATGTGAACGACACCGGAGGTGACGTTCTTGCGCTCGCGCTTGCGCGGACGACGTCCGCCGGCTGCTGCCTTCGCCATGGTGCTACCTCACTGCCTTCTTCTTGTTGGCAACGGTCTTCTTCGGACCCTTGCGTGTGCGCGCGTTGGTGTGCGTGCGCTGACCGCGCACAGGGAGGCCCTTGCGGTGGCGCACTCCCTGCAGACAGCCGATCTCGATCTTGCGCTTGATGTCCTGCTGCACGTCGCGGCGCAGGT